>CAZTCJ010000044.1:0-30266 GCA_964612085.1 uncultured Alphaproteobacteria bacterium
CACGGCAACGCTCCTTACGCGAACCGGATACTTAGAATGCCCGCAGGATGGCATCCCGCACGGCGATCGCCGCCGGTTCCAGGATCGCGGGGCCGGTGCTGCGCGGCCGGTCGCCGATCGTGTGAAAATAAGGGTGCGAGCCGGCCATGGCGAAATAGCGCCCGTAGCCGGCCTTGCGGATCGTTTCGGCCTCGCCAAAAACCGCATCGAACGCGGGCACGGGCACGAAACGCTCGCCCCAGAACGCCAGGCTAACCGGCAGGATGATGTTCGGGCTGTAGATCAGATAGCGGGTTTCGGTGTTGGCGGTTTCCGTGCGGACCAGCTTGCCCGTCTCGTCGCGCGCCCAGTCATAGGCGGCGATGGACGAGCCCAGATGCACCCAAAGGCGCACCGCCGCCGCGTCGGGAGCCCGGGTTTCCATGAAGCGGTCCATGCCGGTAAAACCGGTTTCATGGCCGCCGGTGGCGACGAACAGCAGATTGGCCTCAAACGCCTCCGGCGCCCAGCGCGCCAAAGCGCGAAACAGGGCGATGCCGGGGCCGCGTTCGGCGGCGCAATCGAACCAGCCCGTGCGCGGTGTGGAGATCACCAGGGTCTCGGGCGCCCCGCGATCGAGCGAAGCGATCACGTTCGGGGTTGAACCGGCGCGATACCGGCCCCGGATGAAAAGAGAGGCCTGCTGACGGTCCTCCAAAGCCCTTTCCAAAAGAGCCTTGTGCGCCGACCCGAGAATCAGGACGGGCGTCCGGCGGGGCGCGGGCTCGGCACTGGTGTTGAAGGCGTAAGCATCGCCCGAGGGCGTTTCCGTCAGTAGAATGATGGCCGTGGCGCCCGTCTCCTCCACAGCGGCGATGGCCTGCCGGGTCGGGGGCACAAGGCCGCCCTGGAGTTGGCGCGGCACGGGAATGACGACGATCCCGCCCGGATACTCCGTACGGCCTGGTTCATAAAGTGCCAGGCCGCCTTGCCATATCTGCTGCGCATCCGCCTCGGGCGGCCACCAGAGCGGAAAGCCCGGCAGCGTTTCACCGGCCACCGTGAGACCCGCAGCCTCCAGATCGAAGCTATCGACCGGCACGGGCTGGCGTTCGACCCGGTACCCCAGGCGGCCGAGATCTTCCGCCAGCCAATCGGCGCTGGCCTGATCGCCCGGCCCTCCAGCCCGGTGCGGCCCCAGACCGGCATAGGTCTCGATCGACTCATAAAGTGCGCGCCCGTCGAAGGGCGAGGATGCGGGCACGTCCCGCGCGGGCGTGTAGCTTCGCGCGGCCAGCACCGCGACAAGCAGCACGATCACGATCCCGATAAGCCATAAGGCAATACGGCCAAGCATGTCCTTTATCCCGTTGCCGCCCGCCCCGCCAGAGTGACAAGGATCAGGTCCCCTGATATTGTCAGACAAAATAGGGGTAAGTCCAGGAGAGGGTCGATGGGGATTTTTCAACCAGCCAAGACACAACACAAGACACTAAACATGCGGTGCCGCGCAGGCCTGCGCCAGAGCGCAGCGGCTCTGCTTCTGACGATGCTGGCCGCCCTGCCGGTCAAGGCTCTGGACCTGGCGGAAGAAAACCACGACGGGCGGCGCTATCTCATCGCCATGCCGGAGTCGCCGTCCGGGCTGGTCTTCCTGTTCCACGGCAGCCGGGGCAGCGCCGATTTTGCCCTGCGCGACACCGTACAAGACATCCTGGATCCGCTTTTTGCGGCCGGGTTCGGCATCGTCGCCAGCGAGAGCGCCGACCGGACCAATGTGCGCCGCTGGCTGAACCAACCCGCGGATACCGACGGGAACGTCGATCTGGCCTTCATGCTCGGTCTGCACACGCATTTGATCGGCAGCACTCCAATTACGGAAGAAACACCGGTCTTTACCATGGGCATGTCGAACGGCGGCGGCTTCGCGACCCTGTTCGGCATCGTCGCCAAGGCGGAAGGCCGGCCCGTCGCCGCCATCGCCAACTATATGGGGCCTTTGCCCGCCTCGGGACGCGCGCTGGTGCGCCAGGGCGTGCAAGTGCCGCCCCTGTTCATGGTCCTGGCCGAAAATGACGGGCTTGTGAACAACGACAATATTCTCAAGGGCGTCGCGTTCTTGAAAGCACAAGGCGCACGGGTCGATGTCTATACGGCCACGCCCGTCCCCGTGACGGCCGAAGCCATCGTTCCGTTGACGGATTTTCCGCTCGCACGGGCGCAGGCCTTCGTTGCGTTCCTGACCGAACGCGGCTTGATCGATGCCGGCGGCAACCGACTTTACAACAAGGGGCAGGCGCTGACCCGGGAGATGCTTCAGGATCTGCGCCCGATGATGGACGAAAGCGGCTTCGGCCGGCAGGCCTTCAACGCCGTTCTCATTCTCTGGGCAGGACACCGCATGAGAAGCGACTACGCGGATGAACAGATCCGGTTCTTCATCGAAGCGCGCGATGAAGCTACTCGGCCAAGCCCAGCGCCTTGAGATTGACGATGGCGGCATCGTAGTCGGCGCGTGAGATGAAAAAGCGCAGCTTCGCGCCGATCCGACGGATCTGCGCATTGGCCGCCCGTTCCTCCCGCGTGTTCACCAGGAAGAAATCGCTGATGCCGTTCTCGAAGCGGGTTTGTTCCAGCCGGCGCATGCGTTCGGCCTGTTCCTGTTCCTGAAAGGCAAGATCCACCAGATCCCGCGTGGCGTTGAGGTCGAGGCGCAGGGTGCGGATTTCCACGGCGATCTGTTCTTCCAAGTCTTGCCGCTCGTATTCCAGCGCCTTCATTTCCGCCTGGGCGGTCGCCATTCGTCCGCGCGCATCGCGCCGCTGCAACGGAATCTTGAAGACCACGCCCAGAATATTGTCGGTCTCCTCCCGGCTTGGGCCGCCTTCGGCGATGGCGCCGAAATCCCGGGCGATTTCGTACCGGAAATCGAGCTGGGGCTTGAGATCGTTCCGGGCCAGCCTGAACCGGTTCTCCGCCAAAGCGAGATTGGCGTCCACCAGGGCCAGTTCGGGACGCACCGCATAGGCCCGGTCCATGGCCTCGGCCATACGCTGGGCGTCCACCACCAAGTCAGCGGGCACGGGCGGAAATTCCTCCGGCAAATGCTCCGGATCGGGAACACGGGGGTTGCCTGCCTCATCGCGGTAGTAAAGGGACAGCCCCTGACCCATGGCGGCCAACTGGCGGCGCGCCTCCACCACCAGCGCCTGACGGCGCAGCACGTTTTCGCGGTTCTCCACAATTAGGACTTCCGCGCCGCGCCCCGCCCGCACCTGGCGCTGGAGCGCGCGTTCCCGCTCTTCCGCGAGCAGCAGCAGATTTTCATAGATGTCCAATTGCAGACCGGCGGCGAGCCAGCGGTAATAGGCAGCGATCGCCTTGTGCTGAACGCTGATCTGTCTCAGAAGAACTTCCGTGCGCGCTGCATCGAGTTCCCGCGCCGCGTCGATAACGCCCGCTCTCTGCCGGTCGAACGCCCGGTCGCGCAGGAGCGACAGCACGAAGCCTGCTTTGATCTCGCCGCCGGTATTGGTGAAATACTGGTCTTCGTAGATCGGAAAGCGTTTGTCGGAGATCCGGTAGCCGCCGAACAGCGTCAGACCGTACTGGCGCACATCCTGTGTGACGGTGGTGTCGAGATAGCGCCCGTCCCAAAAGCCCGAAAACCGTCCGCGGCCCTCCGATTCGATGCGGGTATCGAACGCCCCGCGCGCCGTCAGCACCCCGCCCTCGGCCGCCTCCCGCCGGGACAGGATTTCCAGGATACGTGGCGAATGGTCGGCGGAGGATTGGAGCACCTGGTCAAGACCGAGGGACTCCGCGCGCGCAGCACCCAGAGGCAGCAAAAGGCCCGCAGCCCAGACCGACCAGAGGATCACGGCAGTCTTAAGGTGACGCATTACTCTGCCCCTGACCGCCCGGCTGCGTGAAATTGGGCGGGAAATTGTTCAGTTGGCGCCATAGCTCGAACCCAACGCTGACCGTATCCAGCAAGACCCATCCTCTTGCCTGGGATCCGAAGCGGATAAAGCGCTCGTCCGGCCACAGTTCCGGGTCGTCCGGATCAGGACTAACCAGAATGCGGAACTGCCCGTTCGGCGTCGCCGCCGGATCGACAAAGGAAACCACACCGCCGAACGTGCCGATGGCGCGCGACGGCCAGCCGGAAAACTGAACGGCGGGCCAGCCTTCGAACTGAAGGCGCACCTTGCGGCCTTCCACCACAAGGGAGATGTCCCGCCCGTCGATGAAAAGCTCCACGGCCCGTTCTACATTGTCCGGCAGGAATGTGGCCACCTGCTGACCTTCCCGGACGAAAGTCGCCGCGTCGCCCGCGCTCACCGAGATGATCGTGCCGTCGCGCGGCGCGCGCACCACCTGCCGCGACTGCCGCGAGATGCTGACATCGGCGCGGTTCAACTGGGCTTCCGCCTCGGCTTCGCGGGCCCTGCGTTCCTCAAGCCGGATGCGGGCATTTTCCAGTTCCAGGCGCGACTCCAAACCCTGGTCGAACAGTTGTTGCCGGCGCTCCAGATCCAGTTGCGCGGTCCGGGTCGCGGCCCGGGCCGCCATCAGGCTCTGTTCCAGGGCGGCGCGCTCGGCCGTCAGGCGTTCCACGAGCTGCGGGTCGTTGTCCACGATCCGCAGGATGGGATCGCCCGCCTTCACTTTCGACCCGTCCTGTACAAACCATTGCTGAATACGGCCGGAAACGAGGGCATTGATGTCCTGCGCCCGATCCCTGGGATCAAGCGCGGTCACCTGCCCCCGGCCCGAGGTCGTCTGCACCCAGGGCACGAAATAGAGAAAGCAGCCCGTTCCGATGGCGGTCACAATCAGCATGGTGGCGATCAGATCGGATGCGGTGGGGATGCGGATCGTATCGATGACCGTGAAGCGCTGGGCATCGTTCTTAAACGCATCGGATGACAGGCCTTTCGCTTTGCTCACGATTCCTGCCCTCCCCAATCGAGGCGCTCGAGGGTCTGATGCCCGCCGCGCAGAATCATGGAATGGGTCGCCCAGGGACGGGGCTCGTCATCGGTGAAGCGGATCAAGGTCGTATCCATGTCCTGGGACAGATTATCCAGAACCGGATTGAGATAGCGCCGCTCGACCAGGTCGAAGATTTCGGTCAGGACGACCACGCGGGGCCGCCTCAGCAAAGCCCCAGCGAGCTTGAGACGCAAGGTCTCGGACGGCGACAGGGGCCAGCCCGTAGGCACGATCTCGGTCTTGGTCCCCTTGGACAAGCGGTGCACGGTGGCATCCAGGCCCGCATCCTTGAGGGCCTGAACCTTGGCCGCGCTGGAGGCGTCGGGATTGGCGAGGCTCAGATATTCGTCGATGGTGGTCTCAACGATGTCGGTGCGGTCGAAGACCATCACATTCGCCCGCAGCCTGCTGGGCTCGATGTCCCGCAGATCCATGCCGCCCAGCCGCACCCAGCCATTGAGCGGACGCTCATAGGCCTGGAGCAAGGCCAGAAACGCCCGTTGGGCCGTGACCTGACTGACGGGCACGATGACGCTGCTGGCCGCCGGAATATCGAAATTCAGTTCGATGCGCTCGCCGTCCCGGCGCTCCGTGATCACTTGATCGAATTCGATCCGGCAGGGGATTTTCGGTGCGTCCTTGCTGCCCACTTCTTCTTCCAACGGAATCCGGAAGAAGGCGGACAGTTTATCGACGGCCGCGCACACCTCGTAGAACTGATCGAGATAAAAGCCCGACTGGGAAATGCCGAGCAGGATGGCCGACAGGATCAGCTCCGCCGCCACCAGCTGGCCCAGGGTCAACTGCCCCTGGATCACGAGCCAGCCGCCGATGCCGAGGAGAAGGGCGCTGCCCACGGCATACAGAATGAGGAAACTGACCTGCTGGGAGAACGAGTAGCGGAACAGACGGCGGTTCGACACGATGTAATAGGCCGTCTTCTGATTGGTCTTGTCCATCGCGTCCCTGAGACGGATGCCGTTCCGGTAATAGTCGTTGTTCTCCGCCAGGCCTTCCAGAACCTGGGCGGTATCGTATTTCGCGTAAGACTCTTCGATCGCGGTTCTGATCGCGCCCGGTCCCCAGATCAGCCAGATCAGGAAGATCGAGAGCACGATGAAGACCGTGAAAATGAGCAGATACGGGTGGTAAAGCGAGACCACCACGAAGCCGATCACCGACTGAAGCAACAGACTGAACGCCCCTGTGAGAAGCGAAGGGACGTTGGTCTGCAAAATCATGATGTCGAAGAAGCGGTTGAACAGGCTGTCCCGCTTGCCTTCCAGAAAATACGGCACCTGGGCATGGACGGCCCGCAAAGCGATTTCAGCCGTCAGCCGGGAATAGATCCGCCGCCCGAACAGTTCCATCACATGGATGCGCAAGGCCACGAGCAGGCCCGACAGCAAGAGAAGCGCGAACAAAACCGTAGCCAAAACAACTACAGGCTGCCATAGCGCCGTATTCGCGACGGTGTCGATCAGCATCTGGACGGAAATCGGCAAGGCCAGGGTCAGCAAGCTGATGCCGATCCCGTAAATGATCGTCATCCAGTAATAAGAGCTTTCCGGTCCAAGCACCGTGTAGAACCACCGGAACAGGGACACATACTGCACCCTGTGGTGATCCACATCGAAGGCTGTGCGCCCCTGTAATGTTTCTTGACCTTCTACCATTAACGCCTGCCCCACACTCTTAGCCCGCCCGCTCAACCGGTCCGGTCCGATCATAGGAGATCCGGTTCACGCATGCGATGCAAACTCGCAAAAACACGTAAAAGCTATAAAAAATAAGTTGCTCTCAAAAAGAAGGGGCACTCGCCCTTGTAAAAGACGCATGCACGTTCACAGTTCACGGAGCATCACCGTCAGTAACAGTCTACGGCAGTCCCGCCTCAATCGCACGGCCTCAAACCGCCACCTATCCGGGGAAGACATCCCCATTATGACTATAACGCCCTGACTGGACAGGGGTTTTCAGTTCGAGACGTCCCGATATCCTAGCCCCTTTGCGGTCGTCCCGCTTTGGCCCCCGGCCAGTGCTCCAAAATATCTTATCTCTTCAAAGCCCTTTCGCCAGAAATCGACCCGGGTGGGGGCTATCCGGTTTTGGGGCCAGCGATGATGTTGTCGTCGTGCAGATGCCCGATCTGGCCGTCGGAATAGCCGAGTTCATAGAGAATTTCGTCCGTATGCTCTCCAAGCAGCGGCGCCCGGCCGGGCGCCTCGCGCTGCGCCGTGCTGAACTGCATGGGCGATCCGGGCACCAGATAGCTGCCGATCCCGGGATGATTGACCATGCTGAACATGGGGTTGTCGACCGAACAGTCGGGATCCTCCTCGACCACTTGGCGGAAAGACCGGAAGACGCTCCAGGTCACCCCATGTTCGTCCAGGGACTGGGCGAAATCCTCGATGCGCCGGGCCTTGAACCAGGGGGCGAGGATCGCGGTGATCTCGTCGCGGGCCGCCCAGCGGTCGCCTTCGAGCGCCAGATTGAGCCCGAGCCGGACGCCCAGCGCTTCAAGCTCCGCCTGCAGATGGGTGGCGGCCTTGATGCCGTCCCATTGGCGGCTGGTCAGGCCGACAATCATCACGCGCCGGCCATCGGCCGTTTCGAAATCCTGCCCATAGGCCCCATAAAGAGCATTGCCGACCTTCGGACGGTCCACGCCATTGATCATGACCTCGCCCAGAATGCCGAGATTGCCCAGGGTCGAGAGCGCCACATCCTTGAGCGGCGCCTGGATGAGCTGGCCTTCGCCGGTTAGTCTGCGATGGCGCTCCGCCGCCAGCACGCTGAGGGCCGCCATGTGGCCGGTCGCGATATCCCAGGCCGGCAGAACATGGGCGACGGGCGCATCGGATCCTGCCGGACCGGTCGCCGTGGGAAAGCCGACCGCCGGATTGACCGTATAGTCAACCGCCGGACCGCCATGGCGGTCGCCCATGACGGAGACCATGATCAGATCGTCCCGATGCTTTTTCAGGTTTTCGTAGGACATCCATCCGCGTACCCGCAGATTGGTCACATAGATCCCCCGGTCCTCTCCGGGATCGCAGATCAGGCGGGTAACGATTTCCTGGCCGCGCGGTGTCGCCATATCGACCGCCAGGGAGCGCTTGCCCTTATTGAGCCCCGCCCAGAACAGGCTCTGATTGTCGCGTGTGACCGGCCAGCGGTGATGATCGAGCCCGCCCCGGATCCGGTCGAAGCGGATCACATCCGCCCCCAGTTGCGCCAGGGTCATGCCGGCCAGCGGCGCCGCGACGAAGGCCGAGCCTTCCACGACGCGCAGCCCATTGAGGATCTGGACCACCGCTCCCTCCCTTGTCAGTGCCCGGCCTTAACGGCGTGCGGGCTTTTTCCTGTCTCGCGTTCCCCGTCTCGCGTTTTCTATCTCGGGCGCAGCCTGCCCGGCCGTCAGGCCCAGGACAGGGTGGCGTGCATGCCGACCGCGCCGTCGCCATTGGCCGTATAAAGATCGAGCGCGCCGTCGTCCCGGGCAACGCCCGTCAGGGTGATCGCATCGAAATCGAACAGCGGGCGCAGGGCGCGGAAGCTGAAAGCGCCGGGATGCCGGTCCGTGGAACGGCGCCGTCCGGCTTCAAACAGCATCAAGGCCTGCAACGGTCCGTGGACGACGAGCCCCGGATAGTTTTCCACATCCAGCGCATTAGGACGGTCGTAATGGATGCGGTGGCCGTTGAAGGTAAGCGCGGAAAAGCGGAAAAGCAGAACCGGGTCGACCGCCACGGGCTGTCGCCAATCGCCCTCCGGCACAGGGGTCGGCGGCGGCGGCGTGAAGCTCTCAGGGATCGCGATATAGACGATGTCCTGTTCCTCGGTGATGGCCAGATCGCTCCCCACACTGATTTCGTGGCGGACCGTGAGAAAGACCATGGGGCCGGAGCGGCCCTGCTTTTCGCTCAGTTTCGCGATGGTCGACAGGCGTTCGACCTTATCGCCGATATGCAGAGGCCGGTGAAAGGTGAGCCGCCCGCCCGCCCACATTCGCCGTTCCAAGGGAATGGGCGGCAGGAAACCGCCCCGTTTGGGGTGCCCGTCAGGGCCGACATCGGCCATGGACACGATCGGCAGAAAGGAGAGCCAGATCCACAGGGGCGGTAATGGATCGCCCGGTCCGGCGGCGACATCGCTCTGCTGCCCCAAAGTGGCGGCCAAGGCGCGGACAGGCGTCGGCGCGATCACATCGCTGCGCCGGTCCGTCTTTCCGATCCAGTCCTGCCAATGACCAGCATCCATGAGGCCCCCACTGCCGTGCATTCAGACAGTATACAATCGAAACGGTGGTACGGGCGACTCCTTAATGCTGCAACCTGACAGTTTATCCAGATAACAGCCGCCAAGCGCAGGCGGAACACCGCTCCGCCGTTCCGGATGATCGGCCTGCGGACCGTTTGACAGTGCCGTCACACGGTCATGGATGTGCCGCGATAGATCCGGGCGCGGTAGCGGGAATCCTGCGCATCGGGCAGCGGCGCGCCGACCAGAAGCACCGCCCGCACGAAGCGCTTCAGTTCTTCCTGGTATTCCGTCTCATTGCGCGGTTCTTCGGAGCGGACACGGCGCGTCAGATTGATCTGATTGGTCGGTACATCGTGAATGAGCCGCTCGTTCTCCACCGCCAGCGTGGCCGTGAACGCATGCAGCGTCGTCTTGATGAAGTTCGCGAGGGCGAAAGCAGGTCCGTCCGTTCCATACGGAACATCGGGCGAGACCAGGATCAACTGGCACCCATCGTAAAGCGATGCCTTGCGCGACACACGGAAATGCTGGGTCAGATTTTGATCGATCATGCGGCTGAACTCTTCCGGCGACAAAGGCCTGTCGAGTTCGAACAAATAGTTGGGCAGATCCGCGGCCGGCATGGAGACCACCGTGGTTGGCCGACCCCATTTGACGAGCGCGTCATCCATGGCATGTTCGATTTCATCACCGGCGATCCCGATATGCACCGCATCCGTGGGACAGTCTTGCAATTTGTCGAGGATGATTTGTCCGCCCTCGACCGTCTTTGTCAGGATGACCGCATGGGCGACGCCGTAATCGACGATAAGCTGACGGACGGTTTCCGCGATGTAATCGGACAGATGCTCACCGATGACCCAGACGGTCTTGCCGCGCATCTGCTCGAGCCGCTCGGGCTTCGGGCTGCCGAACATTTCCCGTTCGGTGGTGGAGCGCTCGACCCGCAGACCGCCCGACGGCATGAATGTCTCGCCACTGACCGCACGGTCGGCCAGGAAGAAGACCGTGGCCTGGGCAACTTCCGCTTCCGTCGGCATGGTGCCCAAATGAAGCTGGGACAGAACGCCCTTGCCGACCTTCTCGGCCTCCTGGTCGATCTGCGATTGGGGCAGAAACGGCTTATCGTCCGGCGGCGTCAGTTTCAGCCAGTTCCCATTATCTCCCGTTGCCTCGGCCTGCTCCCGCCACTCCGGCAGATCCAGCAGATAACCGCCCAGACGCATGCGCGAGAGCAGCCGCGCGGCCAGAGCGGGCGTCAGCAGGAACTGGTCCCAGGTGCACACGCCATCGCCCTGGCGAGCACAGTCAAGCGCCAGCCGGCGCAAGCCGATCGGCGCATCGCCGTCGTGAGACAGGGCACTGATATTGTTGCGGGACAAGCGCGTGAGCACCCTGTCCACCGGCATGCCTTCACGCACGGCCCGGATCACGCCCGCATAGACCGCATTGAGACGTTTGTTTTCCAGGATCAGACGGGCGCGGCGCTGGAACAGGCCGGGCTTGCCGCCGACGCCCGACAGCCTGTCGCCATCGACCGGCCCCGGGGCAATGGCATTACACTGAATTTCCGGACCCAGAAAGCGCGAAAAATTCTCCACCATCGCCCGCTGCCCGGCTTTGGAGACGGCATAATCGGCCCGGTTGGGATAGGCGACAGCCAGGAATTTCTCGCCCCCGAAATAAGACGACACATTGAGGATATAGCCACTGCCCTGGGCCTTCATCAAAGGCACCACGAGCTGGGTCAGCAGATAGTTCGAAATCAGATTGGCATCCAGCGTGAACTGCCAGGCCGCGGGGTCCATATCGACGACCATGTCTTCGGCGCCCGCCACGCCCGCATTGTTGATCAGGTAATCGATCCGGCCAAATGTCTCGATCGTCTCGTCAACGGCTTTTCTCAAGGACTCGAAATTGCTGACATCCACATTGGGCATGATCTTCACGCGCCGCTCGACGCCGGAAATCCCCACATCCTGAAGCTCACTGACGATCCGTGTGCGGGCCGCTTCCAGTTCGCTTTCCCGGCGCGCGACCATCATCACCTTGGCGCCGGCAAGAGCCAGAAGACGCGCCACCTGGCCGCCGATCCCGGCCGAGCCGCCGGTGATGAAGGCCACCTTGCCCAGATGCAGGCCCGTAATGTTTTCCGCAAACCCCAGCATGGCCCGGCGCGCGCCCGTCTCTTCCCCGATATTGGTGGGCAATTGCAGGCTGATCTCGCCGATTTTCTGCTGTTTGAAGATGATCCGCGTGGCATGGCCCGCCGCGAAGCGGGCATTTTCGTCCTGGCGGTTCGTGTACCGAATGATCTGATTGCCCCAGACCGGATGCTGGACCCGGCCGTTCTCGGCATCGACACGGGCTTCATCGCGCCAGATCTTGATCAGTTGCTCCATGCCCGCGGACAGCATTTGATTGTAGATATCGTCGAGCCCATCGCTGGCATTGGTCATATAGACAAAGCGCGGCGGCACCAGAAGGCGCGCGTCGTTGTTTTTCCAATAGCGGGCAAGGGTGCGCGCGATGGCGACGGCGCCCACCAGTTCGGTTTCCATGAAGGCGTTGACCGTGTCGTCGCTGGCGCCGAGCAACGTATCCGTAAAGTGATCTTCCGCCTTCAGGGGCAGAACGATGGCGCTGCTGACCGGATCGTGCTCATCCGTGTAAGCCGCAAGCTGGGCCTCCATCGTATCCGGTTCGGACCGGTTGAAGCGCACGATGGTCAGACCGTCCGTCAAGCCTTGCGCCCGGGTGCGCGCTTCCGCCTGGGCCACATCGGCCTGGCGCGCCAGGCCGAGCAGCACCTTCGCACCGCAATTGATCTGGATACGGGCGATTTCCAGTGCCTCTTCCCATTGCTCGCCCGCGATAATCAACACGCTCAAGCCCGCCCCGTCGAGGGAGCGCATGGAAGGGCGCGCCATATAGGTGGAGCGGGATTCCTTGCGCACGGACATGCCATGAGTCACGTCGATCTCAACGCCGTTGAGGGCCGCCGACTCAGTGCTGGCCAGGAACAGGCAGGTCTGCGCGATATCCTGGGGCGTCGGCAGCACCTTGGCCTTCCAAGCGCCGTCCATGCTGCGCTCAAGAGACATGCGGCCCATGAAATAGTCCGCCGTCGTCCCTTCCGGATTGCCTTGCACCTTGTCCATGGCCGCGAAGACCGTCCGGATCCGGTCGCTTTCGATCGGCCCCGGAAAGACCGTGTTGACGCGCACGCCGCGCGGGCCCAGTTCCAGCGCCAATTGCCGCGACAGGGCGTTCAGCACCGCCTTGGGCACCACATAAGCGGTGCGTCCGTAATAGCGGGTGTGGGAGAACACGGTCGAGATATTGACCATGGACGCGCCCACCGGCATGAAGGGCGCCGCCGCGCGGGCCACGTTCCAGGTCACGCCCAGAATGTTGCGCATGGCATCGGACACGGTTTCGGTATCGCCGCAGGCTTCCATCTCCGCCTGGGAGAACGGCACCATATCGAGGGGCTGTTTCGGCCCGGCCGATCCCGCATTGTTGATCAGGACATCGATCCGTCCAAAGATCGACTGAACCTCGCCCAGGGCCCGGCGGACCGACTCCGGATCGCCGCCATCGAGGAGAACCGTGGACACCCGGTCGGCCGGCGTGCCGGTCTCGGCCAGCACCGCCTCGCGGGCGGCCTCGATCCGCTCCTTGGTGCGCCCGGTCATGACCAGGAAAGCGCCTTCCCGGACGAAACGGCGTGAAATTTCGCTGCCCAGATTGCCCGCCGCGCCGGTGACCACGACGGTCTTGCCCGCGAGCCGGCGTGTGAGCCCTGCTCCTGCCTTGTCGGTTTCACCCGGATCGCGGCTGGAACTGGTCATGGCGTTTCTCCTAAACGGGGGACGGGGAGCAAGGTTATGACGATTTGATCGCGGCCCAATATTCAAGCAATTCATCCCGGGTGCGCAGCCCCATGGCGGGCAGCGCATGATTGACCACATAGGTGGCCCCGGAATGGGTGTTGTCCCACATGGACTGATGCGCCTTGGGCAGATCGTCCCAGGGGACCACCGTCGGCTCGGTCACGTCCAGAAGACCGGCGGCGATCATATTATTCATCAAGGTCACTTCATATGCGTTACACAGATGGGTGCCGTAGATATTGGCCGTGGGCATGATGATGCGGCGCTGACGGGTCCAGACCTGGGGGGCGTAAAAGGTATAACGCCGCCCGGCCATGTTCTCGGCAAAGACCACGCGCCCGCCGAACGGCTTGACCAGCGAGGTCGAGACCCCGAGCGTGTCGGCGGCCGCCCGCTCGATGATGAGATCGGGCACGCCGCGCGGATTGCCGGGCGAGCGCAGCAGACGGCCCACCGCGGATCCGAACGGTTTCAAGGTGCGCTGCTGATAGTCGCGCACACCAGCCTTGAAGGTCTCGATATCGGCCCGGGCATCGGGCAGGCGCGGCAAGGTGTCGGGCCAGTGGAAATTGGCGCCGTCGCGGCGCTTCAGGCCTTCCAGACTGATGATCCCCTCGACCGTTTCTTCCAGGCCGAGCGACTGAAGGAATTCACGCTGACCGTCCGTAGTCGTCACGATCACGGTGCGCGCCTTGAACAGACGCGCCGCCTCGATCATCACGAGGCCGGTCTCGTCCGCCAGTTCGCGGGATCCAGGACCGTAATAGAGCAGGACGGACTCCCCGCCCCGCAAAGCGGCGCGCTCCAGCATGGTCTCGGGCCGCTCTTCGCCCGGCTTGCCCATGAAACTGAAATGATAGCCTGACGAGGCGCCGTAGAACGCCAAGGTGCCGTGCTCGGCCAGAAGCTGGAAGCTGCGCGGGAACGCGTATTCGCCCGCATGGCTGACCACGAAATCGGCGAGCTTGCCGTCATTCATCGCCTTGTAGTGCTCAAGCAGCTTGTCGCCTTGGGCTTCCCAGGCGCGCGCGGCGTCCGGATCGTCCGGCACCGGCGTAAAGCACTCGGCGATCTCCGGATCCTTGCGGTTGATGGCGCCCACGGCCCCTTGCGATTTGATAAAGGCGGCCCGGTCCTCGTTCGAGACCATGCCGGTGACGCCAAGGCCTGTCCGTATACCGCTCTTCAGGGCGTCGAGGCCCGTCCCGGTCGCCGATCCTTCCACGAACAGGGTCTTGCCCGGCGTGATCTGCAAGGTGGTGAACAGGCAGCGCGTGATGGTGCCCAGATTGAGCACATAGCTGCCCGCCTGCTCCAGGGTCAGATCGCCCGGCGGCCTGTGCAGTTGCGGCCCCTGGACGGTGAGGAACTGGGCATGGCTGCCGGTGCGCGTTTCATAGCCCTGAATGGCAAAGCCCGCATACATGGGATCGTCGCCCGCCTGGGGCGAGAGCAGATCGGTGGTACCGGAATAGATCGCCACCATGTCGCCGACCTTGAGGCGACCTTCGGCCTTGACCTCGCTGCCCAGAGCCACGATGAGCGCTAGTCCGCCCGAGCCGGTGATCTGCACATCCTCGTCATGGGCATCGAAAGGCGACACCGGAATACCAGTCAGCGCCCAGTTGTCGTTGAAATTGACTTCCGAGGTGAGCAGATAAACCAGCGCCTCGTTGGGTTCGGGCGTGCGCACGGGCACAATCAGTTCCCGTTCGTGAGTGCCCGGCGGACCGAAACGCGGCGCGCCCGTCTCCGCATCGCGGGCCACGCCGAAGGCGAGCTGATACGGCGGAATGGGCGTCACGCCAGGAAAGAACGGCGCGCCCACGGGCAGCATCTGACCGCCCGCGATCAGACTCTCTTTACGCGGCGCATGCTCCGCGTCGATCCATACGCCGTCCCGGCGCACGGGCAGAGGCGGACTTTGTTTGTCCATGAACTGCTGAATGCCGGTCTTGCCGCCATCCGGATCGATGATCGCTTCGGCAAAGCGCGTGGCTTCGGTGGCAAGGCCAGCCGTCAGCCCATGCTGCCAGCCGGTGCGGATCGCATCGAGCGCCCGCTCCCCGGCCCTGTCGCGTCCGGCCCAGGCAAGCTGGTGCAGAATGCGCTGGATAAAATCGTCCGCCAACACCGCATCGAGATCGATATCCGATGTTTGTTCCCAGCGCGCGGTCATGGCCTGGCGTTCCGCATAGGCCCGGCCCAGATCACTGTCGGCCCCGTTGCGCACAAAATCACGCACGGCCGCATGGGCCAGGGAGAGTGCGTCATGGGCGCCGGAGGCGAGCGCATCGATGGCGCCGATCTTGAGCGCGTCCTCCGCGCCGATGGCCCGGCCGCCCAGGATCAGATCGAGCGCATCGCGCAGGCCCGTTTCCCCGTATTTCTCCGCCAACAGACGAGGCAGACGCTGGGTGCCGCCATAGCCCGGCAGCAGACGCAGATTGATTTCCGGCTGGCCGAACCGCGCCACGGGCTCGGCGACCCGGTAATGGCACGCGAGCGCGAATTCCATACCGCCGCCCAAGGCCACGCCCTGGATCGCAGCGATGCACGGCTTGCCCATGGTCTCGATCTTGCGGAAGGCCAGTTGCGCGTTGTTGGGCAGCACCATGGCCTCGCCCACCGTGTTCACTTCCTCAAGCATCTGGCGGATATCCGCCCCGGCCACGAAGGACGCGCTGCCTGAGCCCGTGAACACCACCGCCGCCACATCGTTTTTGCGCGACAGATGCTCGACCACGGTCACCAGTTCGTCGATCGCCCGCTCATTGAGCGCGTTGACCGGCGGGTTCGTCACCGTGACCGTCGCCACCCGTCTGCCGGGCGTGATGTCATTGTACTGAATAAGGAAATAGCGGTAGCGCTCGAACAAAGGCTGGTCTTCGGAAAGCTGCTGACGGCGGCGCCAGACCTCGACCGCCCGGCGCAACTCGTCGAGACTGTCCGGATTGCGCAAAGTGCTGGTATCGCCCACATCGGCGTCTTCGACGACGGCCCGCACCATCCGGCGCATATATTTGCCGCTGCGGGTCTCGGGAAACTCGCTGACCTCGATGAAGTCGGACGGCACGGCGACCGCGCCTTTTTCCGTCCGCACCAGATCGGTCAGGCGGCGCTTGTCGTCCTGGGTCAGCTTGCGGCCCGCGACGGGCGTGACGAAAGCGATCGGGGTGACGCCCTTTTCCCGGTGCGGCGCGCCGATCACCAGCACATTGCCCACCGGCGAGGCCGGATCGAGCACCTTGTCGCGCAGGATCGCGCCTTCGATTTCTTCCGTCCCGATCCGATGGCCGGAGACATTGATCACATCATCCGAACGGCCATGGAGCGAGAACGATCCGTCGTCGTAGTGAATCGCGAAATCGCCCTGGGTATAAGCCCAGGCCCCGCGCCAACGCCGCCAATAGGTGTCGGCATAGCGCGCCGCGTCCCCTTTCCACCCCTGAGACAGGCGGGCCGTCGCCCCATCGCTTTCCACGGTGAAATGGTCCGTATCGCCCCAGATGGTCCGGGCAAGATAAGGATATGGCAAGGTAATGACGATCTCGCCTTTTTCATCCGGCCCCGCCCGGCGCCACAACGCGTCTTTTTCATCCTCGGGCCGCGTGAGCTGAACGGCGCCGCGATCCGGCAGACCGCCGTCCGGGTCCTCGACCCAGACATCGCCCAGGATCCAGGGCAGCGGATAGGTATGGGCATCAGGGCGCAGCGGGAAATCGCCATTGCCGTAGAAATGGGTCCAGGCAATGCCGCCATGCTCGGTCGCCCAATAGCTGTTAATATACCAGGGCGTCACATGCTCCATGGCGAAGGCCTGAACCGCCGGAGAGGTGGGTTCCGCACAGAAGGTCGCTACACGGAGCGACGACATGTCGTACATCTTCACGTCACTCAGATTTTCCGGGTTCTGCATGACCGATTTCAAAAAGGTCACGCCGGCCTTGAAAATGGAAACCTTATAGCGCTCGATGATCGAGGCGAAGCGGCCCGAATGGGGGAAGACCGGCGAGCCTTCCGCGATCACCGAGGTCACCCGGGTGAGCAGCGCCGCCGAAATCATATAGCTCTGGCCGGTGATCCAGCCGGGATCCGCCACCACGAACATGACATCGCCGGGCCTTGCATCGAAAGCCACAGGCATGGTCGCCGCGAGGCCCGCGCAATATCCTCCGTGGACATGCACGACGCCTTTCGGCTTGCCCGTCGATCCGGACGTGTAAATGATGAAGTTGGGATATTCCGCGTCCACGGCGAGCACGGGCGACGAGGCCCAGACGGCGCGCACGAAATCCTGGTCGGGCAAGGCCAGCAGCGCGGCCTCGTCGGCCACGTCAAAACCCGCATCCCGCGCGGCGGCAAGCAGGCGCGCGCCCGCTCTGTCCGTCAGCTCGTGGCTCCAGTGATCGCGCTCCGGATTCCAGATCAGATCGGGCTGGGCCGTGTGGCGGACCACCACCACCGCATCCACGCGTGGCGGCGAGTCCACGAGGCTGGTGGCGACGGCGATGCGCAACTGGGCGGCCAACTGGGCCGTCATCGCCCCGCTCTGGCCCAGATCGCCCAGCGCCCGGCCCACGCCGCGCATGACGTCGGACCGCTCCACCGTTACTTCACCGGTCAGCAGTTCGGCAACGGTCGCGGCGATTTGGTCCGCATGCGCCGGATCGACGCCCAGACCGGGATCGGCCAGGGTCTCGCGCAGCAGTCCCATGGCGACGCCGACCGGAATGAAGTTATCGAGCGCCGGGTCGGTGTAATTGGGTTTGAACGGCACGAGCTGGGCGTTGCGGTAACTGCCATCGGCGGTGATGACGACCCGCGCGCCCGCATCGGCGATCCGGTCCGACAGGGTCTTGTCGCTGAAGCCACCGAACACGGGCGTGTAGATAATGCCTAGGCGCTTCGCCGCTTCCGTCCAGAAAATCTGTGCGGGAATGCTCGGCATGTTGAGCGCGATCCGGTCGCCTGCCTTGAGACCCAGATCCTGCAGCGCCAGGGCGCATTTCGCGCTTTCCAGCAGCAACTGTTTGCGCGTGATAGGGTAGCTGTCGATCGGTCCGCCGCGCCCCTCATTCGAGGACATGTTCCAGCGGTCGCCCTCGAAGATCAGCGCTGCTTCGTCGCCGTGACCGGCGAGCACATGACGGTCCACCTCGTTGAAGGCGGCATTGGTCAGCCCGCCCTCGAACCAGGCGAAATGGGGCGGCGCATCGGCGTTGAGGACCCGGTCCCAGGGCTCGAAGTCCGCCGGCAGATCAAGCGCAACAGGCGCGGCCGTGGCGGCGTCCCAGCCCTGCCAGCGTTCGGCTTCGCTGTCCCAAAACGCCCATATTCCGTTCGGCCCCTGATCGCGCAGAAGCCAGCAGATGGTCTGCTTCGCCAGATCGCCATGGAACGCGCCGGGATCGCGCACGCATGCATCCCGCATGCGCTGCCAAGCGCCCTTGTCCGCCACCGCGTTATACGATGGTGTGGGAAGAGATAAAGGATGATCCGCCAGCGCCCCCTCCTCAGAAGCAATAATATTTCGTAAGGAGAGACGCTCCGCCCACCTTATTGATCAGCGTAACAGATTGTCATGACATTTCAAACGCACGAGCCACACGGCAAAAGTTTACCCGCTCTGGTTGGGACATCAGGTCTCTAGCGCGGAACAAGGCCACCTTTTGGGCGCAGATACGGCCTTTTCGTCTTGCGCCTGATCGCCATGTATCTGAGGCGGCGGCCATCCGTTGTCGCCGGATCTGCTGTTCCTAAGCCGGTTTGTGAACCACCAGGCGGCTGACGGGCATGGCGAAGTAGGGCGAGGCCTGGCGGGCGAAATAGGCCGCAAGGTCCTTCAGCATGTCATCGCGTTCAGGCGCGGACAGCACGAACGCCGAATAGTAAAATCCCGATGCATCGGCAGCGAGGATCTCCGGATCATTCTGCATGAGGAACACTTGCGTCTGCAGGCCGATCTTTGCATCAGGCATCTGCGTCCGCACAAGGGCGGTCAGCGCCTTGCCGTCGCGCACACGGGGGTCTCCAAGCTCACTGTATTGGGGCCTGCTGCGGTGCACATGGCGGCCGATGATCTCGCTCACCGCCGTATAGCCCTCCGCTTCGGCCTCAGGGCCGTCAACGATGGCGGCGAACACGCCGCCGGGCATCAGGACACGGTCGATTTCACGCAGCACGGGTTCGATCGGCATCATCAATGTCAGCGCCCAGTGGCACAGAACGGCGCGGAACGCTTTATCGGCCGCAAAATCAAGCGATTGCGCAAAGCCTTCGTGCAGAGTGACGCCACTGCCCGAAAGCCGCGCGCGCGCCTGTTCCAATTCCTCCGCGCTCATATCGACGCCTGTCAGGCGCACGGCGGAGCCGTACCGCTCACGGCACAGATCCAGCAGCACGCCGCTGCCGCAGGCCAGATCGAGAACGGCGTCGCCCGGCCGTGGCGCGGAGGCCGCGCACAACCATTCATAGCTGCTCTGCCCCTGATTGTTCAGACAGGCGGACGCACAGGCCTGGGTAAAGCCAGGGGCCTCGGCATGGACCGCTTTAAGATGATCCTTTAGCCGCGTACCATCCTTACAAGGACCATCAAGAGCCCAACGCGATGCTCTCGGATTATCTGATGTGGTATGGGTGCTGCTCACTGCATAAATGCTCCTGGAGGCGCCTTGGCAACCAAGAGCGGTTGCAAGTACGCGAAAACGGCGGCGCAAACCGCCACAAAAAAGGCGAGACCCTGAAACTGGCTGTTCAGACCGATGCCTGCATCAATCAGGGCTCCCATGAGACCTGGCCCGAGCGCGGCGGAAAACACCATCAGCGCACTCGTCAGCGCCCGGATCGCGCCCAAATGCGCAGGACCGTAAAGCTCGATCCACAAAGTACTGAACAGCACCGTCGCGCCGCCGGCCGTGATGCCGATCAGGGCCATGCTGAGGCCGGCGACCGCAAGGCTTTGCGACAGACTCAACAGGACCAAAGCAAGCCCGAGGGGAAGCAGAAGAAAAGGCAAGGCGCGCCGGGTGCCGGCGGCATCGGAAAACGCTCCGAGCGCCAGGCTGGAGACAACGGAACAGACAGCATAGAGCGGAAACAGGGCTGCGAAACCCGTCAGTGTCCAGCCGTTGACCTCTACAAGACGCCCCTGGTGAAACAGCAGGCCCGTTATGATGAAGGGCGAGGCCAGAAGGCCCGGCACGATACCGTAAAAGCGCGGATCGCGGATCACCTGTGCACGGGTCCAGGATAAGGGCGCGGGCCGGTCCGTTGCCCGATGGGTTGGCTCCTCCTCCGCCGTTTGCCGATGCACGTATGCGGACAAAAAGGCAGCCAGCGGTCCAACCACGGCGACAAGGAGCAGTGCGGCCAGAAGCCAAAGGGTGCGGGCATCGGCGGCGGCAAGGCCGAGCGCCACCAGAGGCGGCAGGATGGCTTCGCCCGCAGGAAACCCCAGCGTGACCAGGCCCAGCGCGCGTCCCCGCTCGGCTGAAAACCACCGCGCCGTTGCCGTGAGCGCAATATGGCCGAGCATGCCCTGGCCGCCCAAGCGCAAGCCGAAAAGCGCGATCCACAGCATCGCGATGGATGAGGCAAAAGCCATGGCCAGGGTGGCAGCGGTCAACAGACCCAAAGTCAGCAAGACAGCCGTCCGTGTACTCACATGATCCACGAGCTTTCCCGCATAGAGCAATATGGCGGCGCTTGCCAAGGTCGCCATGGAATAAAGCGTGCCGAACGCGCCGTGCGACAGGCCCAGATCGGCGCGCAGCCCCGTGCCGAACAGGCCGATGAAATAGGTCTGGCCGACACTGGAGCTGAACGCGAGCAGGAACCCGAACCCGAGCGCCGGGCCTGAACGCCGGATGAAGGCCACCGTGGTTGCGGCTGGATCGCTCATGAAGGTCAGCGTACCGCTCATTGGATCCAGATCAGGAAAACGGTTTGCGGAAAACGCCAGATACCGTCCTGCAGGCAGGCGCGCAGATAAGGCCCGGTCTCGGCATTCGTCAGCATGTCATTGATGCTGAGCGTATCGTCGAACAGACAGCGCTGCAGATAACCTTCCACGGCACCGCGCTCGCTGTCGGGCGCCATGTTGTCATACTCGATCGTGCGGGTGGTGAAGGACACCCCAAGCCGGGTCAAGGCCTCGGCCAGTTCCTCCGCAGACAGATAGGGCTCGCTTTCAGGGCGGTCGAACCCGGCCAGATAGGCCTTGTAGAACGCCAGATAATGGGCGCGCTGCGAGGCATGGGCGATGAAACCGCAGCCCTTGGATCCGATAGCGTCCGTAAAACGGCGCAGGCCCTCGTCCAGGTCCTCGCGCGGCAAGGCGTAAAGGGCGTGCGTGGCCCACACGATATCATAGGCCCCAGGCGGACACTCAAGATCCTGCAAGGTGCACACATACTCCGTACTCGGCTTGAACGGCGGCTTCAGAGCCCCGCGCGCCTCGGCCACGGAGAAGGATGAGGGATCCAGCAAGGCATAATCGATCTCGTCCAGCGCGGCAGCGCCCACACCGGCATGCTGGATCAGCGCAGCGGGAAACTTGCCCGATCCGCAGGCGACATCGAGCAGTCTGAGACGCCCATCAGCCGTGAGCGCGGCGCGCTGTTCCAGCCAGCCGCGCCAGTCCGCTGCCTCGGCAAGGTGTTTGTAGTCGACCGTGGCCAGCGCATAGAACGCTTCCATCCCGGCGCGCCGGTCCTCGCTCCAATGCTCGCAACTGCGTGTGAAGGTGTCCGACATGATCATGCCCTCTCCACCGGCCAGCAAACCGGATTGAGCGGGCTCGCGGCAACCTCCCCCGGTTCCGTGTCCGGAATGAATTTCCGCCAGTCGCCCGAGACCAGGGTCGGCGCATCCACCACACGCGCGCCATCGGC
This sequence comes from uncultured Alphaproteobacteria bacterium, assembly GCA_964612085.1. Taxonomy (GTDB): domain Bacteria; phylum Pseudomonadota; class Alphaproteobacteria; order JAJFIK01; family JAJFIK01; genus CAZTCJ01. The sequence continues at coordinate 22,037 of CAZTCJ010000044.1, forward strand.
GTAATAGGTGTTGGCGAGCACCAGGCGGCTGCGCGTCGTGCGGTTCGCGCCGGCGGCGTGAAAACTCAAATTATGATGAAAGCTGACGGTCCCGAGCGGGAAAGGCGTGTCATCGATCGCCGTGCCGTTTTCCTGGAAGGTTTCGGCAACGCGGCGGTCATAACTGTCGTCGGTCTTATCGAACGGAATATGACTGACGGAGCGCCAGGCATCGATGGGCCCGGCAAAAGCGAGTGGTCCCATGGCCTGCGGGATGGTTTGGGCCGGAATCCACGCCGTCACCACGTCCTGCGTATTCAAAGGAAAATGGTGATCGTCGAAATGCCAGGGCGTGCGGCCACATTCGGGTTCTTTCGTCAAAAGATTGTCGTGATAAAGCCGGACCGCGGGAACGTCAAGCAAGGCGGCGCAGATCCCGGCGATCCGCGGGCTGAGAACAAAAGCACGCAGGATGGGATCGTCAAGCCAGACCATCTCCAGGCTGAGGAACCGCCCATTGGCGCCGCCATCGAGCGTCGTCTGGAAGGCCTTTTCGATATGCCGCTTCATATCCTGGCGCAGCCGGGTGGCGGCTTCGGGCGAGATGACGTCCGGCAGTTTGATGTAGCCCTGCTCCCGGAACCACGCAATTTGTCTTTCCGTCAGCGGATAAGGCGCCGCGAGGTCCTTCGCCAGCACGGCATCGCTGGCGGGCTCTGCGGTTTCCGCCTCGACGGTCTGCAACACGCCGCCATCCTGCGGGTCGTGGGCAAGAGAAACATACCAATCCCACCAGTCCTGGTTGTCGCCGTCCCAATCCCCCGACACGTCATACCGGTGGGCGTCGTTCGGCGCAGTCGGCCTGCCCATGATCCTTCCTTTTTCGAGTGTTGAACACGCGGTGTGATCGACCAGAGCGTGTTTTAGCGCGCTGGATGCCTCAAAATCGTTGTGCGTGCATTATGAACATAGAGCCGCGCGGATCTATGCGGCAATTGTGACGCCGATGCGCCTTTGCAAGCCTGAACGGCCCCCGATTTAGCGGCTTTCCCTTATATAGGGCATCAGGGGGAAAAATTCGAGATAGTAGTCCCGGAGGACGGAAGCACCCCCGAAAAAGCTGAAAAGCGCGGCACGAGCCGTCTCGATCGACAAGGCCACATTCGGTTCAGAGGCGCTCAGTACACGCTACAATTTTCCAACGACATCATCGGGCAGACGCGCCTCCGGATTGACGATATCGAAACTGGAAACGCCCGTGATGCTTTGAATCTTATCGAGTGTCATGCTCGGAAAAGAGCGAAGGCGATTGTCGCCAGTATCTTCGGCTCATTGGCCTTGGCGCCAGGTCTTTGAGTCATCCTAGTTCCCACGCGTCGGGGTCGAAACCCATCGGGGGCTTCTTCCGTGGGCAAACACCCGCCGTGGGCCGGCCAACCCTCTCGAATACAGTGTATTTCGGAACCTTGGGCCGTTTCCGTCCGCGCTGCCTTGTGGTTAACTGCACCATGAAGGGTAAGCGCGATATATCCTTATTCCCAGAAGGGTTTTGTGAGGCGTCTCGCTCTCGGTTGAGTTGAACAAGACGCAGGACATGTCGTGATAAACAAATCGCGCTACGTCTGGAACGTTTCACGCTGGAGGGCTTTATGAAAAATTTGGGTTCAGCGATCTCATTGATCGCGCTTATGACGGCACTTGCCGCTTGCGGTGCGGAGCAAGATCAGACCGAAGAAGCAAAACAGGCTGGTCAGGAAGACCAACTGGCAAGTGAAGACCAAAGCGTGACGGAACCACCGGCCGAGCAGACACCGGATGAAACCGCTGTGAGCGAGGCTGACCTCGCGGGCAATCCGTTCCTGATGGAATGGGATACGCCCTATGGCGTTCCGCCCTTCTCCCTAATTGAGGACGAGCACTATATGCCCGCCATCGAGGCGGGGATCCAAGAACTCCAGGGTGAGATCGCCGCCATTGTCGATAATCCCGAGCCCGCCACGTTTGAGAACACGATCGTGGCGCTGGATCTTGTGGGCAGGCAGCTCGGCAAAGTCTCCGGCACCTTCAGCAACATCACGAATACGGACACCAATGATACGCTGCGGGCGCTGGAAGCGGAGATCTACCCGATGCTGACCCGCGAATACAATAAAATTCAGTTCAATGAGGCTCTCTTCGAGCGGGTTAAGTCCGTATACGCCCAAAGAGAAGAGCTTGACCTCGATGAGCAGGACGCGCGCCTTCTCGAGCTGACCCATCGTGGCTTCGTGCGCGCCGGCGCGGCGCTTGACCCTGAAACCAAAGAACGGGTCGCCGCGATCAATGAAGAACTGTCCGGACTGACGACCGAATTCGGTCAGAACCTGCTTGCGGCGACGATCGGCTTCAAGCTGGAGATTACCGATCCCGCCGATCTCGGGGGCTTAAGCGACAGCTTCAAGGCCGCGATCAAAGTGGACGGCGAGGACAAATGGATCGTCGGGCTCAACCGCTCCCCGTTCGAGACCTTCATGACGCAATCGACAAACCGCGAGCTGCGCGAACAGCTCTTCAATGGCTATCGGTTGCGCGCGTCGGAGGGCGAGAAGGACAATGGTCCGCTGGCGATCAAAATCGCGCAGCTTCGGGCGGAGCGCGCCCAATTGATGGGCTATGCGTCCCATGCCCATTATCAGCTTGAAACCCGCATGGCGAAAACGCCGGAGGCGGCCGAGGAATTTCTCCTGCGCGTGTGGCGGCCCGGGCTGGAGCGGGCCCGCGAAGAACTTGCCGATATCCAGTCCCTGATTGAAGCCGATGGAAACACGTTCCAAGCGGCGGGGCATGACTGGTGGCATTATGCCGAGCGCGTGCGCCAGGACCGCTATGCCTTCGACGATGCGGCCCTTGCGCCCTATTTTGAGTTGAATGCCGTTCGTCAGGGGGCGTTCGATGTCGCGAACAAGCTCTTCGGCATCACCCTTGAGGAAGTCGAGACGCCGGTGTGGAACCCGGTGGTGACGACCTATGACGTCAAGAGTGAGGACGGCGAGCATCTCGGGCTCTTCATGATGGATATGTATGCCCGCGATTCCAAACGCGGCGGCGCCTGGATGAGCACCTACCGCGATGCGTCAGACGTGAACGGCAATCGCATCCGTCCTCTGGTCACGAACAATATGAATCTGATCGCACCGCCGGAGGGCGAGCCTACCTTGATGCGGTTCGATGAAGTGGAAACGCTCTATCATGAGTTTGGACACGGTCTGCATGGATTGATGACCCAGATCCGCTATGAGAATTTCTCCGGCGTCGACGGTCCCCGGGACTATACCGAGTTCCCCGCGCAGATCCTCGAGCACTGGGCCGGTCAGGAGCAGGTGCTCGCGGAGTATGCGAAACACTATGAGACGGGCGAAGTCATCCCGAATGACCTCATCGAAAAGATGCGGAATGCCTCGACCTTCAATCAGGGCTTCAAGACCACGGAGTTCATTGCCGCCTCACTGCTCGATCTGGCCTGGCACAGTCTGAGCCCGGAGGAAGCCGCCGCCATAACCGATGCCCGCGCCTTCGAGAAAGAGGTGCTGGACGGCTATGGGCTCCTGCCCGAGATTGAGCCGCGCTACCGTTCGCAGTATTTCGCCCATATCTTTGCTGGCGGCTATTCTGCGGGCTATTACGCCTATCTCTGGTCTGAAATTCTCGATGCGGACGGCTTTGTCGCCTTCGAGGAAACCGGGGACATCTATGATCCCGAGCTTGCCGGCCGGCTCAAAACCTGGATCTACGAGGCTGGAGGCCTGCGGGAGGCGGATGAGCTCTACCGCAACTTCCGCGGAAAGGACCCGGAAATCGAGCCTCTGCTGAGAATTCGCGGGCTCGACAATACCGACGGATCGTAAGGCATCTCTCTCTTTCGATGCATGGCGCGCAGCCTAAGCCTAATACCCCAGGCTGCGCGTCACCGCCCACCACAGGCCGATGGCGGCAATGATAAGGGACAAGGGCACCGAAACCGTTCCCCGGTAAGTGTACCTTGAGCGCTTCAGAACCCGGTTCAGCGGCACACTGATCAAGGCGGCAACCACCACCACCGCCAATTGCCCGATCTCCACCCCGATATTGAAACCGATCAAAGCCGACCAGAACTGTTCGGGCGGCAAACCGACCTCGCCAATGAACCCGGCGAAACCCAGACCGTGTAACAGGCCAAAGCCAAACACGATGAGCGGCCGCCACGTCGTCATGTGACGGAAATAGACATTCTCCACCGCAACAAAGGCGATCGACGCGGCAATGAGCGGTTCGACGATCGTGCCCGGGACGTGAATAACGCCCGATGCGGCCAGCCCGAGCGTTGCCGTATGGGCAATGGTAAAGGCCGATATCTGAATAATCAGATGGCGCAAGCGTTGCGATGCGAGGAACAGGGCCAGGACGAACAGAATATGGTCCAAGCCCCCGGGCAAAATATGCTCAACGCCTATTTTCAGGAACAACCAGGCCGTGCTCAGCGGTGAGAGGACCTCTCCTTCCTCATCGAGAAGAGGGTGAGAGAGCGCCGCGTCGCTCCTGTTGGTCTCAGCGAGTTCGCGGCACAATTCAGGATCGATCCCGGAATCCGGTCCGCAAAAATCATCTTCAGGGTGGGCCTGTGCCGCTTCTATGCCGAAAAAAGCCGCAACGAGCAAAAGGACCGCAATCGCCTGGAGGAGATACAGGCGACGCCGCGTCCGCTCCGTATACTGAGTGCGTGTTTTGATCTCTCTGCGCAAGCATGCCCCCATCATGCCTCGACCGTGCCGAGGTGGCTGAAAATGGATCTGCGTCAGATAGATAGCATAACATCGCACTGCGCGCCTATGCCCGGGCGAAGGGGCGCTGTCACCAGCCTCAACGGTTCCGTTTTAAGACGTGCGGGGCCCGAACCGCCCTCCCCCAATGAGGACCCGATTGCGCCTGGCATGGGGCTTACGGCAACGGAACCAGCGGATCGGTCAAACACCGGCGGGGAAAAATGGCCATGGCCTTAAAACCAATGGTGTGCGGACTATTGTGGTCGTTACTGGTTGGGACCGATTGACCTGTCCTGCCAGGGCTCGGGGGAGACGGCGGAGCGTTGGTTGAGGCAGAGCAGCAATCGCGTTTGCCCTGTGTCTGCAACCGGCGGCGAGCGGTGCACGATACCGCGTCCCGGGCCTGCGCTGTTGCCCTTAAAAAAGGCGACATCGAAGGCCTCAAGACGCTCCAACGGTCCTTCATACTCTTTCTGGTCGTGCAAGGCCTGTTCGGCATGGGCGCTTTGGACCCATTCGGTCGCCGGCCCGAGATAGGTCGTCAGAAGACGGGCCTCGACATAGTCGCGGTGAAATCTCCAGCACGCATCGTGGATAATGCGCTCTAACCGGACATCGACGAGATCGCTCCCGGTGATATCGGCGAACGCCGTGACGAGAGTATCGATGTCTTGAACAAGCAGATCGCGCATGTCGCCGCTGGACATGCCGCAGGCATCGAGCTGCGGTTCCAAGGCTTGGCGCAGTTGGGCGGGTTGGACAAGAAAACGTGTGTCCGGCAGGTCCGACGGTTCGAGCTGCTCCATCCAGGTTTTCAGGTTTGAGGAAAGAACACGCCGCCAGATCACGAGGTCAATGTCCGGCTCCGCGATGGCGGCGAGACCGTCTACCGCCTCGCACAGCGCGATACCCGTGTCCTGAGTAACGGCCTGTGCGGAGGGTTCCCTTTGCGCAAGGGCCGAGAGATCAGTCATGCTTGGTCAGCCCTCTTCCAGACCGGGAACGGGTCTTTCAGCTTTTTCCAGGCTTTGATGTCCATAGAGTCGCCGTCCCCAACAAGGCAGGCGTCAAGCTGCCGGCGGATCGCGGCTTCGTCCATATCCGTAGCCGTGCCGATAAAGACGATTTCCTGACGGCGATCCCCGAAGACAGGGTCCCAGACGCTGGCGATTTGGTCGCGCCATTCCGGATGATCCGGCCAGTGCTCTTTCGGAATATTCGCCCACCAAATCCCCATGGCTTCATTCCGGACAATCGCACCCGCCTGGCTCAGATCACCCACCCATTCCGGGCGCGTCGCCAGCCAGAAATGCCCCTTGGCGCGAATAACTCCTCGCCATTCGGAATTGATAAAGTTGTGAAACTTGAACGGATGGAATGGACGCCGCGCCCTGTACACGAAGCTGCGCACCCCATATTCTTCCGTCTCCGGCTTATGGTCTGCAAACCCGAAAAGCTCCTTTGCCCAAAGCGGATGGTCCTGGGCTTTGTCATGGTCGAACAGGCCGGTGTCGAGCACCTTCTCGAGGGGCACGCGCGACATATTGGTTTCGATAACATCCGCGTCGGCGTTGAGCGACCGGATGATCTTGCGTGCGGCGTCGAGCTGTTCGGGGGTAGCTGCGTCAATCTTGTTGAGGATGATCACGTCGGCGAACTCGATTTGATCGACCAGGAGATTGACGAGCGTGCGGTTGTCTTCTTCACCGAGCGCTTCGCCCCGGTCGGTCAGAAAATCGGTGGAAGCGTAATCGCGCAACAGGTTCGCCGCATCAACGACCGTGACCATGGTGTCCAGGCGCGAGACGTCGAGCAGGCTCTCGCCTTCTTCCGTACGGAAATTGAAAGTCGCCGCCACGGGGAGCGGTTCAGAGATGCCCGTTGATTCAATCAGGAGATAGTCGAACCGGCCGTCTTCGGCGAGGTGCCGGACTTCCTTCAGCAGATCGTCCCGCAATGTGCAGCAAATGCAGCCATTGGTCATTTCAACCAGTGTCTCTTCCGTGCGGCTCAGATCGGCACCGCCGTCACGGATCAGATCCGCATCGATATTGACCTCGCTCATGTCGTTGACGATGACGGCGACGCGCTTGCCTTCCCGGTTATTGAGAATGTGGTTCATCAAGGTGGTCTTGCCGGCACCCAGAAAACCCGAGAGCACGGTGACGGGAAGTTTCGAATGTTGCAGAGGGCCGGTCATGGCAATCCTTCCAAACCTTGTCTTTTTACGCTTATCAGTGAGGGTCGATGCTGTCAGGACCCTAGGGGCCATACGCAATCACCGGTGTGGCCGTGACGCCCCTCATTATTTGCATCGTATGCTTGCGCACGGCATTGGAAACCGTGCAAGACCGTTGAGCCTCGGAGCAAGACATGTAATGTTATAACGTTACGTTTATCGCTTGCAAGTGAGAACACCGCCGTTCCTGGCTTCCGTCCAGCGCACCCCTTGCTCGAAATGGATGGGACGTTTCCGCAAGGCCTCGGGGCCGCATGGCTTGATCTTGGAGCCTGTCGATGACCAACGACCTGCTGGATGCATTCTCCAATCCCGATGCGGTGGCGCGCTACGCCGAAGGACCGCCACGGTACGTGCCCGGCTTCGCGGATCTGCACAGGATGACGATCCTTCTGCTTGAGGAGCGGATGCCTGAGACCGGGCGCATCCTTGTTGTTGGCGCTGGCGGTGGCCTGGAGCTGAAAGCCTTTGCAGAGGCGCAACCGGGATGGGCATTCGACGGTGTCGATCCGTCCGCTGAAATGTTGAGGCTGGCTGAACGTACACTGGGGTCGCTGGCCGCGCGCGTGCGCCTGCATGAGGGCGTCATCGATGATGCACCGTTGGGACCGTTCGATGCAGCCACGTATCTTCTAACCCTGCACTTTCTGGACCCGGAAGACCGCTTACGCACGCTGACTGAAATCAGACGGCGCCTGAAACCGGAAGCGCCGCTTGTAACGGCCCATGCGAGTTTCCCCCAAGGTGGCGCAGAGCGGACAGCATGGCTGTCACGATACGCGGCGTTTGCTCTGGCGTCGGGCGCCGATCCGGATGAGGTCGGAAAAGCGCGCGCCGCCGTCGAGGCTCATTTGAATCTGCTCACCCCGGATCAGGATGAGGCGATCCTGCATGATGCCGGGTTTTCGTCCGTCAGCCTGTTCTACGCAGCTTTCACATGGCGGGGGTGGGTCGCCTACGCCTGACCGCCAGCATTGACGCTATAGCTTTGTACGCTCCACTTCGAAAGGACCCCTATGGAACGCGAGGATCTGGGAGGATCACCCGAACGATTGCCAATCTCGGTCCTGACCGGGTTTCTTGGCAGCGGTAAGACGACTGTTCTCAACTATCTGATCCAACAACCTGCGTTGAGCCGCACTCTTGTGCTCATCAACGAGTTCGGAGAGATCGGAATTGATCATGACCTCGTCGCGCACAGTCAGGATGACATCGTCATCGAAATGGCGAGCGG
>CAZTCJ010000045.1:0-30008 GCA_964612085.1 uncultured Alphaproteobacteria bacterium
GGTTGGTGATCACCGTGGCGCCCCAGAAGCTCATCTGACCCCAGGGCAGCACATAACCCATAAAGGCGGCCGCCATCATCAGCAACAGGATCAACACGCCGAGGATCCACAAGACCTCGCGCGGCGCCTTGTAGGAGCCATAGTAAAGGCCCCGGAACATGTGCAGGTAAACGGCCAGGAAGAACATGGAGGCGCCGACCGCATGGATGTAGCGGATCAGCCAGCCGTAATTGACGTCCCGCATGATCTTTTCGACGCTCGCGAAAGCCAGCTCCGTATCGGCCGTGTAGTGCATGGCCAATACGATGCCGGTCACAATCTGCGTCACGAGGCAAAACGTCAGAATGCCGCCGAACGTATAGAAGTAATTCAAATTCTTCGGCGTCGGAAAATCGACGAACGAGTCGTGCATCAGACGCATGACCGGCAACCGGCTGTCGAGCCAGCGGGTCAGACCGGATGCAGGAACATATGTGGACTCATGTGCCATGGATTTACCCGATCGTTATTTCGGTGTCGCCGGTGAAGGCATAAGGCGGAATATCGAGATTGCGCGGCGCGGGCCCTTTGCGGATCCGGCCCGACAGATCGTAGTGCGATCCGTGGCAGGGGCAGAACCAGCCGTTGAAGTCGCCAGCGTCACCCAGAGGCACGCAGCCCAGATGGGTGCAGATGCCGATCATCACGAGCCATTCGTCTTTGCCGTCCTGCACCCGTTCCTCATCGCTTTGCGGATCGGGAAGGGCAGCGACATCGACGTCGCGCGCAGTCGCGATTTCCTGAGGCGTGCGGCGGCGAATGAAGATGGGCTTGCCCTGCCACAGGACCTTGATCTGCTGGCCTACTTCGATGGCCGAGATGTCGACGCTGATCGTAGCCAGCGCCCGAACGGCCGCGGAAGGAGCGAGCTGTGAAATAAAAGGCCATACGGTAAGGCCTGCACCGACCGCTGTGAAAGCGCCCGTGGCGACGTAAAGAAAGTCGCGCCGTGTTGGGCTGTCATCGTGCGTGTCTGCCACCGAAATACCTCATTTGTATCCGGGTTAAAGGTTTTTGCGTTTGGCGACGAGTCGCATATGCGCGAAAGCACAATATAGAGCGAACTTCCGCTGGCCAAGATTTCTAAGCGATTTCAGCCCCCAAAACGCACACTTTCTGTCACAAAGATATATGCCGGATGCACCAGCGGGCGATAGTTGGCAGGTTGCCGCAAGGAATTTTCCACTCTGCCGGGTGACTGGACCCGTGAGAAAAATGCGTTTAGCGCTTTATCAACCTGACATTCCTCAAAACTTAGGCACGCTTCTGCGGCTTGGGGCCTGTCTCGATGTGGCCGTCGATGTGATCGAGCCCTGCGGCTTTCCCTTTTCCGACCGCAGCCTGAAACGGGCCGGCATGGATTACGCCGATCACGTACGTTTGATCCGCCACGCCGGGTGGACGCCCTTCCTGACCCATGGGGAGCGCGGACAAGGGGCTTTGGTCCTGCTCACCACCAAGGCGGAACGGTCTTATCTGGACTATCGCTTTCAGCCCGGCGACACGCTTCTTCTGGGCCGGGAAAGCGCTGGGGTGCCGGACGAGGTTCACGCCCGTGCGGACGTCACATTACGGGTCCCTATGGCGCCCGGTTTGCGCTCGCTCAATGTGGCCGTTTGCGCGGCCATTGTATTGGGAGAAGCACTTCGCCAGACTGGCCATCTGGCGGCGCTTCACCATCAGGCGTCCAAGCCGCCGCAGACATTCGACACGCAGATATTCGACACAGTGGCCGACACAAAGGATGAGACTTCATGACTGAACTCGGCATCTCCAAGGCTGGGCCGAAAGCGCCGCCGCTCAAGATCCACCGACCCCATGCCCAGGCGACAGCGCCGGCCTTGCGCAAGGCAGAGGCGCAGACCTGGTTCGAGGATTTACGCAACCGCATCTGCGCGGCCCTGGAGGCGATCGAAGACGATCTGCCGGATGGCATGCCGGGCGGCAATCAGAAACCGGGCCGCTTCAACCGCAAGGCCTGGTCGCGCGAGGCCAAGCCGGGCGAACAAAATGGCGGCGGCGTCATGGGCGTCATGGAAGGCCGGGTGTTCGAGAAAGCCGGCGTCAATGTCTCCACCGTGCACGGCACCTTCTCGGAAGACTTCGCCAAACAGATTCCGGGGGCGGACGAGGATCCCCGGTTCTGGGCCAGCGGCATTTCGCTCGTCATTCATCCCCGCTCGCCGCGCGTCCCGACGGTGCATATGAACACCCGCCATATCGTGACCACCAAGGCCTGGTTCGGCGGCGGCGCGGATCTGACGCCCATGCTCGGCTTTCAGCGCGAACAGGATTTTCCGGACGCCAAGGATTTCCATGCCGCCATGGCGGCGGCCTGCGACGCCTTCGATCCGGACTACCACGCGAAATTCAAGGACTGGTGCGACAACTATTTCTTCCTGAAGCACCGCAATGAAATGCGCGGCATCGGCGGCATTTTCTACGATTATCTCGACAGCGACTGGGACCGGGACTTCGCTTTCACCCGCACCGTGGGCGAGGCGTTTTTGAAGATTTATCCGGAGATCGTGCGCCGCCGCTTCGCCGAACCCTGGACGGACGCCGAGCGCGAAGAGCAGCTCGTGCGCCGGGGCCGTTATGTGGAGTTCAACCTGCTCTACGACCGGGGCACCCAGTTCGGGCTCAAGACCGGCGGCAATACCGACGCCATCCTGATGTCCATGCCGCCCATGGTACGCTGGCCCGCGCCGTAAGGCTGCCGCTGCCCACCCGAAAGCCCGGCCAGTGTGCTTTTGAAGTCACGGGACGGTCTTGGGTGGGCGCAAGCCTGTCTTTATAGTGAGGCTGATTTGGCCGTGCGGACGCATGTGCCGTCCGCCGCAGAATGTCATCGACAAGATTAAGGGGCTTCCCATGGTTGCTGGTCTCCGGAACGTCGTCTTCGCCGCGCTGAGCGCCATTGTTCTCGCCGTCGCGCCGGCAAGCGCGCAAAACACCCTGGGCATCGACGCCTTTTACGGCCAGTGGCAGGGCTCGGCGGTCTCCGAAAGCGAGATCTCGGTCTATTTCCAACTGACCGCGCGGGATATCGGCGTCACCGTGCGCCCCGCGGGCGAAGGCAAGTTCGAACTGTCCTGGGCCACCATCCAGCGCCAGAAGGGCAATCCCGACAATCCGGTCGAAGAGTTGAAGGCGACCACGGTCGTGTTCGAACGGCGCAATGACGGCCTGTGGTGGGATGTGGAAAGCGGCAGCCCGTCCGATGGCGGTCTGGTGCGCTGGGCGCGCATCGAAGAGAACGTGCTGATCGTCAACGCCTTCACGATCCGCCCGGACGGCACGTCGGAAATCCAGACCTACCGCCGGGCGATCACCGACCGGGGCATGGAACTGGAGTTCTCCCGCACGCTTGACGGCGCGCTGGTGCGCACGGCCAAGGGCCAGCTCGTCAAGATCGCGCAGTAACGTCCGCCAGCATCGCCTTCAGGGCCGCTTTGTCCGCCTGGAAATCACCGTCGATCCAGGCCTGTTCGACGGCCGATAACGCCTTGCCCACTTGCGGGCCCTTGGGCACGCCGAGCGCCATCACATCCGCGCCGGTGAGCGGAAAGCGCGGCGGCGTCCATTGGCCGAGCATGGCGAGGTTCTCAACCATGTCCGGTGGCGGACCTCCCGCATGGGCGGCGGCCAATAAAAGCAAGGCGCGCGCATCCTCAGGGTCCGTGCGGTAGCTCAAGGCGCGCAAGGCCGGGGCACCGGCGCGGGCGATCATCCGGTGATCGGCGCGCAGCAGGCGGCTCAAGCGCTTGCGCAAGGCGTTTGACAGGCGCAGGCGCTCCGCCAGCCCGTCGAGATCCGTTTCCGTCGCCTTGCCCATGACGAGGGCCGCGAGCCGCAAAAGCCCGTCGGCGTCACCGTCCAGATCCGCCTGCAGATCGAGCAGGCGTTCAAATGTCTCCAGGGCCCCGGCTTCGGGCAGGACCGCTTCCAGAACGCCGCCTGCGGCCATCGCCGAAACCGCCCCGCGCGGATCGTCCGCCTCCAGAAGCTTCAGAAGTTCCTTCTGGACCCGTTCGCCGGAGAGCGTCTCCAGTCCCGCCTTTTCCGCCGTCACCGCTTTGAGGCCCTCGGTGTCGAGCGCGCCTTGACCGTACCAGGCATGGATGCGGAAGAATCTTAAGATCCGCAGATAATCCTCGCGGATGCGTTCCACCGGATCGCCGATGAAGCGCACCCTGCCCGCTTCCAGATCCGGCAGGCCGCCCAGGGGATCGTGGAGCGTGCCGTCCGCACCCGCATAAAGGGCGTTCAGGGTAAAATCCCGGCGCTTTGCGTCTTCCGTCCAATCTTCCGTGAACGCCACGACGGCACGCCGCCCGTCCGTCTCCACATCCCGGCGCAAGGTGGTGATCTCGAACGGCCGGCCCTTGGCCACCGCCGTCACCGTGCCGTGCTCGAGCCCCGTGGGCACGGCTTTCAGGCCCGCCGCCTCGATCCGCTCGACCACCGTTTCCGGGGCAAGGGTCGTGGCGATATCCACATCGTCCACTTTGCAGCCCAGAAGCGCATTGCGCACGCAGCCGCCGACGAAGCGGGCGGTCTCCGCGTTTTCCTCCGTATGCAGCGCAGCCATCACCGCCTGAACCGGCTTCGATTGAAGCCACGGTTCATCGGCCAAGCTGCGCTTTGTCTTGGCAGGGCTCTCGGACACGTCAGTCCCTATCCGGCGGATCGACGGAGCCCGGCACGAGTTCGCCGTCTTCGTAGCGGGCGGGGGTATAGTCCCCACCCGGATCGGCGCCCGAGGTCAAGGCCAGATAGACGAAGCTCGCCGCGACGATCAGCAGGGCGGAGGTCGTCAGCGCCAGGAGCGGCGCGGCCTTCCAGGTCTCGGCGTCTAATATGTCGCGCTTCTTCACGGCCTTCATATAGGCCGCATAAAGCAGAAAGGGCAGTGCGAGCAGCAGCAGCCGCACGAGAATAACCTTGATCACGTCTCAAACACCCTTTTGTAGAAATGGATCAGCATGGCGGCGGTCGCTCCCCAAATATAATACTCCCCGAAAGGAATGGCATAATAGCTGCGCGGCACGCCGCGAAACTCCATCTCATGGGTCTGGTGATTGGCCGGATCCATAAGAAAGGATAACGGCACTTCAAAGGCTTCCGCCACCTCGTCCGGATCGATGGCCAGAACGAAGCCCGGCGTGACGATGCCCACGACCGGCACCACGCAAAACCCGGTCACCGTCTCGTAAGGCTCCAAAAGCCCCGCGATCCGCACCGCCTCGCGGGAAACGCCGACCTCTTCCTCCATCTCGCGCAAGGCCGCCTCGACAAAGGTCTCATCCTCGTGGTCGAGCCGGCCGCCCGGAAAACTGATCTGGCCCGCATGGGATGACAGATGATCCGCCCGCCGGGTCAGCAGAACCGAAAACGTATGCTCGTAATCGATCAGCGGAATGAGCACGGCGGCCGGGCGCAAACCTTGCGGCCTGGGCGCGCGGTCCACATGGGGGTTGAGATCGAAATCGCTGGAGCGCGGCGCGATGGAGCGCACATCCGCTTCATCCGCGATCAGTTTCGTTTCCAGACGGTGCAGCAGATCCTCTCTCAACGGATATCACTCCGGTTCGACCGCATCGGCGGGCGCGAAGGGAAAGAAGATCCCGCCGCTCCAGATACCGAACAGGCGCTCGCCGTCCGCATCGTGGATCTCAGCCCGTTCCACCAGATCGTAATAGACAGGCCGCGCGATCAGGGCCTCCAGACCGGCGCGCACATGCACATAAGGCGACGGCTCCCCGGTGGCGCTGTCGATTTCCATACGGATGGCATGATCAGGACCCGCCACGACCCGGTCTTCCACATTGGTCCGGAAGGTCAGGATCTGGTCCCGGCCCTGGCCCGAAAACATCACCTCAACCGCGACAAATGGCGCGTCCTCCACCTGGATGCGCGCCTTTTCCACCGGCGTCACCAGATAATAGGCCCCATCGGGATCGCGCCGCAGAATGGTGGAGAACAGGCGCATCAGGGCAAAGCGGGTGATCGGCGAGCCCTGATACTCCCACACCCCGTCGCGGCGGATGCGCATATCGAGATCGTAGACCCGCTCCGGTTCCCAAAGGTGAACCGGCGGCAGGCCGCGAGCGGCGTTGCGCGCCGCATCCCGCGCCTCGTCGAGCCCCTTGATCGGCGGAGACGGGTCCGGGCCGTCCTGTTCGTTAGTCATGAGCCTGTCTTTCCTTTACCCTTTCAGTTAAGGCAGCGCCTTAATGACGCCACCCTTGTCCGCACGGTCGGATCCTGACGGGACGATCAAAAAACGCGGACGGGGCGCGGCTGACAAGGATCTCTTAGCACTCCCCGGGTTCGAATCGGCCTTAATCGCGAGCAACTCTGCTGAAAAGCCCGGAAAAGCGCTGGTAAAGGCGCGCTGCCGGTGCCATGTCCTTTCCGCAGCCCTGGGCTCAGAAGATAAAGAGTGGTGACAAGGTGAGCACAGCCAACCGGACATCCAAGATGCAAGTGGTCGATGGGGATGCGGATATCGTCGCGCAGGTCGATCAGGCGGGCGAGAAGATCGCCGCCGCGCGCGCGGCCATCGGCGAGGTTATTTTCGGCCAGGATGAGGTGATCGATCAGGCGCTGATCACGTTGTTGTCCGGCGGCCATGCGCTGCTTGTAGGCGTGCCGGGCCTCGCCAAGACCCTGCTGGTCGAGACCATGGCCACGGTCCTCGGCCTTGATGAGAAACGCATTCAGTTCACCCCCGACCTGATGCCCGGCGATATTCTGGGCTCCGAGGTTCTGGAAGAAGGCGAGGACGGCAAGCGTGCCTTCCGCTTCAATCCGGGCCCTGTGTTCTGCAAGCTCTTGATGGCCGACGAGATCAACCGCGCCTCACCGCGCACCCAATCGGCGCTGCTTCAGGCCATGCAGGAACGCCACGTGACCGTGGCGGGCGTGCGCCACGATCTGCCCGAACCGTTTCACGTGCTCGCCACCCAGAACCCGCTGGAACAGGAAGGCACCTATCCCCTGCCCGAAGCCCAGCTCGACCGCTTCATGATGCAGATCGACGTGGCCTATCCGGACACGGACGCGGAACGGCGCATGCTGATCGCCACCACCGGTTCGGACCATGCCGAGCCGGAAGCGATCCTGGACGGGGAAACGCTCATGAGCTTCCAGGCCCTCGTTCGCCGCATTCCCGTGGGCGACAGCGTGGTTGACGCGATCCTCGATCTGGTCAGGAACGCCCGGCCCGGCCAGAGCAGCCTACCGGCCATCGAGGACGACATCGCCTGGGGCCCCGGCCCCCGCGCCTCCCAGGCCCTGATGCTGACGGCCCGCGCCCGCGCCCTGATGGACGGCCGCTTCGCGCCCTCCCTCGACGATGTGGCGGCGCTCGCCCATCCGGTCCTGAAACACCGCATGGCGCTCACCTTCGCGGCGCGCGCCGATGGCCGGACCGTCACCCATGTGATCGACGCGCTTCTGGAACGGATGGGCTGATGGCCGCGGCGGTGCTGAACGAACTCCGGGCCCGCAGGCAGGATCAGGCCCGCCGCGCCGATTTGCGCGAAAGCGCCGAAGCGCTCGCCGCCACCCTGCCGCCGCTCCTGGTCGAAGCCGAACGGATCGCCATGACCGTCGCACCCGGCGTGCACGGGCGCCGGCGCGCGGGCCCAGGCGAGACCTTCTGGCAATACCGGCGCTATGGCGACGGCGATCCGGCGAGCGCGATCGACTGGCGCCAGTCGGCGCGTACGGATCACTTGTTCGTGCGCGAAAATGAATGGGAAGCGGCCCACAGCGTGCTGTTGTGGCGCGATGCGTCCCGCTCCATGGATTTCGAAAGCAAGGCCGCGCCCTGCACCAAGGCCCGCCGGGCTTCCGTGCTGACCCTGGCGCTCGCCTCGCTGCTCATCCGGGCGGGCGAGCGCATCGGCCCGCTCGACGGCGCGTTTCCGCCGGGCAGTGGGCAGGTGGCGCTGCGCCGCTTAGGCGACCATCTCTCGCTCGAAGCCGGTTTTCCTTTAAGCGATATTCCGCACCCGCCCCGTCTGCCGCGCTACAGCCGCATTGTTCTGGTGAGCGACTTCCTGATGGACCCGGAGCTGGTCTCCCAGCGCCTGCGGGGGTTCGGCGGCAGCGGCACCAAGGGCCATCTGCTTCAGGTGCTCGATCCGGCGGAGGAAGACCTGCCCTATTCTGGACGGGCTTTGTTCGAGGACGTGGAAGATTTGGGCAGCCTGCTGATCGGGCGGGTGGAATCATTGCGGGAGGATTACGCGGCGGCCTTGAGCGCGCACCGCGCGGCCATCGCGGACACGGCCCGTCGCTGGGGCTGGACTTTCTCCGTTCATCGTACGGATGAAGCGCCCCAGACACCACTTCTAGCGCTTTACGACCGGATCGCGGGTGCGCGGCGGCAGATGTAAGGGGATGACGGGGCAGTTCAAGCGATTGGGCCGGAACGCCACCGGAGGCGGAGGATCATGCTCACATTCGGCGCCTTGAGTTTTACGGCCCCCTGGCTGCTCCTTGGGCTGATGGCCCTGCCGGTGCTGTGGTGGCTGCTGCGGGTCTCGCCGCCCTCACCCCACAAGATCCCCTTCCCCGCCTTGCGCATTCTCCTGGGTCTGAACCGGGAAGAACAGACGCCTGCACGCATGCCGCTGTGGCTTTTGCTGCTGCGCCTGTTCCTGGTGGCCTGCCTGCTTATCGCGCTTGCGGGACCCTTGTGGAATGCCATCGACCGCAGCGAGCGCTCAGGCCCCCTGGTTCTCGTGGTCGATACGGGCTGGGCGGCCGCACCCGGCTGGCGCCTGAGGGAAGCCACCCTGTCGAGCCTGATCGACGAGGCGGAGCGCAAGGGCCGGATGGTCCTGATGCTGCCCACGGCCACGGCCCGCGCCGTGTCGGCGGATCTCGGGTCCGCAGCCGATGCCCGCGCGCAAGTTACCGGGCTCAGACCCCAGCCTTTCGCCCCTGACCGGGCCGGACTGCTCAGCCGGATCGGGGAGATCGACGCGCTCCTTCAGCAGGCGGACGGCGAGGCGGAAGTGGTCTGGCTGAGCGATGGGCTCGATTACGGCGCGGCCCCGCGCTTTGCCGAGGCCCTGGGCGGTCTCGGGTCCCTGACCGTGTTGCGCGATCCGGACGCGTTGCGCCTCAAGGCCATCGCGCCGCCGGAGAATGACGGCACCGCCATCGCCGTGCCCGTGCTTCGGCCCCGCCCGGCGCCCGCCCGCACCGCGCGCGGACAGGTCCGCATGCTGAGCGCCGACGGCCGGGTCCTGGCCACGGCGCCTTATGCGTTCGAACCGGAGGCCTGGCAGGCTAAAGCCCGTTTCGACCTGCCCATCGAGGTGCGCAACCGCGCTGCCCGGCTGGAGATCGCCGGCGCGGGCTCGGCGGGCGGGGTCTTCCTGCTCGACGGCTCCTGGCGGCGGCGGCCCGTGGGCCTTGTCTCCGGCAGCGGCACGGCGGAGGAACGCCCGCTTCTGTCCGACCTCTATTATCTGCGCCGGGCGCTCGATCCTTACGCGGATCTGCGCGACGGCCCCATCGACGCGCTGCTGGCGAGCGGACTGTCCGTGCTCATCCTGTCGGATGTGGGCCAGATCGTCGGCGGCGACAGGGACAGTGTCGCCGAGTGGGTGGAAAACGGCGGCGTGCTGATCCGTTTCGCGGGCCCCCGCCTCGCCCAGCGCAGCGACGATCTGATCCCGGTCGATCTCAGGCGCGGCGGCCGCGCGCTCGGCGGCACGCTCTCCTGGGAAACGCCCCAGGGCCTGGGCACCTTCGATGAGAACGGTCCCTTCGCCGATCTGACCACCACGGATGAAATCGTCATTCACCGTCAGGTGCTGGCCCAACCGGCCCCCGATCTCGACAGCCGCACCTGGGCGCGGCTCGCCGACGGCACGCCGCTGGTGACCGCCGACCGGCGCGGCCGGGGCTGGATCGTGCTCGTCCATGTCACCGCCAATCAGGAATGGTCCACCCTGCCGCTGTCGGGTGTCTATGTGGAGATGCTCCGCCGTTTGATCGCGCTTTCTCCCGGTATCGCCACGGCCGAGACCGTGGCGCTTCAGAGCGCCCTGCCGCCGGTGCGCGTACTCGACGGCGCGGGCCGCCTGACCCTGCCCGGTCCCGCCGTGCAGCCCATGGGGCCAGAACACTGGGACGAAGCGCCCAATGGCCGTCATCCGCCGGGCCTCTATGGGCGCGAAGGCGCCCAGCGGGCCTATAATCTGGCGAGCGCCGGTCTCTTTTTGGTCGCCATGCCTGATTTTTCCGGCATCGCTCAGCAGGCGGCCTATCTGGAAAGCGCCGTCTTGGATCTGCGCCCCTGGCTGTTGATCCTGGCCTTTCTGCTGGTGCTCGCCGATCTCGCGGCGACGCTGTGGATCACCGGACAGCTCAATGCCGTTTCCGCCCTGAAACCGCTGAAACGGACGGTCACCTCTCTGACTATCTTGAGTTTGGCGGCGCTCTGCGCTTTCGCACCGGGCGAGGCCCTGGCCGCATCCGACCAGGACAAACTCGCATTAGAGGCCACCCGCGCCACCCATCTGGCCTATGTGATCACGGGCGATGCGGAATCCGACGCCCTCACCCGCCAGGGGCTGGCTTCTTTGAGCCGGGTCCTGGCGTCGCGCACAGCGTTCGAACCGGCCGAGCCCGTGGGCGTCGATCCGGAGCGGGACGAACTGGTGTTCTATCCGCTGGTCTATTGGCGGATGACCGGCAATCAGCCGGATCTGTCCCCCGCCGCGCTGCGCCGGATCGATACCTTCATGAAAAACGGCGGCACCATCCTGTTCGACACCGCCGATCAGGGAGACGGTATCCCCGGTCTCGAAGCCGCCGGTATCAGCACGGCGCAAGGGCGTTTGCGCGAGATCCTGCGCGCCCTCGACATCCCGCCGCTCGAACCGGTGCCGCAAGGCCATGTTTTACGCAAAGCCTTTTATCTGCTCTCGGAATTTCCGGGCCGCTCCGCGGGCGGACAGGTCTGGGTGGAAGCGACGCAAGGCGGCGGCATCGACGATCCGGTCTTGCGCGCGCCCTCGCGCCATGACGGCGTTTCCTCGATCATCATCGGCGGCAATGACTGGGCGGCCGTCTGGGCGCGGGACGAGGGCCAGCGGCCTTTGGTGGCGGCCGTGCCCGGCGGCGAGCGCCAGCGGGAACTGGCCTACCGCTTCGGCGTCAATCTGGTGATGTACACCCTGTCGGGCAACTACAAGGCCGACCAGGTCCATGTCCCCGCCATCCTGGAGCGCCTCGGCCAATGAGCTGGCAGATCCACATAAGCCCGTTGGTACCGTTCTGGCTGAGCGGCGGCATGGTCGCGATCAGCGCCGCGCTGCTGCTTGCCGGTCTGGCCATGGGCAAGAAGAGCATCTGGCTCCGGGCGCCGCTCTTATTCCTGATCGTCCTGATCCTGCTCAATCCGTCCTTGCGCCGGGAAGAGCGCGAGCCTATTCCCGACGTGGTCACTGTCGTGCTCGACCAGAGCGCCAGCCAGGATGTGGGCGGACGATTGGAGACGGCGGAGGCCACCCTCAATGCGATCCGTCAGGCCCTGGAAGACACGGACGATATCGAGGTGCGGGTAGCGCGCACGGGCGGTGGTGACGAGGAGGCCGAGGCCGACGGCACGCGGCTCTTCACCGCCCTCGATCAATTGAGCGCAGATGTGCCGCCCGACCGGCTGGCCGGCGCGATCTTGATCACCGACGGTCAGGTCCATGACGTGCCGGCCTCTGGCAGGCCCGCCGGTTTCGACGCACCCGTCCATACGCTGATCACCGGCGCGCAGGACCTGGGCGACCGCAAGCTGACGGTCCTGAACGCGCCCGCTTTCGGCCTTGTGGGCAAGACCGCGATGGTCCGGATCCGGATCGACGATCTGGGCGAGGTGCAGGCGCGCGGCGCGGCGCGGCTTACCGTGCGCCTCAACGGTGCGGAGATCGCCAACCGGCTGGCGCCCATCGGCGAGCCGCTCGATCTGCCCATCGAAATCCCCCATTCGGGAAGCAATGTGGTCGAACTGGCGGTGGAGCCCGGCGGCACGGAACTGACCCTGCTCAACAACCGGGTGGCGCTCACCGTCAACGGCGTGCGCGACCGTTTGAAAGTGCTGCTGGTCTCCGGCGAGCCCCATGCGGGCCAGCGCACCTGGCGCAATCTCTTGAAATCGGATCCGGCGGTCGATCTGGTGCACTTCACCATTTTGCGTCCGCCCGACAAGCAGGACTTTACGCGTCCGGACGAGCTGGCGCTCATCGAGTTCCCCACGGACGAACTGTTCGACGAAAAGCTCTACGATTTCGACCTGATCATTTTCGACCGCTTCAAGCGGCGGGGTGTGCTGAACATCGCCTATCTGGGCAATGTGGCGCGCTATGTGGAACGCGGCGGCGCGCTTCTGACCGCCGCAGGCCCGGCCTTCGCGGGCCCCGCGAGCCTGCACCGCACCCCCTTGTCGGCGGTCTTTCCGGCCCAGCCCACCGGCGAGGTGGTCGAGACCGGCTACCGCCCGCGCGTCACCGGGCTGGGCCAGCGCCACCCGGTCACCGCCGATCTGCCGGGCGCGAATGAAGACGGTTCGGACGCGCCCCAATGGGGGCAGTGGTTCCGCCTGATCGAGGCCGAGCGCCTGAGCGGCGCGGTCACCATGACGGGTCCGGACGACCGCCCGCTGCTTGTGCTCGACCGCTTTGGCGAAGGCCGGGTGGCGCAGCTTTTGTCCGACCACGCCTGGCTGTGGGCGCGCGGTTTCGAGGGCGGAGGCCCGCAACAGGAATTGCTGCGCCGCCTCGCCCATTGGCTGATGAAGGAACCGGAGCTGGAGGAAGAAGACCTGTCCGCCCGCGCCCGGGGCAAGAGCCTGGAGATCACGCGGCGCACCATGGCGGACCAGGTGCCGCCCGTCACCGTCACCACGCCTTCCGGCGAGACCGAAACGGTCACGCTGGAAGAAGCCGAACCCGGCCTGTGGCGGCAAACGGTGGAGGCGGAGGATTTCGGCCTTTACCGGCTGGAAAGCGGCGATCTCTCCGCCGTCGCCGCCGTCGGCCCGCTCACCAGCCGGGAATTCGCCGATGTGCGGGCCACGGACGAAACCTTGGCGCCCGTCGCGCAAGCCACCGGCGGCGGCCAGTACTGGGTTGCGGAAGACGGGCCGGACTCGATCGCCCTGCCCGCCATCAGGCGCGTGCGCGCCGACCGCGCGGCCTCGGGCCGGGGCTGGCTCGGCCTGGTGGACAACCGCCGTTATGAGGTGCGGGCAAGCCGCGAGGTTTCGCTCATCCATCCGGCCTTGTGGGCCGGGTTGCTGATCGGATTGGCGTTGCTCGCCTGGCGCTGGGAATCCCGATAGGCGGTACGCAGAACGCCGCATAGCGCCTGCTCTTGGCCCGCCAGCGACCGCCACAACAGGCGCGTTTCATCGAACGGCAGCTCCAGAGAAATGCTCCGTGGGGGAACGGCGGCAAAGCCGAAGCGGGCGTAATAGGACGCACTGCCCAGCAGGAAGACCAGATCGTGGCCCTGGTCCGCCGCCGCGCCCAAGCCATAGGCCATCAAGGCGCCGCCGACGCCCTGCCCCCGCATCTCGGAGGCAACCGCAAGCGGCCCCAACAGCAGCACCGGACGGACCGTCCCGCCGGCTTCCAATCCCATGGGCGTGAACCGGACCGAGCCCAGCAGATGCGGGCCGTCCGTGGCCACAGCGCTCAGATCCGGATCGGGAGCCGCGGCCTCGCGCACCAGATAGCCGGACCGCGCCCAGCGGCCGGGACCGAATGTCACATGATGAAGATGGCTGATGGCGGCTGCGTGCTCGAGCCGCTCCGAGGAGATCGCAAACATGGCCAAACGCCTTTCAAAAACCCAAAGATCACGGACGGACGCACCGGTGCCTCTCGCAGGGAGAGACACCGCTCCTCGGTCGTCGTCGCGCATCCATGGTCGCGTTCAAGGCCATTATCGTATTTTCTTCGGTCAACCCAACTTGATACCGGATAATATGCGGCAACAATCCCTCGTCTGCAAGCGATTTGCCGTTCTCCGCCTGCTTTTTTCTGCCCTAAAATGACGGCATGTCGGTAACAAGGCCCATGGCTGAGACTGGGGCCGAAAACATGTGGAGGATCCGGGCATGGGTGTTCTGGACGGCAAGATCGTTTTGGTGACGGGCGCCGCGCGCGGCATCGGCAAGGAATGCGCCCTGCTGGCGGCCAAGGAAGGCGCCAAAGTCGTGGTCAACGATCTGGGCGGCGGCGTCGCCGGCGGCGATACGGGCAATGCGGGTCCGGCCGAAGAAGTGGCCATCGAGATCCGCGACGCGGGCGGCGAGGCCGTCTCCAATTCCGACAGCGTGTCGGATGTGAAAGGCGCCCAGCACATGGTGTCCCAGGCCTTCGATACTTATGGCGGGCTCCATGCGGTGATCAATCCGGCAGGCATCCTGCGCGACGGTATGTTCCACAAGATGCCCGACGAGGACTGGAAGGCCGTGATCGATGTGCATCTTCACGGTACGTATAATGTGGCGCGCGCGGCCATTCCCCATTTCCGGGACCAGCAGGACGGCAGCTTCGTCTTCTTCACTTCGACCTCGGGCCTTATCGGCAATATCGGCCAGGCGAACTACGCCGCCGCCAAGATGGGCATTGTCGGCCTGTCGCGCATCATCGCCATGGAAGGCGCCATCAAGAATGTGCGCTCGAACGTGATCGCGCCTTTCGCCTGGACACGGATGATCGCCACCATTCCGGTGAAGGACGAGGCCTCGGCCCAGCGGGTGGAACGGATGAAAAACGCCATGCGCGCCGATCAGGTGGCCCAGACCGCCGTGGCCCTGGCGGCACCCGGCGCGAGCGAGGTCAACGGCCAGATCTTCGCCGTGCGCGGGAACGAAGTGATGCTGTTTTCTCAGCCCCGGCCCGTGCGCACCATGGCGCGCCTCGAAGGCTGGACGCCCGAGACCCTGCTCACCCAGGCCTTCCCGGCCATGAAGGGCAGCATGGAGGATATCGGCGCGACCGCATCGGTCTTTCCCTATGATCCGGTCTGAATCCCGCCATTAAGACTGGTAAGCTACCCTTGGCTGGAGAGGGCATAAGGGCTCGCGCGAGGTGAAGACACAATGGGACTTTTGATCGAGGGCAAGTGGCACGACCAGTGGTACGACACCAAGGCCACGGGCGGGAAATTCGTGCGTCAAGCCTCGCAATTCAGGCACTGGATCACGCCGGACGGCGCGCCGGGGCCGAGCGGCGACGGCGGCTTCAAGGCGGAAGCCGGACGCTATCACCTCTATGTCAGCTTTGCCTGCCCGTGGGCGCACCGGGCCCTGATCTTCCGCTCCCTGAAGGGCTTGCAGAATATGATCGGGGTCACCGCGGTCGATGCCTATATGGGTTCCGAAGGCTGGTCCATCGGCGTTGAGCCGGGCTCGCCGTCCGATCTGATCAACGGCGCGACCCGCCTGTACGAAGTCTATCTGCGGGCGGACTCAAACTATACGGGCCGGGTGACCGTGCCGGTCTTGTGGGACAAGAACAACCGGACCATCGTCAACAATGAATCCGCCGAGATCATCCGGATGTTGAACAGCGCCTTCAATGGCCTGCTGGACGAGGAGCACGCCGCGCTCGATTTTGCGCCCGATTACTATCTGTCCGAGATCGACGAGATTAACGCCTTCGTCTACGACACCATCAATAACGGCGTGTACAAATCGGGCTTCGCGACCACGCAAGAAGCCTATGAAGAGGCCGTCATGGCGCTGTTCGACGCCCTCGACCGCATCGAGGAACGGCTGTCCCGCCAGCGTTATCTGGTCGGCGATCGCGTCACGGAAGCCGACTGGCGGCTGTTCACCACGCTGATCCGCTTCGACGCGGTCTATGTAGGGCATTTCAAATGCAATATCCGCCGCATAGCAGATTATCCGAACCTGTCCAATTATCTGCGGGATTTGTATCAGGTGCCGGGCGTGGCAGAGACCGTGAATTTCGATCATATCAAACGGCATTACTACGAAAGCCACGGCACGATTAATCCGACCGGTGTCGTACCCGTCGGACCGGAACAGTCCTTCAGCACGCCGCATAACCGGGACCGGTTCGGATCCGGATAAACGTTATCATCACAAGAAACCGGGAGGGGGCCCATGGCGGGGTTTTCGGATTACGATCATTACGACGCGCTGGGGCTGGCGGCCCTGGTTGCCAAGGGCGACGTGACGCCTGCGGAACTTCTGGAAGAAGCCATCGCGCGCACCGAGGCCATCGACCCGAAAATCAACGCGGTGGTCCTGCGCCATTTCGATCTGGCCCGCCAGGCCATCAAGGACGGCCTGCCCCAGGGCCCGTTTACGGGCGTACCGTTCCTGCTGAAAAACCTGACGCTGCTGCTTAAAGGGACGGTGACGGATCATGGCTGCGGCTTTTTCCGCAACGCCGTGGCCGATCACGACTCCACCTTGACCGCGCGCTACAAGGCCGCCGGTCTGGTGATTTTCGGCAAGACCAATTCGCCCGAATTCGGCTTGACCGTCTCAACCGAACCCCGGCTCCACGGCACCACCCATAATCCTTGGGATCTGAGCCGGTCGCCGGGCGGATCGAGCGGCGGCGCGGCGGCGGCGGTGGCGGCCGGAATCGTCCCCATGGCGCAAGCAAGCGACGGGGGCGGATCGATCCGTCTGCCTGCGGCCTGTTGCGGCCTGTTCGGCATTCACCCGACCCGGGCGCGTACGCCCATCGGCCCGGACCGGGGCGAGAATTGGGACGGCATGTCGCGGCTTCACGTGGTCAGCCGCTCGGTGCGCGACAGCGCCGTCCTGCTCGACGCCACCACAGGTCCGGAACCGGGCGATCCGTATGCGGCGCCGCCGGGCGGGCCGTTCGCCCAAAGTGCGGAACGGGATCCGGCCGCTTTGCGCATCGGCATGGTGATGGACGAACCGGCGGGTGTGATCATCGCTCCTGAGATCCGTCAGGGTGTTGAGGACACGGCGGCCTTGCTCGAAGAGCTGGGGCATACCATCGAGCCCGCCACCCTGCCCGTCGATCCCATGGTCATGCGCGCCGCCCAAGGCACGATCATCGCCGGCAGCACGGCCCTGACCATCCGTCTGCGGTCGGAAGTTCTGGGCCGCGAGCCGG
Source organism: uncultured Alphaproteobacteria bacterium (assembly GCA_964612085.1). Classification (GTDB taxonomy): domain Bacteria; phylum Pseudomonadota; class Alphaproteobacteria; order JAJFIK01; family JAJFIK01; genus CAZTCJ01. Next base: position 17,202 of record CAZTCJ010000045.1, read on the forward strand.
AACCGGACGAGTTGGAGCCTGTGACCCGCTATCTGGTGGAGATGGGGCGCTCGGCCAGCGCAGAGGATTATGCCCGCGCCACCCATGCCATTCAGGCGGCGGGCCGGGCCATGGCCGGGCTCCATGACCGCTTCGACGTGCTCCTGCAGCCGACCACGGCCACCCTGCCCCCGCCCTTGGGCCGGTTGCGCCTGGACCGGGAGGATCTTGAGGCCTACATCGCCGAGCTTTACGCCTTCTGTCCGTATACGGCTTTGTGCAACATGACCGGCGCGCCGTCGGCCTCCGTGCCCGTGGCCTGGACGCCGGAGGGCTTCCCCATAGGCATGATGTTCTCTGCCGATTTCGGCAATGACGACATCCTGTTCAGCCTGGCGGGACAGTTGGAGCGCACGCAGCCTTGGGCCTTCCGGCGGCCATCGCTCTAGGATCAGGGCTTTAAACGAGCCGTGTGCACGACCGTGAACGGCGCTTGCGCGGAGGGCTGGCCGAACACGCAAAGCTGATCCACGACAAGCGGCGCGGTGCCGAACACCGAGCCGATGGGCTCCAGCACATCGAAAATCTCGGCTTTTTCTTGCTCATCGGTCAGGCGTTCCGTCAACGTCATATGAAAGAGAAACTCTTCGAAGACGTAAGGATAGCCCCATGTCTCCAGATAGCCGCGCTGACGCTCCGTGAGCCGATCGGGACGGCGGCGCGCCCGCTCCCCATCGGTCAACGGGGCACGGAAATCATCCAGATCCCGCACGCAAGCCTCCGCCAAAGCCTGCATGGCCGGGCTGGCTGCGCTCAAAACCATGGCCGTGAACTCCTGAATGGAGGCGATCTCCAGAGGCGGCGCTTCGAAGGCAGGGGTGCGGGCCGCCAGAGCATCCACGGCGGCGAAAAGCTCAGGCACGTTCTTGGCCCCGGCCAGACGAAACGGCGCTTTCAGCGTGGCATGAAACCCGTAGCGGCGCGGACTGTCCGTCACTTGAGCAAACCGCGCCGATGTCATCTCAGGCAGCGGATCCTGCTCGATGTCCTCGCCCGTGAACGCATCCCGCCCCAGCCAGGCGGCCCCGAACCGGCCCAGCGGGCTTTCGGGGGGCGGCGCGAAATAAATGGCATAGCGCTCCATTCGGCAGCCTCCTTACGCCACCCGCTCGCCCTGGCGCCAGACCCCGCGCACCACGGGGCCCAAAGGCGTTTCCCGAATGCGCACCAGGTCAGCCCGCAGACCGGTCTCCAGCCGTCCCCGGTCGGCAAGCCCCAGCATGCGGGCCGGATTGGCGGTCACCAGCGCCATGGCCCGCCAGAGCGGCCAGCCCAAATCCTGGGCGATCTGGAACGGCGCGGACACCAGGCTGATAGGCATATAATCCGATGACAGAGCATCGAGCAGGTCCCGTTCGGCCAGATCCCGCGCCGCCACATTGCCCGAATGGGAGCCGCCCCGGATGACATTGGGCGCGCCCATGATGGTCGCAAGGCCCGCGTCGCGCGCCAGCCGGGCCGCCTCGACGGTCGTCGGAAACTCGCTGATGGTCGCGCCCAGCGCCCGCGCTTCCTCGATATGAACGGGCCGCGCATCGTCATGGCTCGCGAGCGTCAAACCGCGCTCGGCGGCGCTCTGGGCGATGGCCTGCCGGTTGGTGAGCGCGAAGCGGGCCTGGTTCTTCTGCTCCAGCGCGATGCGCGCGTCGAACTCCTCGGGCGTCTCGCCATAATGGGTGATACAGGATTCCCTGTAGCCTGCAATATCCATGAACTGACGGTCGCCCGGCGTATGGTCCATCAGGGAGATCAGCCGCACCAGCGGTTCGCCGATCACCTCGTTGAACAGATCCACCGTGTTCGGATGAGGCACTTCGCAGCGCAGATGCAGAAAATGATCGGCCCGCAGATGACCACTCTCCACCCCCTGGCGGATCGCCGCGATGGCGCTGCGCAGATATTGCAGGCGCTCTTCCTTGCCCGTATGGGTGCCGACGGCCACCGCATCGTAGACGGTCGTGATGCCCGCGCCCGCGACCTGGGCATCATGGGAGAGCAGTGCCGGAAAAGCCGGCCACAACACATTGGCGCGCGGCATCAGATGCTTTTCGAAATTATCCGTATGGATCTCGATGAGGCCGGGCGCGAGAAAATCGCCAGCGCAATCGATAACAGGCGCCCCAGACCCGGCGGCACCGTCGAGATCGGCGATCAGCCCGTCCCGCACGGCAAGAGACCCGCCCACAATCTGATCGGAGAGAACGAGCCTGGCGTTCTGGAACAGGATCTCACGACACGCGGCACTCACGGAATCATCCTCGCTGAGGGGTTTGCACGGTCCTCCGGCAGCAGTTTGACGGCCTGATTTGAAAGAAAGCCTGCCCAGCCGGAAAACGGGCTTCAGGCAGTACTGGACAATGGACGCGGGCGCAACGGTTGCGCCAATCCCTTGAGACATTTGGGAAAATCGTCCCACGCAACTAGATCATTGCAACATTGGTCGGTTCGTGTAGACTTCTATATCAAAGGGTAGGCTGCGGTGCGGTGGATGTGAACGGCAGATGCTTCACAGGTAAGCGCTTCAGATCGGTGCAAACCGGAAGCTGCCTGCCGCAACCGCCTGATTGAGTGTGAGGGTCAAGAACCATGGAACGCAATACTGGGATCGCCTTGTGGCGGCAAATCGCCCAGGCTTTGGAAGGCGAGATTTCGAGCGGGGTCTACCCTGCGGGCTCCCGCCTGCCGACGGAAGCGCAGATGGCGCACCGGTTCGGCGTGAACCGCCATACGCTGCGCCGGGCCATGTCTTCGCTGCAGGACCGGGGCCTGATCCGCGTCGAGCAAGGGCGCGGCACCTTCGTGCAGGACGATGTGGTCGATTACCTGATCGGCCGGCGCACCCGTTTCAGCGAGAATGTCAAAAGGCTAGGCCGGACGCCGGGCGGACGCCTGGTGCGCGGCGAGCCGATGCCGGCGGATGCCCGGGTCGCCAAGGGGCTCGGCATCGAGCCGGGTCAGCTCGTACTGCTGATCGAACTGATCCACGCGGTGGATAACCGGCCCCTGACCGTGACCGCCCATTTCTTCCCCGCCGCCCGTTTCGACGGCCTGGTGGATGTTTATCGGCGGACCGGGTCGATCACCGAAGCGCTGAAGCATTTCGGCGTGGATGATTATTTCCGCAAGCAGACCCGGGTCTCCGCCCGCCTGCCCACCTCGAACGATGCGCGGTTCCTGCATATGCCGCGCAGCCAGCCGGTCGTGGTGGCGGAAAGCGTTAATGTGGACGCCCAAGGCACGCCGATCGAATTCGCCATCGCGCGCTGCGCCGGCCAGCGGATGCAGTTCGTCTTCGAGCCTTGAGCGGCGCGATCACGGCATTTTCGACCTTCGGGGCGGCTCTCATGGGCCGCCCCGTTTTCTTGTTACTTCTTGTTACTTCTTGTTACCGGGGACGCCTGCACGATTTTATTCGCGCCGAACGGCCCGAAATCCGCAGTGAATGGCGCCAACGCCGCGCTCGTCACCAATCTCCATCAATCTTGCGTCAGCCCGTGGCACAGAGGCTCAATCCGCAGTAGGCTCCTGGCCTTGAGCGGATCTCTGACGGTGCGCCTCGCTTTGCCTCATGACAGGTGCGCCCGAGGGCTGCAGGGGAAACACCGGACCGGCCGAACCCATTCTGTGTCCGGACGGTCGACCATGATTGGCCCCGTTGAGCCGCTCCATGAAACGAGGGAGAACCTTATGAAAACGAAATTTTTGGGTGCATTGGTTGGTGGTCTGATGGCTTTCGGAACGGTCGCGGCTATCGCGGCGGACGATCTGTTCTGGGTGCCCGAGGAACTGACGGAAGGCTTGGAAGAAGCCCGGTCCGGTTTTGACGATTTCTACGTCAAGCCCGGCGTGGATCTGTCCGAGTACAATCAAATCTATATCGATCCCGTGGTGTTCGCTCTGGAAAACGAGCTGCTCGAGCGGGAATTGGGCAATGTGGACCGGTCCTCCCTGGCGCGCCAGTTCGAGCGCGCCTTCGAGCGGGCCTTGAGCGAAGACGTGCTGGCCGACAGCCCCGGCGAAGGCGTTCTGGTGATCGAATTCGCGCTGATCGACGTGGCGCCGAACCGAGATATTCTGGGTACGGCGGTCCGCTCCACGCCGCGCGGCCGGGGTCAAGTCAATGCCCTGTCCGTGGGCATCGGCGGCGCCAAGATGGAAGCGGTGTTCATGGACGGCGCGACCGGTGATGTGGTGGCGGTGGCCGCCGACGACTGGCAAGGCCGTCCGATCAACATCAACAACAATATTGTGACCCGCTGGGGCGATGCGCGCGACGCGTTCCGCTCCTGGGCCCGCGAACTCCGCCGCCTGGTCGACTAAAGGCACGCGCCGTGAAGACCGTGGGGCAAATTCTTCTGTGTCTGGGCGTGGTCGGTTTTCTGATCGCCGCGGCCATCAACGCGGTGACGGCCACGGGCCAGGAGAATACGGATCCCCTGGCCTTCGGCCCCATGGGCATGTGGATCGCGGCCTTCGCCGGGACCGCAGGCATGGCGTTTCTGGGCGCGCTCCTTTGGCTGCTCGCCCCGAAAAAAAGGTAACGCTTACTTCAGACCCACGATCTTGTGGGTCTGAAGGCTGAGCTTCCACACCGGCCGCCGCAGGCAATAGGCTATCGCGGCGGCCGTATTGCGGTCCGTCTCCGGCCCATCCATGGGCTGAAGGAAGAAATGCTCGAACCCCAGCGTCTCGAACGGCTCAGGGGGGAAGTCCTGTTGCGGATAAACCAGTTTCAGTTCGTGTCCTGAGGTCTGGACCAGGCCGGCGCCCGCTTTGGGGCTGACGCAGATCCAGTCGATCCCGTCAGGGGCTGCGATCGTGCCGTTGGTCTCCACGGCGATCTCGAAACCTTCTTCATGCAGCGCATCGATCAAGGCGGGGTCGAGCTGCAAGAGCGGCTCGCCGCCGGTGCACACCACATAAGGACGGCTGGTGCCGGGCGCACCCTCCGGCCAGGCGGCGGCCACCGCGCGGGCGAGACCGGCTGCGCTTTCGAATTTGCCGCCCCCTTCCCCGTCGGTGCCGACGAACTCCGTATCGCAGAACCGGCAGATGGCGGACGCCCGATCTTCTTCCCGGCCCGACCACAGATTGCAGCCCGCGAACCGCAGAAACACGGCCGGGCGGCCCGCCTGCGCGCCTTCGCCCTGGAGCGTATAGAACAGTTCCTTGACCGAATAGGTCATCGCTCCGCACCCTTTGCTTTTTGCGCCGTATACTGCTCATAACCGCTACGGCGCAGCTCGCAGGCCGGGCACACCCCGCAGCCATAGCCCCAGGCATGACGGCGCGACCGGTCGCCCTGGTAACAGGTGTGGGTCTCTTCCACGATCAGATCGATGAGCGTCTGCCCGCCCAACTGTTCAGCCAAGGCCCAGGTTTCGGCCTTGTCGATCCACATCAAGGGGGTGTGGATGACGAAGCGGCTTTCCGTCCCCAGATTAAGAGCCACCTGAAAGGCCTTGATGGTGTCGTCCCGGCAATCGGGGTAGCCGGAATAATCGGTTTCGCACACGCCGGTGATGAGATGCTTGAGGCCCCGGCGATAGGCGAGCGCACCGGCGAGCGTCAGGAACAAAAGATTGCGCCCCGGCACGAAGGTATTGGGCAGGCCCGTTTCGGCCATGGCGATTGCCGTCTCGCGGGTCAACGCGGTGTCGGAAATCGCGTTGAGCACGGGCACATCGAGCACGTGATCGGCCCCGAGCCGCGCGCCCCAGTCCGGGAACCGCTCCGTGAGACTGTTGCGCACCATGCCCCGGCAGTCCATCTCCACCCTGTGGCGCTGGCCATAGTCGAACCCCACCGTTTCCACATGGGCGAACCGCTCAAGCGCCCAGGCGAGGCAGGTGGCGGAATCCTGCCCGCCGGAAAACAGCACGAGGGCCTTGTGGTCCAAAAGATCCGACTGCGCCTGTGTCATACTCGTGACCCGGTCTTGAAGCATGGTAGAGAGATGATCCTGCCTTCCACTATAAGAGCCGTTTGGAGTTTGCGATGAGCGATTCGTCTTATCCTTATCTGCCTGACTGTAGATTTGTGTACATCACTGTCCGTAACAAGGCCGAGGCCCTGACCATCGCCCGCGCGCTGGTGGAAAAGCGGCTGGCGGCCTGCGTCAATATTCTGCCGGGCATGATCTCGGTCTATCGCTGGGACGGCGAGGTGCAGGACGACGAGGAAGTGGTGGTCATCGCCAAGACGCGGGACTTTAGGGTCCCCGCCATCACCGAAACCGTCAAGGCGTTGCATTCTTACGACGTGCCCTGCGTGGTTTCCATTCCCATTCAGGACGACGAAGGCAACAAGACCTTTCTCGATTGGATCAAACAGGAAACCCTCATGACGTGAGGCGAGATAACGGAGCGCAGGCCCATGAAACTCATGATGTCCTACACCTCTCCTTACGCGCGGAAGGTCCGTGTCTGCGCCTTTGAAAAAGGCCTGATGGACCGCATCGGGATCGTGGAAACAGTGCCGCTCGAGGACCCCGATGCTCTGCACAAGGCCAATCCTTTAGGCAAGGTGCCGGCCCTTGTGCTCGAGGACGGTACGGCGCTTTATGACAGCCCGGTGATCTGCGACTATATCGACAGCCTGGGCGATACGCCCAAGCTTGTGCCCGCAAGCGGGCCGGACCGCTTCCATGTGCTGCGCCGCCAGGCCTTGGCCGACGGCATTCTCGATGCCTGCGTCGCGCGCCTGATCGAACGCTTCCGTCCGGAGGCGGAACAGTCGAAACGCTGGCTCGGCCGCTATGAGAACGCCATCCTGCGCGCCTTCGATGTGATGGACCAGGAAGTGGCGCTGCTCGGGAGCGAGGTGACGCTGGCCCATATCACTTTCGGCTGCGCTACGGCCTATGCGGATTTCCGCCATCCGGATCTGGACTGGCGCCAGGGCCGCCCGCGCCTTGCCGACTGGGACGCTCAGTTCAGCGAGCGGCCTTCCATGACAGAGACCCGCCCGCCGCAATCCTGATTAGGGGGTATCCAAAGCTTCCACGGCAAGCCCCGCGCCTTGTGGATCGGGGACGGCCATGCAGCGCTCCGGCTCGGCGGGCAGCCCGCGCGGACAGGCGATGGCCTGCACCGCGCTCCACTCGCTGGTGCCGTTCAAGGCCATGGCCCGGGCCAGATCCTGATCGCGGGTCCGCACCGTCGCCAAGGCGGTGTAGCTGACGCCTGAGACGCCGGACGGCGTGCCGGAGCCGACGCCAGCGAACAGCAATTGCCGGTTCTCCGGACCCACCATCAACAGCGGCGCCAGGAACGCCCCCGCCAGCCCGTAATGGGCTTGCGCGGGCGCGCGGGCCAGCACCACGCCGTCGCCGAACCCCGCCTGACCGGCGCCCAAGACGCCGTTCAACGTCAGCCCGCAGACCGTGGCATCGCCCGTGCGGCTGACCACGGCAAAGCCGGTGGAGCCGTAATCCTCCGGCCTGCTGCCATCGGCACCGTAGGCCTCCAGCGCGGTCCGGGCCGCCTGATGGACGGGCGCTGAGGATTGGCCGCCCAGATCCTGTTCGAGCACGCCCCGGTCCGACAGCCGCGTCCACAGGTCTTTCAGGAAGGCGCCCGATCCGGTGTCCTCCGTCGGCAGATAGATGGAAAGATCCCGCCCGCGCAGGCGGACGGCCGGGCTCACCCGCGCTTCATAGGTCCGCAGATCGGCGGTGGAAACCGTGCCGCCCGCGCTCCTGGCCCCTTCCAGAAAAAGCTCCGCCGCCTGACCGCTGTAGAAATCCTCCGCCCCCCGCGCCCGGATCAGGCCGAGGGTGACGGCGAGCGTCGGCTGGATCCAGGGATCGCCCACCGCACGCAATTGTCCGCCCTCGTCGGTAAACAGCGCCCGCAACCGTTCATTGGCGACGAGGGTCCCGCTGGCGCGCACCAGCCGGTCATACAAAGCACGCGACACGGCATTCTGCGCGCCCGCGATCTGTTCGGCCTGGGCCGCCACTTCCGGCCAGGACAGAGCGCCCCAGCGCGCCTGGATCAGACCGAGGCCCTTGAGCAGGCCCGGCACGGCGACCGGTCCCGGCTGGCGCGGCTGGCGCGGCAAAAAATCGATGCTGGTGACGGCGCCCGCGCCCGTGTCGAAGTGCAGGCAGACCCCGCCGCCGCCCAGGCTCGCCGCCACCGGATAGGTCGCCGACAGGGCGAGAGCCAAAGCGGCGGCCGCATCGGCGGTGGTGCCGCCAGCCTCCAGGACGGTGCGCGCGGCAAGCGCCGCGCGGGGCTCTTCGGCCACCACAAGTCCGGCGAAACCCTCCGACGGGCGCACCACCCGTATCCCGTTCACAGCCGGTTCAGCCCAGACGCTTTGAAGTCCTGCGGCCCAGAAGGCCAGTCCCAGGGCGACGGCAAGCCAGGCGGCAGGCCGTTCAACCCCCATATCCGTTTTGTGTGTTCTGCCCAATGAGCCTCTCATAAATGCCATGGAAACCGCCCAAATCTCCGCCACATCTAAATCGGGACAAGGCCGTGCCCCCTCACAAGGATGCGATCCGGCCCAGCCCTTTGCCACATGACACAGCGCGGTTAACGGGGCAACATGCATGAGATTGACGCGTTCGAGCCCTGCAGGATGAATGATGTGACCGACCAGACAGCCCATAAGCCCCGCCGGATGGCGCATATGACGGCCCGCGCGAATCCTTTCATCGCCCTGTTCGCTGCTTTGGCGCTGCTGCTCACCCCGCTGCAGAGCATGGCGCAGGGCATCAGCATCATCCGGGACGCGGAGACCGAGCGGCTGATTCGGGAATATGCCGATCCGGTGCTCCTCGCGGCCGGATTGGCGCCGGACAGCGTGCGCATCTATCTGATCAACGACCCCTCGATCAACGCTTTCGCCACGGTCGGGCGGCGCATGGGCATCCATACCGGCCTGATCCTGGCGGCCGAGACCCCGAACGAGCTGATCGGCGTGATCGCCCACGAAGCCGGCCATATCGCGGGCGGCCATGTGGCGCGCATCGGCGAGGCCATCGCCAATGCCTCGACACCGGCGCTGATCACCATGGGGCTCGGTATTCTGGCGGCCGTGGCCGGCGCGCCGGAAGCGGGTCTGGCGCTGCTGCTGGGCGGCCAGCATATCGCCCAGCGCAATATCCTGGCCTATAGCCGGGTGCAGGAAGCCGCCGCCGACCAGGCCGCCGTCTCCTATCTGAATGAGGTGGGCTGGTCGTCAGAAGGCCTGATCGGCTTTTTCGAGAAGTTCCGGGACCAGGAATTGCTGTCGACGCGCCGGCAAGATCCGTTCGTGCGCAGCCACCCCCTCTCGAGCGACCGGATCGCGGCCCTGCGCTCGCGCGTCGCCGAATCGCCCCACACGGGCAAACCGGACAGCCCGGAAAGCATCCGCCGCTTCGGCATGGTGCAGGCCAAGATCCACGGCTTTCTCGACCGGCCCGATGTGACCTTCCGCCGGTATCCCGCGACCGACACCAGCAACGAAGCCCATTATGCCCGCACCGTGGCTTACTTCCGGCGCGGCGAGGTGGATCAGGCCCTGGGCCAGCTCGAGCCGTTGATCGAGGCGGAGCCGAACAATCCGTTTTTCCAGGAACTGAAAGGCCAGGTCTATTTCGAGACCGGCCGCGCAGAGATGGCCGTCGCCCCGTACCGCCGGGCGGTGGAGATCCTGCCCGATGAAGGCATTTTCAAACTGCTGCTGGCCCAGTCGCTGCTGGCCACCGACGAAGCGGGCCAGGATCAGTCGATCGCCAAGGAAGCGATCCGTCTGCTGGAGGATGCCGCGCGCACCCAGAACGAAAATTCCTTCGTGTGGCACCAGTTGGCGATTGCCTATGCGCGCATGGGCAACGAACCTCTGGCGGCGCTGGCGACGGCGGAACGCTTTTTCGTCGCCGGCCAGTATGAGCGGGCCTTCGGCTTCGCCAGCCGCGCCCGTAAAGGGTTGAGCGCGGGCACGCCCGAATGGAACCGCTCCAACGACATCATCCAGGCCTCCGAAAGCGAGGTCCGCAACAGGCGGTAAACCGCCTTTCCTTTCACCGCGCCGGGCGAACCGCGCAGCGCCCGGTCAGACCAAAGACACAGACCCAAGACTCAGACCCAAGACAAGGGGGACTACGACCATGCTGAAGACCGTCTTCACGATCATTGCGGGCGCCGTCGCGGGCGCGTTTCTCACCGCCGTCGCCATGGCCAGCGATCCGTCAAGCGACAAGGCCTTCGAGGAGCAGTTGCGCCGGGTGCTGATGGAAAATCCGGAGATCCTGTTCGAAGCGGCCCGCGCCTATGAGGACCGTCAGGAAGCCGAGATGGAAGCGCGGCGCCGGAAACTGATCGCGGAGAACCTGGACGCCATCCGCACCACGCCGGGCATGCACATCGCGGGCAATCCGAACGGCAAGGTGCTGATGGTCGAGTTCTTCGACTATCACTGCGGCTTCTGCAAACTGGCCATGCCGTCCGTGGTCGACATGATCGAAAACAACAAGGAACTGGGCGTCGCCTTCGTCGAATTCCCCTTCCAGATCCAGGATTCCACGACCGCCGCCCTGGCCGCCTTGGCCGCCGGCGAGCAAGGCAAGTATTTCGAGCTGCACCAGGCGATGATGGCGGGCGAAGGCCGCATGTCCAAGGAGCGCATCCTGGCCATGGCGCCGGGCCTCGGCATCGATGCCAAGAAGCTCGAGAAGGACATGAACTCCACCAAGATCGAGCAGTATCTCGATGCCCATCTGGCGCTGGTCGATACGCTCGGCATAGATTCCACGCCCACCTTCATCATCAATGGCGAGCCGGTGACGGGCTGGCAGGAAGAAAAGGTCAAGCAGCTCGTGAAAGAAGCGATGGCTAAATAAGACGCATGCGGAGGGGCTGGTTAAGCCGCCAGCCCTTTCAGCGCACCTTGACCTCCATGATGGCGGGTATGGACATGAAATCCTCTTCGCCCGCTTTGACTTTCATCATCATATCGAATTGAGCCGCGCCGTTCGTGGCGATCCCTTCGATCCGTGCAATCGGCACGGAAACAGGCACACGCGCCTCGCCATAGGCCTTGTTGTAAAGCGTGAGCGCGATGCCGTCCTCAGCAGGCGGATTGGCGAGCGCCGATGCCTGGTCCGCCGAGATGAACCCGGCCACGGCCAGAACACCGTCAGAGCGCTTTTGAAGTTCGAAATCCGCAGCGCCGAACTGAGACGAGACCAGCGGCAGGCGGCCCATGGGGTCTTGCCCAATCACCCAGGACATGGTGTAGCCGTAGACACCCTCCGGACATGTCTTGACCGTGCACTCGTCGGTGGCGCGCGGGTTGTCGCTGCCATAGCGGGTCAGCCCAAGACTCGCCCGCAATCCGCTCATGCCCTCTTCAGGCAAGGCGGATGCAACGGTCAACCCGCCTGACATATGCTGACGGACATCATCGATAAAGTCAGGGTTGGGACGATAGACCGTGCGCACGGTTTCCGCCGAAGCGATGATCTGATTGCCGGGCCCCTGCTGGGCGACCACCGTGTTGCCGGTGCCTTGGGTGACGACCGTGTTGTTGCCGCCTTCGGTCACCGCCCGATTGCCCTCGCCCACCATGAAGATCGAATCGCCGCCCTCTTCCTCGCCCGGCCAGTCCTTGCCATGATGAACCACCAGATTGTCCGCGGGCGTGCCGATGGGCGCGCGTTGGCCGATATTGAGGTCGCCTTGGACATCGCCGGTGTTCACCACCTGCCCGCCCGGCGCTTCGATATAGGTGCCGTCGTTGTAGAAGCCGTCATTGGAGACGGCGATCGGGCCGTCGCGGCTCACCAGCCTGTCCAGAACGAAAGTGAGGAAGCCGCCCAGGAAAACCACGACGCAGACCGTGGACAGGCGGCGCACGGTCAAGGCGGTGAGATCGTAAAAGCGCTCGCGGGTGACCTTCTTGTCCACCAGGGCATAGAGCCCTTCGAGCCCCTTGCCGCCCTTGGCCAGTTGGCCGATCACGGCAAGCACCACGACCGCGAGAAATGCGATCAGCGTCAACGGGCCGCTGACGCTGCCCAAAGCATCGAGAAACGGAGAGATCATCGGCGCACGCCTCGCTCAAGGGCTGATCCACCGCCGCAGTCTGCAACCATGGGCCCGAACGATCAAGCGCCGGAGGCATGCCCCGGCGCTCGAATCCGACGACCTGTGATAAGGGCCGGTCAGCCCTTGGAGACGCGCACGATGCAGCTATGGCGGCGGCCCATCATGGATTTGTCCTTGGAGATCATCTCCAGGAGATACCCTTGGACGCGGGTCTTCTGATCCCTTTTGATCTTGATGGTCTCGATCAGGGTCTTTTCATTGTTCTGGTCGTAGCCGAAGACCTTGACCGAACAATCGTCGGAGCCGGAGTCCTTATGGTCGAAGCACACGGAAATGCGCTTGTCGAACTGGGCGTCCTTACAATTGCTATCCGGGCGGACCATCATGCCGGAATCAAGCTCGATGGTGGTCTCGGTCAGGCCCGAGGCCAGCGCGGCCGGGGCCGCCGTCAGCGTGCCCGCGAACAGGGCGGCGGCGACGGTCAGGATACGGTTGGTCATTGGAGTCACTCCCTCTCGGTAAAGAACTTCATTCGGTCATGCACCAATGGTGCATGACCCGCTGCCTGGCCGGCGTTCGGGGTCCCCAATCGATCCACTGGATCGATTGGGGTGGCCCCTCACTCCCCCTCCCGACCACCCACAAGGGTACCCTCATTGGGTGGTCGGGGGGGGAGTGGGCCGGTGGTGCCCCTTTCAAAACCGCCTTAGATCAGCCCCGCTAG
>CAZTCJ010000046.1:0-29791 GCA_964612085.1 uncultured Alphaproteobacteria bacterium
TCGAGGTCTTCGACTTCTCAAAATACAATTTCGTCACGCCGATCATGCGGCCCGAGGCCATGGACCGGAGCGAGTTGCTCGACCGTGTCATGAGCAATTACCGGCGCTTTTATATGAACAAGGCGTTCTTCCATTACCCCTGGCGCGGCACCGGCTTTCGGCGGCGCTATCTGCTGGGCTGCCTCAAGGCGTTCCTGAAGGCGGGCTTCCAGCGCACCTTCTACGATCTCGGCAAGGTGGGCTATTGGGGACCGCAGACCAAGAAGAAAGTGGATTTCCACTTCGACGAGACCAAGCGCATCGCACCGGCCCAGTTGGACGACTGGCAGGCGGCCTCCGACCGGGCGGCGTCCCTGCGCGAGGTCAAGGCGGCGGCCCTGGCGGCCAAGGCCTGCGGTGGCGGTACGGAACAATTGCCTGAAAACGCCAGGCGCACGCCGGTTCCGGCGGAGTAGGGGGGATGCCGGCCCCCTTGTCTGCTCCTTTGCCGGTCCAGGCGGATGTCCTCCCTGGTCTGACGGATGCGTCCGTAAGCGGCCAGCCCGCCAAGGTCGGGCCCAATGCGGTCATTCAACTGGCCCATGCGCTGGAGGCCCTGTGCAGTGTCCGGGAGGCCCGCGCGGTCTTCGCCCGGGCGGGGCTTCTCGACCTGCTCGATGATCCGCCGGCGGAGATGGTGTCCGAAACCGTGGTCTCCGCGCTTTACCGCGCCCTGTTCGATCAATTCGGACATGAGCAGGCCAGCCGCATCGCGGCCGAGGCGGGCAAGCGCACGGCCGATTATGTCATGGCGAACCGCATTCCGGCGCTCGCCCGTCTGCTTTTGAAAGCGCTGCCGGGCTTTTGCGCCGCGCCACTGCTCCTGTCGGCCATCGCCAAGAACGCCTGGACCTTCGCGGGCAGCGGTATACTGACGGCCCGCAAGGGGCGGCCGCACGTGATCGAAATCGCCGACAACCCTCTCGCCATCGGCCGTTGCGCCTGGCAGGAAGGCGTTTTCCAACGCATGTTTCAGGTTCTGGTCTCGCCGCGTGTGCAGGTCGTCCATACCGATTGCTGCGAGACGCGGGGACAAATATGCCGTTTTGAGATTTGGACGAACCGCCCATTATCTGCATAAGGTAAATCAAGCTCATGGATCCGATTGTCGCGAAATACGCTCAAGCCGCCGTTCCCCGTTATACGAGCTATCCGACGGCGCCCCATTTCAAGGCGGATTTTCCGCCCGAGGCCTATCGGGGCTGGCTCGAAGCGCTCGATCCGGCGCGGCCGATTTCGCTTTATCTCCATGTGCCCTTTTGCAAACAACTGTGCTGGTATTGCGGCTGCAACATGAAGCTGGCGAGCCGCTACGAGCCCGTCCATCAGTACGCCCATGATCTTTTGAGCGAGATCGATCTGGTGCGCGCGGCCTTGCCGGCTGCCATGCCGGTCGAGCATGTGCATTTCGGTGGCGGCACGCCCACCGCGCTGGAGCCTGACGATCTGGCGCGTATCATGGACGCTTTGCGGGAGCGGTTCCATATTCTGACGGACGCGGAACTCGCCATCGAAAGCGATCCGCGCACCATGACCCGCGACATGGCCCGGCGGATCGGCGCGCTCGGGTTCAACCGCGCCAGTTTCGGTATTCAGGAATTCGATCCGGCGGTGCAGCAGGCGATCAACCGGATCCAGCCGCCGGATATGGTCCGGCGCACGGTCGGCGATCTGCGCGATCACGGCGTCACCGCGATCAATTTCGATCTGATTTACGGGCTGCCGCACCAGACCGTGTCCTCCCTGGTGGAGACCATTCATCAGTGTACCCAGATGCGGCCCGACCGCTTCGCTCTGTTCGGCTATGCCCATGTGCCGTGGATGGCGAAAAAGCAGCGCCTGATCCCTGAGGACGCCTTGCCCGATCCGCGTGAGCGCAACGCCCAGGCCGAAGCCGCCGCCGACGCCTTGATGGGTGCGGGCTATGAGCGCATCGGTCTCGATCATTTCGCCCTGCCGGACGATCCTCTGGCCAAGGCCGCCATGAGCGGCACGCTGCACCGGAACTTCCAGGGCTACACCACCGACACGGCGGAAACCCTGATCGGCCTGGGGGCCACATCCATCGGGCGCACGCCGTCGGGCTATGTGCAGAATCTGTCCGAGACCGGCGCCTGGGCGCGGGCGGTGCGCGACGGCATCCTACCCGTCGGCAAAGGCCACCGTCTGAGTCAGGACGACCGTCTGCGCGCCCATGTGATCGAGCGGCTGATGTGCGATGGCGCCATCGATCTGGCGCAGGCCGGGGCCCGCTACGGCTATCCCAGCAATTGGTGTGCGGATGCGTTCGAGGAATTGTCGGACCTGGCGGCCGACGGCCTGGTGACCATCCGGGATAACGTGGTTGAAGTCTCCGGGCGGGGCCGCCCGCTTGTTCGGGTTGCCGCCGCTGCCTTCGACCGTTACCGCCGCTCCGCCCAGGCGCGCCATTCCGTGGCGATTTAGGGAAAAGCAGACTAAGCGTGCGGCGTCCAGGGCTCAGCGGTCGCGGCGCCGCCAGAGCATGATCCCGGCCAGCAAAGCCGTCAGCACAAGGATGGCTGGACCCGCCGCCTCGACGGCATGCAGCATGGTATGCACCGGGCCGGTGGCAAGGCTTTCCGAGCCATGACCGTCATGGGCGAGAGCCGGTGCTCCGAAGGCGAGGCTTGCGCCAATGGCGAAAAGACCTTGATTGAGGACGGAACGGTTTCGCTGCTCAGTCATTCTCATCTCCGTTGGCGGGCATAGAAAATTGCCTTAAACCCTCCAAGGTTGCCTGTTAGGTGGTTCTTGTGCGGTGCAATATTCCGTTTCAGGATAATCTGCACGCCACTTGACGGTCAGGCAAAGCCAGGAGCGGCAAAGGATTTCCCTTGTCAGTCCCAAGCCTAACAGCCTTCTCAAGACGGACGATTGATCAAGATCAAATCTGTTTCCTTGGATTTGCTCCATGATTGGTTGGCTGATGTGCTGTCTTTGGGAGGCCGGGCGGACAAAACCATGCATTAAGCATACGAGCTGTTGAGGCGCGCGGCTGCGTGCAGGTCTGGGCTCGTGCCCCCATCGTCTTCATGGGACGGCCATCTTTGGCAGGCTGCTTTTTGGCAGCCATAAGGGAGCCGCTATGATGGTCGACACGTTTTACGATGTTATTCGCCGGCAGGGTGTCAGCCGCCGGTCTTTCATGAAATTCTGTTCGCTGACGGCAACGTCGCTCGGTCTCGCGCCGACAATGGCCAACCAGATCGCCCATGCCATGGAGACCAAGCCGCGCACGCCGGTGGTCTGGCTCAACGGCCTGGAATGCACCTGCTGTTCGGAGAGTTTCATCCGCTCCGGCCATCCGCTGGTGTCCGATGTGGTGCTCTCCATGCTGTCGCTGGATTACGCCCATGTGCTGATGGCTTCCGCCGGTCATCAGGCGGAGGAAATCCTCGAACAGATCCGCGAAGAGCACAAAGGCAATTACATCCTGGCCGTGGAAGGCAATCCGCCGCTCAACGAAGACGGCATGTATTGCATTATCGGCGGCAAGCCCTTCGTCGAGCAGCTTCAGACCATGGCGGCCGATGCCAAGGCCGTTATTGCCTGGGGATCCTGTGCGTCGAACGGCTGCGTGCAGGCCGCCAAACCCAATCCCACCCAGGCCACCCCGATCCACAAAGTGATCCGGGATAAGACGATCATCAAGGTGCCCGGCTGTCCGCCGATCCCGGAAGTGATGACCGGCGTCATCACCTATATGCTGACCTTCGACCGGTCGCCGCCGCTTGACCGGATCGGCCGTCCGAACATGTTCTATGGCCAACGCATTCACGACAAATGCTACCGCCGGCCCCATTTCGACGCCGGTCAGTTCGCGGAGGAATGGGACGACGAGGGTTCGCGCAAGGGCTATTGTCTCTATAAAATGGGCTGCCGCGGGCCGACGACCTACAATGCCTGTTCCACCGTGCGCTGGAACGGCGGCGTCTCCTTCCCGATCCAGTCCGGACACGGCTGTATCGGCTGTTCGGAAGAAGACTTCTGGGACAACGGTCCGTTCTATGAGCGTCTGGCCGATATCAAGACGCCCATGCTGGGGGCCGAAGGCAATGCCGACGAAATCGGCATGGCGGCCGCCGCCGCCGTCGGTGCCGGTGTGGCCGCCCATCTGGGCTTGACCGCGCTCCGGCGCGCCCGTGATAAATCCGCCGCCCGGCGCGCGGAAACCGCAGAATAATCCGGACAAGGAGAGGGCTGAGCCATGGTTCAGACGACACCGAACGGCTTCAATCTCGACGATGCGGGGCGCAGGGTCGTGGTCGATCCCATCACGCGGATCGAAGGGCATCTCAGGATCGAGGTGAATGTGGATGAGACCAACACCATCCGCAACGCGGTCTCCACCGGCACCATGTGGCGGGGGCTGGAGGTCATTCTCAAAGGCCGCGACCCGCGCGATGCCTGGGCCTTCACCCAGCGCATTTGCGGCGTGTGCACCGGTACCCATGCGCTGACCTCGGTCCGCGCGGTGGAGGATGCGCTCGGCATCGATATTCCGGAGAACGCCAATTCCATCCGCAACATCATGCAGCTTGCGCTCCAATGCCACGACCACATCGTGCATTTCTATCATCTGCATGCGCTCGATTGGGTGGATGTGGTCTCCTCCCTGTCAGCCGATCCCAAGGCGACCTCGGAACTGGCCCAGTCGATTTCCAACTGGCCCTTGTCGAGCCCCGGCTATTTCCGCGACCTGCAGAACAAGCTGAAGAAATTCATCGAGTCCGGACAGTTGGGCCTTTTCCGCAACGCTTATTGGGGTCATCCGGCCTACAAACTGCCGCCGGAAGCCAATCTCATGGCCGTGGCTCATTATCTGGAAGCGCTCGATTTCCAAAAGGAAATCAAGAAGATCCATACGGTGTTCGGCGGCAAGAACCCTCATCCGAACTGGCTGGTGGGCGGCGTGCCGTGCCCGATCAATGTCTCCGATGTGGGCGCCGTCGGTGCCGTGAACATCGAGCGGCTGAACATGGTCAAGCAGATCATCGACCAGACCATCGAGTTCACCGAGCAGGTCTATCTGCCCGATCTCCTGGCCATCGCGTCCTTCTATAAGGACTGGACCTATGGCGGCGGCCTGTCGTCCAAATGCATCATGAGCTATGGCGATATTCCGGACCATGCCAATGATTATGAAGGCGACAATCTGCTGCTGCCGCGCGGCGCGATCGTCGATGGCGATCTCAGCCGGATTTATGAGGTGGATCAGCGGGATCCGGATCAGATCAAGGAGTTCGTCTCCCATTCCTGGTATCAGTATGCCGATGACACGATCGGCCTGCATCCTTGGGACGGGGTGACGGAGCCCAAATTCGAGCTGGGGCCCAACGCCAAAGGCACCAAGACCCGTCTCGAAGAGCTCGACGAGAACGCGAAATATTCCTGGATCAAGAGCCCGCGCTGGAACGGCCATGCCATGGAGGTGGGGCCGCTGGCCCGCTACATCATCGGCTATGCCAAGGGCATCCCCGAATTCAAGGAGCCGACCGAAGCGGCCTTGCGCCAACTCGATCTGCCGGTGGCCGCGCTGTTCTCGACCCTGGGGCGGACCGCTGCCCGGGGCCTCGAATCCCAATGGGCCGCGCATAAGATGAAATATTTCTACGACAAGCTCATCGCGTCGATCCGCAACGGCGACACGGCGACGGCCAATATCCAGAAATGGGAACCGAAGACTTGGCCGAAATCGGCCAAGGGCGTGGGCTTCACCGAAGCCCCGCGCGGTGCGCTTGGCCACTGGATCCATATCGAGGATACCAAGATCGCCAATTATCAGTGTGTGGTGCCGACCACCTGGAACGCCGGCCCGCGCGACAATGAAGGCAATATCGGCGCCTATGAGGCCTCGCTGCTTGATACGCCCATGGCGGATCCCGAACAGCCCTTGGAAATTCTGCGCACGATCCATTCCTTCGATCCGTGTCTTGCCTGTTCGACCCATGTGATGAGCAAGGACGGCGACGTTCTGGCGGATATCAAGGTGCGCTGAGGGAGGGCGGCATGACCAATCTCACGGATGCTCCGGCGCCGGAAAAGCGCAAAGGCTTTTTCGGCTCCCTGGTGGCCTCGGCGACCGAAACGCCCAGCCCGGCGGCCAAGGTGTATGTTTATGAGTCGCCCTTGCGGCTGTGGCACTGGGTCAACGCCCTGTGCATCGTCATCCTGTGCATCACGGGCTATTTCATTGCCATGCCGCCGCCCAGCGTGCCCGGCGAGGCTTCCGACCACTTCGTTCTTGGTTATATCCGCATGGTGCATTTCGCCGCCGGTCAGGTGATGGCGGTGGCCTTCCTGGGGCGGATCTATTGGGCGATCGTCGGCAATCACCATGCCCGGCAGATTTTCCTGCTGCCCGTCTGGAGCCCGAAATGGTGGGGCGAAGTCATTCACGAAATCCGCTGGTATGCCTTTGTCGCCAAGGAGCCGAAAAAATACATCGGCCATAATCCATTGGCCCAGCTCGCCATGTTCTTCCTGCTGGTCCTGCCGCTGATCTTCCAGATCCTGACCGGTTTCGCGCTCTATGCCGAAGGACAGGGCACAGAGAGCTGGTGGTTCGCCGCCTTCGGCTGGGTGTTCGGCCTGTTCGGCGACAATTCCTTCGCGGTCCACACCTATCACCATCTGATGATGTGGGTGATCGTGGTCTTCACCATCGTGCATATCTATGCGGCGGTCCGCGAAGACATCATGAGCCGCCAGAGCCTGATCTCGACCATGGTCTCCGGCTGGCGCTACTTCAAGGACGATCACGAATGAGCCGCGCGGGTCCAGACGTTCTGGTTTTAGGGGTCGGCAATCTGCTGTGGGCGGATGAAGGCTTCGGCGTGCGCTGCGTCGAACGCTTTACCGCTGACTATGCACTGCCGGACGGTGTGGAGGCCATGGATGGCGGCACGCAAGGGCTGGCCCTTGCCAATATCCTGGCGGAAGCGAAACGGATCCTGATTTTCGACGCGGTGGATTTCGACGGCGCGCCGGGCGATCTGGTGACCGTGCGGGGCGATGACGTGCCCCGTTTCGTGGCGGGCAAGAAGGTCTCCTTGCATCAGACATCCATGATGGAGGTCCTGGCCGTGGCGGAGTTCATGGCCGAAGAGGCACCCGGCGCCATCACCCTGATCGGCTGTCAGCCTGCTGAGCTTGAAGATTATGGCGGCGGGCTGACGCCCATCGTCTCCGCACGTGTGCCTGAAGCGATTGCGGCGGCGGCGGATGAACTGGCCGCTTGGGGCTTCGCGCTTGAAAAGGCGGAGGGAACGGCCCAGGCGGTCATGCCCGATGCCGTGGCGCGTGCGCTTTATGAAAGCGGCCGGCCCAGCGCGCAAGCCGCCTGCCGGACCGGCGATGAGCGGGTCCTGGTGCGAACCGGGCCGCAAGGGACCTGAGCCTATGTGTATCGGCGTGCCCATGCGTGTCGTGTCCACCGATGGTCTTTCGGCCCAATGCGCGATCCAGGGCCGGACGGAAACGGTCAGCCTAGCGCTTACCGGACCGCTTGAGCCGGATACGGATGTTCTCGTTTATCTCGGGTCCGCCGTGCGCATCCTGGAGCCCGGAGAGGCGCAGCAGATCGCCGACGCGCTCAAGGCGGTGGCCGCTGCGGCGGCGGGCGAGCCGTTCGATCATCTTATTGCGGATCTTGTGGACCGGGAGCCCGAACTCCCTGCACATCTGCAAACGAAGAAAGCCTAGGAGGAAACCGTGTCGCAGGCCTTGCTCGATACACTGATCAATCAGGACGGCGCGGCGCTTTTGACCGCTAAGACCCTTACCGCCTATCTCGCCGATGGCTCGGACAAGGTCACCGTATTGTTCTTTACGGGCGATCCGGAGAAAAAGGCTGAGACCGCCGATGTCGCCGTCGTCGTGCGCGAGCTTGTGCGCGGCCATGCCGATCGCCTGCGTCTGGCCCTTGTGGCGCGCGAGGACGAAGCGGCGCTGATGGAGGAGCATGGCGTGACCACCCTGCCGAGCCTTGCTTTTTTCGACGGGCCGAAGCATCTGGAGACCATCGCCCGCATTCAGAACTGGTCCGTTTACGAAGAAAAACTGCCCCATATCCTGGCGCGTTCCAGCCAGGGCCGGGCGGCGTGAAGGAGAAAACCATGCGTGAAAATCCGCTGGCTTGGGATGATGAAGCGCCGCAAGGTGTGCTTTCCCCGTTTGAGGGGACGGATGAGTTGAACACGGGCGGAGCGTCGCTGCTCGGGCTGCCGAGCGCGGCGGGTCTGTTGAAGGTGCGTGATGTGCGGCCCGATGCCAAGGCCGGTCCGGCGGTGCATGCCATGTTGGACCGCATTGCGGAAAGCCTCGGGCGTATCGCCAGGAAAGGGCGCGCCTGGCGCCACCGGGTCGATCATCTAAGCACTGAGGATCGGTCGGTCCTGTACGATGCCTTGGGCGAGGGCGAAGTGTCCCTGGTGATGTCCGGCGGTGCGCCTGGCGAAGGGGATGTGCACCTCCAGGAAAGCGTGCTGCCCGGCGTCTGGATCGGACGCGCCTATGACGACCAGAACACCCTGCGCAGCGAATGGATCGAGGTCGCCGATGCGCCCCGGGCACTGCGGGAAGCGGCCGTGCTCCGGCCCCGGAGCGATATCGCCATCGAGGCCCTGTCGCCGCCGGACGGGGCGATGAACGTCATGAGCGTTCTGGCCGAGATCCGCTCCCGGGCCCAGGCCTGGAGTCCGGGCGAACCCAATCACGTGATGAATTTCACCCTCTTCCCCATGAGCCCGGCGGATACCGCTTTTCTGGCCAAGGTTCTGGGAGAATCGGGCGTGCGCATATCCTCGGGCGGCTACGGCACGGCGCGAGTGATCATGACGGCGCTGCGCCATGTCTGGGCCGTGCAGTATCTCAACGGGATGGGCACGGTCATTCTGGATACGGTGGAAATCGGCGACGTGCCCCAGGCCGTGCTCGCCAGCCGTGAGGATTTCGAGGACAGCGCCGCGCGCCTCGCCGAGATCAAGGAGGTCTACCGCTTATGAGCCGGGCATTCGAAGGATCGGCGGCCGGAGCGCTGCCGCCGGATACGGTGTTGGAATGCGGCGTCTGCTGGTGGGTCTACGATCCCAAGCAAGGCGATGCCGTATGGGATATCGCGCCGGATACGGCCTTTTCAGATCTGCCGGACCATTGGCGTTGCCCGTCCTGCGATGCGGCGCCGGACAAATTCATGGTCATGCAGGAAGGCGCTGAAGACCGCCACGGGCAACGGCGGACGCAAGAAGTGTGCGTCGCGGCGCTGGAGCGCGCTTACCGCGCCGCCCAGGACGCTATGATCGGCCTGCCGGTCCATAACGACGCCTTGCAGGTGGACATGATCGGGTTCCGTCCGTTCGGGGACGGCTATGCGGGTGTGATCGTCACGCCCTGGTGCATGAATATCGCCTATGTGCCTGCCGATGCCGCCGCGGACCTGCCGGGCGCCTTGGGCTCGTCCCGTTCCCTCGCTTTCCCGTCGGGCAGCTACAGTTTCCTCCTGGGTCGGATGGACGGCATCGGCACGGTGGAAACCTGTTCCCTGTTCTCGCCCATGGACGAGTTCCCCGACAAGGAGACCGCGCGTCTGGCGGCGGAGGCGGCCGTGGAAGGGCTGTTCGCCGCGCCGGAGGACGAGGAGATCAAGCCCGATACCGCCGTCACCCGCCGCTTCATGCTGACGCGCAACGGAGCGTCGGCGTGACCGCCGGTCCGGCCATGGGGCGGCAGTACCGGCTGCACCTGACGGTCACGGACAATCGTGTGTCCGCCGCCCATGTGGCCTGTGCGGGACCGGTCAATCCGCTCGTGATCGGCGAAGGCCGGTCGATCCGTGAAGCGCTGCACCTTGCCGGCCTGCTGTTTCCGCTTTGTCCGGCGGCCCACAAAGGTGCTGCCTTGCGCGCCGTGGAACAGGCCGCCGGTGTCGCGTTGCCGCCCGGGCAAAGGACGGCGCGCGAGGCGGTTCTGCTCGCCGAGGCCGTGTCCGGAACGGTCTGGCGGGCCGCCATGCAATGGCGGACGCTTTTGGGCGATACGCCGGATCCAGCACCTGTCCGTCTCGCCCGTGACGGCGCGGCCTCTTTGGCGCGGGCGCTGTTCACGGAGGATTGGGTCCGGCCCGGCGGCGCGCCTCTGGCCGCCGATGGTGCCGCCGCGCAGGCCGCGTTGCGGATGGTGACGCACGCTTTCAACACCATACAGGGGACCGCCGAAACCGTTCGGACGGGCGCCATGGCCGTGCGCCTCGCGGACGGCGCGGCCTTGTGCCCGCCGCTTGGAGCCACTGTGTTTCAAAGTGATCTTGATCCGGACGATACCCAGTGCGAGGAAACGCCGCGCAGTCTGCATCCGGACGGGACCTGTCCGCAGACGTTGGCGGACTGGTTCGCCGCGCAGCACGCCCATGGCAGCGATCTCCTTGAGCAGCTCTCCTGCTGTCTGGATCAAGTGCAAGAGGACGGACCCATTCCGATGCCGGACGACATGACAGGCCAGGGGTTGGGCGTGGCCATGACCGCGCGGGGCCGTCTGCGCCATTGTCTCAGGATGGACCGGGGCCGGATCGTGGCCTGGCGCGCCGCCGCGCCCACGGACTGGAATTTCGCGCCCCAGGGCGCCGCCGCCCGTGCGGCCCTGACCCTGGATCCAGGCGAAGATTTCGTTAAACAGGCGCAATGGTTCGTGCAGGCCTTCGATCCGTGTGCGCCCTGCGCTGTCGTCATGGAGGCTGGCCATGCATGAGATGGCGCTGGCGAAAGGGGTTGTCGAGACGGTTCAGGCGGCCGCGATCAAGGAAGCCTTTTCCCGGGTCAAGCGGATCGTGCTGGAAGTGGGCGCCTTGAGCTGCGTCGATCCCCATGCGCTTGAATTCGGGTTCGAAGCGGCGGCGCGCGGCACCATGGCCGATGGCGCTGAGCTGGAAATCCGCACGCCGCCCGGTGCGGCCCGGTGTTTCGGCTGCGACCGCGATGTCATCATTATACGGCGCGGCGATGGCTGTCCCCATTGCGGCTCTTATCAGTTGATCGTGACCGGCGGCGAAGAGCTGCGGGTCAAGGAAATGGAGGTGATCTGACATGTGTACCGTTTGCGGCTGCAGCGAAGGCGGCGCCAAGATCGAAGGAAAACAGGCTGATCAACGCCATGATCATCATCACGATCATGACCATCACCATGGGCACGATCACCACCACCATCATCACCATGCCCATGGGGCCGATGGCGCACTTGATTTCGGGGCGGGGCCTGCGGGCGTGCATGTGGCGGGTCAGAGCCAGGCGCGGCTGATCGAAATCGAACAGGATATTCTGTCCAAGAACGATCAACTCGCGGCTCGCAACCGGGCGCGCATGGAGGCCGATGGCATCCTGGCGATCAACATGATGTCGAGCCCGGGCTCGGGCAAGACGGAACTGCTGGTCAAGACCCTGGAGGCCTTGAAGGACAAAGGGCCCATGGCGGTCATCGAAGGCGATCAGCAGACCTCGAACGATGCGGCGCGGATCCGCGCGACCGGCGTTCCGGCCGTTCAGGTCAATACGGGCAAGGGCTGTCATCTGGATGCGGAAATGGTGGCATCGGCGCTCGATCATCTGGATCTGCCCAAGGGCGGCCTGCTCTTTATCGAGAATGTGGGCAATCTCGTTTGCCCGGCCGGGTTCGATCTGGGCGAGGCGCGGCGTGTCGTTCTGGCCTCGGTGACGGAAGGCGAGGACAAGCCGCTCAAATATCCCGAAATGTTCGCGTCCGCCGATCTGATGATCGTGTCCAAGACCGATCTGCTGCCGCATCTGCGGTTCGATGTGGACGCGCTGATCGCCAATGCCCGGAAAGTCCGTCCCCGTCTCGATATTCTGAAGACCTCCGCGATGGCGGAACCGGGGCTCGATGCCTGGTTGGCCTGGCTGGGCGGTTTGCAAGCCCAGCACCAGGCGGCAGCGGAGTAGGCCATGCAAAGCGCGCCGGCACCCGTATCCGATCAGCCCGAGCCGCAGCGTCTGCGCGTGCGGGTGCGTGGCGCGGTGCAGGGCGTCGGCTTCCGCCCCTTTGTCTGGGGGCTGGCCCGCGATCTTGACCTGTCAGGCTGGGTGCTGAACGATAGCGAGGGTGTGCTGATCGAAGTGGAAGGAGCAAGCGTCAGTCGTTTCTTGGATCGTCTGCCCGCCGAAGCGCCGCCTTTGGCGCGGCTCGATGCCGTGGAACCGGTGCCGGTGCCGGGCGAGGGCAGCGGGACCTTCGAGATCCGCCACAGCGCCCGTGGCGCTCAGGCCCGGACCATGGTAACGCCGGACATGGCGACCTGTCCGGACTGCCTTGACGATATCCTGGATCCGGATAATCGGCGCTACGGCTATCCGTTTACGAACTGTACCCATTGCGGGCCACGCCATACGATCACCCACACCCTGCCTTACGACCGGGCGCAGACCTCCATGGCGTCTTTTCAGATGTGCCCGGACTGTCAGGCGGAATATGACGACCCGGCGGACCGGCGCTTTCACGCCCAACCCAATGCCTGTCCTGCTTGCGGGCCGCAGCTTTCCATGGCGGTTCCCGAGATCGCCGGGCGGCTCATCGCTGGTGAGATCGTCGCCATCAAGGGCCTGGGCGGCTTTCATCTGGCGGTGGATGCGCGCAACCCGCATGCCGTGGACCGTCTGCGTGCGCGCAAACAGCGAGACGGCAAACCTTTCGCGGTCATGGTCGCCGATCCGGCGGCGGCGCAAGCGCTGGCCGATCTCGATCAGGCTGAAACCGATGCCTTGACCGGTCGGGCCAGGCCCATCGTGGTGGTCCGCGCCCGGGCCGATGCCGGTCTGGTGCCGGGCGTGTCGAACGGTCTGCCCACGGTCGGCCTGATGTTGCCTTACACCCCGTTGCACACGCTTTTGTTCCAGGCCGCGGCAGAGGCGTCTCAGCCGCTTGCCCTTGTCATGACCAGCGCCAATTTGGGCGGGGACCCTCTGGTGACGGACAATGACGACGCGCATCTACGGCTGACGGAGATT
This sequence comes from uncultured Alphaproteobacteria bacterium, assembly GCA_964612085.1. Taxonomy (GTDB): domain Bacteria; phylum Pseudomonadota; class Alphaproteobacteria; order JAJFIK01; family JAJFIK01; genus CAZTCJ01. The sequence continues at coordinate 13,071 of CAZTCJ010000046.1, forward strand.
GCCGATACCATCGTCACCCATGACCGGGAGATCGTCGTGCGTTGCGATGACAGCGTCGTCCGGGTGATCGGCGGCGCGCCTGCTTTTCTGCGCCGGGCGCGCGGTTTCACGCCGGAGCCCATCAAGCTGGCGCGCGCCTGCCCGCCCATTCTGGCCGTAGGCGGCCATCTGAAAAACACGATTTGCGTCATCCGCGATGACGAGGCGTTCCTGTCCCATCATATCGGCGATCTCGATGATCCGGAGACCTACCGGTTTTTCCGGGAAACGGTGACACATTTCACGGATATTCTGGATGTCACGCCGGACCGGATCGCTTGCGATCTGCATCCGGATTTTCTCTCCACCCGCTATGCGCAGGAGAGCGGCCTGCCGGTCGTCCGGGTCCAGCATCATCAGGCCCATATCGCGGCCCTGATGGCGGAACACCGGATCGGCGGGCCCCTATTGGGTCTCGCGCTTGACGGGTTCGGCCTCGGTGCCGACGGTGTTTCCAGTTGGGGCGGCGAGCGCCTGCTTATCAACGGTGCCGAGTGGACCCATCTCGGCGGTTTCGCGCCCTTGCGCCAGCCGGGCGGCGATGCGGCGGCGCGCGCGCCCTGGCGCATGGCGGCGGCGGCGCTCCATGCCTTAGGCGAGGGGGAAAGCATCCCAGGGCGCTTCCGGGATCATCCGGGAGCGGACATGCTGGCCGTCATGCTGGAGCGCGGGGTCAACGCGCCCGAAACCTCCTCCGCCGGGCGTTTTTTCGATGCCGCCTGCGGTCTCCTCGGCGTCAAACCCGTCGCCAGTTTCGAGGGCGAAGCGCCCATGGCGCTGGAAGCACTTGTCACGGTACCGGAAACCGTTCCCGGCTGCTGGACGATCAAACCGGACGGCACGCTCGATCTGTTGCCGCTGTTGCGCATACTGAGCGATATGGATCCGGTGCGAGGCGCGAATGTCTTGCATGGCACGCTGACGGCGGCCTTGGCCGACTGGGTTCTCGACGCGCTCGACAGGCATGCCGTACCCAGACGGGTTGCGCTTTCGGGCGGCTGTCTGCAAAACAAGATCCTGGCGGAATGTCTGACCGCCACATTATCGCAATATGGCGTCGAGGCACTGCTGCCCCGCCAGGCCCCCGCCAATGACGGCGGCTTGAGCCTGGGTCAGGCCTGGGTTGCAGCGTGTTCGGACGGATAGGAGGACTCCATGTGTCTGGCATTACCGGCCGAAGTGGTGGCTGTCGAGGGCGAGACGGCGACCGTCGATGTGGACGGCGTGAAAGTGCCCGTGTCGCTCGCTTTTCTGGACGGTGTCGCACCCGGCGATTTCGTCGTTGTCCATGTGGGCTATGCCTTGTCGAAGATCGATCCGGAGCTGGCCGCACAACAAATCGAATTGATGCGGACCGGCATCGCGGCTGATGCGCAACAGGGAGAAGCGCCATGAAATATGTCGATGAGTTCCGCGATCCCGCAGCCGCCCGCGCCATTGCCGAGCGGATCCGCAAAGACGCCGATCCGGACCGGACCTATCATTTCATGGAGTTTTGCGGCGGCCACACCCATGCCCTGTGCCGCTTCGGTCTGGAAGATCTATTGCCTGATACTATCCGCATGATCCATGGGCCGGGCTGTCCGGTCTGCGTGCTGCCCGTGGGGCGGCTCGACATGGCGATAGAGCTGGTACGGAACAATCCGGACATTATTCTGGCGACCTATGGCGATCTCATGCGGGTGCCCGGCACCGGCGGGGCGACGCTGTTAACGGCGAAATCCCAAGGCGGCGATGTGCGTATGATCTATTCCTCCGTGCAAGCGGTGGAGATGGCCGAGCAGAACCCGGACCGCGAAGTGGTGTTTTTCGGCATCGGTTTCGAGACCACGACCCCGCCCACAGCGGCGGCGGTCAAGCTGGCCGAGGCTAGGGGACTGAAGAATTTCTCCGTGTTCTGTAATCACGTACTGACGCCGTCGGCCATCGATGCCATCATGACGACGGCGGACGGAGCGACCGGCGCCAGGCTCGACGGCTTCGTCGGGCCAGGCCATGTCTCCACCATCATCGGTGCCGAGGCTTATGAGGCGGCTGCCAGCAAATGGCGCAAACCGATCGTTATTTCCGGCTTTGAGCCCAACGATCTGCTGCAGGCCATCCTGCAACTGGTGCGCCAGGTCAATCGCGGCGACGCGGTGGTGGAAAATCCCTTTGCCCGGGCGGTGCGCGCGGGCGGCAATGCACAAGCCCAGGCTCTGTGTGCGGATGTCTTTTCCGTGCGCGACAGGTTCGAGTGGCGAGGGCTGGGGACCATCCCGGAGAGCGCGCTTGAACTGAGCGCCGCCTATTGGGCGTTCGATGCGGAACAGAAATTCGCCATGGCCTATGTTTCCCGCCCCGATCACAAGGCTTGCGCCTGTGCCTCCATCCTGCGCGGGGAAAAGGCGCCTCAGGATTGCGCGGTCTTCGGCACGGGCTGCACGCCGGAACATCCGCTGGGCTCATGCATGGTGTCCCCGGAAGGGGCGTGTGCGGCCTATTATCTCTACGGGCGCTTCCGCAACGCGGCCCCGGCCGCGGCGGCGGCGGAATAACCGTCATGACAGAGAAATCGCTGCCCGGAGCGGGCCGGACCGAACGCTTGTTTCCGCGCAAGCTCGATTTGCGGCGCGGCACGGTCGAACTGACCCATGGGGCGGGCGGCAAGGCGTCGGCGCAGCTTTTCGAGGAACTGTTCAAGCCCGCCTTTTCCAATCCCCAATTGGACAAGGGCGACGATCAGGCGCGCTTTGCGGGTTCGGCGCGCATGGTGGTGGCGACCGACGGCCATGTGGTTCAGCCGCTCTTTTTCCCAGGCGGCGATATCGGGTCCCTTTCCGTTCACGGAACGCTGAACGATATCGCCATGGGCGGCGCGGTGCCCGCCTATCTCACCGCCAGTTTCATCCTGGAGGAAGGCTTCCCGCTCGGCGATCTCAAGCGTGTGGTGGACTCCATGGCGGCGGCGGCGTCCGAAGCGGGCGTCGCGGTCATTGCCGGGGATACCAAGGTGGTGGAACGCGGCAAAGGGGACGGGGTCTTCATTTCCACAACGGGCATCGGGCATATTCCGGATCATGTGACCGAGCCGCCTGGGGCCGACCGGGCCCGGCCGGGCGATGCCATCATCGTGTCGGGCACGCTGGGCGATCATGGGGTGACGGTGCTGGCCGCGCGGGAGGCCTTGCCGCTGATGGCGCCGATCGAAAGCGACACCGCCGCGCTCCATGAAATGGTGTCTGCCCTGATGACTGCGGTCCCGGGCGTGCGCGTACTGCGCGATCCCACCCGCGGCGGTCTGGCCACGGCGGTCAACGAGATCTGCCGTTCCAGCGGCACCGGCGCGCTCTTGCATGAAGCAAACATCCCCGTACGCCGGACCGTGGAAGCGGCCTGCGAGATCCTGGGCGTCGATCCGCTTTATCTGGCTAATGAAGGCAAGCTCATTGCGGTCGTCGAGCCGAGCCAGGCCGAAGCGGCATTGGCTGCGCTCAAAGCCCACCCGCTGGGCCAGGACGCGGCGATCATCGGCACCATGACGGACGATCCCAACGGCTTCGTTCAGATGGAAACGCCCATGGGCGGACGGCGCATGGTGGACTGGCTCGTGGGCGATCCGCTGCCCCGCATTTGCTAGCGCGTCTCTTGATGTAAAATCGATATAAATCGAAATGTCGTAAAAATTCACGAGACCATTAAGATTCTGCCAGTTGGCCCCCGTAAGTGTTCTCAGAACGTTCGCCAGCCTCGGTGAACTGTCGATGAGGGGGCCTATCATGATTTCTCTAGCGAAAGCGATGCAAGCTGGCGCATCGTCACCATGCATCATCCCCTGTTCTTGTTTGTCGGCGGCAACGAGCATCCGGCTCACAAGGAGCGCCGTGAGCAACTGCTCAAGGTCATGCGGCGCCACGACATCGATCTGATCGTCACCGGCCACCGGCACAGCTATCAACGCGGCATCTATGGTGAGGATGTGGGCCGCTTCGCCGTCGGCGAACCGCAGGATGTGAAAACCGTCTTTGTGGTGACGGCATCCTCCACCAAGCGCGGTGTCTCCAAACGCGAAGGCTGGGCGCGCTACGGCCGGGAACAGGGCGGGGCGTTCAGCCTGACCAGGGCCGGCGATTACACGCCGATCTTCGCGGTGTTCGATCTGGACGCAGATACGCTGCGCTTCCGGGCTGTCGATGCCACCGGATCCGTCTATGACAGCTTCACCCTGGTCAAGGACGCCCAAACGGGCCGCAAGATCCTGACCAATGGTCCGCAGGCCGCCGCGCCGGAGATCAAGCCTGAGACGGCGGGCCCTTACATCGCTTGGGACGATCTGCGCTAAGCCGCTCTCGAACAGAGCTGCACCCAACGGGCCGGACTTTTCGACCTATACCGCCGGATCGTGCTGCAGGGATGGCGTGGGGGCCGGGTCGGGGTCCGCATCGGGCACGTGTTTCTCGCTGGCGAAAAGCGAGTAGAGTACCGGCGCCGCGATCAGCGTGAACAGTGTGCCGATGATCATGCCGCCGACAAGAACGAAGCCGATCGAATTCCGCGCGCCCGCGCCAGGGCCGGAGACCAGGATCAGCGGCAGATGTCCGACGACGGTGGCGATCGTGGTCATGAGAACCGGACGCAGGCGGACCATCGCGGCCTCGCGCGCCGCTTCGAAACGGGTGCGCCCGCGCTCTTGCAGGTCGTTGGCGAACTCGACGATCAGGATGCCGTTTTTTGCCACCAGACCCACCAGCGTGATCAGACCAATCTGTGTAAAGATATTGATCGTGGCGAAATCCGTGAAGGTGAAAATGAGCGCGCCCGACAGGGCAAGCGGTACGGAGCCCAACAGTACCACGAGCGGGTCGCGGAAACTCTGGAACTGGGCCGCGAGCAGCAGATAGACCGCGATGATGGAAATCCCCAAAACGCCTGCGAGCGTCTGGCCTTCGCTGCGGATCTGGCGGGATTCGCCCGCATAATCTATCCCATAGGTCGCGGGCAGAATGTCCGCAGCCGCCTCTTCGAGGGTCGCAAGCCCCGTCTCCTTGGTGGTGCCCGGCACCAGCCCGCCGAAAATGCGAAACGCATTCAATTGCTGGAAGCGGCCAAGGGCGCGCGGTACCGTTTCATCCACAAGGCGCGCCATGGACGAGAGCGGCAGAAGCGCGCCGTCGGGCGTGCGGATCCGGATCAGGTCGAGGGTCGCCGGCGAGAGCCGCAAGTCGTCCTCAAGCTGAGGGATCACTTTATAAGACCGGCCCTGATAGTCGAAGCGGTTCACATGGGCGCCCGAGAGGAAAACACCAAGCTGGTCCGCCACATCGGCGGCGGTCATGCCGAGGTCGGCGATGCGGTCGCGATCCAGATCGAGACGGGTCGCGCCCCGGTCGATCTTCAGATCCGTATCGGCGAAAATGAAGCTTCCACTTTCGGTGGCCGCGCGCACAAGCGCTTCGGCGTAGGGCAGCATGCGTTCAGGCGGCGCGGTGGAAAGCACGACCAGTTCAACATCGTAATTCCCCGCATTGGGCAGGGCCGAGGGCAGGATCGGGAAGACCCGGATGCCCGGTTGCTCGCCCACCGAGAAAAAGACCTTGTACAGAAGATCTGGCGCGGTGACGCTGCGCTCTTTCCAAGGTACGAGTTCGAGGCCGCCGAACCCGCCCTCCGGCGTGCGCACCGACCAGACATAATCCGCGCTCTGTGTTTCCAGAAGGCGCTCGACCGTCTCATTGGCGTAAGCAACGGTGTAATCGAGAGACGCATCGGGCGCGGATTGCAGTACCACATTGATCGACCCCTGATCTTCCACCGGCGCCAGTTCCTTCAGCGAGAACATGTAAAGCAGCGGCGCGATCGCGACGGTGGCGGCGGCGAAGAAGAGCACGGGGCCCCGATAGCGGAGCGCCGCGTCGAGCAGCGGCTCGTAGGCCCGCCTGATCCGCTCGAACATGCGGGCGGACGCCTTGGCGATAAGGCCCTTGTCCTCATCCGTGGCGAGCGCGGCGCTCATGGCCGGGGAGAGCGTCAATGCGACGATCCCGGAAACGATGACAGCAACCGCGAGGGTAAAAGCGAATTCCTTGAAGAGCGCGCCGGTCAGGCCGCCGAGAAACCCGATGGGCGCATAAACGGCGGCGAGGGTAACGGTCATGGAGATGATCGGGAAGAAAAGCTGGCGCACCGTGAGCAGGGCGGCCTCGGTGCGCGGTTTGCCTGCCCGCACGTGCCGGATGGTGTTTTCCACCACGACAATCGCGTCATCGACCACGAGACCGACGGCGAGCACGATCGCCAGGATCGTCAGCAGATTGAGGGAAAAGCCCATGACCGACATGGCGGCGACCGCGCCCAGAAGCGAGATCGGGATCGCGACGAGCGGCACCATGGCGGTCCTTAAGGAGCCTAGGAACAGGACGACGACCACGCCGACGATGAGAATGGTCTCGATCAGCGTCTTGACGATTTCGGTGAGGGCGTCGCGGGTGTAAAGAGTGCCGTCATAGGCCGTCTCGATGCGGATATCCCGGGGCGCGGACGCCCGTGCCGTATCGAGGGCCTTGTAAAGGGCCGCCGCCAGATCGAGTTCGTTGGCGCCCACGGCAGGCCAGACCGACAGATAGACCGCTTCCGTCGTATCGAGGCGTACATCGAAGTCGGCCTCTTCCGAGCCCAGTTCGATTCGGGCGACGTCGGACAGGCGCACTGTCGCCCCGTTCTCACGCCGGATCACGATCCGTTCGAAGTCTTCGGGCCGCTGCAGCACCGTGTCGGCCCGCAGATCCGTTTCGATACTGGCATTCTCGGCTGACCCGATGGGCGCGACCAGATTGTTGCGCGTCAGGGCCGTGCGGATCTCGTCCGCGCTGATATTGAAGCCCGCTAGTTTGACCGGATCGAGCCAGATCCGCATGGCGGGCGGGCGCGCGCCTTCCAGGCCGATACGCTGCACGCCCGGCAGGGACGACAGCGCGGGTTGGACTTCGCGCGCCAGATATTCCGAGATTTCGGCGCGGCTGCGCTGGTCCGAGGTGACGGCGATGTAAAAGGTCGCCTGCGGACGGTCAGCGCGGCGGATCTCGATGGCCGGCGGTTCGGCTTCTCCGGGCAGGTCGGCGGCGATCGCGTCGAGCTGCGCGGAGACCTGCGACAGGGCGGCGGCGGGGTTCGCGTCATATTCCAGCCAGACCGTCACCGTCGAGACCCCGGCGGTGGTCAGGCTGTCCACATAATCGATATCGGGAACGGCGGCGACCGCGCGCTCGATCGGTTCCGTCACGAAGCCTTTGACGTCCAAAGCGGACGCGCCAACGAATGACGTGGTGATGACCAGACTCGACGCATCGATGCGCGGATATTGCTGGACCGGTAGCTCCAGGGCCGCCCGCAGGCCCAGAAGCAGAATGAACAGGCTCACCACGCTGGCAAGTACGGGCCGGCGGACGAAAATGTCAACCGGAGAACGGGTAAGGGTGCGTCCGCCTTCGCCATCATCCGCGTAATGGTCTTTTTGAGATCCGGTCATGGCTGACCTCCCGGCGCGCCGTTCGTAGACGGATTGACGAGAGCGCCGTCACGCAGCTTGAACACGCCGTCGGCGGCGATGCGCGCGCCCGCGTCAAGCCCCGACAGGATCACCACCTCATCGGCGCCGATGATGGCGCCCACCTTGACGATTACGGCCCTGGCGCGCAGTTCGCCCTCGCGCTCCTCGATCACGAAGACGGTATCGCCGTAAGGGCTGCGCATGAGCGCCGTACGCGGAATGATCACCCTGTCCACGGGCGCGCCGATGGGCGCGGAGACGCTGACAAGGGTTCCGGCGGGCGGGCTGCTGTTCGGCCTTGCGATGATGGCGCGGAAACCGAGGCTGCGGGATGCGACGTCTATCGCGGGCTCGCGGGCGATGACGCGTCCGGTCACGGTCATGGCCCCGATCAGTACGGCGACCGGCTGACGGTCGTCGAAGGACAGGGCAGCGGCCTGGGGTAAGGAGAAGTCCACATACATCTCGTCATCGAGGCCGACCAGCCGTGTGACGAGATCGCCTTCGGAGACATATTGGCCGGGCTTCAGATCGGTAATGCCCACCCGCCCGTCGAACGGCGCGCGGATGGTCTTGCGGTCAATCGCGGTCTGGAGCGCCGCGACGCGCGCGCGGGCAGCGGCGGCCTGGGCTTCGGCCTCCTGGAAGCGGGTTTCGGTGCCCACTTCGTCGGCAAACAGTTTGCGCTGGCGTGCCGCTTCCTTGTCGGCGCGGCTGGCATCAACCTGCGCGGCGGCCAATTGTGCCTGTTCCTCGGCCACGTCGATCTGGACGAGAATGGTATCGGCGGTAACGTCTTCCCCGGACTGAAAGTTCACCGCACGGACGACGCCGCTGCGTTCGATCCTCAAGTCCACGACATTCTTGGCCTGTAACTCGCCGATGGCTTTGGCGGAGGGCGCGATGGGCCGGCTTTGCGCGACCGCTTCGATCACCGCCTCCGCCGGCTCCGGAAAGCTCGCGCCGAAGGCGATGGCCGACATGATCTGCATGGTCTTGATCCCGGCGAGCCCGAAGACCAGGATCAGGACTGCAGCGACCGAGATCCCCCAGGCCAGACGCGGACGCGCTTTGCGGCTTCCCTTCGCGCGGACGCCTTTGCTTGTGCTCTCCACCGGATACCCTCGTTATTTCTGCTGAAAGGAGGCGGGCCTTCCCGATCTGCGGGGTGCCGTCTTGCCATGCCCCTTCACCCTCATGATACGATACGGTATCGTACTATATGGTCCATTTCGTCCAGAAGTGAAGCGATGGGGCGCGACGTCTTTATGAAGTCCGGCCGGAGAAACCGCAGAGAGTGATGGAAAGACGCAATCAGTCCGTTGAACGCCCGGTTGAGAACGCATCACCCGAGGCCCGCATCCTGGCTGCAGCCCGCGATCTCTTCTTCTCGGAAGGCTTCGCCCAGGTGACAACGGACCGCCTGGCCCAGGCCGCGGGCGTTTCGAAAACGACGATCTACAAATATTTCAGCGATATGGCGGGCGTGTTGCGCGCCGTCGTCACGGCGGAAGCGGAAACCTTCGGCGCCGGCGTGTCCCTCGATCCCCAAACCCGGGAGGATTTCCGTGAAGGGCTGATCCAGTTCGGCGTGAACTTTCTCACCCTGCTCGATGATCCGCAGACCACCAATTTCGAGATGTCGATCCTGGAACAGGCGCGGGCGCATCCGGATGTGGCGCGGACCTTCTACGAAGCCGCCCATGCCAAGACGCAAGCCGCCCTGTGCGGTCTGATCGAAACCGGCCGCCGGCGCGGCTTCATGTCAACAGAGATCCCATCGGACGATCTGGCCGACCATCTGACCAATCTGTGGAAAGGCAATCGTCATGCGAAGGCCCAACTGGGATTGATGGAACGGCGCAAGGGCGGGCTGCGTAACTGGGTCGCCCAGTGCGTCGATCTGCTGTTTTGACGAGGATGGCAACGGCCGCTAAAGATCGCTTGATCTCATTTGACGAGACACGGATCGACGGCCTGGCAGATTTGATCCGCACGGGTCCGGTCGTAAGGGCCGAATTGGACCCGGTAGACCGTGGCGCCCATCATTTCGTTATAGCCTTCGACAATCCGGGGCTGGCCGCCCGTTAAGAATTGTCCGTACCGGCTCTGTAAAGTGGCAAGCCCGGCCTCGGCCCGGTCGGACCTGTTGAAGGCGGCAAGCTGAACCCAATGCCGGGCGCCCGAGGATGCAACCGGAGCCGTCGCGGCCGGAGACGGCACGACGGGATCCCGGCCCCTGGGGGCCAGACGGGTCGTGCTGGCGGAGTTCAAACCTTGCGGACGGCCTTGCGGGCGGGCGGTCTGGGTCGGCGGGGCCGGTGCCGGTTCGCTCAGCCCAGAAGAGTGGCGTTCCAGCGTTGCCGCCGCCGCGTCGTAAGAAGACCGGGCCTGTTGAGAAGGCTGGGCCATGGGGGCCGGCTCTGGGGGCACGGTCCGGATGTCGGAACGCGCGCGAGCCGGTTCCATGATCCGCTCCTGGCGGGGTGGCAGGGGGGCCGCGGGTTCCAAGGCGGCCCTGCCGCGGGTGGCGCTCCTTTCCGACGACCAGAACGGAATCGACAGGCCGACGGATATTTCGTGGGCGGATTGATCCAGATCGTAGTCCACGGTCGATGCCCCATCTCGGAAGGAATCGGACTTCGAGACATCGATATACCGGTAACTGCCCTCAAGCCGTATGCCCTTGTAGACATCCACATTGGCGCCCGCCCCGAACTGATAGGCCAGGCCGGTTACATTGCCATCAAGGCCATCCGTACCAGGATCGATCCAGGTCGGGCCGACGCCGGCCATCACGAAGGGGCGCCATTTCTCGCCCGCTTTATATTCATAGCGCACATTGAACAGGACAGGGACGATGAAGCCGGAGGCATCGGCGTCGAAACTGGCGCCCGCCAAGACGCCTGAATCGATGGAGATTTCCCGGTAGGAGGCTTCCGCCTCGAAAGCAACCACGCTTCTCGCCAAGTCAAGGCGATAGCCCAACGCGCCGCCGTATCGGCCGACCAGATCGTCGGACGAGCCGAATTGGAACCGCGCGCTGGTGGTGCCCACGGTTTCAGTGCCGTTGATCTCGAAATCATTGATGGCCACACCGACATCGGCGCGGCCATAGATTTCGTCGGAACGGGACGGTGTCATGACGATCAGGGAGAGGCCGATCAACAGCAGAATGCGGGTGAAAGAGCGTGTCATCATCCTACTTCTCGGACGTCACCCGTTCCGGGCGGTATTTCACAAAAATCTCCAGCGGTTGGCGACCCTAACTCAGCCTACTGACGAGAACATCTAATCTATTTTTAATTGTATCCGGTGTCACAGTCTCGGAGCGGACCGGCGTTACGGACTTGTAATGTGCTGTGTTTTCAATCGGTCAATACAAATTACCCGAAGGGGATACTACTGTCGCGGGCACTGATCCGCATACGGCTGGCCTGTCCCGGACGGGTTTTCCCCATAGGCCGCTGTCCCGCAGGACGATTGATGGATGACCGTTCCGCAGGACACCCATCTTTCCGTTTTTTAAAGATGATCATTGCGCACAGGTCTTCCTTATTATTTCGCAACTTCCCGCTTTAGCGATGGTTTTTCCAGGTGCCCTATGGCACGAGTTGCATCGGGGCGATGAGCGTACGCGCTCATATGGAACGATTGTGTGAGACCGAGGGCTTCATCATGATCCGTTCTGCAGAGTTCGGGACCGTTTTACCGATGACGAGACAATCCGTCGGAGCACGCTGGCTCAACAACAGAATGAGATGCTTACGGAGCGTCTCTCTTTCGCTTTGGATGGCTTGCATCTGGGCGGGCCTGCTGGCGGCAACGCCGGTCGCCGCCGCCGAGCTTCCGGCCGGCGAATACACGCTTTATGACCGCAACCAAACGGACCAGTTCACGCTCGATAGTCTGTCGGTTCTGGATCGTGGCCGCACGGGCGGCCAGGGTCTGACGGTTTCGCCCGATATCGGACCGTATGCGGTGCGGTTCGTGAGCGAGCTGGCCGTGAATGAGCCGGGCGTCTATCAATTCACGCTGCGTTCGGCGGAAGCAGCGAAGCTCTATATCAATGGCATGCTCGTGACACAGAGCAATCTGTCGGAATCGGCGGGCCCCGCGACAGCGCGTGTGCAGCTCGCGGCCGACCGCTACACCGTCGTGACCGAGTATTATGGAACGCAGCCCATGGTCGATGTCGCGGTGTCGTTCACCACGCCGTCGGGCAGTGCGCAAGCCTTGAGCGGTGGCGCCGTCGCCGGATCGTCTTCCATCGGCACCCGCTTGAGCCAAGACGCTACCGGCGGCATGGACACGAACTCCCGGCGCCCGTCGTCATCCTCCGCGATGGAACAAACCGCTGTCGCCATGGCGGCCGCACCGTCCGAAACGGCGGTCAAAGGTGTGTCCGCCGAGAATACCGAAACAGCGGTCCAATCCTCATCGGCCAGCCAGAGCGCCGCGCCGCAGACGCAGGTTCAGGCGGTTGGAGACGCATCCATGATGGCGAGGCCCGCCAGGGATCGGCAGAAGCGCCGGCCGAGCGATCATCTGAGAGAGAAGGCCGAAGCGCGGGCGGCCAAGGATGCGCAGGCGGCGGCCGCGCAAGCCACGGCGCCGACGGTCCAGCCCGCCACCACGCTCGCACCGGCGACGCAAGTCAGATCGTCCGCAACGGAACGATCCGCCATGTATTCCGCCGCGAGCCGGTTCTCCGACATTTTCGTCAAACCGCGAATTCCGCAGAACAGCGCCGTATCGGTCGAGCCAGTCGCCATGAGCGAAGGGCTGACATATCAGGCCTATATGGCCAACGGGCAGACCCTCACCCTTGTCGAGGAAGGGCAGACCCAGAGCATCGGCGCGGGCGGTATGGCCACGCAAGGGGCCGACACGGTGGTTTATTCCGGCTACCTGCGCATTTTGAATCCCGGCGAATTCCTGTTCACTCTGGATACGTCGGGCAGCACGCAACTGGTCATCGACGACCGGGTGGTGCTGAACGGCGATGGCAGCCGGACGGGCCTGGCCTCCCTCGGCGTTGGCATGCACAAGTTCGAATTGACCTATTCGGGCGATGGCATGGGTACGGACAGTCTGTCTTTTGGGGTGGAAGGGCCCGGCATCACCGGCGACATGGAGATGGCCGACCTGTTCTACCGGGATGCGGACGATCTTCCGGTGGTGCGCACCTTGACAGTCGTCAATGGTGCCGGATCCGGTCTCTATCAGGTCGGCCAAATGGCGGAGATCACGGCCAATCCGCCGGCAGACGGGTTCATCTTCGATGCCTGGATGGGCGCGGATGCCGCGCTGTTGAGCGACGCGACGCAAGCCTCGGGCGCTTTCATGATGCCCGACCGGGATGTCACGATCACCGCAGGCTACAAGGAACGGCCCGCCGACACCTTCCAGCTTTCCGTCGTCAACGGCGACGGCGATGGGGAATATGCAGCGGGCGCGCAAGTGAGCATTCAGGCTGCGGACAACAGCAATCCGGAACTGGTGTTCGACCGCTGGGCCGTTCAGGGGGCGGACGCATCCATTCTGGCGGCGGCCGATGCCTCGCCGACCATGCTGACCATGCCGTCCCAGGACGTCACGGTGACGGCGGAATATGCCGCCAAGACTTATGAGGTTGTCGTCACAAACGGTAGCGGCTCCGGCACTTATGAGGCGGGCCAGCTTGTCACCGTTTCCGCCAATGCGCCGCAGCCTGGAGAAGCCTTCGCCCAATGGCAGGGCGCCATCGACATGGCCGGCCCGAGCTTCAACCCGTTTAGTCCGAGCACGACGCTGACGGTGCCGAGCGGCGGCATCACGCTCACCGCGACCTATCGGGACGAGAACGACAATATCGATCTGGCGATCAACACGCCCGCCGCCGACAGCCTGGTGGACGAAAAAGGCTTCACCGTGCAAGGCATCGCCGCATCCGCGAGCGGTATCACGCAACTGACCATCAACGCGCTCGCCGGCACGGCGGCCACGCCGGTCTTCGCGCAGGATCAGGTGCTCTCGGTGGGCCCTGACACCGGGTCTTGGGCGTTCCGCTTTTTCGATGAGGATATTCCGACCCTGACGGATCTTCAGATCGTCGTCACGGCGGTGAACGGCGATGACGAGAGCGAGCAGGTGACGCTCAGTGTGCGGGCTGATGCCCTGGAACGGCCTCTTGAGCAGTTGCTCAACCGGGTGACCATGGGGATCACGCCGGAAACCCATGCCCGGGCCAAACAGATCGGCTATGAGGCCTTCCTGAACGAACAGCTCTCGCCCAATTCCTTGAGCAATACGGCGCTCAATCAGTTGGACCCGGACGGCATGTTGAAGTTTCCGGATAATTCCAACCATGCGGAGCGGGAAGCCGCCGCCTACAGGCTCCGCTATCTGTTGACGACGACCCGTCAGCTTCAGGAGCTTCTCGCCGTCTATCACGACAACCACTTCAACACGGATATGACAGATCGTGAGTATTGGTGGGGGGAATATAACGAGATCCTGGGCTTCCGCGAACATGCGCTGGGCTTTTTCCGCGATCTCCTGGAGGTCAGCGCCAAAAGCCCGTCCATGATGCATTATCTGAATAACGACCAGAGCCGCCGGGGCAATATCAACGAAAACTACAGCCGGGAGCTGCTCGAACTGCACACGGTGGGCGTCAATGGCGGCTACGGTCCGGACGATATCATCTCGATCGCCAATATCCTGACCGGCTGGCGCCAGCAAAGAGGCATGGCGAGTGCGGCGACCGGCGAGGCGGAGCCCCGGCTCTTCTTCTTCGATCCCGGACGGCACGAAACTGCGGACCAATTCGTTCCGTTCCTGGATAAAACCTATGTGGGACAGTCCGGCCCGCAGGCCATCGGCACGGGCGAGGAACTGCTCGACGATCTGGCCCTTCTGCCCCAAACCGCCTCGTTCAATTGCGGCAAGCTGATCCAACTGTTCGTGAACGACACGGTTTCGGATCCTCTGCTCGATGCCTGCGTGGCCGAATATCTCTCGTCCTCGGGCAATATGGGCGATGTGGTCGAACTGATCCTGCGCTCGCCCGAATTCCGGATCGGGGCGGAGAATTACCGGGCCAAGTTCAAGACGCCACTCGAATATATCGTCTCCATGATGCTGAATTTCGGCGTCGAGGTGGATTTGTCCGAAGGCTCGGAACGCAGCGAATCCGAAGCGTTGCGGCAGTTGAGCGACGCGCTCTCATCCTCCGGCCAGCGCCTGTTCCGCATGCCGGTGCCGACGGGCTATGCGGAGATCGCCAATGCCTGGGCGTCGTCGGGCAGCCTGGTGGAGCGTTTCGCTTTCGCCTTGCGCGTTTTCCGCAACGAACTCGACAACAGGGGCATCTCCTTCGACGGCCCGGCCGTGGTCGAGGGGCTCGGCCTGGAGACGGCGGAGGAGATCGCCATCTACTTCATGGGGCTGTCCATGGGCGACCGCTACACCCGGGAAGAGTACAACGCCGTTATGACGGAACTTCTTGGTGATGACGGACTGTTCGATATCACGGGCGATGAAGAAGATGCGCTCCAGAGAGCGTTCGCCCTCATGTCCACCTTGCCAAGTTTCCAATATCAGTAAGCGGGAGGCCTTTCGATGATCAGCCGCCGTGACTTTCTCATCCGGACCACCACCTCGCTTGTAACGGGCGCCACATGGGTTTCGCTCGGGCCCGTGGCCATCAAGATCGGATCGGCGCAAGCCCAGACCAGACCCGGCCAGGTGCTCATCATGTGCTTTCAGCGAGGGGGCGCGGACGGTCTTTATCTGTGTGCCCCTTATGCGGACCCGGACTATTACACCTGGCGCCCTGACGCCCATATCGTGCCCCCCAGCGGCACGGATCCCGATGCGGCGCTGCCGCTGACAAGTTCGAACCACCCGAACTATTTCGGCCTGAACCCCAATCTCGCGCCGATGATGGAAATCTACGAGGACGGCAATCTCGCCATTCTCCCGGCGACCCATATGAAAGGGTCCGGACGGTCTCATTTCGATAATCAGCGCTGGGTCGGCACCGGCGAAATCGGCGGGCTGACCAATGGCTGGATGTCGAAGGTTCTGGAAACCAGTTCGAGTTCCTCCGTCTTCAGAGGGATGATGGCCGGGAGCGGCAATCTGACAGCGGAACTTGGCGGGGCCGACGCCTATCCGGCGATCCAATCGGCCGATGACTACAAGCTGGAAGAAAGCGAATGGTGCGAAGGGCAGGGGTGCACGGAAAACATCCTGCTCAACCATTTGCTCGAAACCTATGCGGCCACGGATAAAGCCGGGCTGCCGGTCAATAGCCTGACCCGAAACCGCGGCGTCGCCATGGTCGAAAGCCTGCAGCAATTCGCGACACTGAACGAGGACTATGAGCCGAGTGCGGGCGGCCTGGAATACAGCAACAGCCCCCTCGGCAGGGGCCTGAAACTGGTCGCCCAACTGATCAAGGAAGACTATCCGCTCGAATGCGTCACCGTGAACTGGAACGGCGGCTGGGACTCCCATTCCAACCAGCGCCAGCCCGATACCAGTGTCACGGAGTCGAATTCAGGCCTGCACCGCAACCAGCGCACGGGCTCGAACGATCTGCTGGTGTTCCACCGGGATCTGGACAGCGCCAATCTGTGGCCCCGGGTCTGAATGCTGATCGGCACGGAGTTGGGCCGTACCACCGAGCAGAACGGCAGTTTCGGTACGGATCATGGTTATGCGGCCTGCTGGGGGGTCATGGGCGGGGCGGTCAGGGGCGGCGAAATCCACGGAGACTGGCCGACCCTTCAGGAAACCAGCCTGCGCAACGGACGCTTCCTCGATGCCGCGTTCGACTGCCGCGACGTGATGGCCGAGGCCCTGGTCAGGCATATGGAATATCCCGAAGGCCAGTTGGCCCAGGTCTTCCCCGGCCACAGCTATGATCCCCCTGGGATTATCAGCTGACGTCTGATTATCCGTGTTGTGATGGATAGGGTCCGCGGCGCGGGCCCGTGTTGTCAGCGTTTTCACTCTTTACACGACCGAGTTTGGTGGTGCGGCACTGCCAGCGCCCTCTCGCCCAGTGGCAGCTTCAGCCCATGGCCGCGCTCATTGGCCAAGAGGCATCCGAAAAGCTGGGCGGGCCGGTCGCCCTGGATGTGATGCGGCCGTTGCAGGCGTTTGA
>CAZTCJ010000047.1:0-5351 GCA_964612085.1 uncultured Alphaproteobacteria bacterium
AATCGAACCGGCGTACACGGCTTTGCAGGCCGCTGCGTAACCACTCCGCCACGTGACCTCGGATCGAGCGGCGGGCATGGCCGCCTGTCTTTCTTGCGAGTGGTCCGCTGACATAGCAGAGCCGCTTGCGGGCGACAATGAGGAAGTATTGGGGGCGGAATGGGAGCGGCATGATGCGCCGGCTTCATTGCGTTAACTTCGTTTGTCAATTGAGCATGGCAGCTTTATAAGCGCTGCGGCGGGACAAGCTCCGCTCCCAAACCGCTCAGCGTAATGGGAGCGGCGGACAAGGAACGGACGAAGGCATGATCGATTTCGCGCAAGCGCGCACGGCCATGGTCGACGGACAGGTGCGGGCCAGTGACGTCACCGATCCCCGGATTCATCAGGCCATGCTCGAGATCCCGCGCGAGCTGTTCGTGCCCAAGGGCAAGCGCTCGCTCGCCTATATCGGCGAGGCGGTGGGGATCGGCGAGGACCGCTACCTGATGGACCCCCGCAATTTCGCGCTGCTGGTCCAGGCGCTCGACATCCGCCCCACCGATCTTGTGCTCGATATCGGCTGCGGCACGGGCTATTCGACCGCCGTGCTCGCTCAACTGGCGGAAACGGTGGTGGCGCTCGAAAGCGACGAGGCGCTGGCGGCGGGCGCCGATCAGGCGATTCAGGATCTGGGCATCGACAATGCCGCAGTGGTCAAGGGCGATCTGGCGGCGGGCTATGCGGGGCAGGGCCCTTACGATGTGATTTTCGTAGGCGGCGGCGTCGAAACCGTGCCGGAGGCGTGGAAAACCCAACTGACCGAAGGCGGACGGCTGGGCGTCATTGTTCTCGGCCACCGGGTCGGCAAGGGCACCATATTCATTCACGCCCAGGGGAGTGTGAGCGAGCGGATCGTTTTCGATGGCACCGTGCCTGCTTTGCCCGGTTTCAATCGGGCGGAAGAGTTCGTATTCTAAAAGGCGGATTGGGCGTCCGGAAGAATGTCGGTTTTCGGGCAGTGAAAAAGGGAACGGTCTTCATTTGGTCCGGTGGGACGCAAATGGAACCGTGGATTTGGTTACCTGAAATCCATACACTCTGGCGTCTGGTTAGGCGGTGGTTGAAGCGGCGTCCGGGTGAGGCCGCGCAGGAGAGGAACGGCGGGCAGATATGCGTATGACACGGTGGTCCAAGTCTCGGCTTTTCCGGGCGGTTGCAGCAGCGAGTGTGGTCTGTCTTTCGGCCGGCCCGACGCTCGCTCAAGTCTCAACCCTCGAAGAGGCCCTGGTGCAGGCCTACAACACCAACCCGACCCTGCTCGCCCAGCGCGCGCAATTGCGGGCCACGGACGAGACGGTCAACCAGGCGACGGCCAGTTGGCGCCCGACCGTGAACGCCAATGCGAGCTACACCTATGCCGACACGGACGGCGAGCGCGAAGCCTCGTTCGGCACGCCGCCGGTACCCACGACCATTTCCACCGACGAGACGGTCACCACTCAGGATTATTCGTTCACGGCGACCCAGAATGTCTTCCGTGGACTGCGGACTTTGAACGAAACGCGTGAAGCCAAGTCCAATGTGCGCGCGGGCCGGGCCCAGTTGCGCTCGACCGAACAGACCGTGCTGCTCGACAGTGTCACCGCCTATATGGATCTGCTGCGCGACGACGCGGTGGTGCGCCTCAGCCAAAACAATGTGCAGGTCCTGACCCGCCAGCTCGAAGCGGCGCGGGACCGGTTCCGGGTTGGCGAGATCACGCGGACCGACGTGGCCCAGGCCGAGGCCCGCCTGTCCGGCGCCCAGTCCAATCTGATCGCGGCGGAAGCGCAGCTCATCGCCAGCCGGGCGGCCTTCGAACGGGTCATCGGCACGGTTCCGGGTGTGCTGCAGCCGCCGCCGCCCCTGCCGACGCTGCCCGGCACCGAACAGGATGCGGTGGACCAGGCGATCAACAAGAACCCGAATTTGAAATCGGCCCGCCGGGCGGAAGAAGCCTCGCGCTTCGCCGTCAAGTCCGCCCACGGCGTCCTGTTGCCGACGGTTTCCATTCAGGCCCGTTACGCGGATAGCGATACGTCGACCCTGGACGGTGCCGCCGACATCTTCACCGGCGACCGCCGCTCGGCGACCCAGTCCGTCAGCGCGAATGTCAGCATGCCGCTTTATGCCGGCGGCGCGAACTACTCCCGCATCCGCCAGGCCAAGCAGTTGAACAGCGAAGACCGTCTGCAGATCGCCGAAGCGGAACGGACCGTCAGGGAAACGGTGGCCAATGCCTGGGAAGGCTTGCGCTCGGCCCGCGCCACCATCGAAGCGAGCCGCGAACAGGTGCGCGCCAACGAGATCGCCTTCGAAGGCGTGCAGCAGGAAGCCCAGGTCGGCTCGCGCACCACGCTTGATGTTCTGGATGCGGAACAGGAGTTGCTTGACTCGCGGGTGACCCTGGTGCGCTCGGAACGGGATGAATATGTCGCCGCATTCCAATTGCTGGCGGCCGTCGGTCAACTGACGGCCCGGGAGCTTGAACTGCCCACGCGCTACTACGACCCGAAAGATTATTATGATGATGTCAAGGGTAAGTGGATAGGGTTGGGCCGCAGAGGCGATTGAGACGGACCGGAAATGACCGGCCAGTAATCTTTGTCTCCTTCTGGAATAGATCAAGGATATTGCGCCGGCCGCGTGTTCGTTCTAAGTCATCGTCTTGTCTCATTTCGATGCAAGGAAGATGAGGCTGGTAATTGCACGGGTGGGCATTTTGCCGTGTACAGGCGGGCTTACCGGGTCGGGACAGTCTCTGGCATCGCTCCTGCTTTAAGGAGAGAACGGTGATTGGATGCTGTCCCACAGCAGTCAAAGGATCTAACCGGCCGTTTCGCCGGTTTCGGAAGGCAGACAATTGCCGGCAGGTATCTCCCGGAAGGGGGATTTGAGCAAAACGCGGTGTCCATTGTACGGATGCTGTATCACAAGGCCCCAGGCGTTCACTTCAGGGATTTCCCATGACCGATCAAGAAAGCACCCAACAGGAACCGACCATGGAGGAGATTCTCGCCTCCATCCGTCGCATCATTTCCGAGGACGGCGAGGAAGCCGCTCCGCAACAGGCCCAGGCCGCGCCCAATGGCGCCGCCGCCGACACGGCGCAAGCCGCGCCTGAGCCCATGGAAACGCCTCTTCAGGCCGAGCCGGAACAGGCCAGCGCCGAGGTTCTGGAACTGACCCAGGTCGTTTCCGACGAACCGCCGGCGCCTGAGCCCGTGGCCCAGGCGGCGCCCCAGCCGCAGCCCGAGCCGGAACCGGTCCAGGCGTATCAGCCGGAGCCCGTGCCTCAGCCGCGCGCGCCGGAAGCGGTCTATCCGATGCCGCAGCCGGAGCCGGAAGCGCCCGAGCCGGTCGCGCCCGCCGCTGCCCATGACGACAGCAGCGATGATCTGATGATCGTGGACAATGACGAAGACGACACGCCTTACGATGACGGCATCATCGGCGATCAGGCTCTGAGTGCGGCGTCCGCCGCGTTCGGGTCGCTGGGCCGTGACGTCGCCATTTCCGAGGGCGGCGACAGCCGCTCGCTGGAAGCGATCGTTCAGGACACCATGCGTCCGATGCTGAAAGATTGGCTCGACGACAATCTGCCCGAGATCGTCGAGGAAGTGGTTGAACGGGAAGTACGCCGGATCTCGCGGAACCGGCGCCGTTAAGACCACCACCATCGACTGAGATCGAAGCGCCGGTCAGCGCGGGAGCCTCCCGCAAGGCCGGCGCTTTTCTTTTTGGGGGGAGTGTCTAGGGTTGGTTGCGCATAAGGCTGGCGGGGTCTGCGCTAGGTGGTAGGCTCAGCCACTCGTTTGAACCGATTCCAAGATACTGATCAGACATGCTCGACAAGACATTCACGCCCGCGGAGGCCGAACCGCGTTTGTACCGCCAGTGGGAAGAGAGCGGCGCCTTCAAGGCCGGCCGCAGGCCCGACGCCGACCCCTATTGCATCGTCATTCCGCCGCCCAATGTGACGGGCAGCCTCCATATGGGCCACGCCTTCAACAACACGCTGCAGGATGTGGTCGTGCGCTTCGAGCGCATGCGCGGGCGGGACGTGTTGTGGCAGCCGGGCATGGACCATGCGGGCATCGCCACCCAGATGGTGGTCGAGCGCAAACTCCAGGAAGAAAACCGCACCGACCGCCGCACCATGGGCCGTGAGGCCTTCGTGCAACGCGTCTGGCAATGGAAAGAAGAGTCCGGCGGCACCATCATCAATCAGTTGCGCCGTCTGGGCGCGTCCTGCGACTGGAGCCGGGAACGCTTTACCATGGATGACGGCCTGTCGCGGGCGGTGCTGAAGGTCTTCGTGCGGCTTCATAAGGACGGCCTGATCTACCGGGACAAGCGGCTCGTCAACTGGGATCCCAAATTCCAGACCGCCATTTCCGACCTGGAAGTGGTGATGAAGGAAGTGAAGGGCCATTTGTGGCACTTCCGCTATCCGCTGGCGGACCGTCCGGACGAGACCATCACGGTCGCCACCACCCGGCCCGAGACCATGCTGGGCGATACCGCCGTCGCTGTTCATCCGGACGATGAGCGTTACAAGGATCTGATCGGCCAGTTCGTGGAGCTGCCCATTGTCGGGCGCAAGATTCCCATCGTCGCCGATGAGTACGCCGATCCCGAACAGGGCTCCGGCGCGGTCAAGATCACGCCCGCCCATGACTTCAACGATTTCGAGGTCGGGCGCCGCCACGATCTGCCCATGATCAACATCTTCGACGCCCATGCGAAGCTCAACGACGAGGTGCCGGAGGGCTTTCGCGGGCTCGACCGCTACGACGCGCGCAAGAAAGTCGTCGAAAGTTTCGAGGAGCTGGGCCTGCTCGCGGAAATCGAGGATCATCCCCATACGGTGCCTTATGGCGACCGCTCCGATGTGGTGATCGAGCCCTGGCTCACCGATCAGTGGTATGTGGACGCCAAGGTGCTGGCCAAGCCCGCCATCGAAGCGGTGGAGCAGGGCAAGACCGTCTTTGTGCCGAAGAACTGGGAACGCACCTATTTCGAATGGATGCGGAACATCCAGCCTTGGTGTATCTCCCGTCAACTCTGGTGGGGTCATCAGATCCCGGCCTGGTACGCGGAAGACGGCACGGTCTTCGTCGCCGAGTCGGAAGATGAGGCATTCGCCCAGGCCGAAGCCCATTTCGGTAAAAAGGTGGCGTTGACCCGCGACGAGGATGTGCTTGACACGTGGTTTTCCTCCGCTCTTTGGCCATTCTCGACGCTCGGCTGGCCCGACGAGACGCCAGAACTGGCGCGCTATTACAAGACCGATCTGCTGGTCACGGGTTTCGACATTATCTTCTTTT
>CAZTCJ010000047.1:5361-28991 GCA_964612085.1 uncultured Alphaproteobacteria bacterium
GTTCCACACTGTCTATATCCATGCGCTGGTCCGGGACGAGAAGGGCCAGAAGATGTCGAAATCCAAGGGCAACGTGATCGATCCTTTGAAACTGGTCGATGAATTCGGCGCCGACGCCCTGCGCTTCACGCTCGCCGCCATGGCCGCGCAAGGCCGCGACATCAAGCTCGCCAAGGGCCGCATCGAGGGTTACCGGAATTTCGGCACCAAGCTGTGGAATGCCGCCCGTTTCTGCCAGATGAATGAATGTGTGGGCCGGGCCGATTTCGACCCGGAAAACGTTCAGCATACGGTTAATCGCTGGATTGTCGGTGAGGTGGCCCGCGCCACCACCGGCGTCGCCCAGGCCATCGAAGCCTATAAGTTCAACGAAGCGGCGGGGGCGTTGTACCATTTCGTCTGGCATGTCTTCTGCGACTGGTATGTGGAGTTCATCAAACCGCTTCTGACGGGTCCGGACGGTCCGGAAAAGATGGAAACCCGCGCCTGCGCCGCCTGGGTGCTCGATCAGATATTGATCCTGCTGCACCCGTTCATGCCGTTCATTACCGAAGAGCTGTGGGAGCGGCTCGCCGAGCACGGCCATCCGCGCAGCAGCATGCTGATCGATGCGTCCTGGCCCGCGCTGCCCGCCGATATCCAGGACCAGCAGGCGGACGAGGAAATGAATTGGGCCATCCGCATGGTGAGCGAAATCCGCTCGGTCCGGGCGGAGATGAATGTGCCGGCCGCCGCCAAGATCCCTCTGCTGATCAAGGGCGCGAATGCTAGCTCGCTGACGCGCCTGCAATCCCATGAACAGGAGATCAAGCGCCTGGCCCGGCTCGACTGGACCCGCGCCACCGACGAGATCCCGGCCGGCTCGGTGCAGATCGTCTTGGATGAAGCGTTGCTCGTTCTGCCGCTTGCCGATGTCATCGATCTGGACCAGGAGATGAAGCGCCTGGAAACGGAAATCGGTAAGCTCGGCAAGGAAATCGAGAAAATAGACGGTAAGCTGAACAATGAGAAATTCATCTCCAAGGCGCCGGAAGATGTGATCGAGGAACAGCGCGACCGGCGCAGCGCTGCGACGAGCCGGACCAAGCGCCTCCAGGAAGCGCTCAATACCTTGCGCACGGGGGCGGCATGATCCGGATCGCCACGGCTTTCTGTCTGCTGACGGCTCTGGCGGGTCCGTCCGCCTACGCCTCTTTCGAGGCGGGCGTCGAGGCCTATGCGGCGAAGGACTATGCCAGGGCGCTCGATGAATGGCGGGAGTCGGCCGATGACGGCGATGCGGTGGCCCAATGGCTGGTGGGCAATATGTGTCTCAACGGCGAAGGCCTGCCCGCGCCCGACGCGGCGGCGGCGGCGGCCTATTACCGCAAGGCCGCCGATCAGGGCCATGCGGAAGCGCAGGTGAGCCTTGCCACCCTACTGCGCCTTGGCCAGGGCGTGCCGCAGGATTACGCGGAGGCCATTGCCTGGCTTTACAAGGCGGCGGCCCAGCGCCATCCGGTGGCCCAGACGGACCTGGGCGAACTCTTTCTGACCGGCGAGGCGGGCAAGGTCGAGGCCGTGCCGGAGCACGCCATTTACTGGTACCGGCTGGCCGCCAAGCAGGGCGTGGTGCTGGCCCAGTTCAAGGCCGCGCAGATCTATCTAGAAGGGGTGGGCACGCCCGCCGATCCGGAACTGGGCTTTGCCTGGCTCGCGCTCGCCAACAAGACGGCTGGGGAAAATCTGGATTCGGATCTGTCCAAGCGCGTCATGCCGCTCACCCGCGTGGTCGAGACCGACAGCTACCGGCGCACCCTGGGCCAGATCATTCAGGACACCTATCTGCGCTACCGCGAGAGCCTGCCCGCCGATGTGGTGCGGGAGGCGGAAGAGCGGGCCGCGTCTTACGACCCCTCCCAGTTCTGATTAAATTTCCAGCTCGCACCAGACCGGGACGTGGTCGGACGGTTGTTCCCAGCCGCGCACGTGATTGTCGATTCCGGCCGATTTGAGCTGGTCGGTGCCTTGCGGCGACAACAGCAGATGATCGATGCGGATGCCGTGGTTTTTCGGCCAGGCGCCGCCCTGATAATCCCAGAAGGTGAACTGATGGGGCTCGGCATTGCAGGCGCGGAAGGCATCCGTCAGGCCCAGATACAACAGTTCCCGGAATTTCGCGCGGGTATCCAGCCGGAACAGGGCGTCGTCGGCCCAGGCAGCCGGGTCATGGACATCCTCCGCCGCCGGAATGACGTTGTAATCGCCCGCCAGGACGAACGGTTCCTCCAGCGCCAGCCGCTTGGCGGCATGGGCGATCAGCCGGTCCATCCATTTGAGTTTATAGGTGTATTTATCGCCAGGCGCCGGATTGCCGTTGGGCAGATAAAGGCTCGCCACGCGCACCGCGCCCGTCTCCGTCGAGACCACCGCCTCGATATAGCGGGCCTGTTCGTCTGACTTATCGCCGGGCAGGCCGGTCTTCACGTCCTCCAGGGGATATTTCGAAACCAGCGCCACGCCGTTATAGGTTTTCTGTCCGTGGGCGGCGATGTGATAGCCGATCTCCTCGAAGCGCTCCGTAGGCACCTTGTCATCGGTGAGCTTGATTTCCTGGAGGCAGGCCACATCCGTACCGCTCTCCTTGAGCCAGTCGCAGACATGATCGATCCGGACTTTCAGGGAATTGACGTTCCAGGTCGCGATTTTCATGAGTTTTTGGTCCGTAGTCGATCCGGCGGGATAGTGCGTCCAGCGGTTATTCTATGCTAATCGCGGAATAAATGGTCATGCGTTCGCCCGATGCATCGGGAACTAGGATTTCATCGCGGCCGTCCCCATCGAGATCGCCGAAGCCAGCGCCCCAGGGCGCGCTGATTCCTTGCAAGGGCAAATGGACCGCCGTGATGGGCTGGTCGTCCATGACGGTTTCCGTGCCGCCCATGATCAGCAGCAAGCCGCTGCTCCAACTGGTGACGACCGCATCCGTGAGACCGTCGCCATTGGCATCGCCCGTTGCGATGGTCTTGGCGCCCGAGGCCAGGGAAAAGGCCGTCTGCTGAACGAATTGGCCCGAGCCGTCACCGAAAAACACGGCCACGCCGGGATCCTGGCGTTCGCTGGCCGCGATCAGATCCGTCAGTCCGTCGCCATTCATGTCGCCCAGGGCGACGGCGAACGGGCTGGTCAAGGGGATGGGGGCGGCGCGGTCGAAGGCCAGATCATCCGACGACCGGTTGAGCATTACACTGATGGAATTCCGGTTGGGTGTGACCAGATCGGGCCGTCCGTCACCGTCGATATCGCCGGCGGCGAAGCCCAGATAGGGCGCGCCGTCCACATCGATACCTGTACCGGGCGCATAGAATGATCCGCCTGCCTGTCCGCGCAGGATATAAAGACCGAGCCGGTCCCGGCTGTCCACGATCAGATCGCTCCGTCCGTCCCCGTCCATATCGGCCGCGGCGATCATATGGGAGTGGGGCGCGGTCGCGATGGCGAAAGGAGACCGGGGCGCGGGCACGAAGCGGCCCGTGCCGTCGCCCGTCAATACGGTGATCGAAGGGACTTCATGATTGGCCACGGCAAGATCCATGGTGCCGTTGTCATCGACATCGAGCGCGGCCAGCCAGCTTGGATTGTCTCCCGCCGGAAAATAGGCCGGATCGCCCAAACCGCCGCCGTCATTCAAGAGCACGGCGATGCGGCCAGACGCTTCTTCCGCCACGATGACATCGTTCCGGCCATCACCGTTCACGTCCTCGACCAGAATGGTCTTCTCGCCGGGGCCGAGGGTCATTTGGTCCAGAGCGATTCCATTCGGGGCGTCCAACGCCTCGGCACCATGGGACGGCATGCTCATCATACTGACCAGGAGAGCGGCCGCCGGTATGCGGGCGCGTGGCGTCATCTTCAGACCGCGAAGCTGGTGCCGCAGCCGCAGGACGCCGTCGCGTTGGGATTGCGCACCTGGAAGGAGGCGCCGATCAGCTCGTCCACATAATCGAGTTCCGAACCTTCCAGAAAGGGCAGGGACATCTCGTCCACCAGCACGATCACGCCGTCCCGCTCGATCTCCAGATCGTCGTCCTGGCGCTCCGTGACCAGATCGAATTTGTACTGGAAGCCGCTGCAGCCGCCGCCCTCGACGGTAATGCGCAGCATGGTCGGTTCGGGCTTCTTCTCCACGATCTTGGCGATCTGCTGCGCGGCCCGCGCGCTGACGCTGAAGGGCAGTGCGCCCGGGGTGGTCTCGCTTGAGGGTGTCTGGTCCATGGTTTCCATGAGCAGCCGTCCGTCCTTTTGCATTCAACCGGCGGTGCCTTATATCCGCCGTGAGACTCAATTGAATGTAAGGGCTCGGCGCGCAGGATCCAAGAACGCGTGTGCCTGGCCCGAGACGGAGCGCAAATCCCCATGAGCCGCGACATGTCCCTGAGCGATCGATCCCAGGACTTGGCCCAAGGCGCCGTGCGCCGTCCAGGCTGGACCGTCGCGCCTTTCGCCTGCGATCCGGCCTTGAGCCGGGGCCGTCTCGTGCCCGAGGAAGAAGGCTCCACCCGCACGGTTTTCCAGCGCGACCGGGACCGCATCATCCATTGCACGCCGTTTCGCCGCCTCAAGCAGAAGACCCAGGTCTTCGTGTCCCATGAAGGCGATCATTTCCGCACGCGCCTGACCCATTCCCTGGAAGTGGCCCAGATCGCCCGCTCCATCTCCCGTGCCCTGGGGCTCGACGAGGATCTGGCCGAAGCCCTGGCGCTGGCCCATGATCTGGGCCATCCGCCCTTTGGCCATGCGGGCGAGGATGCGCTTCAGGCCTGCATGGCGCCTTATGGCGGCTTCGATCACAATGCCCAGACCCTGCGCATCGTGACCGACCTTGAGCGCCGCTATGCGGAATTCGATGGCCTGAACCTGTCCTGGGAGGCGCTTGAGGGCATCGTCAAACATAACGGGCCGCTGTTGAGCGGACCCGACGACGCCGGCGGCCATCTGCCAGAAGGCATCATGGAGTATACACGCCGCCACGATCTGGAGCTGCACACCCAGCCCTCGGCGGAAGCCCAGGTGGCGGCGCTCTCCGACGATATCGCCTACAATAATCACGATCTGGATGACGGTTTGAGAGCCCGGCTGTTCACGGTGGAGGATCTGCTGGGGCTGCCTTTGGTGGGCGATATGTTCCGGACCGTGATGGAGCGCTATCCCGGTATCGATCAGACCCGGCTGATCCATGAAGCGAACCGGCGTCTGATCGCCGCCATGGTCAATGACTGCCTGGCCGAGACCGGGCGGCGGGTGGCGGCGTCCGGCGCCGGGTCGGTGGAGGATGTGCGCGGGCTCGACCGGCCGGTGGTGGCGTTTTCCCAAGACATGATCGAGGCCGACCGGGCGATCCGCGCCTTTTTGTTCGAGAACATGTACCGCCATTACCGGGTCAACCGCATGGCCAGCAAGGCGCGCCGCGTGGTGACGGACCTGTTCGAGCTGTTTCTGGCCGAACCCAACACCCTGCCGACCGACTGGCAGGCCCGCATCGACCCGCGCGACCGGGCCGGCACGGCGCGCGCCGTGTGCGATTTCATCGCGGGCATGACCGATGCCTTCGCCCTCGAAGAGCATCGGCGCCTGTTCGATTTCAGGTCTTGAGAGCTGGGTGAAAGGACTTGGCCGCGCCCTTGCAAATCGTAAGAGCGTCTTTGGTGGCCAAATTACCGATTGGCAACCAATTCATGGTTCCGTTACCTTAAGAAACTTGAAGGGGAGCAGGGACATGTCACCGAGCGAACAGGCGTCCGGCCATGACCGGACGGATCACACGTCACATGAAGACTCCTGGGCCGCCGACCGGATTTCGGTGGGCGATGTGCTGAGCCGGCTGGAGCCGCAAGCGCCCCGGACACCGCGCGACAGCCAGACCCGGGCCGAAAGTCCCAAGCGCTGACGGACGGTGTGCCGCAGTGAGGCGTAACGGGGATTTGAAACCCCGGTTAATTGGTGCTATGCACACACGCCCAATTGTTCAGGCTGCCGTTCGGAAAGTGTGAAACCCGCACGTTTTGTCCAGGTTGGCTACCCGACAGGCAAAGACCCTCCTTGACAATCGGTCAGACCGCAGGTTTTCCTGCACGGCCTTCGTATTGCCCGTTTGTCAAGAGATTTTCTGTCCCGCGCTGACACTTCCACTTGAATGGTCCGCCTGAATCGTTGCAAGAGTGCTTTGACCTGTGGTGGGAGACGCGCAAATACCGTCGCGTTGCGTATCAATTGCGCGCCATAGGCTCGGCCAAGTAGCCCTGATCCGTTTTTCCGGCAGTTCTGGTCAAAAAACGGTCGCCGGGGGTGGGGCGATATAGGAGTGCGAGCCAGGATGAATGCCATGAACGACATCGATCGTGCACGAGATTATGACAGGGGCACGTACCGCGCCGACGACCCTGATCTGGAACCCTACGAATACGAAGACGAAGACAATGGGCCGCGCGTACCGCTGTTTGTCGTGCTTGCCGTGGTCGTGATTCTGTCGATCGTCGGCGTCTGGTATGTCGCGTATCAGCAGGGCGTGAAAGACGGCTTGGCGCGCAATCAGAACACACGGCTGATCACGGCCGACGGCAATGCGGAGCGGGTGCGTCCCGGCGCGTCCGGCGGCCAGGAAGCACCGCAGGACCGCGATGTCTTCCGTCGTCTGAACGGCCAGTCCGAAGACAGCGCCGAACGGGTCGTGCCGCGGGAAGAGCCGATCGTCGATCTGCCCCGCGCGCCGTCCGCGTCCGGTGGCACGGCCAGCAGCGCGCCGGCATCGGGTTCTCAAGCCCAGCCCAATCTGCGCGGCGCGCCTCAGCAGACGCAGCAACGCTCGACGCCGCCCGCCGCTCAGCCCTCGCGCACGGCCCAGCAGCAGACGCCTCAGCGCACCACGCCGCAGCCGCGCGCGCCGCAGCCGGTGGAAACCACGGCGGCGCCGGACAGCCAGTCCGACCGGATCCTGGTGCCGCCGCCGTCCGCGCGCCTGCGCAATCCGCCGGGGGGCGCTGCGGCCACGCCTGCGGCCAGCAATGACGACGTGATCGGTCCGCCCGCGCCGTCCGGTCCGCGTCCCGCCGCGTCCGGCAATTTCGTGGTCCAACTGGCTTCCCTGCCGTCCCAGGCGGCGGCGGACCAGACCTGGAGCCGTGTCGCGAACCGCTATTCGAGCCTTCTTGGGCCTTACACCAAGGACGTTCAGGCGGTCGATCTGGGCGCGCGGGGGATCTTCTACCGCCTGCGGATCGGCTATTTCGCGACCCGCGATGCCGCGACCAATCTCTGCGCCACGTTGAAGTCACAAGGTCAGGATTGTCTGGTGGCTTCACGCTAATCCGGTGGCCTGCTTACGGGCAGGCCGCTCGTGACGCAACTGGAAGCGAGTTCGACCGATGGGTCCTGTTGAGCCATCGGGCGCGCCCCGGGCCGCCATTCTAGGCTGCTCGGGCGAGCGCCTGACGCCCGGCGAGGCATGGTTTTTCGCAAAAGCCAATCCCTGGGGCTTCATTCTTTTCGCCCGGAACTGCCGGACCAGAGAGCAGGTCGCTGCCCTGGTGCGTGCCCTGCGGGCCTGTGTCGGGCGGGACGACGCGCCGGTTCTGATCGACCAGGAAGGCGGGCGCGTGGCCCGTCTGAAACCGCCCGAATGGCCGGAGTTTCCCGCCGCGGGCCTGATGGGCGCGCTTTATGCCCAAAACCCCGCGCTTGCCCGCGAAGCGGTCACGCTCCATGCCCGGCTGCTGGCCCATGAGCTGCGCGCGCTCGGCATCACCGTTGATTGCGTGCCCGTTCTGGACGTGCCTGCTCCGGAAGAGCACGGCATTATTGGTGACCGGGCCTATGGCGCCTCGGCCGCCGTGGTTTCGGATCTGGCGGCGGCGGCGGGGCAGGCCCTGATCGCCGACGGCGTGTTACCCGTCATCAAACACATTCCGGGACATGGCCGGGCGCGTGTGGACAGCCATGAAAACCTGCCGGTGGTGACCGCATCCCGCGCCGATCTGGAGGCGGTCGATTTCGAGGCGTTCCGGGCCGTGCGCGACATGCCCTTGGCCATGACCGCCCATGTGGTCTATGAGGCCATCGATCCGGAGCGGCCCGCCACGCTCTCGCCAACGGTGATCGACAACGTGATCCGGAGCCATATCGGCTTCGACGGGCTCCTGATGACCGACGATCTGTCCATGAAGGCATTGAAAGGCGACTTTGCCGCCCGGGCCCGGCACTCTCTGGAGGCGGGCTGCGATGTGGTGCTCCACTGCAACGCCGACATGGCCGAAATGGTCGAAGTGGTGAGTGCCACGCCGGTTTTGGCCGGGAAATCCGCCGATCGCGCCGCCCGCGCGCTTGAGCGGATTGCCAAACCGGCACACCGGCCATTCGAACCGCACGCCGCCTGGGCTAAACTTAACGCACTTCTCGATTCGGCCGCGTAAGGCGCCTGTGCGCTCACTGGCCCATTCATTCAGGTGAGAAAGAGGGGATCGCCCCGGTCATGACCGCCCAGGACCCAAATGCCGACGCCGAAACGCCCTGGCCCGACGCCGGCCCGCCCGCGGATCAGGCCGCAGATCATGCCGCGCCCTCCGAGGACGATTTCGAGGCCGGGGGCCGTCCCCAGGCAAGCGGCGAAGCCTTGATCGTCGATGTGGACGGTTTCGAGGGCCCCCTCGACGTGCTGCTGACCCTCGCCAAGGCCCAGAAAGTGGATCTGGCCAAGATCTCGATCCTGGCGCTCG
The DNA here is from genome assembly GCA_964612085.1 of uncultured Alphaproteobacteria bacterium. Lineage (GTDB taxonomy): Bacteria > Pseudomonadota > Alphaproteobacteria > JAJFIK01 > JAJFIK01 > CAZTCJ01. The sequence goes on from CAZTCJ010000047.1 coordinate 14,109, forward strand.
CCGAGCAGTATCTGGCCTTCGTGGCGGAAGCCAAGCGGGTGCGCCTGGAGCTGGCGGCCGACTATCTCGTCATGGCGGCCTGGCTGACTTATCTGAAATCGCGCCTGTTGCTGCCCAAAACCGATGACGACGAAGAAGAGCCCACGGGCGAGGAACTGGCCGCGCGCCTGCAGTTCCAACTGCAGCGGCTTGAGGCCATGCGCGAGGCGGCCGCCCGGCTTATGGGCCGCAACCGTCTGGGCCGGGATGTTTTCTCCCGTGGCGGCCCGGAGCCCGTGCGCGTCCTGCTGAACGCTCAGTACAAGGATACGCTGCAGGATCTGCTGAAAGCCTATACCCGCCAGCGCACCAAAGCGGTGGATATCTCCTACCACTATGAACGGCCCGCCGTGTACGCCATCGAGGACGCCCGCAGGCGGATCGAATCCATGTTGGGCGCCATTGCCGACTGGTCGAGCCTGGAAAGCTTCTTTCCCGACGAATGGGCCGGATCGGCGGAAGGCGTCAAGCGCTGGCGCACCCAGATGGCCAGCACCTTTACCGCCACGCTGGAACTGGTGCGCGACGGCTTCATGGAAATCCGTCAACTGAAACAGTTCGGCCCGGTCTATGTGCGCAAGCGCGCCGAGGCAGCGCCGCCCGTGGCGCCCAATGGCGCGGACCCCATTCCCTTTCCGGGCGCCGGGCCTGCGTCCGGCACTGAATAACCCTGTAACGCGTAAGCTTGAGGACAAGAGCCCATGGACGATCAAGGTGAAGCCGTTCGCATCGAAACGCCCGATGAGGATGCGGTCATGACCGGTCCGGAGAGCCATGCGCTCGACATGCGCAAGCCGATCGAGGACGACGATTCCGCCAGGCACGAGACGGATGATCTTGAGGATGACGATCCATCGGACGACGGCGAGGATGCGCCAGAAGATGAGGCCGATACGGACGAAACCGCAGAGACCGAGGAACCGCAGGATCAGGCTGAAGAGGCCGAGCCGGAAAAAAGCATCGATACGGTGCGCATGATCGAGGCCATTCTGTTCGCTTCCGCCGAACCGGTGCCGGAAAAGGAACTGGCGTCGCGTCTGCCCAAGGGCACTAAGATCGGCCCGATCCTGGAAGAGTTGCAGGCGCTTTACGAGCCGCGCGGCGTCAATCTGGTGCAGGTGGCCGAGAAATGGGCGTTCCGGACCGCGCCCGATCTGGGCTTTCTGCTGCAAAAGGAACGCACCGAACAGCGCCGCCTGTCCCGCGCTGCCATCGAGACGCTCGCCATCATTGCCTATCACCAGCCCGTGACCCGGGCCGAGATCGAGGAACTGCGCGGCGTGACCGTCAGCAAGGGTACGCTCGACGTGTTGCTCGATATGGGCTGGGTGCGCATGCGCGGCCGCCGCCAGGTGCCGGGCCGTCCGCTGACTTATGGCACCAGCGACGCCTTCCTGGAGCATTTCGGCTTGGCCGCCGTCACCGATCTGCCGGGTCTGGAGGAACTGAAGGCCGCCGGTCTACTCGACTGGCGCCTGCCGCCCGACTTCCAGGTGCCGACGCCGCCCGGCGAAGGCCAGGGCGACGGCGATGGGGATTTCGACGAGGACCCGGATGGGCCTTACGCGGAAGACGATGGCTTCGAGGAAGAAGAGGCCGAAGACGAAGCCGATGACGGGTTCGATGAAGAGGAATTCGATGACGGCGCGGTGATGTCCGCCGAGGATGAGGACGACGGGATCGGCGAGGACGAAGACGCCGATAAGAACCAAGGGTCTTAACCCCCATTCATCAGGAGCGTGAATGCGCGCTGCCTAGAGGGGGTTGCGGTCGAGTCCCTGAGTCCCACCTTCTTCGACGGGCGCAGCCTCTGATCCATCCGCTTCCGGCACTTTATCCTTCCGCAGCCGCAACAAAGCCGCGATAAAGCAGATTGCGCCCAGGGTGCCGATCACCACTCTGTTGAACATCAGAGAGTCGGGTCCCGGCACCACGGCCGGATTGGGGTGGGAAAAATGAACGATCTCACTGATGACCCATAAGGCAAAGCAAAACAGGGTCAGCAGGAAGAAATAGCCGGACCCAGCCGGCAGGTTGGGTTCGTTACGCATCGCTTTCAATCCGATCAGTCTGCGTCGTGTCAACCCCACGCCGCCCGATCCAACAGTGCGAAACAAAACATTACAGTGAAATTCCGGAAATTTCAATCCAGGGTCTGACGATAACGCCCGAGGGCGATGGCGCTGAACACGATCAGTAGGCCCAAAAGCCAGACCGCGTCGGTCCAGATTTCCGACCATCCGTTTCCTTTCAATAGGATACCGCGCACGATCCGCAGGAAATGAGTGATTGGCAACAGCTCGCCGATGGCTTGCGCCCACAAGGGCATGCCCCGGAATGGAAACATGAAGCCCGAGAGCAGAATGCTCGGCAGGATGTAAAAAATCGACATTTGCACCGCTTGCAGCTGGTTTTGGGCCACCGTCGAAAAGGTGAAGCCGACGCAGAGCTGGGCGGCGATGAAGACCGCGATCATCAGCATCAAGAGCGACAGGCGGCCTTCCAGCGGCACGGCGAAGATGAAAAAGGCCGCCGCCAGGATGATCGCCGCCTGGATATATCCAACCAGGATATAGGGCGCGATCTTGCCGATCATCACCTCGATGGGTTTGACCGGCATGGCGAGCAGGTTCTCCATGGTGCCCCGTTCGGTCTCCCGGGTCATGGCGAGGGCCGTGAAAAACACCATGGTCATGGTCAGGATCACGCCCAACAGGCCGGGCACGATATTCCACTGGGTGGAGATGATCGGATTGTAGCGCTGGTGAATGGTGATCTCGAACGGCGGCGGGGCGGGGGTCAGATGAGCGAGCGTGCCGGAGCGCTCCGTATCGAGCGCAAAGCCGCCGAGCTGCTGGAGCGCCGAGACCGCTTGTCCGGTGGCGGACGGATCGGTGGCGTCCACGACCACCAGGATGTCGGGGCGCTCGCCCCGCTCCAACTGGGTCTCGAAGCCCGCCGGAATGTCGATGGCGAACTGCACGCGCCCCGCGTTCACCAGATAGTCGAGGTCCTCCGCGCTCTTCGCCACGGTGGTGATATCGAAATAATCGGACGCCTGAAGGGCGGAGACGATGGCCCGCACATGGGGCCCTGTGTCGCCCACCAGGATCGCCGTGGGCAGATGTTTCGGGTTCAGATTGATGGCGTAGCTGAACAGGATCAACTGCACCAGCGGCAGGCCCAGCATCATGCCGAAGGTCAGCCGGTCGCGCATCATCTGCAGGAATTCCTTGACCACGACGCCGGAAAGCCGGCGCGGGGAGAGGCCCCACCGGCTGCTCATGTCGCCTCCTTGGGCCGGCTGGGCGCGCCGTCCGCCTGACCGCTCATCAGATGGATGAAGACATCCTCCAGCGACGGTTCGCCCTTGCGCAAGGACAGAGCGGGGTCATCATGCAAGGAGGCGAGGGCGCGTTCCAAAGCATCCGCATCCGGACCGCTCACATGGAGCGTGGTGCCGAAGGGCGCGACCATTTCCACGCCCTCGCGGCCCGCCAGATCGCGGGCGATGCGGCCCAGATTGGGCCCCATGATCACCCAGGTGGTCAGCCCCGACTGGGCGATGACCTCGTCCACGGTGCCGCGCGCCAGCACATGGCCGTAAGACAGATAGGTGATCTCGTGGCAGCGTTCGGCTTCGTCCATATAGTGGGTGGAGACGAGCACGGTGATGCCCCGGTCGGCCAGATCGAAGATCCGGTCCCAGAATTCCCGCCGGGCCTTGGGATCGACGCCCGCTGTCGGTTCGTCCAGAAGCAGAAGATCCGGCTCGGGAAGAAGCGCGCCGCCGAGCGCCAGCCGCTGCTTCCAGCCGCCCGACAGATTGCCGGAAAGCTGATTGCGCCGGGTGGTCAGGCCGAGCCAGTCGAGGGTCTCGCGCACCTTGTCGCGGGCATTGGGGATTTCATAAAGGGCGGCGATGAAGTCGAGATTCTCCTTCACCGTCAGATCCTGATAGAGCGAGAAGCGCTGGGTCATGTAGCCGACCCGCCGCTTGATCTGGTCGTTTTCGGTGAGCACGTCGTAGCCCAGTGTGCGCCCGCTGCCGGAATCGGGCGTCAACAGGCCGCACAGCATACGGATGGTGGTGGTCTTGCCGCTGCCGTTCGGGCCCAGAAAGCCGTAGATCTGGCCTTTGCGCACCTCCATGGTCAGCCCGTCCACCACCACCTTGTCCCCGAAGGATTTGGTGAGGTTGCGGGCGTCGATGACGATGTCGCTTTCCGCGTTCATGGCGTGTCCGGGGTCCAATCGTCCGTATGGAACACGCTGACCGGCTGACCCGGTGCCAGCGGCAGCGCGCCTTGCGGGGCGGCTTCCAGCCGGTAGACCAGGCGGGCGCGTTCCTCGGGACTGAAGATCACGGGTGGGGTGAATTCCTGTTCCGCCGAGATCCAATCGACCGTGGCCTCAAGGGCGGGCGGGCAACTGTCGCAGGTGACGATGACTTTGGTGCCCGGTTCGAACCGGGCGCGGGACGGTTCGTCCACGTAGAAAATGATCCGGCGGCGCTCCGGTGGCAGCAGGCTGACAATGGCGCGGCCCGCGGGCACCACTTCGCCGGGCCGGAAGAACACGTCTTGAACATAGGCGCCGGCGGGCGCGCTGACGGTGCGCCGGGCCAGCCGTTCCTGGGCCAGCGCGACCGAGGCTTCCGCCGTGCGCACCGCGCCTTGGGCCTGCTCGATCAATTGGATACGGGCGGTCAGCCGCGCCGCCCTGATTTCCTGGTCGATTTCCTCCAAGGCCGCGCTGGCGCGCTCGAAGGTGGCCTGGGCCGTGTCCAGGCGGGCCTGCGGGGCGAAACCGTCCTTAAACAGACGGCGCTGGCGCTCCAGATCCGTGCGGGCCAGGGTCAGATCGGCCTGGGCTCGTTCCTTGCGGGCCAGCAGCACCTGGATTTCCTCCGGCCGCTGTTGTTCCGCCAGCAGATTGGCAAGCGCCGCGCGGGCTTCCGTCAAGCGCCCCTGGGCCTGGTCCCGTTCCGCCAGGAACGTCGCCTGATCCATGGCGAACAAGGGCGCGCCGGGCTCGACCGTTTCGCCTTCCCGCACGGTCAGGCTGGTCAATCGCCCGGCCTCGTCCGGCCCGATGCGCAGGAACTCGCCTTCCACATAGCCGTGATGTCCAGCCTCATCCGGCTGGCAGGCCATGAGCGCCAAGGCTGCGACAAGACTGAAGGTCATTCTACGGATCATGATTTTGCCCGTAATCCGTTGATGAGAAGATCGAAATGGGCATCGAGCATGGCGCCCGTGTCGAGGGGCGTGAATTTGTCGAACAGGCTTTTCCAGATGGCGGCCACGAGAAAGGGCGCGATCACAAGCTGAGGAAAATTTTCGGCCGCCGATTTGCGGAACTCGCCCCGCGCCACGCCTTCGCGCAGAATGCCTTTGAGCATGGCCATGCCCCGGGAGATCACCTCCCGGTAATAAAAAGCGGTGATGTCCGGGAAGGTGCGGCCTTCCGAGATCAGCAGGCGGATGATTTCCCGCAGATCCGTCTCCAGCACCTTTTCCCGGAAGACCTGGGCGATCAGCCGGAGAAGCTCCTCGGTGGAGCCGTCATAGATCGAGACCAAAGTCTCGGCCTGTTCGATCTCGCGCACCACATAGCCGCGCACCACCGCCTGGAACAGATCGGCCTTGTTGGCGAAGTAGAGATAAATCGTGCCTTTGGCGACGCCGGCGGCGCGGGCGATGTCGTCGAGCCGGGCGGCGGCGAAGCCCTTTTCGGCGAATTCGGCGCGGGCGGCGGCGAGGATGGCCTGGGTCTTGGGCGCATCGAGATCGGGCATGGGCTTGTCGAGGGCATCGGTCATGGAGAGATAATATGACTGACCAGTCAGTCATTCAAGGACAATTCTTGCTTTTCAGTCGCATGAGCGTAAGCGTGGGTGAGAAACGCACAGAATGGATCGATCGGATGCCTGAGACCGGCGCGCGCCTGGAATTCAAAGAAGTCAGCCACACATTCGACGACCAAGATGCCGCCCACGGCGTCTCCGAGGCCGTCCGGAAGCTGTCGTTTCAGGTCGGCATGGGCGAGGTCGTGTGTCTTTTGGGAGCGTCCGGTTGCGGCAAATCGACCTCACTGAGGATCGCCGCCGGCGTCGTGCGCCAGACGGACGGGGTTGTGCTGATCGATGGCCGGGAAGTGGCAGGCCCCAATCAATTCGTGCCGCCGGAGGCGCGCAGCGTCGGCCTGATGTTTCAGGATTACGCCCTGTTTCCCCATCTCACGGTGTCTGAAAATGTCGCCTTCAGCCTGACCAAACGCAGCGCGGAAGAGCGGAAGCGGCGGGTCGATGCCTTGCTGAAGCAGGTGCATATGGAAGACCTCGCCAATGTCTATCCGGGCAGCCTGTCGGGGGGCGAACAGCAACGGGTGGCCCTGGTGCGCTCCCTGGCGCCGGAACCAGGCGTCATGTTGATGGATGAGCCCTTTTCAGGCCTCGACGTGCCCAAGCGCGATCGCATCCGCGACGAGACCTGGAGCCTCCTGAAACGCACCGGAACCGCGACCTTGCTCGTAACCCATGATCCGAAGGAGGCCATGCGCATGGCCGACCGGATCATCCTGATGCGGGCCGGTCAGATCGTGCAGCAGGGCACGCCTGCGGAGATCTACAACGATCCGGAAGATGCCGAGGTGGCGGCTTTTTTCTCGGATGTGAATGTGTTCGACGCCAAGGTGGACGCGGGCGTCGCCGCGATCCCGTTCGGTCCGGTTCCCGTGCCGGGGCATCGGCAAGGGGCTGCGGTTCAGGTCATGATCCGGCCCCATGCGATCGCGCGGACGGAGACCGGGACGGGCGGTGCTGTCCGGGCGCGGGTCGAACGCTCGGTCTTGCTGGGCCCGGAAAGCCTGATCGAGGCCGTTCTTGAGCCCGATGGCGCTCAAGCGCTGCAAAAGGTGAGCGTTCTGGTGCCCGGCACCGTCTTGCCCGAACCGGGCCATGTGATTGGTTTGCAAGCCGATCTGGATCGGTGTCTGGTCTTCCCGAAGCCGGATATTCTTTAAGGCACATGCATTGCGCGGCATTCGTGACTTTGACATGATCCCCGCGCACAATGGACGCAGCTAAAGATGGGGCGTTGGGCTCCACCGGCCTTGGACAGGCCGTAGCGAGGAGGAAGAGACATGTCGCTAGGTATCTGGCAGATCGCCCTCATCATCGTGCTGGTCGTGCTTTTGTTCGGCCGGGGCAAGATTTCCGAGCTCATGGGCGATGTGGCGAAGGGCATCAAGAGCTTCAAAAAGGGCTTGGCCGACGAGGACGATCCCAAGGGCGCCCAGACCATCGAGCAGGGCCGGGACGAGCCGGTCTCCCGGAGCGAGCACGCCCACAGCGATCAACGTTCCAACGGCTGAGGCGGACGCCCCGTCTTGCGCGCTCCGGTGACGGACGGTCCGGCCGGACCGTCTCCCTTGGGTTCTGAGGACATCGTCAGTCATGCCTACTATCGGCGGCATTGAACTTCTGGTCCTGGCGGTCGTGGCCCTTCTGGTCGTGGGGCCGCGCGATCTGCCGAAGCTGTTTCGCGGCTTCGGCCATATCATGAATTCCGTGCGGGGCGTGGCGCGGGAGTTCCAGGACAGCATGGAGGATCTGGCGCGCGAAAGCGAACTCCAGGACCTGCGCAAACAGGTCGAGAATGTGCGCCAGAACAATATGCTGGCCGATTTCAAGAACGACATCACCAACAGCATCGATCCGACCACGGGCAATGAGGTGAAACGGCCGAAACCCTCCTCGTCCTCGCCCCACGCCAAGACCGGCGCGGCAAAAGCGAAACAGGAAACGGATCAAAAGGCGCCAGCGTCCAAGGCAGCCGCTCCGCAGACGGACGGCCCGGCGCCGAAAGCGGCGAAACCGGATCAAAAGGAACCGGTGGCCAAGGAGCCCGCAGCCGGGGAGGCAGCCCCATGAGCACAGCGGACGAAACCCAGGACGAGATCGAAGCGAGCCGCGCGCCGCTGATGGATCATCTGATCGAGCTGCGCAGCCGCCTGGTCAAGGCGCTGATCGCTTTCGCTGTTGCTTTCGCCGCCTGCTTCTATTTCGCCGAAGACATTTACGGGGTGTTGATCCAGCCCTTGGCCCAGGCGCTTGACGGCGAGGAAGGGCGGCGGATGATCTTCACCGCGCCCCAGGAAGCCTTCTTCACCTATATGTGGGTGGCCGTGTTCTCCGGCCTGTGTCTGGCCTTTCCCATCGTGGCGGCGCAAATCTGGTGGTTCATCGCGCCGGGTCTTTACAAGAACGAGCGGGGCGCGATCCTGCCCTTCATCCTGGCGACGCCGATCCTGTTCGGCCTTGGCGTGTCGCTGGTGCATTTCTTCATCATGCCGACGGCGCTGGAGTTCTTTCTGAGCTATGAGACCCAGGGCGGCGAAGGCACCCTGCCCATCGTGTCGGAGACCCGGGTCAGCGAATATCTGGGGCTGTCCATGACGCTGATGTTCGCCTTCGGGCTGGCCTTCCAGTTGCCGGTGCTGCTGACGCTGATGGGCCGGGTCGGGCTCGTTTCGGCGGCGACCCTCAGGAAACAGCGCAAATACGCCATTGTCGGCATTTTCGCGGCGGCGGCTCTGATGACGCCGCCTGATCCCATGAGCCAGATCGGCCTGGGGGTCGCGGTCATCCTGCTTTACGAGATTTCGATCTTCGCGGTGGCCAGTATCGAGCGCAAACGGGCTCAAGCCGAGCCCGAGGAAAGCGCAGAACCCTCCCAATCCTGACGCCGGTGGACGCCGACACCCGCCCGTCGTATACCGGGCGCGGATTCCTGCACGTTTTTTCCTTTCTGAAGACGGTTTAAGTCCATGTTCGACATCAAATTCATTCGCGACCATCCGGACGCGTTCGACGCCGGTCTCGCCAGGCGCGGCCTTCCTCCGCAGGCGGAAAAAGTCCTTGAGATCGACAAACGCCTGCGGGACGTGATCGCCGAGACCCAGGAGGCCCAGACCGCGCGCAACGAGGCGTCCAAGGAGATCGGCAAGGCCAAGGCCGGCGGCGACAATAGCGGCGCGGAAAAAATGATCCAGGAAGTGGCGCGCCTCAAGGCCAAGATCCAGGACGGCGAGGAAAAGGAACGCCTCCTGAACGAAGAGATTCGCGCGTTTCTCTCCGCGCTTCCCAATCTGCCTGCGGAGGATGTGCCCGACGGCGAGGACGAGGCCGCCAATGTGGAGCACCACAAGGTAGGTGAGCCGCGCGGCCGAAACTTTCCCGCGAAAGAGCATTTCGAGATCGGCGAAGCCTTGGGTCTGATGGATTTCGAGACGGCAGCGAAAATCTCGGGCAGCCGCTTCGTCCTGCTGAAAGGCCAGTTGGCGCGCATGGAACGGGCGCTTGCCAATTTCATGCTCGATATCCATACGACCGAGTTCGGCTATACGGAAACGGCGCCGCCCTTCCTGGTGCGCGACGATGCGGCCTATGGCACGGCGCAACTGCCGAAATTCACCGAAGACCTGTTCCACACGGACAATGGCTTCTGGCTCATCCCCACGGCGGAAGTGCCGCTCACCAATATCGTCCGTGAGCAGATCCTGAACGAAGAAGATCTGCCCTTGCGCTTTACCGCCTTCACGCCCTGCTTCCGCAGCGAGGCGGGCTCGGCGGGCAAGGACACGCGCGGCATGATCCGCCTGCACCAGTTCCCCAAGGTGGAATTGGTCAGCATCACGCGGCCGGAAGATTCCGATGCCGAACATGAGCGCATGCTGGGTTGCGCCGAGGAGATCCTCAAACGCCTCGATATCGCCTATCGCGTCATGACCTTGTGTTCGGGCGATATGGGCTTTGCCGCGCGCCGCACCTTCGATATCGAGGTCTGGCTGCCTGGCCAGGATACCTATCGCGAGATTTCAAGCTGTTCCGTCTGCGGCGATTTCCAGGCCCGGCGCATGAACGCGCGCTATCGCCCAACGGAAGGCAAGGGCACGCGCTTCGTTCATACCCTGAACGGCTCAGGGCTCGCCATCGGGCGGACCATGATCGCCATCATCGAGAATTATCAGCAGGAAGACGGCAGCGTGGCCATACCGGAAGCGCTCCAACCCTATATGGGCGGCTTGAAGGAGATCACGCTGAATGACTGAACGCTCACATCCGGCGCCGTTGAGGCCGCATCTTCGGATCCTTCTGACCAATGACGACGGCATCAACGCGCCGGGCCTGGTAGCTCTGGAGAAGATCGCCCGCGCGCTTTCCGACGATGTCTGGATCGTCGCGCCTGAATTCGAACAAAGCGGCATGTCCCGGGCCCTGACGATCCATTCGCCCTTGCGCGTGCGCGAGCTGGACGAGCGCCGCTTCGCCGTCACCGGCACGCCCACCGACTGCATCGCCATGGCGGCGCGCCATCTGATGAAGGACCGGATCCCGGATCTGGTGCTTTCGGGCGTCAACCGGGGCTCCAACATCGCCGATGACGTGACCTATTCCGGTACGGTGGCGGGCGCCATGGAAGGCACGGTGGTGGGCGTCAAATCCATCGCCATGAGCCAGGCCATCGGCTTTTCCGGCAGCCCGGAAATTCAGTGGGCGACCGGTGAGAAATACGGACCGTCCGTGGTTTGCGCGCTGCTGGACCGGCCCTGGCCCAAAGGCATTCTGTGGAATGTCAACTTTCCGGATGTACCACCGGACAGGGTGGAGCGGTTCGAAATTACCCGCCAAGGGCGCCGGGACGTAAACAATTTGTTTATAGACGCGCGCCAGGATGCCCGTGGCGTTCCGTATTACTGGGTTGGGTTCGAGCGCAAACTGTCCAATCCTCCGGAAGGGACGGATTTGCGGGCGATCTATGAGGGTCGGATTTCCGCGACCCCGCTCCATCTGGATCTGACGGCGGTCGATCTTGTGGACGATGCCGCCCAGGCCTTGAACGGCACGCCGCCCTGGGTTGGTTAAGGGGCTGATCGGAAAACGGCAGGGGTGTCGTTCGTCCGGACAGGCATCAGGCGTGTGGGAGTACCATGAGTTCAAGAGCGTTGGGGGACGTCCGCCGGTTTTGCGAAGAAGATGAGGGCTTGGGACCGGAAGCAGGCGCGATCCGCCTGCTGATGGCCGTGCGCCGGGCCGGTTTCACCGATACCCGCATTCTGTCCGTCCTCGAACGGGTGCCGCGCGGCCTCTTCGTGCCTGACGTGTTCGGCGCCCAGGCCTTCGACGACAATGCGCTTCCCATCGAATGCGGCCAGACCATCAGCCAGCCCTCCGTGGTGGCGCTGATGACGGCCGCCTTGGAAGTGGGGCCGCGCCACAAGGTGCTCGAAGTGGGCACGGGCTCGGGCTATCAGACGGCCGTCCTGGCCCAGCTTGCACGGCGCGTTTACACACTTGAACGGTATCGGACTCTTTTACGCCAGGCTGAACGGCGTTTTAACGTTTTGGATCTTCATACTGTGGTCACGCGCCTGGGAGACGGGTGCAAAGGCTGGCCGGAACAGGCGCCTTTCGACCGCATTATCGTGACGGCGGCGGGCGAAGAGGTGCCTCTGGCCTTGACCGAACAATTGCGGCCCGGCGGTATCCTGGTGATCCCCGTTGGGCCGGAATTCGGCATGCAGAGCCTGAAGAAAGTCGTCCGGACCGAGACGGGTCTGGAAGAGACGGATCTGGGCCCTGTGCGTTTCGTGCCCCTGGTGGAAGGGCTGGCACGCGGCGCGTAAAGCCTGACCTGACCCGCTCCCCGGTGTGCCTTTGGTCTGTTACGGAGGCACGCGAGACCAGCCATGCAACGGTTACCTGAGTCGGGGGGCGTGGGGAAAGCAGGGGTACGGAACAGTTTCTTCGGGCTGGCGGGCTTGTGCCTGGCAGCCTGCGCCGGGCCGGTCTATCCGGTCCATCCGATCGATACCAATCCGACCGTCACGGTGCGCCCGGGCGACACCTATTTCGCCCTTGCCCGGCGCTATGCCGTGTCCGTGGACGAACTGATCACCTGGAACCGGGCCGAGCCGCCGTTCACGCTCTATCCCGGCGATGTGCTGGTGCTGCCCAAGCCTATCAAGCACAAGGTGCGCTATGGCGAGACGCTATACGCCATCGCCGACCGCTACAAGGTGGACCACGACCGGCTGGCGCGGGTGAACAGCTTGCGCCATCCGGGCTTCCTGGTGCCGGGCACCGAACTCGATATTCCGCGCACGGGCGAGCGGACCGATCTGCCGTCCGTGCGCAAGGAAAACGGACAGATCGTCGCGCTCCCTGCGCCCGCGCCCGATGTGGCCCATCCGGTGGCCCGCCCTCAGCGCACGGCGCGGGGCCGGGGACCGGCGCGCTGGACCGGCGCGCCCGCACCGGCGGTCAAGCGCAAGGCGGTGGCCTATTCCTCCAAGCGGATGGCGTCCGTGCCGCGCCTCAATCTCATGTGGCCGGTGGACGGCAAGGTGATCTCCCCCTACGGATCGAACCGCCGGGGCGTGGTCAATGACGGCATCAATATCGCCGTGCCCCAGGGCACGCCCGTGCGCGCGGCGGCCACCGGCATCGTCATCTACAAGGGCAATCTGGTGCCGGGTTTCGGCAAGCTGATCCTGGTGCAGCATGACCGGGATCACGTGACCGCTTACGGCCATCTGTCCCGCTACGAGGTGAACGAAGGCGAGCGGGTGATCGGCGGCCAGACCATCGGACGTTCGGGCAGTACGGGCAATGTGGACGCGCCCCAGCTTCACTTCGAAGTGCGCCGGGGCGTCAAGCCGGTGAACCCGATGCCCTATCTGGGCGCGCGGTCGTAAAGAGGCGCTTGGTGTAACGGTGCGTCCCTTGTTTTGGTCTCTTGCTTTCGGCACACTTTCGCCGCGAGCAGGGGACCAAGGCGATGACTGTCGATCGTGTCAGAGGAGGGCTGTTGGCGCTGGCGCTGATGACCGGCGCCGCGTCGGCGCAGGCGCAGGATGAGCCGTCCCGCGCCGCGACCCAAGGCGAGTGCAGTCCCATCGTGATTGAGACCGGCGGCACCGTCGATATCGACATTTCCTGTCCCACCGGTCTGTCGGAGCGCCAGCTTGGTCTGATCGTCGAAGCGATTGAAGCCAATCGCGGGGTGCCCGCGGAGCAGTTCGAGGATCTGGCGGGCCGCTTCGGGGTCACGCAACAGGCACTCAGAACCTTCTTTACCCTGATGGGCGAGGAAAATGTGCCTATTGGCGAGCTGGACGCGACGCTGCGCGAGATCGCCCAGCGCCACCAGCAACTGCTCGCGAGACTCGACCGGATCGAAAGCAACGATCCGGAGATCGCGTCCCTGAAGACCCAGGCCCGCGCCGCCATCGAGACCGGCGAGTACGACCGCGCCGACGGCTTCTTGAGACAGGCGCAGGATGCGGAACTGGCCGCGCTGAAACGGCTTCAGGACAGGGCGAGCCAACTCCAGGCCCGGATCGACGCGCGGGCCCGTGGCGCCATGGACATCCTCTACGAGCGCGCCGGTCTGGCCGAGGCGCGCTTCCGCTACCGGGACGCGGCGGCGCTTTACCGTCAGGCGGCGGAGCTTGCGCCGCAGAGCCGCCCGCTCGACCGGGCCAACGCACTTCAACGGCAAGGACGGGCTTTCCTGGACGGCGGGTTTTATCAGGAAGCGACCGGTCCGCTTGAGACCGCCCTCTCCGTGTTCGAGACCGCCTCAGGTCCTGCGGCGCCCGACACGGGCCGCGCGCTCACGGATCTGGCCATGGTTTACGAGGCCCAAGGACAGTATGCGAGGGCTGAGACACTTTTCGAGCGCGCCCTTGCCGTCGCGGAGGACAGTCTGGGGCCGGAGGATCCCGATACCGGTGCAGCGCTCAACAATCTCGCCCGCCTTTACCAGATCCAAGGTCGTTTCGCCGATGCTGAGCCGCTGTTCGAGCGCGCGATTGCGATCGCCGAAACGGTGCCTGGTCCGGACCGGCCGGAAATGGGATTGCAACTCAACAATCTGGCTGAGCTTTATCAGGCACAAGGGCGTTATGAGGAGGCGGAGCCGCTTTATGAACGGGCGCGGGCGATCCTGGAACGGACGCTTGGGGAGACTCACCTCCATGTCAGTGTTGTCCTGAACAATCTGGCCTTGCTTTATGGGGATCAGGGCCGGTTTCGGGAGGCCGAGCCAATTTTTAACCGGGCGCTGGCGATCGCGGAGCGCTCTCTCGGTCCGGATCATCCGGTCACCGCCCAGCAGATCATCAACCTGGCGCTGCTCTACTACGGTCAAGGCCGGTTCGACGAAGCCGAACCGCTCATCATCCGGGCCCGGAAGGCTCTGGAGACGCGGCTCAGCGCCGATCATCCGGACACCGGTCTGGCGCTCAATAATCTGGCCGGACTTTACCGTGCCCAAGGCCGCTATAATGAGGCCGAGCCCCTCGCGCGCCGCTCCCTGGAGATCGCCGAGCGCATTTATGGCCCCCGTCACCCGCAAACGGCCGTTCGTTTGAACAATCTCGCGGGCGTCTATCAGGACCAGAAACGCTACGCGGAGGCCGAGCCGCTTTATCGACGGGCCCTGGCGATCACCGAGGACGCACTCGGCCCGACCCATCCCGACACGGCGATCCGGGCCAATAATCTCGGCCTGCTTTACCATCTTCAAGGGCGCCCCAGGGACGCCGAGCCGCTGTTTGTGCGGGCCCTGGCCATCGCGGATGTGGCGCTGGATCCGGGCCATCCGGACATCGCCGTTTGGCTCAGCAATCTGGGCTTTCTCTATGAGGACGAGGGCCGCTTCGCCGAGGCGGAACCTTTGTACGAACGGGCGCTCGCGATCTTCGAGACGGCGCTAGGCCCGGATCACCGGGACACGCGGTATATCCGGCAGACATTGGCGCGGTTGCGCGCCG
>CAZTCJ010000048.1:0-28233 GCA_964612085.1 uncultured Alphaproteobacteria bacterium
TGGTCACCACCAGGGCCTGGGTCTCACCCCGGGTGAACAGCGCCGAGCCGTGGGTGCGGGGCAACACGCCCACCTGACAGTCGATAGGCCGGACCGTTTTCAGATCCCGGCCGTCGATACGGTTACCGGTGTCGAGGATCTGTCCGCGCACCACGTTTTTCTCAAGGGTCTTGAAGACCTTGTCGATCACGGACGGATCGATCGGGTCGTCGCTCTCCTCGCCATGGCGTTCATGCAGGCTTTCCTTGACGGCGGCGACTTTCTCCTGGCGCGCGGTCTTTTGCGGCTCGGCATACGCCTCTTTCAAAGCATCGGCCGCCTCGTTCGACAGCTTCGCTTCGAAGTCGGAGAGGTCTTCCTGCTGAATATCCCAGGGCTCTTTCGCGGCCCGCTCGGCCAGATCGATAATGGCGTCGATCACCGGCTGCATTTGTTCGTGTCCGAACATCACGGCGCCCAGCATCACGTCCTCGGGCAGTTCGGAGGCTTCCGATTCCACCATCAGCACCGCGTCGCCCGTGCCCGCCACGGTCAGATCGAGCTTGCTCTCGGACATCTCGTCGATCTTGGCGTTGAGCTTGTATTCGCCTTCGATATAGGCGACGCGCGCGGCGCCAATCGGCCCCATGAAGGGCACACCCGAAAGCGTCAAAGCGGCGGAGGCCGCGACCATGGCGACGATGTCGGAATCGTTTTCCAGGTCATGGCTCAAAACCGTGCAGACCACTTGCGTCTCGTTCCGGAAACCGGGCGCGAACAAGGGCCGGATCGGCCGGTCGATCAGGCGGGAAATCAGGGTCTCGCGCTCGGACGGGCGACCCTCCCGCTTGAAGTAACCGCCGGGAATTTTCCCCGCGGCATAGGTTTTTTCCATGTAGTTCACGGTCAAGGGAAAGAAATCGATACCCGGCTTCGGATTACGGTCCGCCGTGACGGTCGCGAGCACCGCCGTCTCGCCATAGGTGGCGAGCACAGAGCCCCCTGCCTGGCGCGCGATGCGCCCGGTTTCCAGAACGAGGCGCTCGCCGCCCCAGGTGATTTCTTTCGTCTGAATGTCAAACATCGGATGATCTTTCTTACGTCGTATGGCCCCGCTGCCCGAACCGGACCCCATGCCCGGCCGGACCGTCATCGCCTTCCCGTGGAAGACAAAACGGGGCGTGCGGATAAACACAAGCCGGAGACCCCATGTCCCCGGCTTGTCAGCAGCGCCTTAGCGGCGCAGTCCCAAACGCTGGATCAGGCTTTCGTAGCGCTCCTGATCCTTGCGTTTCAGATAGTCGAGCAAATGCCGTCTGCGCGAGACGAGCTTCAGAAGACCCCGCCGGGAATGATTGTCCTTCTTGTGGGTCTGGAAGTGGTCCGTCAGGTTCCGGATCCGTTCGGTCAGGATCGCCACTTGCACTTCCGGCGAGCCGGTATCGTTTTCCAGCGTCGCGTATTCCTTGATGAGATCTTGTTTCTTTTCAGCCGTAACCGACATCGGGTTGCCCTTCTCTAGCAATATCGAATGAACACAGGGGACCGGGTCCGGTCCCCACATTCCCGCCGGCTTGGTCTCAGAGCGGCAGGTTGAACACCCGCGTCGGCTTCAGCTCTCCCCTGTCGAAACGGCAAAGCGCGACGGGGCGTCCCTTCAGGGAACACAGCACCACCGCCTCTGAGTCCTTGCCCGATCCAACGGCTTGTCTGGAGATCGCCTTCACTTGCCCGAGGACGCTGTCGTCACGCAAAAGAACGGATTGCCCGTTGCGCAGTCTTACGGCGTCCGTCCCGGTCACGGCCACCGCCGGGATGTCGTCCAGCGCGGTCTCAACCGGGAGCAGGTGCTCCAATGCGCTGCCTTTATGGACCAACTCCCGCCAATGTTCCAGCGGAATTGAGTCGTCCGTTGTAAAGGGCCCGGTCTGGGTGCGCCGGATCTCGTGGACATAGCCGCAGGTGCCCAGCGCCTGGGCCATGTCGCGCACCAGCGAGCGCACGTAAGTGCCTTTCCCGCAAACCATTTCGAAATGGGCATGATCGGCGTCGGGCGTATCGATCAATTCCAGGGAGTGGATGATGACGGTCCGGGAGGCCAGTTCCACCGCTTCCCCGGCGCGGGCCAGATCGTAGGCGCGCTCGCCCTCCACCTTAATGGCGGAATAGGTGGGCGGCACCTGATCCACCTCGCCGACGAAACGGGGCAGGATGGCTTCGATCTCGTCCGGCGTCGGGCGGGCGTCGGACCGCTCGATGACCTCGCCGTCCCGGTCGTCGGTGGCGCGCGCCTCGCCCCAGCGGGCGGTGAAAGTGTAGGTCTTCTCAGCGTCCATGACGAAATTGATGGTCTTGGTGGCCTCGCCCAGCGCCACGATCAAAAGGCCGGTGGCCAGGGGATCGAGCGTGCCGGCGTGGCCTGCTTTCTGAGCGTTCAAGCCCCGGCGCACCTCGTTCACCACATCGGTGGAGGTCGGCCCTTCCGGCTTGTCGATAACGGCCCAGCCGTGGATCGGCTCGCCCTTGCGTCTGCGGCCCATCAGTTCCCGTCCTTATCGCCGTCATGGCCTTCATCGGCGGCCAGGTCCCGCGCCACCGCGTCCGAGCGCAACAGACCGTCGACCCGTTGGGCCTCGTCGAAGCTGCGATCGGCCTCGAAGCGCAGATCGGGCGTGAACTTCATGGTCAGATGCTGGCCCAGCCGCCCGCGCAGGAACTTCTTGCAGCGGGTCAGGGCCGCGACCACCGGTGCCGTCTCGCCGCCGCCCAGAGGCGCCACGAAGACGGTCGCGGCCTTCAGATCCGGGCTCAGGCGCACTTCGGATACGGTGATGATCCGGCCCTCCAGGTCGGGGTCGCGCAGGGTCTCGCGCGCCAGGATGTCGCTCAACGCATGGCGCACCAGTTCGCCCACGCGCAACTGCCTCTGGCTTGGACCGGCGTGTCCGGATGAACGGCGCATACTCACTCCTTGGAACGTCAACATCGGTTTCACGTTAACAAAGGGGAAACTGCGACAGGTATCGTAACGAATGCGCGATGTCGAAGATCTTTTGACGATCGGGCATTTGTCCCCTCTTACACAGGGGTTATGTTTGCGGGGCTTTTTGGCATAGTGCCGCCCCAAAATACCGGCCTTTCGCCTCGTGAGATGGTGACATGACGACCCGTAATAAACTGCTTTCAGCTTTCGCCGCTTTCCTCATGATGACCGGCCCCGCCGCCGCCTGGCCGGAAGGCGACAGCCTGGAGGGCTTCGAGGTCCGGGCCGGGATCCTGGCCCATGATGTGGGGCTCTTCAGCTCGGCGGAAGAAGGCGGCATCGACCTCAATGCCCAGCTCCTGATCCCCAGCCCCAGCTTCCTGTCTTTCCTGGGCAAGCCACGGCCCCATGTGGGCACCAACATCGCCACCGACGGCATCAGCCAGGTCTTTGGCGGCCTGACCTGGGACTGGCATTTCGCCCGCAAGTTCTACTTCTCCAGCGAGTTCGGCGGCGCCGTTCACAATGCGGACGATCTGGACCCGCCGGGCGGGCGCGAGCGGGACGGGGAGCGCTATCTGGGCTGCCGGGTTCTGTTCCGGCTGGCCGTCGGCGTCGGCTACGACATCACTGAGAAGGTCAATATCCAGCTTTATGCCGATCACATCTCCAACGCCAATCTGTGTTCGAGCAACCAGGGGCTGGAGAACGCCGGCGTCCGGCTGGGCTATAAATTCTGACAAACAAGTAGTGCCGTATCGTCCGGGTCAGGCCGGTTCGTACCGGTCGACCTCGAGTTCGAACGTGATCCGCCAGTTGCCGGATATGCTGATGCTCCTGACGCCTGTCCGCGCGCCGGATAGCTGATGGATGCGCCAGCCCGGCGGTGCCAGAATACCGTCCGTGTCCGGTGCCAGAACGAGCGCCGTCAGGACCCGGCGGATCCGCTTGACCTGATCGGTCCGCAGGCCGCACTCATCATCCTTTTCGATAAGACGCTTAAGACCGCGATGCCTGACCGACCGGATGATCATGAACACTGATCGCACGGCATAACCGTACGGCATTCAAGGATCAATTCTTCAGCGCGCCTAACTGGCGGGCGAGGCCCAGCGCGTCGCGCTCCACCCAGGCCTCGACGATCCGGCCATCCCGGACGGTCATCAGATTGATGCCGGTAAAGCGGATCGGCTGACCCGTGCCCTCGATGCCGAACATGGCGCCCTTGAGTTTTCCGGAGCAGACCCAACGGGTCGCGACCTTGCCGCCGTCGGCGAACATGTCCTCAACCGTGAACTGAAGACCGTCGATATTAGCGAAGAACGAAGCGACCCAGGCCTTGAAGGCCTCGCGCGGGCCCACGGTCTCGCCCGCCGTGTGGATGATGAAATCCTCCGCCATCAGATCGTCGATGGCCTCTACATCGCCGCCGATCCAGACCCGGTCCCAGAACCGGCCGACCACCGCTTTCGGATCGGTCTCGGCCATGGCCGTCTCCGCCGCCTGTACGGGACTGGGTACACCTGAAAAGGCGAGGGCCGCCAGCAGAAGACCGGCGGCCAAACCGTGAAACGGTTTGCAGAGAAGGCGGCTCATGGAACGGCCCTGCTTTACAGCGTGCGCTGAATTTCCTCGACCTCGAAGCACTCGATCACATCGCCCACTTGCAGGTCGTGGTAATTCTCGAACGACATGCCGCATTCCTGACCGCCATGGACCTCTTTCACTTCGTCCTTGAAGCGTTTCAGGGTCGAGAGCGAGCCTTCGTGGATCACCACATTGTCGCGGATGAGACGCACCTTGGCGCCCCGCTTGACCGAGCCTTCCGTGACCCGGCAACCCGCCACCTTGCCCACTTTCGAGATGTTGAACACTTCGAGAATCTCGGCATTGCCAAGGAAGTGTTCGCGCAAGGTGGGATCGAGCAAGCCCGACATGGCGGCCTTGATGTCGTCCACCAGATCGTAGATCACGGAGTAATAGCGGATCTCGACGCCGTCCCGATCCGCCAGTTCGCGCGCCTGCTTGTTGGCGCGCACATTGAACGCGATGATCGGGCAGCTTGAGGCCTGGGCCAGGATCACGTCGGATTCGGTGATCCCGCCCACCGCCGTATGGATCGGCCGGCAAGCCACTTCGTCCGTGGACAGTTGATCGAGCGCGCCGACAATGGCTTCGACCGAACCTTGCACATCGCCCTTGATGAGGACGGGGAACTCTTTTTTGTCGGTTTCCTTGAGCTGGGCCAGCATCTGTTCGAGCGAGCCCCGGCCGCCGGCGCCCGCCACCTTGCTTTCCCGGCGCTTGCGCTGGCGGTAATCGGAAATCTCCCGCGCCCGCGCTTCGTTTTCCACCACCGCGAAAATGTCGCCCGCCTCCGGCGCGCCGTTGAGGCCCAGCACTTCCACGGGCACCGCCGGTCCGGCTTCGTCCGTATTGGCCCCGTGATCGTCGATCAGGGCACGGACACGGCCCCATTCGGCCCCGGCCACGAAGATATCGCCGATCTTGAGAATGCCGCGCTGAATGAGAACGGTCGCCACCGGCCCGCGCCCCTTGTCGAGCTTGGCCTCGATGACAACGCCCTCGGCCGCCCGGTCCGGATTGGCCTTCAGCTCCATGATCTCCGCTTGCAGCAGGATTGCTTCCTCAAGCTTGTCGAGACCGGTCTTCTCATGGGCCGAGACTTCAATATCCTGAATATCCCCACCCAGACTTTCCACGATCAGATCGTGCTGCAGCATGTCCTGGCGGACCTTGTCTGGATTGGCTTCCGGCTTGTCGATCTTGTTGATCGCCACGATGATCGGCACTTCGGCCGCCTTGGCGTGATTGATCGCCTCGACCGTCTGGGGCATGACGCTGTCGTCCGCCGCCACCACCAAGACCACGATATCGGTCACCTTGGCGCCGCGTGCGCGCATCTGGGTGAAGGCCGCATGGCCCGGCGTATCGAGGAAAGTGATCTTCTGACCCGACGGCGCGGTGATCTGATAGGCGCCGATATGCTGGGTGATGCCGCCCGCTTCGCCGGAAACCACATCGGTGGCGCGCAAGGCATCGAGCAGGGAGGTCTTACCGTGGTCCACATGGCCCATGATGGTCACCACGGGCGCGCGCGGTTTTTGATCCTCATCCTTGTCCGCTTCGCCGATCAGGCCTTCCTCCACATCCGCTTCCGACACGCGCTTGACCGTATGGCCGTATTCCTCGGCGATGATCTGGGCGGTATCGGAATCGATCACGTCGTTGATCTTGACCATCATGCCCTGTTTCATCAGGACCTTGATGACATCGACCGCACGGGTCGCCATGCGGTTGGCGAGTTCCTGCACGGTGATCATTTCCGGGATCACCACTTCGCGGACCACGCGCTGCGGCTCGCCCTTGTTAGCGGCCATGCGGCGGCGCTCGCGCTCCCGGGCGCGCTTGACCGCGGCCAGCGACCGGGTGCGCTCGGTACCGTCATCGTCGAGCGCCTGGGTGATGGTGAGCTTGCCCGTGCGGCGGCGCTGATCGCCGCCCTTGCGCGCGGGTTTGGCCGTATCGGCCCGTTCCCGGTCGCGCTTGGCCCGTTCCAGCTCCGCATCGCCAACCAGCTTTTTCGGCGCGTCGCCCTTGGCCTTGCCGTGACGGTCGACAGTACCGGATTTCGCACCCGACTTGGCTTCCGCCGCTGCGGCAGCGGCCGCTTCTTCCTGAGCCTGGCGCTGGGCCTCTTCCTCGGCCTTGCGCTTGGCTTCCTCTTCGATCTTACGCTGAGCGTCTTCTTCGGCGCGGCGCTTTTCGGCTTCCGCCCGTTCTTTGGCCAGACGCGCATCTTCCTCGGCCTGGCGCTTGGCTTCTTCCTCGGCCTTCTTGCGGTCTTCGACCTCCCGCGCCCGCGCGGAGGTCAGCGCCTTGGCGCGCTTCGACTTTTCTTCCTCGGTGAGGGTCTTGAGAACCACGCCCGACCGGGACGACGGCTTCTTGGCCTCAGATTTCGCGGGCGCAGCCGTCTTGGCCGCCGCCGCGCCGTTGGATTTCGGCGCCGCCGTCTTCTTGACCGTCTCGGTCTTCTTGGCCTCCGCGGCATCCTTTGGCGAGAGCACGCGCTTGCGCTTTTTCTCGACAACGACCGCCTTGGTGCGGCTGTGGGACAGGCTTTGGCGAACCGTGCCCGAGGATCCCGATCCCTTGAGGGTGAGTGGTTTGCGTCCGGAAGAACTCAATGCTGTCTCGTCCATTTCCACTGGGTTTGCGCAATGCCCGGCTCAGAGCCAAGCGTCGCGGCCGTTAATCTCGTAAAGCCTTAGACAGGCTGGACACTCGAATACGTCGGTTGCCGGGCGCCCCGTATCAACCGCCGATCACACGGTTCGTGCCCCTGAAATCCATACCGGAGGGATGCGATTTCCCCCGGACGCCAGAAAATGGCGCCGGGCCCGGCCCTCATGGCCAGCGGTCCTGAGAGGCTCAAGCCACGCCGGGACCGCCCGGAACCGGTGGTTTAAGCCCTTGGGGGAGAACCCAATCCTCCGGAACAACGC
Organism: uncultured Alphaproteobacteria bacterium; assembly: GCA_964612085.1. Classification (GTDB taxonomy): domain Bacteria; phylum Pseudomonadota; class Alphaproteobacteria; order JAJFIK01; family JAJFIK01; genus CAZTCJ01. Next base: position 7,492 of record CAZTCJ010000048.1, read on the forward strand.
TCCGGAATCCGCTCAAGCGGCCCACGTCCCGCGCAAGACGTGCCGCAAAGCGTTCATTCATAAGGGTAGCATGTACCACATTATCAAGGCCTAATGCCAAGCCCAAATCCTGGCTTGTGAACGCAGCCACCAGCCCGATGCCCGGACAGGCCTTTGCGGCGAGCGCCAGGACCTTGGTGCGGCCGTCTTCCGCGCCGTCCCGCGCCTCGATCAGCAAATGGGCCTCACCCGCCCGCAACCGGGCCGTCACTTTCTCGAAACCGCACACCAGGGCGCCGCTTTTGCGCGCCAGGCCAAGCCCGTTGAGACAGTCACGGACCAACAGGCTTTCGACCTGATCGACCAAAGAGTCTGGCACCTGAATTTGGGCTTTCTGAGACCGGCTGAACAAACGCCTGGCGGCGGCCTGGGTAAGACTGTCGCGGTCGGCGCTGACCCAGGTGCCCCGGCCGGGCAGGCATGCCGCCAAATCCGGCACCAGAACCCCGTCGGGCGCGGCAACGAAACGGATCAGCCGGTCTTCTGGCAGGATTTCGCCGCTGACCACGCAGCGGCGCCAACGCCCGGCGCCGTCCTTGCGGACGATGCCGTCGGCATCGGTCCGGTCATGAGCGTTGCGTGTCGTCAGCCAGGGCCTCCTCGCCGCCGCCGTCCGCCGGAGCGGTCTTCTTGCCGAAGACGGCGTCCGCCTCGCTCATTTCCTCTTCCGGCTCTTCCGCCTCGGCGTCTTCTTCCTCAACCTCGGGTCCGGCGACGGCCGCATTATAGTCTTCCTGGGTGATCCAGCCCGCGTTCAGCCGCGCCTCCATGATGAGGGCGTTGGCGTCGTCCGCGGTGAAGCCGAAACCATCCAGATAGCCCGGCATGCGTTTCTTCTCACCCTCGACCGTTTCCACCCAGCCGATGAGATCGTCGGTGGCGCAGCCCGCCAGATCCTCGATGGAACGCACTTCGTTTTCGCCCAGCGCCACCACCATGGGCAGGCTCAAGGCTTCCACGTCCACAAGCGCGTCCTCGACGCCTAGCTCGGCGCGCTTTTTCTCAAGCTCGGCATCGCGGGCCTCCAGGAACTCGACCGCGCGCTGCTGCAGCTCGGTGGCGGTCTCCTCGTCGAAGCCTTCGATCTCGGAAAGCTCCGGCAACTCCACATAGGCCACTTCCTCGATGGTCGTGAACCCTTCGGAGGTGATGAGCTGGGCCACCATCTCATCGACGTTGAGCGATTCCATGAACATTTCCGTACGCTGACGGAACTCTTCCTGGCGCCGTTCGGATTCTTCCTGCTCGGTCATGATGTCGATGTCCCAGCTCGTAAGCTGGGAGGCGAGGCGGACATTCTGTCCGCGGCGGCCGATGGCGAGCGACAACTGTTCGTCCGGCACCACCACTTCGATGCGCTGGGTGTCCTCGTCCATGACCACCTTGGTCACTTCCGCCGGCGCCAGCGCATTGACGATGAAGGTGGCCGCATCGGGCGACCACTGAATAATGTCGATTTTCTCGCCCTGAAGCTCGTTCACCACCGCCTGCACGCGGGAGCCGCGCATACCCACGCAGGCGCCGACGGGATCGATCGAACTGTCGCTGGAGACCACGGCGATCTTGGCCCGGCTGCCCGGATCCCGCGCCACCGCCTTGACCTCGATAATGCCGTCATAAATCTCCGGTACTTCCTGGGCGAACAGCTTGGCCATGAAAGTGGGATGGGAGCGGGACAGGAAGATCTGCGGCCCCCGCTGTTCCCGGCGCACATCGTAAACGAAGGCGCGCACCCGGTCGCCGGTGCGGAAACTTTCCCGGGGCAGCAACTCGTCCCGGCGCACGATGGCCTCCGCCCTGCCTAAATCCACGATCACATTGCCGTATTCCACCCGCTTGACCATGCCATGCACGATCTCGCCGATGCGATCCTTATATTCCTCATACTGACGCTCGCGCTCGGCATCGCGCACCTTCTGCACGATCACCTGTTTCGCGGTCTGCGCTGCAATCCGCCCGAAATCCACCGGCGGCAGGGTTTCGGCGATGAAATCGCCGATCTCGGCGGCCGGATTGCGCACCTTGGCGTCTTCCAGCGCGATCTGGATCGCGTCTTCTTCCACGGTCTCGACCACTTCCAGCAGACGGTGCAGCCGGATATCGCCGGTCTTGGGATCGATTTCCGCACGGATTTCATTCTCGCTGCCGTAGCGCGAACGGGCGGCCTTCTGAATGGCCTCTTCCATGGCAGTGATCACCACCTGCTTTTCGATCGACTTCTCCCTCGCGACAGCATCCGCGATCTGAAGAAGTTCCAAACGGTTGGCGCTGATGGCCATCTTAGTTCTCCGTTTTTTAGCGGCCGCGCGCCTTGCGCCGGCCTGCCTGTGTCAATTCCACATCTTCGTCAGGATCGATCTCCTGACCTTGTCCCACGGTCTTGGCCCCGGACGCTTTCGCGGCCTCTTTGGCTTGAGCCTGGGCCTTGCGGATCAGATCGTCCGTCAGCACCAGGCGGGCATCGGACAAATCGGCGAAGGGCAGGGCCAAAGACGTCACCGCGCCCTTGGCATCCTCCGCCGCGATCAGAACCTGATCGCCGTCCGTTCCTTCCAGGCGGCCCTTGAAGCGGCGGCGCCCCTCCACCGGCTGAGCCAGTTCCAGCTTGGCTTCCGAGCCCGCCCAGGTGACGAAATCCTTCAGGCGCGTCAAAGGCCGGTCGATCCCCGGCGAAGACACCTCCAGAACGAATTCGCCCTCGACCGGATCCTCCACATCGAGCACGGCCGACAAGGCCCGGCTCAACTCCGCGCAATCCTCCACATCCATCGTCCCGTCAGGCCGTTCCGCCATAATCTGCAGCACACGGCGTTTCGCGCCCGTCAGACGCACACGCACAAGTTCAAAGCCCATGGCCTCCACGGTCGGCTCCAGAAGCTCTTCCAGATGACGGTCTTGTGCGGTCGGGCGGCCCATCGCCTTGTGCCTGTCGGTAGAAACGGCGGTTCGCCTGATAAAGCGGTTCGCCCAATAAAAAAGTGGGCCGCGGCCCACTTCCGGTGTTCCGGCCACCGGGACGCCCGGCGGACATGACCAACTCAGCCATGCCAGTGGGAATATAAGGAGATGCACGGTCGAGACCAAGCAAAAAATGCCGATCCGACAGACTGTCAGAGAAAATCGCGCGTTGTGCGATGCATTAACGGCGACGAAATGTCAGATATACCGGTTTTCGACCTGCCTTGAGCGCCTTGGCTTCGTACCGGGTCTGGGACCAATCTTGCGCGCGCGCGCGCCAGTCGCCCGGCCGCTCGGCCAGCCATTCGAACGCGCTGGCCCGGCGCATATGGGACAAGGTCCAAAATGTGTAGTCCGGAATATCTGTGGCGAACCGGAACAGCCCGCCGGGTTTCAGGGCCCGCGCGAGCGCGTCGAGCGTGTCCGGCTGGACGAAGCGGCGTTTGTGGTGGCGCGTCTTGGGCCAGGGGTCGGGAAACAACAGGAACGCCCGGGCGATGGATGCCTCCTGCAAGGCGTTCAGCATATCCCGCGCGTCATGGTCGTGCAGGCGTACGGTGTTCAGCCCGAGCGTATCGATCCGCCGCAAGACTTTCGCGATACCGTTCTCGAAAAACTCGCAACCAATAAGCCCGACAGCGGGGTTGGCCTGGGCCTGGGCGATCAGATGCTCGCCGCCGCCATAGCCGATTTCCAGCCAGGCTTCGCCGACCGTGGACGGAAACAGCGTTAACGGATCGAGCGCCCCGGGCGCGCCCAAGGGCACCCGCAGGCGGGGCAGAAGCGAGGCCATCAGATCCTGCTGGCCGGGACGAAGGCGTTTGCCCTTGCGCCGGCCGTGCAGACCTTGTGTCCCGTCCGCCTGCGGAGAAGTCAGCTTTTCGCCGCGCTCAGGCGAATTCGGATCTGAGAGCATCGACAAGGTCGCGTTTCTCCCAGGAGAAGCCGCCATCTTCTTCCGGCACGCGGCCGAAATGGCCATAGGCCGCCGTGCGCGCATAGATCGGACGGTTCAGCTTCAGATGCTCGCGGATGCCGCGCGGGCTCAAATTCATCAGTTCCGGGAGCACGCGCTCAAGCCGCGCCTCGTCCACCTCGCCGGTCTCGTGCAGATCCACATAGACGGCCAAAGGCTTGGCGACGCCGATGGCATAGGCAAGCTGGATGGTGCATTTGCGCGCAAGGCCCGCCGCGACCACGTTTTTCGCCAGATAGCGCGCGGCATAAGCAGCAGAGCGGTCGACCTTCGTCGGATCCTTGCCGGAGAACGCGCCGCCGCCATGGGGCGCCGCACCGCCATAGGTATCCACGATGATCTTCCGGCCCGTCAGGCCGGCATCGCCGTCCGGACCGCCGATCACGAAATTGCCGGTGGGATTGATGTAAAGCTCACTGTCCGGACACATCCAGCCTTCCGGCATGTTGTCCACGATATAGGGCTTGACGATCTCGCGCACATCGTCGTGGGTCAGGCCTTCCCGGTGCTGTGTCGAGACGACGATGCAGGTCGAGCCCACCGGCCTGCCGCGCTCATAGCGCAAGGTCACCTGGCTTTTGGCGTCGGGCTGCAGCTCGGGCTGCGAGCCGTTATGGCGCGCCTGGGCCAGGGATTTCAAAATATTATGCGCATAGTAGATCGGCGCCGGCATCAGTTCCGGCGTCTCGTCGCAGGCATAGCCGAACATGATGCCCTGGTCGCCAGCGCCTTCATCCTTGTTGCCCAACGCATCGACACCCATGGCGATATCGGCAGACTGCTGATGAACGTAAACGGCCACATTGGCTTTCTGCCAATGGAAGCCATCCTGTTCATAGCCGATTTCGCGCACCACCGAGCGGGCGATCTCCTCAAGGTCGCGGTGGGAAATCGAATCCGGGCCGCGCACCTCGCCCGCGAGCACCACCTGATTGGTGGTCACGAGCGTTTCAACGGCCACCCGCGCGTCGGGCTGACGGGACAGATACGCGTCGAGAACCGCGTCGGAGACCCGGTCGCAGATCTTGTCCGGATGTCCTTCAGAAACACTTTCGCTCGTAAAGAGATAGTCTTGACGTTTCACGATGACGCGGTCCTTGTGTTGAATGATCCGTACACAACGGCTTTACTTGGCCACGGCTCTGCTCTGCGGCTGACCCCGGATTGAACATTGGCGGGAAGCCGTATTGTGAAGAGCGGCGGCGCCCTGCGGGCTGAAGCCGTTGGTGCTCTGCGACCTTTGAAGCGCGGAGCGTAAAGCGGCACAACGCAGAGTCTGCGAGGCGCCTTAAGAGCCCGTGTTGTTACAAGCTTTAGTCGGCAGGTCAAGGCAAGGCGCCGGAGCGGACTGCCCGCGGCGCAGGTGAAGGCGTGGAATTGCCAGTCACGTAAGGACTCTAGAGTGCCGTCAAGACGTCGGCACCGTATCGTCTTCCGCCGACCGCATGGACTCGCTGCTCAAAGACTTGACCAGCTCCAGCAGACGCTTGCGCACATGGGCGTCGGAGATCCGCGTATAGGACCGGTTCAACTGCAGCCCTTCCGCGCTGCTGACGAAATCCATCACGAACGGGGCCGGGTCGCTTTCCGACAGTCCTTCGTTTTTCGGGATCGTATGTTCCTGCGGCATGTCGTCGAAGAAGAATTGCACCGAAACGCCCAAGATTTGCGCGATCTGATAAAGACGGCTGGCGCCGATACGGTTCGCGCCTTTCTCGTATTTCTGGATCTGCTGGAAGGTCAGCCCAAGCATCTCGCCGAGCTTTTCTTGGCTCATGCCCACCAACATCCTCCGCAGCCGCACGCGGCTTCCGACATGCACGTCGATCGGATTGGGATTCTTTTTTGTCAACGCGCCATCCTTTCCTTCATCTCAATCGTCGGATCCCGCCAGCACACGTATCGATCGCAAATCATCGAGCCGTTGCAAACAGTGTTGTCCCTCACATCTGTGTGGATCCTGTCAAAACTCAACCGAATCCAATGCATCATGACACCGAATTGCGTGCTTGTGCCGGTCCATGGCCTCGCATTTGTGACTGGCCTGCGTGCAATTTGCGTCAATCACCCGACTGACCGATCCAGCGGCTTACAACTACTCACAACCAAACCGCGCAGCGGCCGCGATTGCCACTCATAATTGCATAGTTCGTAGTATACAGCTATCGCATGCGATTCGTGATTTCAACATGGCATTCGGTTACAACATGACATTTAGTCGGAAAGCAGGTGCGCCTGTCGCGCGCGATTTGTCGCGCGCGGATCCTTAAATAGCTTGTTATGTAAGTATTAACTAACTAAATATAAAGCATACTACAGTTTTATTAAGAGAATAGTCACATTACTACTTAAAGCGGTCTGGCGCAACCCTCGGGTGAGTAAATTTCCGCATGGCAAGCAGAATAAGCAAACCGGTAACAATCAGGACCGGCCAATGCCCCCAAATGGTGAATAAGGACGGTGCGCCCGCAGCCGGCAGCGCCACGTCGAGGACGCCGGCCTGTCCCAGCTCGAGCCGTTGCGCCGAGCGGCCCAGAGGATCGATCAGCAGGGAGATGCCGTTGTTCGCCGCCCGCACCACAGGCAGGTTCTCCTCGATGGCCCGCATGCGCGCCGTCGCCAGATGTTGCCGGGGACCGCTGGTGTCGCCGAACCAGTCGTCATCGGTCACGTTGACGATCCAGCCCGGCCGCTGTCCCTGCGCCCGGTCCACCACCGCGCCCGGAAAAACGATTTCGTAGCAAATGGCGGCGCCGACGGCCGGCGCGCCTGGAACGCCAAGGGTGCGCGGGCCGGGGCCCGGCGTGGTCGCGCCCACCTCCTGGACGATTTTCTGGATGCCCAGGGCCGACAGGATCCGCGGGAACGGAATGTATTCCCCGAACGGCACCAGATGATGCTTGTCATACGTGCCGAGGACCGCGCCGTCGCCATCCATCACGAGCAGCGAATTGTAAATATTGTAGCCGCCCTGGCGCTGTTCTTCCGCCCGCAGGGAGCCGGTGATCAGCACCATGCCGGGATCCATCAGTTCGGCCAGTTGCGCCCGGCGCTCAGGTTCGCGTGGCAGCAGGAAGGGCGGCGCCGCCTCCGGCCAGACCACATGGCTGATGCCTTTTTCGCGGGCGTCCGCCGTCAAGGCCAGAAGCCGCGCCCAGATCTGGGGCCGCCTGTCCCGGTCCATGCGGTCGGCCTGGCGGGTCGCGGGCTGGACGATGCGGATCGTGACGCCTTCGACGGTCTCCACGGGCGTCAAGGCCAGCCGCGCCGCTCCGGCGCTCCACAACACCGCGAGCCCCGCGACAGCCGCTGCGGGCACCATCCAGGGCCGGGCGCGGCCCTGGGCAGGGCGGTCGCCCAGACACGCGAAGGCGGCGGCGAACAGGACCGTCAGAAAGCTCAATCCATAGCTGCCGATCCAGGCGGCGCTTTGCGCCACGTCCAGCCAGCCCGCCCAGGTATAGGCGGGCAGGTTCCAGGGAAAGCCGGTGAAGATATGCCCACGGACCAGTTCGCCCAGTGTCCAGAGAGCCGCGAACAGGGCAATCCGGAACGGTCCCGGCCGCCACAACGCGACATAGATCGCAGCGGGCACCGCGAGGAGCAAAGCAAGCCCCGCCGGCAGCACCGTTACGGCGAAGGGCATGATCCAGGCGAAAGTCGCCGCGTCGACCAGGAAAGCGTTACCGACCCACAAGAGGCCCGGCAGGAAATAGCCGAACGCGTACCACCAGCCGGCCCAGAACCCGGCGCGCATCCGCCGCCACGGGCTGCGGGCCTGCTGCCGGGCGCAGCCATCGAGCAGCCAGACCAGCACGGTCATGCCGATGATCAGGGCGGGGAAGAAGAAAAACGGCGCCATGGCGAGAACGGAAAACCCGCCCGCGCCGAACGCCAGAAGCGCCCGGCGCAAACCCACCGACTCAGAGACCCACCCGGAGACGGACGACAGCCCGCGCCACAGCGGCGAGCGCGCCGCTTCACTGGCCCGGTCCGGAGATTTATCGGCTGCCTGGGACGCCGCGCCTGCGCTCACGATGGCCCCCCTCCCGAAACGGCTCTGCGCCCGGTCACAAGCACTTTAAGACGGCGGATCCGGCGCGGATCGGCCTCGGCGATCTCCAAGTCGAAGCCGCCCGGATGCTTGATGATCTCGCCCCGGCGCGGCACCCGGCCCGCCAGGGTGAAGACCAGCCCGCCCAACGTATCGACTTCTTCATCGTCGCCGTCATGCAGGCGGATATCGAGGCCGGTCGCATCCTGGAAGTCGTCGATTTCCATGCGCGCATCCGCCTCGTAGCCGCCGCCCTCCAGGGCGACGCAATCCACGTCTTCTTCCGTGTCGTGCTCGTCCTCGATGTCGCCGACGATCATCTCGACCAGATCCTCGATGGTCACCAGACCATCGGTGCCGCCATATTCGTCGATCACGAGCGCCATATGCATGCGTTCCGTCTGCATCTGAAGCAGCAGATCGACCGCCGGCATGGACGGGGGCACGAACAGCACGTCGCGCTTCAGGCGCGACAGGGATGGGGGCGGATCGATACAGGAAACCGGCCCCGCCGCGTCGTCCATGTCCGTATCGCACGGCGTTTCGCTCTGGGAGCCGACCTCTTCATCCGCATCGGCGGCAAAACAGGCCATCAGATCCTTGATGTGCACCATGCCCACCGGATTATCGAGCGTTTCCCGATAGACGGGCAGGCGCGAATGGGAGGCGGTCTTGAACGTCAAAAGCAATTCGGAGAGCGGCGTTTCCACATCGACCGCGATGATGTCGGCGCGCGGCACCATGACGTCTTCCACCCGCACGCTCCGGAATTTCAGCAGATTGAGGAGCATGAACCGCTCCGCCTCGCTGACCGGGCGCTCGCTGGCGCCTTGGGCGCGCACGATATCCGCGATGCTTTCCGCGCCATCGTCGGGAACGCCTGCGCGTCCGCCCAATCCGGCGTCGCGCAAAAGACGCTGCATCAAGCCGAGCAGTCCCTTATCGCCGGAACCGCCCGGCCGCCTACTCTCGCTTTCCGCGTCCTGATCGTTCATGGGCAAGGTGGTGTCTACCATGTCGCAATCCCCAATCAGATATCGCCCTGCGCCGCCAGGCACGTCTCGGCCCGGTACGGATCCGGGATCCCCAGCCGCGCCAAGATCCGGGTCTCCAGCCCTTCCATCTCGGCGGCCTCGGCAGCGGTGTCGTGATCATAACCCAGAAGATGGAGGAAGCCGTGAATCACAAGATGGCTCACGTGATCGGCCAAGGGTTTGCCTTGGGCGCCGGCTTCCCGTTCCACGGTCTCGAAGGCCAAAACCACATCGCCAAGGAGCCCATGGGCCATGGCTTCGGGCGCGGCCGGGAAAGCCAGCACATTGGTCGGCTTGGGCTTGCCCCGGAACTGGCCGTTGAGCAGGGCGATGTCCTCGTCATCGCTCAAACGGACCGACACAAGCCCTTGTGTGGACCGCTCCGGCGCGCACTCCGCCAGAACCGCGCAGGCCGTCTCCACAGCGCGCTCGATGACGGCCAGCACATCCTGTCCGGACGGTGCCCAGGCCGGAGAGGTCCAAGCAGGGGATGCCAGATCGGCCTCAAGCTGCGCCATCGTCCTCGTCCTCGGGCCGCTGGCCCTTGCGGCGGGCCTTGTCCGCCTTGTCATAGGCCGCGATGATACGGCCCACCAGGGGATGGCGCACCACATCGGCCTCCGTGAAGCGCACGAATTCGACGCCCTCGACCCCTTTCAGGATCGCATTGGCCTCTTTCAGGCCCGATGTCTGGCCAGCGGGCAGATCCACCTGGGTCGGGTCGCCGGTGATCACCATGCGCGCATTCTCGCCCAGCCGGGTCAGGAACATCTTCATCTGCATGGGCGTCGTGTTCTGCGCCTCGTCCAGAATGACGTAGGAATTGGCCAAGGTCCGCCCGCGCATGAACGCCAGCGGCGCCACTTCGATATCACCCGCATCGAGACGGCGCTGCACCTGGTCGCCGATCATTGTGTCGTGAAGCGCATCGAACAAAGGCCGCAGATAAGGGTCGATCTTTTCGCGCATATCGCCGGGCAGAAAGCCCAGCCGCTCGCCCGCCTCGACCGCCGGGCGCGACAGGATCAGCCGATCCACTTCCCGGGCCATCAGCAGATTGACCCCCTGGGCCACCGCCAGAAAAGTCTTGCCGGTGCCCGCCGGCCCCAGCCCGAAGACCATTTCCGAGCGCGCCAGCGCTTCCATGTAGGCCGCCTGCATGGGCGAGCGCGGCTCGATCAGCCGTTTCTGGGTACGGATGGATTGGTTGCTGGCCAGTTTTGCTTTCGCGCCATTGGCCCCGAGCGCCATGCGGATGGCGCCGTCCACATCGCCGGGCTCGATCGGCTGACCCGCCTTGGCCCGCTCGTAAAGCCGCGCCAGCACGGTCCGCGCCGTGGCGCAGGCGTCCTGACTGCCCTTCATGTCGATGCGGTCGCCGCGCGGAAACAGCGCGACATTGAGCTTTTGCTCAATCAGCGCCAGATGCCGGTCGTTTTCACCACACAGTTCAGCAAGCAGATGATTGTCGTCGAACGTCATGCCGCAATCGGGCTGTTTGGAGCGCACGCGGCGCGGGGCGCGCGAAGCCGTGTCGGGCTTGGATCCGGTCATGAACGCCACCGGTCAGGGAAAAGGGTCAAGAGAGGACGGCCTCCTTCACATGGGGAACCTGCGCCGGGCCAGCGTCCGCCAGACGGCCCGCCAGGGAATTCGACTTCACGCCCTCGATCGTCACCGGCGCGATAGTGCCGAGCAGGGCTTCGGGCGCGCTCAGATGCACCGCCTGGAGATAGGGGCTGCGGCCCACGAGTTGGCCGTCATGGCGGCCCGGCTTTTCTAGAAGAACGGGCAGGGTGCGCCCGGCCGTCGCTTCATTGAACGCTTTGGTTTGCGCCGCCAGCAACTCCTGCAGGCGGGCCAGGCGCTCGGCCTTTTCTGCTTCCGCCACATGAAGATCCATGGCCGCGCCCGGCGTGCCCGGCCGGGGGCTGTATTTGAAAGAGAAGGCCGAGGCGTAGTCCACATCGCGGACAAGCGCCATGGTGTCTTCGAAGTCCCGCGCGCTTTCACCCGGAAAGCCGACGATGAAATCGCCCGACAGCGCCATGTCGGGCCGGGCGGCGCGGATCTTGTCCACCAGGCGGCGGTAGTCGTCCGCCGTATGCTGACGGTTCATGGCCGCGAGCACCCGGTCGGAACCGGCCTGCACCGGCAGATGCAGATAGGGCATCAGTTCCGGTAGATCGCGATGGGCTTCGATCAGCGCATCGTCCATGTCGCGGGGATGGCTGGTGGTATAGCGGATCCGCTCCAGCCCGTCGATCTCCGCCAGATAGCGGCACAATCGGCCCAGACCCCAGGTCTCACCGTCCGGGCCAATCCCGTGATAGGCGTTCACATTCTGGCCCAGAAGGGTGATCTCGCGCACGCCCTGATCCACCAGACGGCGCGCTTCGTCCGCCACCTGTTGAACGGGCCGCGAAACCTCCGCGCCCCGCGTATAAGGCACCACGCAGAAGTTGCAGAACTTGTCACAACCTTCCTGGATCGTCAGGAAGGCCGTCGGCCCGCTGACGGTCCTGTCTTGAGGCAAGGAGTCGAATTTGTCTTCGACCGGAAAATCCGTGTCGATGGCTTGGCCGCCCGAGCGCGCGGCGCGGGCCACCAGTTCCGGCAGGCGGTGATAGGATTGCGGCCCCACGACAAGATCGACCACCGGCGCGCGCGCCATGATCTCGGCGCCTTGAGCCTGGGCCACGCAGCCCGCCACGGCGACGACCATGGAACCGTTGCCCGCCTGTTCCTTCGCCTCGCGCAAGCTGCGGATCCGGCCCAGTTCCGAATAGACCTTCTCCGCCGCCTTTTCCCGGATATGACAGGTGTTCAGGATCACCATATCCGCGTCATCGGGCGCCTCGACCGGCTGATAGCCAAGGGGCGCCATCAATTCCGACATGCGTTCGGAATCGTAGACGTTCATCTGGCAGCCATAGGTCTTGATGAAGAGTTTCTTCGACAAAGACGTCGTCCCGTCTCGGCCCGTAAAATCTGGCGTTGCGTAAGAGTCTCTTGATTTATGGGTGATGAAACGGGCCAGGACAAGGGCAGGCAGGCCTCTAACGCCTTCCGAACCGCCTTAAGCGCGCTCCATGGGCGTCGCGAAGCCGGTGTCGAAGGGGGTTTCGCCTTCCGTCACGATGGTGCCCGCAAGGCCCGGGCGGCCCGCCAGAGCGTGACCCACCCCTTCGGAAACCACGGTTTCGCAATGGCTGGCCATTTCCCGGCGCGTCCCGAAGCGCCCGAAGGTCACCGGCGGATAGAAATGCACGTCCACGTCGAAGGGGCCCATTTTCGCCGCCTCCCACAGATGGGGCACCATGTCCATATCGCCGTACCAGGCGAAAAACGGCCGGTAATAGCGGCCCATGGGCAGACCGTGAAGCCGGGTATAAGCGACGGCCACAGGCTGCACCAGGATCGGCGGCCGGGCGGTATCGGTGTTCTGGCGCGGCAGTTGGGCCGCACCCATGAGCGCGCTCTTGAACGGCAGAACCCGGTTGCCGTCGCTCGACGTGCCTTCGGGAAACAGCACCAGCGTGTCGCCTTCGGCCAGACGCTGCTGGATCATGTCCCGGTGCTCGCCCGTCTTGGCCCGGCGCTGGCGCTCCACGAAAATGGTGCGCGCGATCTTGGCCAGAAAGCCGAACAACGGCCAACTGGCCACTTCGCTCTTGGAAATGAACGAAATCGGCCCGAGCGAGCCCAGAACCACAATGTCCCAGTAAGAGGTGTGATTGGCGGCGATCAGCAGGGGATGGCCGTGTTTCAGCTCGCCGCGGGTCTGGACCCGGACGCCGAAGATCGCGCAGACGCCGCGGAAATAGAATTGCGGGAAGGTGCGCCGGCCCTCCTGGCTGGTGGCGAGAAACAGGACCTGGATGGGAATACACACCGCCGTCCACAGTAAAAAGCCGATCAGAACGCTCACCGCCCGGAACTGGGCCATATGTCAGCCTTTACCTAAAGGGCGCGAAAGCCCGTCCGGCGCGAAAAGCCACGCCCGATACATTATGGAAAAGAGTAGGAACGGGACGGCCTTGCGGCAAGGGGCGTCAGTCGTCCGCCTTCGCGGATTTGAGCGGCACGCCGTAGAGCTCCAGCCGGTGATCGACCAGCTTGTAGCCCAATTCCCGGGCAATTCTGAGCTTGATCCGCTCCAGTTCCTCGTCCTTGAACTCGATCACCCTGCCGGTCTCAAGATCGATCAGATGATGGTGATGCTCGTCCGTCACCTCTTCGTAGCGGGCCCGGCCATCGCGGAAATCGAGCCGCTCGATGATGCCGGCATCCTCGAACAGGCGCACGGTGCGGTAGACGGTGGCGAGCGAAATTTTCGGATCGACCTCGACCGCCCGGCGATAGACCTCTTCCACGTCCGGATGGTCGTCCGCGTCGGACAGCACCCGCGCGATGATGCGGCGCTGATCCGTCATGCGCATACCGCGCTCGACGCACAGCTTTTCCAGGCGGCCCGTGTCCGTTTCGTCGCTTACCTGTGTCATCACGGTCATCCTGGGTCTCCCGATCTCTTTAGAAAGACTCTAATCTATATGGAGCGACATAAGTAAGGCGTCGAGCCTTTTTAAGGGCAAATCGCCGGAGGCCCGCCGGGAATAGTAGTTTTTCCGCGTGGCCGTGAGCTTAAATCCCAAGGATCCGTAGAGCGCCTTGGCCGGTTCATTGTCCTCGGCCACGTCCAACAAAACCGATTCGGCCCCTCGCTCGCGCCCCCAGGCGATCAGATAGTCCATGAAAACACGGCCCAGGCCCTGCTGGCGGTGCTCCGGGAGCACGCCGATCATGAGGATTTCAAGCTCCGGGCCGGCATGCTGGAGAACGGCATAGGCCACCGGATCGCCGGCCACCGCCATCAGAAACCCATGCGTTGAGGGCATCTCCAGCAATTGCGCGACGCTTTCCGGGCTCCAGGCCTGGCGCATATCGCCGAAACAGCGCTGATCCAGGGTGCTGAGGAGGGGCGCGAAGCCGGGTCCGGCCGCGCTAATGACCGGTCCGGCGGTCATGGGAGCCGCATCCAGGCCGGCGGCTTGGCGGGCGCGGCATCGGGCGGGCGCAAATAGAGCGGCTTGGGCGGACGCGCTTGCGGGTCATCGCGCGCGAAGCCTAAAAGGCTCTCCGGCGCGGGGGCCGCCATGGGCGCACTGTCGGGCGCCCGATCGCTGAGGAGCGGGGCCAGCAGGGGGGCCGCCGATCCCACAATCGTCAGACCGGCTTTCGGATCGGCCGCATTGCGGATGGCGCGGGCTGCCGCCGCCGTGCCGAGGGCCTCAGGGTCCGTGACGGCCACGCCCCCGGCGCTGAAAAGCTGGAGATAGACCGTGTCGCGTCTGGCATCGATAGCGCTGGCCGTCATGCCGTCCCGGCGGCTGGCCGAGGCCTCCAGCGCTTCCAGGCTGGTGATCCCCAGACACGGGCAGCCCAGCGCCAGCGCCATGGACCGGGCCGCCGCCAACCCCACCCGCGTGCCGGTGAAGGTGCCGGGGCCGACGGTCGCGACGATGCGCTCGACCGTATCGAGCGCCCAGCCGCTCGCTGCCACGGCATCCGTCAGCAGGGGGAACAAGCGCTCCGCATGGCCCCGCACCATGGCTTCCGATGCGACGTGAGCCGTTTGCACAGCTCCCGTCCTATCGAGATCGGCCAGCACCACCGAGCAGGCATCGAGCGCCGTATCGATGGCCAGCACACGCATCATCCAGGCCCCTTAGAGAACCCGGCAGGCGTCGTCGAAGCTCAGACGGGGCCCGCGCGGGTAAAGCGCGCTGTCGTCGCCATAGCCAAGATTGCACAGGAAATTCGACTTGAATTGTCCGTCGGGGAAGAATTCCCGATCGACGCCATCATTGTCGAAGCCGGACATGGGGCCGCAATCAAGGCCCAGCGCGCGCGCCGCGACGATCAAATAAGCCCCTTGCAGGGAGCCATTGCGGAAGGCCGTTTCGTGCGCCTTTTCCTCATCGGAATCGAACCAGCTCTTGGCGTCCGGGTTATGAGGGAAAAGCTCCGGAATGCGCTCATAGAACTTCAGATCGTGCGCGATGATCGTCACCACCGGCGCGGCCATGGTCTTTTCCACATTCGAGCCCAGCAGGAAGGGCTTCAGCCGTTCCTTGGCCTCTTGCGTGGTCAGAAACACAAAGCGGGCGGGCGAACAATTGGCGCTGGTCGGACCCCATTTCGCCAGATCGTAGACGGCCTGAACCAGCGCCGGACTGACCGGCTTGTCGAGCCAGCCATTATGGGTCCGGGCTTCGCGGAAAATCAGATCGAGGCCGTCGTCGGGCAGAACGGGACGGGGGCCGGGTACCTCTTGGGCAGCAGTCGCAGACATGACAAATCCTTCAGTGTGGGGAGCGGAAAAGGCGATCAGCCGGGCTCGGGCACGGGCTCGACCGTTTCCACCTCGGGGATGTAGTGGCGCAGCATGTTCTCGATGCCCATTTTGAGCGTCATGGTGGACGCTGGGCAGCCCGCGCAGGAACCGCGCATATGCAGATAGACCGTGCCGTCCTCGAAGCTATGGAAGGTGATATCGCCGCCGTCCTGGGCCACGGCCGGACGCACGCGGGTATCGAGCAGTTCCTTGATCTGGGCGACGATTTCCGGATCGGCGCCGTCCCCGGCCTCGGCATGATCGGCCGCCGTGCCGCCCGCGCCTTCCATCAGGGCCGCGCCGGAGGTGAAATGATCCATGATCGCGCCCAAAATGGCCGGTTTGAGATGTTGCCACTCTCCATCCGCCTTGGTCACGGTGATAAAATCGGAACCGTAGAAGACGCCGGTCACGCCCTCGATGGCGAACAGGGTGCGGGCGAGCGGCGAGACGGCGGCGTCTTCCGCCGTGCGGAATTCGGCCGTGCCGGTCTCCAAGACCGCCCGGCCCGGCAGGAATTTCATGGTTGCGGGATTAGGTGTCGCTTCCGTTTGGATGAACATGACAGCTCCCATTTTTGCGGATCGTTCAAACGTGATTCGCACAAGTGGCAATAACCGGAAACCATATATGGATTTCCCGGACTATATCGTTCCCTCATATAGGGGATGATGGCCGGTCCGTCACGGGGCCGCTCCGGAACAGTCGTGCGTTAGTGAGGAAAAGGCCGTGTCCAAGCCGCCGATCGACGAACCCGCCAGCCCGGGCGGGGCCCCGACCCGACTGGTCGCCACCCGGATCCGCACCGCCACCGGCGCACCGGACGCTTTCGAGCCCCATGTCACCTGGGCGCGCAGCCCGCTTGCCGCCTGGCTCGGCGATCACGGCGGCAAGGCCTTGAGCGCGGCGGACATTATCGGCGGCGCCTGCGACCGGCTTCTGGCTGAAGGCGTGCCGCTGGCGCGTGTCTCCTGCGCCCTGGAAGATGTGCACCCCCAGATCGATTCGCGCGGTGTCCGCTGGTCCCGGGGCGAAGGGGTCGCGGCCACCGATTTCGCCTATTCCGACATTGTGCTCGGCGACAGCGAGTATTTGAGCAGCCCCATACGGATGATCGACGAGGGTGGCGCACCCATCAGGCGGCGCCTGCACGCGGCCGACTGCCCAATGGACTATCCGGTCCTGGAGGATTTGCGCAAGGAAGGGATCACGGACTACATCGCCGCCGCCCTGGTCTTCAGCGACGAAACCCGCCACTTCATTTCCTGGGCGACGGACGAGCCGGGCGGCTTCACCGACCGCCATGTGGCCGTGATCGACGATGCCATGGCGCTGTTGAGCCTGCGCCTTGAAATCGATCACACCCGCTACATGACCCGCACGCTGCTGTGCACCTATCTGGGCCACGCCGCCGCCGAGCGGGTGATCGGGGGCACCATCAGGCGCTATCAATGCGAGACCATGCATGCGGTCATGGTCTACAGCGATTTGCGCGGCTCCACGGAATATGCCGACGGCCTGCCGCCGGAGGAAACCATCCGCCTGCTGGGCCTTTATCACGAGACCGTGGCCAAGCCGATCCAGTATTTCAACGGCGATATCGTCAAGATCATCGGCGACGGCATCCTGTCGATCTTCCCCGTGCCGCCCGATGCGCCGCGCGAGCAGGTGGATCATGTGGCCTGCGGCGCCCATGCGGCCGTGCGCAGAGCCATCGCCGGACTGGAATCCATCGATCCCGCCGCCCTGCCGTCGGGCGTCGAACGCCTGCGGGCGGGCTTCGCGCTCCATGCGGGCGATGTGGCGTTCGGCAATGTGGGCAGTACGGACCGTCTCGACTTCACGGTGATCGGCCCGGCGGTGAACGAGGTGGTGCGGGTGGAATCGCTCACCAAGACGCTTCAGACGCCGATCCTGACCACCTCGGCCTTCGCGGGCCTCAAATGCACCGTGGAACTGGAATCCGTGGGGTTCCACCAGCTGAAAGGCGTGCGCGAACCGAAGGAACTGTTCCGGCCGGTGGGCTCGGAATACTCTTAGGCCGGATCGGCGATGATCTCGTCCATCTTGTCGGCATAAAACGCGACGCGGCCCGCAAGCTCCGGCACTTCGTCGAACACCGCCTCGTAGCTCCAGACCGCGTTTTCCGCCGTCTTGCCGCCCGCCGTCACCGACCAATAGGACGCATCGCCCTTGAACGGACAATGGGTGCTGTGATCCGTCCGTGTCAGAACCTCTTCGCGCACATCGGCGCGGGTCAGATAATGGACCGGCGGGTAACTGCCCTCATGAACGGTGATGACATCGGCGCTGTCGGCGATGGTCTCGCCCGCGAAGATCACGCGCACGCGGGCCGTATCCCGCTTCAGCTCTACCTTGTGGTTGGGAGCGCGGGCATAGCCCGGGCCGGGGCCTAACGTGTCTGGCATGATCCGCCTCCTAATCGTTGCCGTTGTCGCCACGCTCCAGGTCGCGCAGCCATTTGGACCCCCAGGCCCGTTCCTCCACGGACCACATGCGCCAATAAAGGACAACCGCGAAGACCAGCGCCACCAGGCTCAAGCCCAGAACCACATTGATGAAATGGACGACATTGGAGAGAACCGTATCAAGGCCTAAGGGAAACAGGAAATCGACCCGCGTGCTCGTCACCCAGCCGACGAACTGCGCCGTCAGTTCCAGGACGGCGGCGAACACGAAGACCAGCAGGAAACTGAACACCAGCGCCGCCCGCACGCGCCGCCAGTGGCGCGCCCGTGCATCGGGTTGATCCGGACCCTGTTGTTCCGTACCGCTCATGATGCCCCCTCAGGCCAGCGCTTCGATATCCTCGAGTGTCAAACCGCCCGGCACGATCATCAGCGGAATCGGAAAGCCGCCGCTTTCGTTCACCAGACGGCTGACCAGCGGACCCGGCCCGTCCTTGCTCGTGCCGGCCCCCAGAAACAGCACCCGGATGTCCGGGTCCTCGGCGATCAGCGCCTTGACCTCTTCATAGCGGGGGCCTTCCCGGATGATCAGTTCCGCCAAAGTGCCGCGATACTGGCAGACTTCACCGGCGGCCTCGTACAGGGCGGCTTCGGCGTCCTGGCGGGCTTCGTCCTGCATGCGCTGTTCGACCGCCGCCCAATGCTGAAAATCGGTGGGCTCGATGACGTAAAGCAGGGTAATGCGCGAGCCCGTGGCCTTGCCGCGCAGGCAGGCATAGCGCAAGGCGACCCGGCCCTCGTCCGACGGGTTCACCAGGACCAGCAGCTTGCGCCGGGTCGGCCTGGCGACGGTGGGCCGGCCGCCGCTCGGGTCCAGCAGTTCCGTTCCGGGGGTGCCGATCGTGGGATTGTGTTCGCTCATGGGGCGCATGCTGCCATTTTGGCGGGATGCCCGCAATCGCTAGCTCAAACCCATTCAGGCCCTCAAGATATCGACGATTTCGCGCAGTTGCGTACGCGCCCTCAGGAGATAAAAGCCTTGCGTGGTCAGATGATTAGGCACCATCTGGCTACCCGGACGGCCGTTCACCACGACAACCGGCGCAAGGCGCACCATGGCTGACAAACTCTCCAGCATCTGACCGTACGCAATCGCCAGTTCCTTTTCCGCCAGGATGCTCTCGAAATCGGTCTTCAGCTCCCGCAGCAGCATGTAATAGGCATATGACCGGCCCTTGGTGTTGTAGAACAGATCGTCCGACTTCCAATCGAACAGGTACCAGCCAGGTTCTTCCGTCGCCATACGGAACAGCGCCGCCGAACTCGATCCCAGATCGTTGGCGATGCGGTCGAGCGCATTGGCCAGATTATCCGCCCGCCGCTCGAAAATGGCATCGCCCGAGGCCACCCGCTGATTGTATTTCAGAAGCGCCTTGGAGGCCCGTTTATAGAGGGACTCGGATGTTTCCCGCGGCAGCAGGCTGTTGTTCCACACCCAGATGTCGGGCGGCGAGTTGAGCAGCCGCGCTTCGCTCAAGTCGAGATCCGCCTCGCTCGATCCCCGGGCGCGGCCGAGGAAATCATTGAGTTCGACCGCGAAGCGGGCAAGCGCCGACGCCATGCCCGATTGGTAATTGGCCATGTTGTCGCAGAAATACCCGGGCAGGAAAAACGGATCGTTCGCCACCCAGCCATTCACCCGTACTTCCCGGTCGATCAGGCTGGCCGCCATGGCGGCCGAGCGGCTGGCGCCGGGCGGGATGGCATCGGGGACCTGATAGCTGGGATCGTCGTCGATCTTATGAACCCATAAAATGCCGACGATGTAGTAAAGCGGAACGATCGCGAGAAAGCCGACCAGCACCCAGCGGGTCAGCCGCCAGCCCGTGCCGCGCTCGTTGTAACTGAACCGGTCGCCGATCCAATTGAAGGTCTTGGCAATCCGGCGTCCAATGCCCTTAATGACGGCTCCAGCCTGCATTGAAATCTCCGCGAAAGAAGGGATGATTTTCCCTTTACATCGGGGTCTTGCGGGCGTCCATCAAGGCGCGGCCGCCGTTTTGCCGGAAACGAGACCATGAAAACAGTCATTACCCGCTTGCATCTCTGGCTCGGCCTCGTCATCGGCCTGCAAATGCTGCTGTGGATGGCGAGCGGTGTCGTCATGAGCTGGTTTCCCATCGACACCGTGCGCGGCACCGACTGGCGCGCGCCCCAGCAGATCAAGCCGCTCGATGAATCCCTTGAGTTGTTTCACATCAACGACGTGATCGGCAGCTTCCCGCAAGCCAGCGTGACCCGTACGGAGCTGTTTCACCTGCTGGGCCGCCCGGTCTATCTGGTCAGCCAGAAGGGCGGCGTGCGCGCCCTGGTGGATGCCCAGACCGGCGCGCCGCTCTCGCCCATCAGCGCGGGCATGGCCAGGGCCATCGCAGGCCTCGATTATGACGGTACCGGACCGCTTGAGACCCTGGCGCTGATCGAGGAGCGGCCCGGCGATTACAAAGGACCGCTGCCGGTCTGGCGGGCACAGTTCGCCGACCCGCGCCAGACCGCGCTTTACATCTCACCGGACGACGGCCGCGTTCTCGCCCGGCGCAATGGCTGGTGGCGGACCTACGATCTCTTCTGGATGCTGCACATTATGGATTACCAGCACGGCAGCGATTTCAATTCGCTGTTGCTGCGCCTGTTCGCCACGGCAGGGCTTCTGTTCGCGGCATCCGGATTGGGGCTGGTGTTTCTGCGGCTGACCGGCGGGCGCTACGGCAACGATCTCGCGTTTCTCGCCAGACAAACGAAAACCCGCCGGTCCCAAAGAATGGCGGGGCAAGCTGTTCTGAAACAATAAGGCT
>CAZTCJ010000049.1:0-15080 GCA_964612085.1 uncultured Alphaproteobacteria bacterium
TGGTGCGCACCGTCTGGATCGTGCTCTCCGCCAAAAACGCCTACTGAGGCGGAGCGCCCGCATCGGGGATCAGCTTTTCGATCACCTTGGCCGATGACACCACGCCCGGCAGTCCGGCGCCCGGATGGGTACCGGCCCCCACCAGATACAGATTGTCCAGACCTTCGCCCTTATTGTGGAAGCGGAACCAGGCCGATTGCCGGAATTTCGGCGCGATGGAGAAACCGGCGCCGTCCGTGCTCAGATAATCATGAGCGAAATCGGCGGGCGTCATGAAGAAGTCGGCGGTGATGCACTCCTTGAGGCCCGGCATCATGGTCTTGTCCAAGGCCTCGACAATGCGCGCGGCGAGATCGGGACCGGCCGTTTCCCAGTCGATATCGGCGCGCTGATTGGGTACGGGACACAGCACATAAAAGGAGTCGCAGCCCTCCGGCGCGAAGCTCGGATCGGTGGCCGTGGGCCGGTGGACGTAAAGCGAGAAGTCCGGCGGCAGGGTCTTGCCGTGGAAGATTTCCTTCAAAAGCGGCTTGTAGCGCTGGCCCAGCCAGATCGTGTGGTGCACCACGTCCGGGAACTGGCGGGTGGTGCCGAAGTAAAGCACATAGAGCCCCATGGACAGATGGGCGCTGCGCTGCTTCAGGCGCGGCATCAGCGCCTTGTGGCTGTCCGGCACCATGTGATCGTAAAGATGCATGGGATCGGCGTTCGAAACCACCAGATCGGCGCTTTCATAGCCGCCGCCGTCCAGAAACACGCCCTGGATCGTCTGTCCCCGGATATCGAGCTTGTCGACGGTGGTCTCGAAGCGGAAATCAATTCCCTCATCGCGGGACAGGCGCACCAGACCGTCCACCAGCGCGCCGGTGCCGCCCATGGCGAAATGGACGCCCCATTTGCGCTCCAGAAAATGGATCAGATTGTAAATGCTCGTGGTCTCGAACGGATTGCCGCCGACCAGCAGCGGCTGGATCGAGAAGGCCTGACGCAGCTTATCGTGGCTCAGATATTTCGACACGAACTGCCAGACCGTCAGATAGCTCTGCAGGCGCACCAGATTGGGCACCTGGGCCAGCATGGTCGAGACATTGTGGAAAGGCTGGGCAGCGAGCTCAGTAAAGCCCACATCGAAGATCTGTTCGGAGTGTTTGAGCAGCTTGAGATAGCCGTCCGCGTCTTTAGGTTCGATCCGGCGGATTTCCTCCAGCGTGTCCTCGATGGTGCCGCCGTAATCGAAGATGCTGCCGTCCGGGTACTGAAAACGGTACCAGGGCATCACCGGCACGATAGTGACGTAATCCTCCATGCGCCGGTTGAATAGGCCAAAGAGTTCTTCAAACAGAAAGGGCGCGGTGATCACGGTCGGCCCGGCGTCGTGCCGGAAGCCGTCGCGCTCAAAAACTTGCGCCCGTCCGCCGGCCCGCGCCAGCCGTTCGAGAACGGTGACATCGTATCCCTTGGCCCGCAGCCGCAGGGCGGCGGCAAGCCCCCCGAAACCCGCACCGATAACGATAGCTTTTCTTGGTTGGATATTGGACATGGCGATCCGTTCCGTGCTCTTCTGCTGTCAGGGGACCGATTGAACGATACTTTGGCAGCCGTTGTCCCGGATAAATGGCTGGCAAGCCAAATAGACCGGAGACGAGAGACTACCAGGGGCCGGTCGCATCCGGGTGGGGACCTGATGCGAAAGGGCGTTTTAATCCGGGGAAAACCATTTTCCGGTGTGTGACGTATTGCCTTTGGACGGCCTCACCCTGGCGCTGTGAGCCGGGGCGGATGCCGCAAGATCAATCGGATGGGGGAGCATGGGGCTTTCAGCCATGAAAGCATGCGACGCGGATATTGTGGAGTTGCGGCTCAAACTCGATGAGCGCTTGGCCCGCACATCCCGCGCCTGCACGCAGACACCGCATCGTCTGGCCAGTGCCGCCGAGCATTCCCTGCTCGCGCCCGCAAAACGCCTGCGCGGCATCTTGCTGTTGCTGACGGCCCGCATGGGCGGCGGCTCCGTGCCGGACAGTCTCGATGCCGCCTGCGCGGTGGAGATGGTCCATGCCGCATCGCTGATCCTCGACGATCTGCCGTGCATGGATAATGCGACCCTGCGACGCGGCCGGCCGGTCAATCATACGGTCTACGGGGAAGGCACGGCGATTTTATCCGCCATCGGCCTGATGACTGAAGCCTTCGCGCTGGTCTGCCGTACGGACGATCTGCCTGTGGAGTGCCGCCTGGAGCATGTCCGCCTGCTGAGCGATGCGGTCGGATTCTCCGGTCTTGTGTCCGGCCAGTTCGAGGATCTGAACGGCAAGGCGGAGATTACGGATCTGGCGGATCTCATCCGGATCCATACGCGGAAAACGGGCGTGATGTTCGGCGCGGCGGCGGAGATGGGCGGCTGCGCCTCGGGCGCGGACGGGCAGGACCGGGCGGACCTGCGTCAGTTCGGCCTCTCCCTGGGGCTCGCTTTTCAGGCTTATGACGATCTCATCGATGTCCTGAGCAACCGCCAGTCGAGCGGCAAGGATGTGGGCCAGGACGAAGTGCGGGTCACCCTGGTCTCGCTTCTGGGCGTCGATGGCGCCAGGGCCCATGCGGAACACCGTCTGGGGGAGGCGCGCGCCATCGCCCAGAGCCGTGGCGAATGGTCCGGCCTGTGCACGTTCCTCGATTTCGTATCGGAGAAAATCCTGGCGCAGATCATCGAACGGGCGGAACAAGGGGCAACGGGATGACCAGCACCGGGGACGGGGTCCCGCCGCTCGATGTGCGCCATGTGTCCATGTCCTATCGCAACAATGGCGGGCCCCCGGTTCAGGTGGTCAAGGAGGTCTCGCTCAGCCTGAACGCGGGCGAGATCTATGTGCTTCTGGGCCCGAACGGCGCGGGCAAATCCACGCTGATGGCGGCCATTGCGGGCTACCGGTCCGTCTCCTCGGGCGAGATCTTAGTCTCCGGCGCGCCTGTCAGGGCCAGCGGCGCGGTGCGCAAGCGCATCGGTTTCGTGCCCCAGCGCATCACCCTGTTTGAGCACCTGACCGCCCACGAAAACCTGAAGACCTTCGGCGCGGTCTATGGCGTCACCGGGAGCAAGGCGCGCAAGGCGGCGGACGACCTGCTCAAGCGCCTGACCTTGTGGGACAAGCGGGACCGGCTGGCCTCGGAACTGTCAGGCGGCATGCGCCGGCGCCTGCATATCGCGGCGTCCTTGCTGCACGATCCGCCTCTGCTCTTGCTCGATGAGCCCACCGCCGGGCTCGATGAGCGCACCAAGAAAGATTTCCGCAGCCTGCTGACGGATTTGCGGGACCGGGGCCTTGCCATTCTGCTCACCACCCATGAGCTGGAAGAAGCCAGCGCCGTCGCCGACCGGGTCGGCATGCTGGTGGCGGGCCGGATGCGTGCCCAGGGCGGCGCCAAGGATCTGAACGGCTCGATTTTCGTCAAAAGACGCTCCGTCACCATGCACATGGCTGCGCCGATTGCCCAGGAACAGGCCCAGTTCCTGAAAACCATCGGCATGGGACCGTCCGCGGACGGCCTGATCTGGTCCGGGCTGGTGGAAGCGGACCATGATCTGGACCGGCTGATGGCCCGTCTTGGCGTTCAGATGCCCGCGCCGCGCGAGATCAGTGTCTCCCATCCGGATTTGCGGGATCTGGTCGATACCATGGCTGAGGACGATGGGGCGGGCGGAGAGAGGAAGGCGTCATGAGAGGGGCTTTGATCCGCGCGCTGCTGCTCGGTCTGGTGCGCGACCGGGGCGCGTTGCTGCTGACCTTCCTGTTGCCGCCGGCGGTGTTCGTGATCTTCGCGCTGATCTTTTCCCGGACCAGCGGCACCGATCTGGAGATCCGCTTTGCCGTGGCGGATGCGCGCGCGGATGCCGTGTCCGAACGGCTGATCGAGGGATTGACGGAAGGCAACCGTTTGCAACGGGTCGGGGCGGTCGAGGCGGAACGTGCCGTGATCGAACCGCTGGTGCGGTCCGGCGAGGTGGATGCGGGCATCGTCATCGAGGCGGCGGAAACCGGATCGCCCTTGCCGAGTCTGACAGTGTTGAAAGCGCCGTCGCGGGAGATCGCCGCCACGGTGCTGGCCGCCGCCGCCCGCCAGTCTCTCTTGAGCCTGCAGGACGAAGCGGCCGGCGGGCTGCCGCCTTTGCCCATCGAGGTGGAAGAACTGACGGGCCGGGCCGTGCCCGTGGCGGTTGCTTACTATGCCGCCGGGGTGGCGATGCTCTTCGTGCTGATCGCGGCGGTGCAGGGCGCGGCGCATCTTTTGAGCGACCGGGAAAGCGGCATGCTGGCCCGGCTGGCCCATGGTCCGGGCCGTCTGGGTCCGGTGCTCGATGCGACGTTCTTGTTCCTGGTGCTGCAGGGCGTGGTCCAGATTGTCATCATCTTCGCCGTGGCCTGGGCCGGGTTCGGCGTTTCGCTAGCCGGGGTCTGGGCGCCCTGGGCGTTGACCACGCTGCTGGCCGCCATGGTGGCGAGCGGTCTGGCGCTGGCTTTCGTGTCGCTGTGCAGCACCAAGCGCCAGGCCGATGCCTTCGGGCCGATCGGCGTGCTCGTCCTGGGGGCGATTGGCGGTTCCATGGTGCCGCGCTTCCTGATGCCCCAAAGCATCCAGGCGGTGGGCTGGCTGACGCCGAACACCTGGGGCCTGGAAGCTTATGCGGCTCTCCTGTGGCGGGACGAACCGCTGCAGTCGCTCTATCTGCCGTGGGGCATCCTGGCGGGCGTTTCCGTGGTGGCTTTGCTGATCAGCCGGATCGTCAGCCGCCGGTGGATTTAGAGCCCGAGATTTTAAGCTCCGCTTTCGCAGCCTTTGCGCGTTTCAGGTCTGCACGCAGGTCCTCGATGGGCGGCGCATAGACGAAGCCGAACGACACGGCCCCGTCTTTTTCCGTGATGTGATGATGGATCCGGTGGGCTTCCACGATACGGGCCAGAAAACCGCTTTTGGGTTCGGGGAAAATCTTGAGTCTGCGGTGCACCAGAAAGTCATGGAACAGCAGATAGATCAGACCGTAACCGGCGATGCCGAGGCCAAGCCAGAGCAAAGGCGTGGAATAATTCACCCCAAGATAGATAAGCGCGATGGACGGCAGGCTGAACATCACGCCGAACCAGTCATTGCGTTCCAAGACCGCGTCTGGCGGCGGCTGATGGTGGGACTTGTGCAGAACCCAAAGCGGTCCGTGCATGATGTATTTGTGAGAGACCCACGCCACCCCTTCCATGCCGATCAGCGCACCGAAGAAAAGCGCCGCATTGAGGGCGATCTGCCCGAGTTCCGTCATGTTTGGCCCCGTTATCGCTCTTGGTTTCGTACCTTGTCCGCAAGCGCCGATGGTGTCCACAAATCCGTGCGGGTCTGCGCCCTCCGGTCGCGGGGCCACAGACGGCTTGCCATGGCGGTCAGGAAGCCCGTGGCCGCGAAGGCGAGCTTCCTGCCCTTGCTGACCGAGATACGATGGTCCCAGGCTTTTGGACCAGCCTTGCGGACCTGATGGCCGATTTCCCGATAGACCGTGCGGGCGGTGGCGATGGCCCAGGCGCAGCGCCAGGTGAGGGCGGGCAGGCCCTTGCGCGCGGAATCGTAATACCGGTCCGCATCCGTGACGAGACGGCCCGCGACGCGCGCCAGGGCTTCCCGGTTGTCCGGCGCGCCGACCGCCTCGGGGCTCGGGTCGAGGCCTTCCGCCGTCAGCCAGTCGGCGGGCAGATAAAGCCGCGACTGTTCCGTATCCGGCACGATATCGCGGGCGATATTGGTGAGTTGAAAGGCGATGCCCAGATCGTTCGCCCGGCGCAGGGTGGGCAGGTCGTTCACACCCATCACATAGGCCATCATGACGCCCACCACCCCGGCCACATGGTAACAATAGGTGTAAAGATCATCGTCGGTGCGGTAGGTGTGGCCGCCCACATCCATCTCGAAGCCCTGCAGGAGATCGAGGGGAAACTGCGGCGGGATTTCATGGCGCTCTGCGACCCGGGCAAGGGCGATGAATTCCGGCCCGTCGGGATGCCCCTTCAAGGCGGCGGCAGTGCGCGCCTTGAGCATGGCCAGGCGGCTTGCGGCCTCGTCCGCTGTCAGGTTCTGGGCGTTCATACCTAAGGTCTGACCGTCGATCACATCGTCGCAATAGCGGCACCAGGCATAAAGCATGAAGGCGCTGTCGCGGGTCTCCGGCGCGAACAGGCGGGCGGCCATGCCGAAACTCTTCGAGCCCTGATCGATAATCTCACGCGAGCGCGCGACGATCGGATCCATCGCCGTGCCGCTCATGTCTCCTCGCCGTCCCGGTGGGGCTCCAGGTGTCGCTCGTTGAAATCATCAGCGCAGCTCGGCGGCAGACAGCGGAAGCCGCGCAGGATCGGGATCGGCGGCTTGCCGGTGACAATCCGCAGCTTGTCGTACGGGTTGAGGCGGTTGGCGTAAAAGCGGGCGATCAGGCCTTCCGACAGGGTATAAAAGCGTTGGAAGATCCGGCGGCGTTCCTCGCCCGAGGCGCCGACGAACAGCATGCGGTTCAGCGCCCTCAAATAGGCGCCTTCGAACCAGACACCACGGGCATAGCGCCGGATTTTCGCATTGACGGCTGGGGCGGCGAATGTGTTCTGCCGGCAGAGCAAGTCGGCGGTCTCGACCGCATTGGGCAGGGAATAGCCCGTAACCGGATGAAAAAGCCCGGCCCGCAGGCCCAGACGCGGCTGCCGGGCCGCCTCAGAGGGCCAGATGTCGCTCAGCTTGCCTGCGAGGACGATGGGCAGAACGCCCTTTTCGCTGCCGGTCACCTGCTCGACCCGGTAGCCCTTGCCGCTTGCATAGTCGAGAATGTCCGCTGTCAGAGCATCCTTATCGAAATCGGGCGTATTGCTGTAATAGGTGTCCTCGATCAGCACGTCCGTCTCGCTGAACGGCAGGAGGTAAACGAACCGGTAGCCGTCGGTTTGGGGCACGCAGGCATCCATGATGACGGGACCCGCCAACCCATGGGGCTCGGACAGGGAGACCGTCAGACCGACGAATTTCTGAAAGGCGACCGGGCAGGTCATGGCCGGATCGGCGCCGCGCCCGTCGATGACGCAGGCGGCTTCGACCGTCTCCCCGTTCTCCAGCGTCACGCTGGTGGGCGTGACTTGGCGCGCGCCCATGCCCCGGTGGATGCGTTCAGCCAGAACCTCGGCCATGTGTTTGGCCAGGGCGTCCGAGGTGATCGAATGGTAGGGCGCGGAAAACCCGCGCTCATGGGTCGGGAAGGCGACGGACTGATAGTCCCAGCTATGGGTCACCAGGGGCCGCAGCCAGTCAAAGGCGCCCGCCGAGACATCCGTCTCATGAAAAGACCAGGTGTGGGTGCCGCCCACCTCCGGCGCTTTCTCGAAAAGGGCGAAACGGCACTCGGGCCGTTGGGTGGCCAGCCGGTAGGCCGCCAGCAGATTGGCCAAGCCGCCGCCAACAAAAACGATGTCCAACGAGGCGGCGCCGCCGGGCGTCCCGTTCATGCCAGATCCATTCGTATGTTCCCCACGTTTCCGGGCGGTTCGTCCCGAACGGAAGGAAGTCTAGGCTGCTTGCGACTGGGGGCAAAGGGAAAGCGCATCTGTGATGTTCCCGTGAGCCTCACATGGAGGCTTTCCCACACGCGGAAAGAGAATGTCCGCGCCGGTTACAGGATGGAAACCAGGCCCGGCCATCATGGGACCCGTTCAGACCCTAAACAGGGGGCACGTCCGCTCCGATGGCCAGTCTCAAAATCGGCGGCACACTTGCCCTGGTCGCAGTTGTCTGCGACTGGCTGCTGGATGCTGCCTTGAGACCGGTTTTGCTGGCATCCCAGTCTCCCCTTGTCACAAGCGGGATCGAGGCGCTGCTGTTGTCGGGCGTGCTGGTCTCGGCGTCCCTGCTCCTCTATCGCCGGTCCGCCGACGGACGGCACAACGGGTCCAGCCAATACGCCACGGAAATCGAAGACGCCCGCGCCCGCGAACAGGCGGCGCTCGCCGTCGCCCAATCCCAGCAGACCCTCCTCAACAGCATGGCCGAGATCACGAAGGTGGGGGCCTGGGAACTCGATCTGGAGGCCCGCCAGCCGATCTGGAGCGCGCAGACCCGGGTCATTCACGAAGTGGACGACGACTACGTCCCGACCTTCGAGGAAGCCGTGAATTTCTACGCGCCCGAGGTCCGGCCGGTCATACAGCGCGCGGTGATGAAAGGCCTGGAAACGGGCGATCCCTGGGATCTGGAACTGCCGCTCATTACCGCCAAGGGCCGCCGGATCTGGGTGCGCGCCTTTGGCCGGGCGGTCATGGAAAACGGCAAGCCGGTCAAGCTGACCGGCGCTTTCCAGGACATCACCCAGCAGCGGGCGGAACGGGAGACCCTGGCGCGGGCCCTGAAGGATGCCGACCAGGCCCTGGCCAATCTGTCGGCCTATCAATCGGCGCTCGATCAGCATGCGATCGTTGCCATGACCGACGCCAAGGGCGATATCACCTTCGTCAACAACAAGTTCTGTGAGCTGAGCGGGTACAGCCGGGAAGAGTTGATCGGAGCCAATCACCGGATGCTCAATTCCGGCCGGCACTCCCTGCAGTTTTTTGCCGATATGTGGCGGACCATTGGGCGGGGCCGGTCCTGGCATGCGGAAATCTGCAACAAAGCGAAAGACGGCGGTCTCTACTGGGTCGATACCACGATCGTGCCGGTGCTCGACAAGGATGGGCTGCCCCAGCAATTCGTCTCGATCCACTACGACATCACGGAACGCAAGAACGCGGACGTCAAACTCCATGCGGCCATGAGCGAGATCGCGGGCTTTTTCGAAGTCTCCCTGGATCTGCTGTGCATCGCCGATCTGGACGGGCGGTTTCTCAAGGTGAACAAGGCGTTCGAAGACGTGCTCGGCTATCCGGTGGACGATCTCGAAGGGCGCAGCTTTCAAAGCCTGGTGCACCCGGACGATCTTGAGGAGACGCAGGAGACGCTCAAAGTGCTCGATACCGGCGAGCGCGCGATCAATTTCGTCAACCGCTATCTGTGCGCCAATGGCGGTTACCGCTATATCGAATGGCGCTCGCGTTCCGCCAACGGGCGGATTTATGCCGCAGCCCGCGATATCACGGACCGTCTGACCCATGCGGAGGAACTGGAGGCGCGCCGTCTCGAAGCGGAGGCGGCCAATATCGCTAAAAGCCAGTTCCTGGCCACCATGAGCCATGAGATCCGCACGCCAATGAACGGCGTCATGGGCATGCTCGATCTGCTGATCAAGACGGACCTGACCGAGGAACAGTTGGACCGCGCCATGACCGCGCGGGATTCCGCCCGGGGCCTGCTCACGATCCTCAACGACATCCTCGATTTCTCCAAGCTCGAGGCGGGGCAGGTGGCGATGGAGGCCATGCCCCTCAGTGTCTCGCAAATCGTCAACGATATCGTCTCTCTCCTGACCGCCCGCAGCGACGAGAAAGGCCTGTCGCTCACTTATGAGATCGATCGCACCGTTCCGGACTGGCTTGAGGGCGATCCCACGCGGATGCGCCAGATCCTGATCAATCTGATCGGCAATGCCGTAAAATTCACCCAGGAAGGCCGTGTGGACATCCATGCCGGTTACGAAGGCGGCGCGGAGGCCGGCAGTCTGAAAATCAGCGTGCGCGATACTGGCATCGGCATCGACGAGGCGGTTCAGGACCGTCTGTTCCAGCGTTTCGCCCAGGCGGATTCCTCCACCACCCGAAAGTTCGGCGGCACCGGTCTCGGCCTGGCGATCTGCAAGCAGCTGGTGGAACTGATGGGCGGCCAGATCGGCATCGAAAGCGCCTTGGGCAAGGGCAGCACCTTCTGGTTCACCATCCCCACGCGCGCGCTGGACGCGCCGGAACATGCCGCGACCGTGGA
Organism: uncultured Alphaproteobacteria bacterium; assembly: GCA_964612085.1. Classification (GTDB taxonomy): domain Bacteria; phylum Pseudomonadota; class Alphaproteobacteria; order JAJFIK01; family JAJFIK01; genus CAZTCJ01. The sequence continues at coordinate 9,922 of CAZTCJ010000049.1, forward strand.
AGCCGAAGCGGACCGGGCGCCGGCCGCGACCCGGTCCCTGCGCATTCTGGCGGCGGAGGATCATGCGGTGAACCAGGCCATCATTTCCGCTTTCGTGACGGCGGGCGGCCATGACATTACGGTGGTGAACAACGGCGCTGAAGCCTTGGCGGCGGTCCAGTCCCATGATTTCGATCTTATCCTGATGGATATTCAGATGCCGGTCATGGACGGCCTGTCGGCAATGCGGGCGATCCGGGGTTTGTCTGGTGCGCTCAAGCATATTCCGATCATTGCCCTGACCGCCAATGCCATGGCGGGGGACCGGGAGAAATATCTGGCCGAGGGCATGACCGATTATGTCAGTAAACCGATCGATCCGGCGAAACTGCTCAGTGTCATCGACCGCTGGGCACCAGACGCCGCTGGCAGTGGGCGGCCCCTTCTTTGCCGTTCGGCCCCTCGCAATGCCAGGTTTGAGGAGGAAACACGCCGCGCCGATCCGCTTTCCGAGCGCGATCTGTCCGTGGGCGCCAATATCTGAGACCGCTTAACGGTCCGCCCAGCGCCGGGCCCAATTATCGAGGGGCGCAAGCGCCGCGATCAGCCGCAGCCCGTCCAGCGTCAGCGCATAGCCTTCGGCCTTCTTCTCAACGATGCCGGACTCGGTCAGCTCCTTCAGACGCTGGCTCATCAGGGTCGGGCTCAAATCGCCGCACAGGGCCTGCAGCTCCCGGAAACCGAACGCCTCGCCGTCGCGCATTTCCCACAGGATCCGCAAGGTCCAGCGCCGTCCGAGCAGGTCGAGCAGGGCCATGATCGGCCGGCCCGTGGTCGAGCCGCGAACCGGTTTGCCGGGTCTGGGGGTGCGTGTTGACATCGATACAATAAGTGTAGCAATTCTCGGGAAGGCTGATACACTCACACTATCGATCCGGAAGCAAGGGTGTCCAGCATGACAAGCCGTATCGAACCGGCGGAGCGGCCTTATACGCCCGCCATCGAAAAAGCCCTGGCGCGCCTGATGCCGCCCGGCATGGAGCCGCTGCTGTTGTTCAGGGTGCTGGCGCGCAATGCCCGCGTCTGCGAACGGTTCATGGCGGGCGGTCTGCTCGATAAAGGGTCGATCACCATGCGCCAGCGCGAGATCGTCATCCTGCGCACGACGGCCCGCTGCGGATCGGAATACGAATGGGGTGTCCATACCGCCGCCTTCGCGGCCCATGTCAAACTGGATGAAGCGGCGCAAGCGGCCACGGTTCATGGCAGTGCGGAGGATCCGGTCTGGGCTGACGAGGAGCGGGTGCTCATCCGGCTCGTGGATCGTCTGCACGAGACTGCCCAGGTGGACGACGCGCTCTGGGCCGATCTGAAAGCACATTACACGGATGAACAGATCATCGAGCTGGTGATCCTGACCGGCTTTTATCATACGGTCTCTTTTGCCACCAACGCGTTCCGCTTGGAGACCGAGCCGGGCGCACCCGCGTTTCCGCCCCGCTGAAGACCCTGTTCCGAAGAGAAAAACGGCGCTATTATGCGCTTCAGGCTTGTGGCCGAACTGTTCTTCAATGACCGCATGCGTCTCGACCGGGATCTGCTGGCTGACGCGGCCCAGGTCCATCTGGACCGGATATTCGGGCCTTGAGGTCTTCCCCCCTAAACCTGCTTGAAGTCGATCAAGGACTGGCCCGCATCGATCACCGCTTCGCGGGAGGGCCGGAAGCGGACGCCTGTGAGGTCGCTGACATAAGAACTGTCGGCTTTCGGCACCGTGCCCAGATCCTGGATCAGGCTTTTCAGGCTGGCGTCGAACAAAGCGAGGATCCGGATCGCGATGGCGGGCATGGTCATGGTGGGGATCTTTTTGGCCCGGTCGGGAAATGCCTCGCGCAGAATATGGGCCATCTCGGTCAGGGACAAAGGCTCGCCCGTTGCCATGAGACGGCGGCCGCCCGCCTCCGGCGCTGTCATCGCCTTAACATGCAGATCCGCCAGATCGCGCACATCGACCACCGGATAGGTCACGGGCGGCACGGCCGGATAGGCCCCGGTCATGAACAGTTGGATGACTTGCAGGGAGGTGCCGATCACGGGATCGAGCGCCGGGCCCAGCACGAAGCCCGGATTGACCGTGGTCAGCCGGTCGCTGATGCCTTCCGCGCGGGCCCAGTCCCAGGCGGCGCGTTCGGCGCGGGTCTTGGAGACGACATAGGCGGAGGTGGCGGGCCAATCGGCGTCGGTCCAATCATCCTCCGTGACCGTCATAACCGGCGGGCGGCCCGAGCGGTACATCATGGCGACCATGGAGGAGGTGAAGACGACGCGCTTGGCGCCGGCCCGCTTGGCGGCGCGCAGCACACGGAGCGCCCCTTCGCGCGCTTCCGGCACCAGGGACTCCCGGTCTTGTGGCGCTTCGATGGGAAAGGGCGAGGCGATGTGCTGAACATAGGCGCAGCCTTGGGCGGCATCCGCCCAGCCCTCGGGCGAGCCCAGATCGGCCGCGATGAAGCTGACTCTGTCAACATTGGCGCCGTGGCGGGCCAGGGTGTCCTTCACCTCGTCCGCGCGGGCAAGCGAGCGCACGGTGCCGCGCACTTCGTAGCCCTGTTTCAGGAGTTCAAGCGCGACGTGCTTGGCGATGAACCCGGAAATCCCTGTGACCAGAACCTGTTCTGTCATGATGCGCCCTCCCTGGTGCCGCAGAGCCAGCCTAGCAGACCGGCGTTGCAGCTTCCCTCTTTATCACCTGTTTTTGACGGGCAACGGTGGGGGATCCGGGCGGGCGCTGCAAGCGGTTTGGACTTCTTGGCAAACTGCGCGTTTTAGCGCTCTGCGCAATGGCGGTTATGGGTTCGATGCCGCCTGCACGGGCTTGCCAGAGCGTGGAAAACCCGACACCGTTCCGTCCGGTTTTCTTTCGCCCTGCCATCCCGGATACAAGGAGCGCACATATGGCCGAACACACATGGCGCACGGTTGGAACGGTCGATCCGCTGTCCCTGGCGGAGACCCGGATCATGAGCCATCACGCGGTGCAATGGCTGCAGAGCGTGGCGCGCTCCTTCGTGCCGCCCCATGGGGATGACGGCCACACCAATCTGGGCTGGCATTTCGGCCAGGAGGCGTTCCTGACCCACGACATCCCGTCCTCCCACGGGCCCATTCAGTTCGGTCTGCGGCTCGCCGATCTGACCCTGGTCGAGCTGCGCAACGGCGCCGAATGGGCCGACCTGCCCCTCGACGGCCAGGGCCAGGCCGAGATCCGCGCCTGGATCCTCCACCGGCTCGAAGATGCGGGCCTGCCGAGCGCGCAGTTCTCCACCGATAGTCCGTGGGTGGATCAGATGCCGCCCCATCCGGTGGCGAGCGGCTCCACCTACGGTCTTGCGACCCACGAAGCGCCGCTCAAGGAATTCTGCAATTACTTTCACAACGCGGCGCTTGTTCTGGAGCGGGTGCGGGCGCGGTATACGGACATTAGCCCGGGGCCGGATCCGGTGCGTACCTGGCCGCACCATTACGACATCGCCTTTCTGATCAGCCTGGAAGAGGGCGATTTCAACACGGCGCGGGCCGTGGGCGCGGGCTTCTGCCCCGGCGACAAGGCCTATGATCAGCCCTATTTCTTCACCTATCCCTGGCCGCGCAGCAACCGGCCCGCCGATCTGCCGCCGCTGGTGGCGCCCGGCGAATGGACGCGGGACGATGTGTTTTTCGGCACGGTGGTGACGGGCGAGGCCCTGAAAGAGATTGCCAACCAGGAAGCGGCGGTCGAGTCCTATCTCATCGACGCCATCGAGAAGTGCAGGGCGATCGCGCTGAAGGGATAGCGGAAGGCGAGGATCGGCATTGTTAGGTTCGATGATTGAGTTGGGCCGGCGTCTCGTCTTGGCGCTCATCGGTGCTGGTCTGGCCGTCGGCTGCTCTCACAAGGCAGGCCTGCAGGCTTCAGCCACAGGCAATCAAAAGGAGCCTCCTGCTGTGTCGAACCCGGTCTATCACTTTGAGATCCCTGTCATCGACATGGAGCGGGCTGTCCGCTTTTACGAAAGGGTCTTCGGTTTTAAATTCGAACGGAAAACCGTGGATGGCTATGACATGGCGTTCTTTCCGCATGCGGAAGGGGCGCCGGGCGCAAGCGGTGCCCTTGCAAAGGGTGACGTGTACCGTCCTTCAAAAGTCGGAGCCATTCTCTATTTCGACGTTGCCGACATTGATCAGGTTTTGCAGCGGGCAGAAGCCGCAGGAGCAAATATTCTCTATGCGAAAAAAGATATTGGCGACGCTGGATACGTCGCTGAAATCGAAGACAGCGAGGGCAACCGCATTGCCATCAACTCTGTTGAGAAATAATCGCGCGATAGGCGATCAGATCAGTATACGGATCGACACGCTAACCGCATAAAGGTCGTCAGAGGCCCGGGCGTTTTCCGCCAGTGGCAGGGCGAAAAGGGCGATGAACAGGATCAAGCGGATCATCGTCCTGAAACGATTTCGGCAGTCCTTTCCGTCGCGTCGCAAAAAAGAACCGCCCCGGCGCGAACCGGGGCGGCCCTTGAAGACCGATCTGCGGACGAGCCTTAGCTCGCTTTGGCGATCTCGATCCGGGTGGTGTTTTCACGCACCGATTCCGGCTTGGTGATCTCGACCGTCAGCACACCGTTGTTGAAGGTGGCGCGGATCAGTTCCGCGTCCACTTCGAACGGCAGGGTGAGCGAGCGCGAGAACGTGCCGTAACCGCGTTCCGTGATGTGGAAGTCCTTCACGGTTTCGTTGGTGTTGCGGCGGCGCCAGCCCTTGATGGTCACGACATTGCCGGTGACGGCCAGGTCGATGTCGGCTTCGGTGAAGCCCGGAAGCTCGGCTTCGATTTCAACCGCATCCGTCGTTTCCGCCAGGTTGATGCGCGGGGTGAAGCCGTTGACATTGTCGCCGAACGAGCCGTCGTCCTGCAGGAACGCGTTGAACACGCGGTTGATTTCGTTTTGCAGGAAAGCCACCGGATTTTGCGCGATGCCGTTGAAGCCCAGGCCGCCGAAACCGGTTTGCTGGTTCCAGGCGGTGTCTTGCAGAACCGTGTTGAACACGCGGTTGATTTCAGCCAGCAGCATGGCGCCGAAATTGGCGTTCTGGCCGCCGAAGGTGCCGGTCACGCCGACGGGCTGTTGGGTCACGCC
>CAZTCJ010000049.1:15180-26108 GCA_964612085.1 uncultured Alphaproteobacteria bacterium
TGGCGTTCTGGCCGCCGAAGGTGCCGGTCACGCCGACGGGCTGTTGGGTCACGCCGACGGGCTGTTGGGTCACGCCATAGCCGCCGATGCCGAACGGCATTTGGCCGACGCCGTTGACGCCGAAGGGTACTTGGCCGATGCCGTAACCGGCAACGCCGAACGGCACCTGGCCCAGACCGGCATTGACGCCGAAGGGCTGGACCGACGGGACGGCTTGGGTTTGGGTGAAGGACACGCCTTGGTTCACCGGGTTGGACTGCAGCAGCAGGCTGATAATCCGGTTGATTTCGTTTTGCAGCGTCAGAATCGGGTTCCGGGCGACAGGGCCTTGGCCGAACGGCACTTGGGCGAACTGGTTGTAGAAACCGGCGCCGTTTTCCAGCGCATTGTTCACGATGCGGTTGATTTCGTTGCGCAGGACGGCCGCATTGTTGCGGTCGAAGCCCTGGGTATTGGCGGCCCGGTTCGGGAACGGGGTCAGCACGGTCATGGTGCTCTCCTCACTGTGAGTGACGTCATCGATGGCGAAAAGGCACCCGGCGGGGGACTGCCGGGCGTATCTTCGTGGACGTCCCGGCGTACTCGGGGTTACAGGATCGGCCTTCGTGGCCGCCGCCGGGACGCTGCGAGGGGTAGCGCCGAACTGTTAAATAATCGTAAGGAGGGAGGGGCGCGCGGGTTTTCCCCGTGAAGAGGCCAGGCGGAGACGTGCAGCCCGGGGCTGAGAAATGGAGGCCTCAAAAATCATTCAGCCGTGCATTTCGCGTCTGCTCAACGCGCCCTATAACTCTACAGCACCTGATAAACCTTGTACTGAACGCCTTTGGGCGTGAAGCGGCCGACGCCGACGGCGACCACATGGTTGAGCCAGGCGTAAGGGCCGTCCATGGCCGCTTCGAACATCGGTGCGGTGCGGAAGTAGTACTGGGACGGATCGAGTTTCGACAGGCCGTCGGGCTCGGCGAACGCGCCCATATGCTCCGCCGGGATCGCGATCCGTCCGTCATAGGTGGTGTAGATCACCGCGCCGTCATGGGTGGTGATGGCGGCGCGCACATCGATCCGCAGGGAGCCGTCCGCGCGCATCATGAGCCAGTCGGCGCCGGAGCGGGCAATGGTGCCTTTCAGCTTCGGCCCGTCCACCGTGCCGCCCAGGATATTGGCGATCAGCCGCGTGCCTTCCGGCGTCGCGCCCACAGCCATGGGCGGCTGCTCGATTTCCGCGTCGATCTCGAACAAAAACGCGCTTTGCAAGGTGCTCATGGTCCGTCCTCCCTGGTGTTGATTGAGGCTGAGTCTAACACACGCGGGGCCGGTTCGAGCAAATGGCGCCGATCACCAGCCCTCAGGCAGCACATCGATATGGGTGAGCAGGGTGACGGCGAAGTCCCGCCGGAAGGTGCGGATCGAGTCGTAAGAGGGGCCGTAAACATAAAGCGCATAGACCACCGGCTTGCCCGTACCGCGCGCCACGAAACCCACCAGCCAGCCATCGAACGGGCCGTCGAAGCCCTCCTCCAGGGTGCCCGCGCCGGTCTTGCCGTGGAGCGCGATGCCGTCGGCCTTGCGCAGTTGGCTGGCGGCGCGGAAGGCGGCCACCGTCTCCGGCTTCAGACCGAGATCGCTGGACAGCGCCCGCTCCAGAAAACGCACCTGTTCGCGTACGGAGATTTGCAGCGAGCCGTCGAGCCAGAACGCGTCGTTGCCGTCGGCCGCTGCGCCATTGCCGTAGTCCCAGGCGGTCAGGGTGCGCCGGTAGGTCTCCCCGCCGATCTCCAAGGCGAGATCCCGGAAATACCAGACGGCGGAAGCGGCAAAAGCGCTCTTGAGCGTGTGGTCCCGTTTCCAGCCATCGGGCCAGAAGTCCCGGGGCGGACGGCGCGCCGGGTCCCACAGGCGCTCATGGCCGAGGCCGGTGGCCGTACCCGTCTCCAACGCGATCATCAAATTGGCGATCTTGAAGGTGGACCAGGGGGCATGGCGCTCATCGAGCCCGTCCGGATTCAAGGCGAACTGCGCGCCCGTGCCGGTATCGAGCGCCAGGAACACTGCTTGGCGCTCACCAAGCGTGTCGGCGAACGGGCCGGGGTCGATCTCGGTCTGGCTGAAGGCCGGTCCGGCCCAGAGCACCAGGGCGGCGGCGAAACAATATCGAAGGATCATGGCGCGGCTCCGCGAAGGCATGAAAGACGAAGCCGAGCGGACAGGGTCATTCGGGCGAAGGTGAGACGGCGGAAGGGCGCTTGTTAGAACGCGAAGGTGATCCCAAGCTGGCCGAATTCGTGGCGGCCATTCTGGCCGTCGAATTCCTCCGAGCGCGACACGAATGTGTAGCTGAAGCGCACGCGCGGCGTCTCGATGGCGGCCCCGGCGATCACATCGTTAGCGAAGCGCTTGACATCGAGCCCCGGACTGTCCCGGAAGGTATTGCCTTCGATGAACAGGTTGCGTCCGACGCCGCGGGCCTGGGCGGCGGCGAAGACATACCAGCCGTATCCGTCCTCACGCGGAATGAAAGCACCCAGGGAAGGCGCGTTGGGGCCCGGGCGCGGGATGCCGCCGTCGCTGCGCAAGCGCCGTCCGAACCGGATCTCCAGTCCTGCCCCGCCGTGAATGAAGGCGTTGCCCAGCGCGATTTCGGTCACGGGCCGCAGATCCAGCCCGAGATCCGCTTCGGTGCCGACCAGCACGAGCCGCCGCCATTTTCGCTCCCACAGGAACTGAGCCACCGGCTCATTTTTGAGCTGATTATTCCAGCCGCGGGGCGTGGGATCGTTGATCACGCTGTGCCACCAGCGCTGGACCGGTTCGCCCTGGGCCAGGGGACCCACGACCCCCAAAAGCGACAGCATCCCTGTGTCGAGAATACCGTCATGGCGCACACTGAGCGAATAGGACAAACGCAGCCAGGATGCCCAGGGATGATCGTCCGGCTGGAGATCTCTAAGCTCGATATTTTCCGGCGTGAAGAAAGTCTGGGCTAGCGATAAGCGTTCGGTCACGAAACGGTCGGGCTCGTCGTCGCCCGGGCCGAAGATCCCCCGCGACAGCCATCGCCCTGGCACGGACAGATCGTCCTGCCACTGGATAAACGTTCCCTGGAGCCCGTTCGAGTAATAGCGGTCGCCCCGGTCCGGGGTGAAGAAGTCGTTCTCGACCAGAAGCTCGACCGCCTGTCCGGCCTTGGCCGTGCCGCCGCCCGGGCACACACACACCGTTCCTGCAGCCGCAAACAGGCAGACCGCAAACCCAACCCATACACGGCGCATTCGACCCTCTCACGCCCAGACGTCCTGTCCCACGTCAGAGCGTGTAGCACAAAGGACTCTAGCGTGGAATGGCGAAGGAATGGGCAGGCCCGAAGAGCAGCGCGTTCAGGAGCAGGAGATCGTGTCCGTCCTGATAGGCGCGGATCTCAGGCGACTGGGTGAACCCGATGACAAGCCCCTTGCCCCGCCGTTCCGTCACGACGAAGGGCTTATAGGCCTGCTGGGCCTGGTTCTCCGCCCACAGATAGCCGCTTTGGACAAGGTTCTCGCTGTCGACGAAGCGGAACACATTGGTGCCCTCGTCGCGCTTGAGGGGCGTGTAGATGTCCGAGCCCGTGGCGAGCACGCTCAGGATCCGCCCGTCATAGCCCGAGGACAGCCAGTGATCCGGATCGGGCACGGCCGCGAGCAGGGCGCCGGGGGCGTAATCGGGCGCTTCCGTATCGGGCGCGACGGTCTGGTCGTAAGCCGTGTCGTCGCTGATGATGGTACCGGCGACGCGGGCCGCTTCTTCGCCGTCGCTGTCCGGGGACGGTTTATCGGTGACAGCGTTTTCCCGGCGGATGGACAGGAGGTTCACCTCCGGATCGCTCAAATAGCGCAGGGCCGTGCCGAGACCGATCAGGACGCCGCCATCGGCGACGAAGCGCGACAGCGCGCCGCCCTTGCCCAGATCGTCGCCATAGCCGCCGCCCTGGGCCGGCAGGATCAGCACATTGTAGCGGGAGAGATCGGCGCGCGGCAGGGTCCGGGTGCGGATGATCGAAACCGGCAGGCCGAATTTGCGCTCCACAATGTAGCGCATGGCGCCCGCCGACAGGGAACTCGTGGCCGCGTCCCAGGCCATGGCGATCTTGGGTTCGCGCAAGGTGACGAACCGCCCGCTGCCCAGATTGGGGCCGGACTCGGTCCAGCCTTCGGTGAGCGGCACCAGTTCCGCGCCCAGCTCGGCGGCCAGTTCCGTCAGCCTGGTGATCTGCGGATCGCTTGCGCCTGCGGCCGGAAAGACGACCGTGCCGCGCGGAAAGGTCCGTTCACCCATGGTGAAGGGTGCCGTGGTGGCCCGTCCGCCAAGCAGGCCCGAAGCGGCGGCGGCGAGACGGCCCTGGCCCGCGTCGGTCCAGGGCACCGCATAGCCGAAGACCGGCTCCTTTTCCGGGATGATGGGCTCGATCGGATCGTCGGCCTGAAGCGGCGTCACTTGGGCGCCGCCCAGGGCCCGGCAGCGCTCTGTCTCCACGCCGTGCATCAAGGGCAGGGACCAGGCGGTGACGTCATAGATCTCGCCGGGCAGGTCCTTGTCCCGCAAACGCTCCTGTTCGGTGACGAAATCCTCCGGCAGCGGCGTATTTTCGTCGAGCAGGGAGCGCACGAGCGGACCGGCGGGTTGGGCGGAATCGACGATGATCGCGCCGTCCTCAAAGCGTTTGCCGCAGGCGGAGGCACCCGGCGCGATCCGGCCCACCTCGATGCCCTGGGCCGCGAGCAGGCGGCCCAGATTTTCCGCCCCCCAACGGTTTACCGAGAGGTCGAAAATATGCAGCCGCTCAGGGGATGTGCGGCCTTCGGCGATGGCGAGTCGCCGGTCGGAGACATAGTTCTTGAGCAGTGTTTCGCGGTTCTCGGCCGCCGCTTCCGCCGTCGAGAGCGAGGCGATGAAATGGTTCCGGACCGTTTCCTCATAGGTCATTTCCGTGCCGTCCCGGCGCAGCCAGACGAGCCCGCGCGCCGAGGCCTGTTCATAGGTCATGGCGATGGCGCCATGGAGCGTCGGCCACATATCGCCATAACCGGGATAGAAGGCGTCGAAAATCTCGCGGGTGAAATACTGGATGCCATTCTCATCGAACCAGCGGGCATTGTTCCGCCCAATGATATTCTGGCCTTCGCGCTGGTTCTCGGTGATGTTGGGATTGAACGGTTCGGCGGCGGGCGGGAAGAAATAAGTGCTGTCGCCGCCCATCTCATGGAGATCGACCACCACGATGGGCCGCCAGTCCAGGATCGCCGCGACCCGGCCCCGGGTCTCCGGCTGGGTCAGGGCGAACCAGTCCCGGTTCATGTCGAACAGATAATGGTTGGAGCGCCCGCGCGGCCAGGGCTGATCGTGCTCGGCCGTATAGCGGTCCGGATCGGCTTTAAGGCCTTTGGCGGAGACGAAATTGTGCACGAAGCGCGCCCGGCCGTCCGGGTTCTGGTCCGGGTCGATGATTACCACCGCGTTTTCGAGGATGGTGTCGACGACCTCATTGTTCCGGGACGCGATCAGTCTGTAGGCGGTAGCCAGCGCCGCATCGGTGGGGGAAATTTCATTTCCGTGCACGCCATATCCGAGCCAGACAACGGCAGGGGTCTGGTCGATCAGGCGCTGTTCCTCCACTGCGCTCAAACCTTCCGGATCGGCGAGGCGGGTCATATTGGCCTTGATCTCGTCGAGCCGGGCCAGGTTCTCGGGCGAGGCGATCACCGCATAGACCAGCTCCCGGCCCTGCCAGCTTTCCGCATACGGCGTGACGGTCATGCGGTCGGGCGCGGCGGCGGCGAGCGCCTTGATATAGCGGCTGGCGTCTTCCGGCGGCGTGATCACCGAACCGATGGCGTGACCGAGCGCGTCGGCCGGCGTGGGGATGGCCGGATCGACCGTGCCGCTCTCGCCCATGTCGATGGTGGGTGTCCTGGCGTGCGCAGGGCCCATCAGCGTCGCGACGCACAACACCACAAGCCCAGCAAAGCGGAAAAAAGCCGTCATACCCAACCCCCACACAGGCCGTTCAGGCGCGCGTCCTGGGCGCGCCGGGTTTACAGATCCGTGAAATCATACCCCGAACCGGCGCGGCCGGGATAGGGGCCGCAAAAAAACCGGGGCCCGGCGTGGAAACCGGACCCCGATCATAATCCTGGAGCCGAACCGCTTTAGAGGCGGTAACTGGCGCCGATGAAGAAGTAGCGGCCGAGCGGGTTCACCGGGAACGCCTGCTCGGTGATGAACGGCTCTTCATTGGTCAGGTTGTTGATGCCGCCGTAAAGCTCGACCTGCTCGTTCACCGCGAAGCTGACAGCGATGTCGTGGATGAAGATTTCATCGACGATGCCCGCCTCCCCGTAGGTGAAATCGACCGCTTCGATTTCGACGGCGCGCAGGCCCTGTTCGCCCTGATACTGGGTCTGCCAGTTGACGCTGAGCGGTCCGTAGATCCACTGGGCGAAGAGGTTACCCGCCCATTGCGGCCGCTGCAGCTCGCCCAGTTCCGGATCGACCGCCGTCGGGTCGCCCGGGTCGAAGAACTCGTCGAGCCGGAAGACATAGGTGCCCGACACGCCCACATTGAAGGCATGGGCGCCGACTTCGAACTCATAGCGGGCCGAGAAGTCGATGCCCGCCGTCTCCAGGGCAGCGAAGTTCAGTTCTGTCTGGCTCAGGAAGTTGAAGCCGAGGAACTGGGCCGAGTTCGGATCCCGGTTCCGGGTGAAGAGGCCGCAGAACTGGTTCGGGAAGCCGCCCGGGCTCGTGTCGTAGCAATTGTCCACGATGTCCTGGGCGGAGACGGTGGAAATGGCGTCCTCGATCCGGATGTTCCAATAGTCCGCCGTCAGATAAAGGCCATCGATGAAGCGGGGCTGAATGACCGCGCCCGCCGTATAGGTGAAGGCCGTTTCTTCCTGCAGATCCGGGTTGCCCACGGTCTCGCCGGTGAAGCGGGCCGAGAGCGGATCGGTGAAGCCCGCGGGCAGGCCATCGGCGGCGCAGTTCGCCACCCGGTTTGCGCCGCGCGGATCGCCCGCCCCCAGGAGCGCGTCGATTTCGTCCTGCTCGCACGGGTCGACGGGCCGGAAGGTGGCGCTTTGGGCCGGTGAGAACAGCTCGTCGATATTCGGCGCCCGGACGGCTTTCGAGTAGACGCCCCGGAAGCGGATGTCCGGAATGGGCGCCCAGACGCCGCCCGCCTTCCAGGTAACCGTCTTGCCCACGGTCGAATAGTCCGAATAGCGGGTGGCGGCATCGACCGTCAGCTCATGGAAGAAGGGGATTTCGCGCAGAAGCGGGATCGACACCTCGCCGAACACTTCGTATACGTCGAAATCGCCGCCCGCGTTCTGGATGATCGATTCCGGATCGAACACCAGCGAGTTCTGGCCGAACGCGTCCACGTCCCTGATCAGCGTGCCCTTGGCGAGGCTTGTGGTGCCGTCGCCCGTCACATCCGGAATATCGATGGGCAGGACGCCGCGCACCAGCGGATCGAAGGTCGAGGTGCTTTCCTCCCGGCGGTATTCAGCGCCCGCCGCGAAGCCCACGGCGCCGCCGCCGGGCAGGGTGAAGAACTCCTCCAGCGTGCCGTTCAACACCCCGAAAAAGACCATCTGTTCCAGCTCGAACTCGTTCTCGATCGTGGTGGTGACGAAATTGACCGCCTCTTTGCTGATCGAATTGGGGCCGCCCAGAATATTGGCCGGACGGCACGAGCCGTCGCCCGGGTTGAAGGTGAAGAAGCCCGGATCGAACAGCGGAATGCCAAAGGGTGTCGTCGGCGGCGCGGTCGGATCGATGTCGGAGCGGCAGATGGGGTTGCCGTTGGCATCGGTGGTGACGTCGATGGCGGCGAACCAGCGGTCCTGGATCACCCGGTTCCGGTCGCTCAGGGTGCGTTTGAACCGGCCGTAATTGCCGCTGATCTCATAGGACCAGCCGTCCCAGAAATTGTCGGTGTCGAAGGTGCCTTCGATGCCGCCGACCAGCCGGTAGGTCAGCCGTTCGTTCTTGTTGATGTTGGGCCCGAGATCGGTCGGATCGCGGGTGATGAAGAGACCGCCTGCCGCATCGGCCACCCCTTGCAGTTCCGGCGGAATGAAAGGGTTGTCGGTCGAGACGGTCAGAAGATCGTAGAAGGTGTTCAGCGGACCGCCGAACTCGGTTTCCTGATAGACGACCTTACCTTCGAAGAAGGCCCGAATTTCCGGGGTCAGATCGTACCGGCCGGTGACATTGAAGGAAAACCGCTGATCCTGCGGCACCAGGAAGTCCTGGTTGAAATTGTTCTGAATGCCGTCGCCGCCGAACTGGTTGAACAGGCCCGCGATCTGGCCGTCCTGATACGGACGGACCGAGCCGTCATCGTTCACCACGTAACAGCCGCCCGCGAAGCCGAAGGCCTGGGCGAAGTCGAACAGGCTGTTATAGCCCACGGAGGATTGCAGACAGTCGCTGACCCCGTTGCCGTCCAGATCCGTACCCGGATCGGTCAGGTTGGCGGGCAGGATCACGCCCCGGTTGGAGGAAATCGAGAAGGCCGGCTGGCGGCGGATGGCGCGGGTCGGCGAGTTCTCCGCCCGGGCGATCAGCGCCAGTTCCTCAGGGGTCAGATTGGGCGCGACGCCGAAGGCCGCGATATAGTCGTCGACGAAGCTGTTCGCGCTCGGAATGCGGAAGCCCGTGGGGAAGAAGCCGTTATCCAGGTTGAAGAATTGCTGGAAATTCGGCGTCGAGCCCGTGATGTCGCCCTGCTGGAAGCGCAGGGCCGGATTGGGCAGGTCGTCGGCGATGCCGTTATTGCGCGAGAAGTCCCGGTCGCCGAACAGAATTTCTTCCCGCAAGGAATAGTTCGCCGAGACCGTGAAATTGCCCCGGCCGTCGTCGAAGTTCTTGCCGTAGGTGAGGGTGGTGTCGAGGGATTCCCCGTCGCCTTCACCCGATAGGCCCGCCTGAATATCGAAATCGAGACCTTCGAAATCGTCCTTCAGGATGAAGTTCACCACGCCGGTCACGGCGTCGGCGCCGTAAATGGCCGAGGCGCCGCCGGTCAGCACTTCGACCCGTTCCACCAGGGCGGGCGGGATCGAGCCCACATCCACCGAGGCCGAGCCCGCGACACCGCCCACATGGCGCCGTCCGTCCACCAGGGTCAGGGTCCGCTCAGGGCCCAGGCCGCGCAACTGGAGAACGGTCTGGCCGACCGAGGTGGCGAAAATGCCGTCCACGGAGCCCGCCGATGTGGTTGTGGTCAAGAGGGCCGGAATGTCGTTGATAACGTCGGCGATATCGATTTCACCGGACAGCCGGATCTGCTCCGCGTCGATGGACTGAACGGGCAGTGCGCCCCCCAGATTGGGATCCCGCGCGATGCGCGAACCCGTCACCACAACCACGTCGTAATCGTCTTCGTCTTCTTCCGCACCCTCGTCCTGGGCGACGGCCTGTTGGGCCGAAACCGCCAGCGCGATCGCGGCACTGCTCGCAATCAGGGCAGCGCGCAAGGATCCCCAAGTCTTATCACCAGTCATCATCCATCTCCTGCAGTTGCCAAGGGCGTAAAGCCCGGTACGGCAGCCGGTTTGCCTCCCTTCGGGAGGTCCTGAATGGACGGCGTCCCCCAATAACGACCCTATCCCCAGCAGCCAGTCATCCGGTTGTCCGGCCGGATAGCCCGGCGAATAACGTCTTCTCTTTTGATAGAGATCTACAGACGTCACCCATCGATCCGATTATTGAGAGCTTTCGGACGCGCCGCAACGCGGCTTGTCACAAAACGGTCGCGCCCTTCGCCCATTAGTTGCCTGATGTTGCTCAGATGCCGCAGTTTCGCGACCAAGGACGGTCCTTGCGCTCAAAAACTGTTTTTGGGAGATGAATGGCGGTGACTGCTCGGCAGGCGCAATGTTGTTGCGATGAGATCCCGATTCCCTGCGGGGCCAGCCGGACCCGAAAACCTACAATCCCGTGAAATCCTAACGCGATAACAGCCTAGGAGCGAATTGTCGTTTTCGGTGCTTTATGCGAAAACAACAGCCGTTACCTGTTGTTCGCAGTCGCGAGGGACGGCGCGAAGGGGCGCGGCGGCGGCGCGGGAACGTAACGCTTCGATGAGGGGACCATCATGCTACGGATCAATGGAACCGGGGCGGCCTGGCTTAAGGCCTGCCTCACGATTATCGCTGCCGGCCTGTTGACGGCGGGTTGCGTCACCTATGGCGACGGCTACGGCTATCGCGGTTACGACGACGGGTATCGCGGTTTCGACGATGGCTACTATGGCGACGGCTATTACTACGGCGATGACGGCTTCGATTATTACGACGACCGCTATTACGACGATGCCTTCGGCCGGGTGCCGCGCCGGGGCAACGGCAACGACATCATCTGCTGTAAGGATCGAGGCCGGGATTTCTTCGCGTCCCGCCGGCAATGCCGTCAAACCGACGGCAAGGTGATTTCCCGCAACCGCTGCCGGGGCGAACCGCCGCGCGGCCGGCCCGGTCCGGACACGGTCTGCTGTAAGCGCGGCAACAGCGATTACTTCTCCAGCCGGGACGGCTGCCGCCGGGATGGCGGACGGGTGATCGATTTCGCCGCCTGCCGGGATGGCCAGGGGCGCGGCGGACGCGGTGCGGGCGCTGGTGCCGGCGGCCGGGGCCAGGAGCGCGTGTGCTGTCAGCGCGGCAATCGGGACTACTTCTCCACCCGCCGGGCCTGCCGCCGGGACGGCGGACGGATCGTGGCGAACCAGCGCTGCCGCGATGGCCGCCGGGGCGGCGGCGGTCAACAGCAAGTCTGCTGTCAGCGCGGCAATCGGGACTACTTCTCCACCCGCCGGGCCTGCCGCCGCGACGGCGGACGGATCGTCGCGAACCAGCGCTGCCGGGATGGCCGCCGGGGCGGTGGTG
>CAZTCJ010000049.1:26208-27976 GCA_964612085.1 uncultured Alphaproteobacteria bacterium
GGCGGACGGATCGTCGCGAACCAGCGCTGCCGGGATGGCCGCCGGGGCGGTGGTGCCGGTGTGCGTAATGGCGCGGGCGGCGGACAGCAGGTCTGCTGTCAGCAAGGCAACCGGGATCTGTTCACCACGGTTCAGGGCTGCCGCAGCGTCGGCGGCACCATCGTGGCCCAGCAGCGCTGTGTCGGCGGTGGCCGCGCCGGACCGGGCCCGCGTGGCCGTAACGATCAGGTCTGCTGCAAGCGGAATGGCCGGGACTTCCTGGCCGGCCGGCAAGACTGTCTGCGCGGCGGCGGCAAGCTCGCCGAACCGGGCCGTTGCCGGGACGACCGGCGCAAGAACCGGCGCCGGGTGCGGGACGAAAACAAGACCGTCTGCTGCAAGATCGGCAAGAGCAAGCAGTTCCTGCAAAAGGGCGATTGCAAGGCCCGTGGCGGCAAGACCACCGACAACAAGAGATGCCGGTAACGGCTTGAACGATCGACCGGAGAAAGGGCCGTCCTGCGGGGCGGCCCTTTTTCATGCCCCGGACGATCAGTCCAGGAACAGCTCCATGGCCTTGGCGGCCAGCGGTGAGTCCTGCACCCTGGCATCGTTCAAGGGATTGCCCCAACGGATGCCGTCTGTGTTGCCCTGCGCCGCCAGGGCGAAACCGTCATCGGGCGCGATCAGCAGCAGGCCCGCATAAGCGTCGGGCCACCAGCCCCCATGCCACACTAGGCGCTTGCCGTCATGCTCCTGCACATACCAGCCAAGACCGTAGGGCTCGGCTTCTCCCGACGGTTTGACCGGCGGTGTCCACATGCGCTCCTTGAGAGCTTGCGCCAGCACCCTGTTGTCCATCAGGGCGATGGCGTAGTGGGCCAGATCCGTGACGCCCGCGATGATGCCGGAACTGGCATTGAGTTCCGTATTCGGAAGGATCGACACCGCGATGCCGTCGGGATCCTCTTCCGGATCGGTGTGTTTGAAGGGCGGGGCAAGCTGCGTCAGCACATGGCCCTTGTCCGGATCGCGCCAGCCCGCCGCCGTGTTTTCCAAGCCCGCCGGACCGATCACATACGTGTTCATCCAGTCCCGCCAGGGCCGGTCGGTGTTTTCCTCCACGAAGTTCGACAGCCGTCCGAACACCACCGGATTATAGATGAAATCCGTGCCCGGCGTGCCGTTGACACGGTGGGACAGCACCTGTTCCAAAGTGATCGGGCCGCCGCACTGGATTGGCGGGATGGTCAGGCCGTCCAGCTCCGCGCCGCCGAAAATGATGCCAGAGTTGGTCAGCCAGTCGCAGCGCCGCTGCCAGTCGCTCAGAGCGGTAAAGTCCGCCTGCAGATCGATATGGCCGTCCGCTTCCATGGCAAGGAGCGTGGCGGCGGTGAAGGTCTTGGTGATCGAGGCCACCAGATAGCTGGTCTCGGCGGTGGTGGGTTCTTCCGCGTCGTGATCCTGCCAGCCATAGCCGCGCGCGAAGACGATCTCACCGTCCTTGACTACGGCGACGGAAAAGCTCTGCACCCGGTTCTCCCGGCGGAACTCCTTCAGGAAGGTATCGAACGCCGCGATGGTCTCTTCGGACGGCGGGGTGGCCTGCGCCGGACACGTCATAAATCCCGCCGTTACAATCGCCGCCAGTGTCCGCGTCAACCGTCCCATGATACTTCGCCTCCCTCCAGGTCAAGGCGCACCATGGCATGGCGGTTCGGCGCGCGACAGATCTCTAGGGTCAGGACCCATAAACGGTTGATGCCGTGACGGGTCGGCTTTGCCCGCT
>CAZTCJ010000050.1:0-27824 GCA_964612085.1 uncultured Alphaproteobacteria bacterium
CTATCTGCGCCAGTTCATGTACACCAAATGGCTGATCGTGGTGGATGACGACATCGACGCGCGGGACTGGAAAGACGTCATGTGGGCCCTCAGTACCCGCATGGATCCGGGCCGCGACATTACCGTGATTGAGAACACGCCCATCGACTATCTGGATTTCGCCTCGCCGGAGTCGGGCCTGGGCGGTAAGATCGGGCTCGACGCCACGAACAAGATCCCGCCGGAAACCCACCGGGACTGGGGCGAAAAGCTCTATATGGAGCGCGACATCGTCGAGCGGGTCACGGAAAAATGGGCCCGCCTCGGCCTGCCCGGCTCCGGCAAACCGATCTGGAAGGATGAGGGCTCATGACACAAGCCGGCACGCAAGACAGCCTGACCATCCGGCCCGCCTGGCCGCTCGAGGCGGAGCGCTTGACCGCGCTGGCCCTGTGCTCCAAGGCCTATTGGGGTTACGATCAGGCGTTTCTCGAGCGCTGCCGCGATGCCCTCGCCGTCACGCCCGCCATGATCGAGGCCCATGTGATCCGGGTCGCCGAGCGCGGCGGCGCCATCCAGGGCTTTTACATCCTCGCCCATGACGCGGGCACGGTCTGGGACGTGGAGCAATTCTTCGTGGAACCTGGATTGGTGCGCCAAGGGGTGGGCCGTGCCCTGATGGATCATCTGAAGACCAAGGCGGCCGCCCTCGGCGCGACGGGCTTGCGCGTGGAATCCGATCCCCATGCGGAACCGTTTTACCGGCTGATGGGCTTCGAACCGGTGGGCCAGGTGGCGTCCGACGCCCTGCCCGGCCGCACCCTGCCTTTGTTGACGCTCACCCTCGAACGCCCCCGCGCGGTGGCGCTGTGAGCGCTTTTGACAGAACCAGGCGGCGCGCCTAATGCTTGTTTCTTTGTATCCAGACCGCCGACGGAGCCCCCATGACCGCGTCCGCTGACACCCAAGCCCTGTTCGACATCGCCGACCGGCTGATCCGCGAAGCCAAGAGCCTTGGCGCGGATGCCGCCGACGTGCTGATCGTCGAAGGGACCTCCGTGGAGGCAGGCTGCCGTCTGGGCGAGATCGAGGATATCGGCCGGTCCGAGGCCCGCGATCTGGGCCTGCGGGTGATCATGGGCAACCGCCAGGCGGCAGTCTCCTCCACCGATCTGACCGAACGCGGCCTCGCGCCCCTGGCGGAGCGCTGCGTCGC
This sequence comes from uncultured Alphaproteobacteria bacterium, assembly GCA_964612085.1. Lineage (GTDB taxonomy): Bacteria > Pseudomonadota > Alphaproteobacteria > JAJFIK01 > JAJFIK01 > CAZTCJ01. Next base: position 1,196 of record CAZTCJ010000050.1, read on the forward strand.
CATGGCCCGCATTGCGCCGGAGGATCCCTATTGCGGGCTGGCGCCAGAAGACCGGCTGGCGCGCGAGGTTCCCGATCTCGATCTCGTCGACAGCGCCGAGCCGGACACGGATCATCTCCTGAAACTGGCGCTCGAGGCCGAAGACGTGGCGCGCCAGACGCCGCTCGTCGTGAACTCCAACGGCGCGGGCGCGAGCTACAGCCGCAGCCATATCCTGCTCGCCACCTCCGCCGGCTTTGCCCGGGATTATGCGGTCACCGGCTATTCCGTGTCCTGCGCCGTGGTCGCCGGCAATGACGACGGCATGGAGGTGGACGGCGATTATTCCACCGCGCGCCATTTCACCGATCTGCGCTCCGCCCAGGACATCGGCGCGGAAGCCGCGCGCCGGGCCGTGCGCCGTCTGTCGCCGAAAAAGGCCGCGACCCAGTCCGTGCCGGTGGTCTTCGAGAACAAGCTTGCGGGTGGGCTTCTGGGCGCGCTGATCAGTGCCATTTCCGGGTCTTCCATCGCGCGCGGCACCAGCTTTCTGAAGGAAGCGCTCCATACGGAGGTTTTCGCCAAGGGCATCTTCATCCATGACGACCCGCACCGGATCCGGGGCCTGCGCTCCAAACCGTTCGACGGCGAAGGCGTGGTCACCGCCCCCCGCGCCCTCGTGGAAAACGGCACACTGATGACCTGGCTCTTGGATAGCGCCACCGCCCGCCAGCTCGGGCTGGAGACCACGGGTCATGCGGCGCGCGGCACCGGCGGCGCGCCCTCGCCGTCGGCCACCAATGTCTATATGTCGCCGGGCGCGCAGTCGCCTGAAGAGCTGATCAAGGACATCGCCCAAGGCTTCTTCGTCACCAGCCTGTTCGGCCACGGCATCAACGGCATCACCGGCGATTACAGCCAGGGGGCGTCCGGCTTCTGGATCGAAAACGGCGCGATCGCGGGACCCGTGAGCGAGCTGACCGTGGCGGGCAATCTGAAGGACATGTTCCGCACCCTGACGCCCGCCAGCGACCTGGAGTTCCGCCGGGGCATGGACGCGCCCACCCTGCGCGTCGAAGGCATGACCGTCGCGGGCACCTGACGCCAATCGCCCCCTGGACCTGACCCGCAGGCTGTGCCAAACAGCGCGAAGACACCTGAAATCTGTCATGACTGCGGGGATCAAAGCCCATGGCTAAGCAATTGCTCCATCTCGTCTTTGGCGGCGAACTTGTGGACTTGAGCGGCGAGATCGAGTTCACGGACGTCAAAAATCTCGACATTGTCGGGATCTACCCCAATTACCGGGAAGCCCATTCGGCCTGGCGCGGCGCGGCGCAACGCACCGTGGATAACGCCAAAATGCGCTATTTCATCGTGCATATGCACCGGCTGCTGGATCCCGAGACCGACACCACCCACACGCCCAGCAGTGTGGAACAGGCGTAACGGGCCCGTGCGGCCTTTTCGCCGGGTCGGGCCGTGATACTGTTTCCCGCGCGACACACCGGGCTTTGCACGGATCTGTGTAAGCACTGCGTGATTCGCGTTATGAGAGAGGTCAACGGGTGACCGACACCGCTTCGATGCGAGACGAAACCGTGAGCGCCGCCGCGCCGGCAGGCACCGGCATGGCCGCCACTGCCCCTGCGCGCAGTTACACCGCCGGGGCGATCGTCAAGCGTCTTGCCCGTGAACATCTGAAGCCGCATCTGGGCCGGATCGGCATCGCGGTGGCCTGCATGCTCGTGATCGCCGCCTCCACCGTCGCCAGCATGTGGCTGTTGAAGCCCGCCGTCGATCAGGTCCTGGTGGAAAAAGACGAAACCCTGCTCTGGATCATTCCGGGCGCCATTGTCGCGGTCTTTACCGTGAAGGCGCTGGCCCAGATCGCCCAGGGCATGCTCATGGGTTTTGTGGGCTTCCGGATCATCAGCGATCTGCAGATCAAGCTGTTCGGCCGGGTGGTCCATTCGGACCTCAGCCGGCTGAACGAAACCCATTCGGGCCGTTTCACCGCGAGCTTCATCAACGATACCCAGGTGATCAAGCGCGCGGTCGGCAACGGCATCACCGACATCGCCAAGGACGGCGCCACGGCGCTGGGCCTGATCGTCTTCATCTATACCCAACATCTGACGCTGGCCTTCTTCGCCACCGTGGTGTTGCCGGTGATCGCCGTGCTCATGCGGCGTCTGGGCAAGCGCACACGGAAGGCCGCCAAGAAAAGCATGGCCGAGACCGGCACCATGGCCACGCTCATCGCGGAATCCCTCGACGGCATTCGCATCGTCAAGGCCTACGGGCAAGAAGAACGCGAGATCGCGCGCATGGCTGAGAGCGTCGAACGGCGCATGCGGTTCCAGTTGAAGGCGATCTATACCCGCGTCATGTCCTCGCCCCTGACCGAGTTCATCACCGGTTTCGGGCTCGCCGCCGTCATTTTCTACGGCGGCTACGAAGTGATCAACGGGCGGCTGACCTCCGGCACCTTCGTGGCGATCCTCGCCTCGATCATGAGCATGTATCAGCCCCTGCGCTCGCTCGCCAATCTGAACACGGTGTTGAGCGAAGGCATCGGCGCGGCCCAGCGGGTCTTCAAGGTCATCGATATCGAGCCGGAAATTCAGGACGCGGCGGGCGCAGGCACCCTAACCGTCCGGAACGGGACGATCACCCTTGAAAAGGTAGGCTTTCAGTATCATGACGGTACCCGGGCCTTGAACGGCGTCAGCCTGACCGTGCCCGCGGGCACCCAGGCTGCCCTTGTGGGCCCGTCCGGCGCAGGCAAGAGCACGGTGCTCAATCTGATCCCGCGCTTTTACGACGTTACCGACGGCACCGTTACCATCGACGGGCAAGACATCCGCACCGTGACCATGGACAGCCTGCGCCGCCATATCGCGCTCGTGACCCAGGATCCGTTCCTGTTCGACGATACGGTGCGCGCCAATATCGCCTATGCCAAGCCCGATGCCCCTCAAGAAGAGATCGAAGCGGCGGCCCGCGACGCAGCGGCCCATGACTTTATCGAGGCTCTGCCCCAGAGTTACGACACGGTGGTGGGCGAGCATGGGGTGAAACTGTCCGGCGGCCAGCGCCAGCGCATCGCCATCGCCCGCGCGTTGCTGGCCGATGCGCCGATCCTGCTGCTCGACGAGGCCACCAGTGCTCTCGATACGGAATCCGAACGCCAGGTGCAGGAAGCGCTCAACAGGCTGATGAAAGGGCGTACCTCCATCGTCATCGCCCATCGGCTCTCCACCGTGATCGATGCCGATCAGATCTTCGTGCTCGATGGCGGCCGCCTGATCGAACAGGGCCGCCACGAGGATCTTCTGGCCCAGGACGGCCTCTACGCCCGGCTCTACCGCACCCAGTTCGACGACAGCGCCGATCATCCGGCGGCTGAGGGAGCGTAAGCCCCATGTCGGTGATCAAGCGCCTGGGCAAGAGCGATGCCGTCCGCGCTATTCTCTGCTGGTTCGGCACCCAATATATCCGCCTGGTCCATGCCACCTCCCGGTTCGAAGTGGTGAACGGCGATATCCCGCAACATTTCTGGGACGAAGACAAGCCGTTCATCCTCGCGTTCTGGCACGGCCGCCTATTGATGGTGCCACCGGCCTGGCGCAACGGCATATCCGTCCATATACTGATTTCTCAGCACCGGGACGGTGAATTCATTGCCCGGACGGTCAAACCCTTAGGGATTGATGCGATCAGGGGATCTGCCAGGAAGAAAGGCAAGGAAAAGGACAAAGGCGGCGCGAGCGCTTTACGCATCATGGTACGGACAGTTTCCAACGGCGAGTGCATCGGCATCACGCCCGATGGCCCGCGCGGGCCGCGCATGCGCGCCAGCGACGGCGTCGCGGCCGTGGCCAAGCTGACGGGCGTGCCGGTCCTGCCCTTTACATATTCGGTCCGGAGCCGGAGGGTTCTGAAAAGCTGGGACCGGTTCGTGCTCGCCTGGCCGTTCACGCGCGGCGTCTTCATCTGGGGCGAACCGATTTCAGTGGACCGTAAGGCCGATAGCGCCGCCCTTGACGCCGCCCGGATCGCCATCGAGACCGAATTGATCCGCATCACCCATGAAGCCGATCGCATGATGGCGCACACACCGGTGGAACCGGATCCGGCACCAGCTCATCAATCTCCAAACCGTCAGCCTCAGGAAGAGGTGACCCATGGCTGATGCAACGGCACCGGATGCGATCCCCCGATTACGCGGCCTAACACGGGCCTATCCCGCCCTCACGCGGCTGATCGGCCCTGCCGTGGGCCGCCTGCTCAAGGCCCGCATCCAGCGCGGCAAGGAAGACCCCGAGCGCATCGGCGAACGGCAGGGCCATGCGGGCCTTGCCCGTCCCGGCGGTCCGCTGATCTGGTTTCACGGCGCGAGCGTCGGCGAGTCTTTATCCATCCTGCCCCTGATCGGCCGCCTACGCATGGAAACACCGCAGACGCATGTTCTGGTGACCACCGGCACCCTGACATCGGCGCGGCTCCTGGCCGAGCGGTTGCCCGAGGGCGCCATGCACCAATATGTGCCGCTCGACCACCCGGCCTTCGTGGACCGGTTTCTGGATCACTGGCAGCCCGATCTGGCGCTTTGGGTGGAATCGGAATTCTGGCCTAACCTGCTGCACCGCACGGGCCAGCGCGCCATTCCCATGGTGCTTGTGAACGCGCGGATTTCCGACCGGTCTTTCCAAGGCTGGCAGCGCTTTCCCGACAGTATCGCCGGACTGCTCGGCCATTTCTCTTCATGTCTGGCGCCGGACGAGGAAGCGGCGCGGCGGCTTCAGGCGTTCAAAGCGCGCGCGGTGACGGTGACCGGCAATCTGAAACTGGTGGCCGCACCTCTGCCTGCGGAGGAAAGCGACCTCGCGGCCTTGCAAGGCGCGATCGGCGGCCGGCCCGTCTGGCTCGCCGCCAGCACCCATGACGAAGAAGAGACGGTCGCCGATGCCCACGGACGGATCGTGGACCAGTTCCCGGATCTTCTGACCATTATCGCGCCCCGCCAGCCCAATCGCGGCGATGATATCGTCCGTATGCTTTGCGATCATGGCCTGACCACCGCCCAACGCTCTAAGCACGAGCCTTTGACCGGGCAAACGCAGGTCTATGTGGCCGATACGATCGGCGAGATGGGGCTGTTCTTCCGCCTGGCGCCTGTTTCGTTTCTGGGCCGCTCGCTCGTGCCCATGGGCGGCAGCAACCCGCTGGAAGCCGCCCGGCTCGACAGCGCCGTGCTCCACGGACCCCATACGGATAATTTCCGCGCCACCTATCAGGCCCTGAACGAGGCGGGAGCGGCTTTAAAAGTCGAGACGGCTGAAACACTGGCCGCCGCTGTTACGAGACTGTTGCAGGACGAAACGGCGCGCCAGGACCTGACGGCCCGCGCGGGCTCGGAAACCGCCCGTGCCGACGGCGTGCTCGACCGGGTCATGGGCGCGCTCGCGCCCTACCTGCCGGGTGCGGAGGCCCGAGTGCCGTGACCCCGCCCGATTTCTGGTATCCGGATGATCGGCATGGCGCAGGCATCACGCCCCTGGCGCTCGCGCCTTTGGGCTGGATCTACGATTGGGGCGGACGGCTGAAGCGCTGCTTCACGGCCCCGGCGCGCGCTTCCCTGCCGGTCCTCTGTGTCGGGAATATCACGGCGGGCGGCACCGGCAAGACCCCCGTCGCCATCGCCATCGCGGACCGCCTGAAGGCTCGCGGTCAGCGCCCGGCCTTTCTGACCCGTGGCTATGGCGGCAACCTGTCCGGCCCGGCCGTGATCGATCCGTCCACCCATGATGCCACCCAGGCCGGGGACGAACCTTTACTTCTGGCGCGTACGGCCCCGGTGATCGTCTCCGCCGACCGGCCCGCAGGCGCGCGCCTCGCCGCCGCGTCCGGCGCCAGCATCATCATCATGGATGACGGCTTCCAGAACCCGAGCCTTGCCAAAGACGTGAGTGTCCTGGTCCTCGACGGCCACCGGCTGACCGGCAACGGCCTGGTGATCCCGGCGGGTCCGTTGCGCGAACCTTTGTCCCAGGGGCTTGCCCGCGCCGACGCGGTGATCGTCATGGGACAGACGGATGAGAACCGGCTTGCCCCCCTGCTGACGGGCTTTCGCAAACCCGTCCTGCGCGCCCGCCTGAGCCCCTGCGCCACGGCGCTGCACAGCCTGCAGGACCGTCGCTATCTGGCGTTCGCCGGGATCGGCCAGCCGGAAAAATTCTTCGAGACGGCACGCACCGCCGGTCTCCATCTTGCGCAAACCCGCTCCTTCCCCGATCATCACGCGTTTTCGCAAACCGACCTGCAAGACCTGCTAAAAGAAGCGCAACGGATGGATGCCGCTTTGCTAACCACGGAAAAGGACGCCATGCGCCTGCCACCCGAGATTCGGGAGCATGTCCGGACCCTTCCCGTCACAGCGCTTTTCGACACGGAAAGCGCCTTGGACAGCCTGCTGACGGACCTGATAAACCATGGGCAGGCAGAAGAGACGGCTGCAGAGAATAACAACGCATCATGACCACCGCATTGAACACCGCGCGCCCGAAACGGCGCTTCAAATGGCTGAGACGCGCCCAGCGCAAGCTGCGTTACCGCTTCGAGGCCGGTCTTTTTCACGGCTTTATCGGGCTCATGCGCCTGCTCGGACTTGAGCGGGCCCAAGCGTTCGGCGGCTGGCTCACCCGCACCATCGGGCCGCGCCTGGGCAACTCCAAACGCGCCCGGCGCAATCTGAAACGCGCCATGCCGGAACTGAGCGACAGCGAGACGGAAACGGTCATCCGTTGCGTCTGGGACAGTGTTGGGCGCACCGCCGGGGAATATGCGCATCTCGGTCAATTCGATTTCTTCAACCCGCAGGCCCGTGTCGAGATCATCGGCATGGATACGGTCGAGAAGATTATCGCCATGGACAAGGGCGGCATCTTCTTCTCAGGCCATTTCGCCAATTGGGAATTGATGCCCAAGGCGCTGATCGCGGCGGGCATGCCTTCCACGACCGTAGTGCGGCCGGTCAACAATCCGCACATCAATGACTGGCTCGACAAGGCGCGCCTCACCCATTGCAGCCCGACGCTCATCTCGAAGAACGATCAGGGTGCGCGCGGCATCGTCCAGGCTTTGAGAGCCAAGAAATATATCGCCATGCTGATCGACCAGAAGATCAAGGAAGGCATCCCCGTGCCGTTTTTCGGCCAGCCCGCCATGACCACGCCCGCGCCCGCGCGCCTGGCGCTCAAATTCGGCTGCCCGCTCATACCGGCCTGGATCGAACGGGTCGGCGCCGCCCGCTACCGGCTCCATGTCTATGAGCCGATCGCCATTCCGGAAACGGGCGACATGCTGAGCGACATCGTGGAGATCACCAGGCGAATGAACGCCTTCCTGGAGGAGCGGATACGGGAACGGCCCGACCAATGGCTGTGGCTGCACAACCGCTGGGGCGGCGTGCCCAAACCCTAGAGCCTCGGGCGAATAATCTGAACCACCCTGGCCATTGGGGCCGATGCTCTTGTTTTTTCGCTCACGCCAGAAGCCCTTCGGGCTTGGCTCCGCGGGGGCGGCGCAGTGGCGCCGGGCCGCAGTCGCGGCCTGCGAGCGTGATGCAGATTTAACGCGTCGCGCTCTAGGCCCGGGGCCAGCCGCACTTTTGCCGAAAACGCTCTAGGGTTAAATCGAACCGCGCAGTAAACTAATTCTGGCGCTATGCCCGTGTGGGATGGTTAAGGGTTTCAAGTTTATGAGAGTTCGTGCGTTCACCATCGCTGCGCTCTGCGTGTGTCTGAGTGCCTGCACCCATCAGACCATCGATGACAGGCTGACCCCGCTCAAAGGCGAGGCCATTCTGACGGCCATTCAGCAGCTTGGCCCGGTTGCCTGGCAGGAACAGGGCGACGGCGGCGTGGTCTATGTCTGGCAGTTCGACCAGGATGTCATGATCCCCATGAACGGCATCGGCGCGCCTTTAACAAGTACCGGGATCCGTACACCGCAATTCTACGAATATGACTATGGCTGCCGGTTGTGGATCCAGGCCGATGCCTTCGACGTCATTCAGTCTTGGACGTATGCGGAACGGGGCGGCGGCTGTAACGTCCTGGCTGAAAAGCTGAATGGCTGAGTCATGACAGGCGCGCCCCCCGACGACAAGGACCAGGCCAAGGCCGCGAAGAAAGCCGAGAAAGCGGCGAAGAAGCAGCGCCGCAAGGCGAATGCCCGCATGCGCCGGGCGGTGTTCAGCATTGTCGGGATCCTGCTCGTCTGCACCGGTCTCATCAATTTTTTCCAGGGCGCGCTCACCGGCCTGCCCTTCGTGAGCACCATCCAGAGCCTGTCCGAGGCCTATCGGGACGTCACCCATGCCTTGTGGGAAGTGGCGTTTTTCTGGCTGCCCTTCGAACTGCCCGACTGGTCCAAGGACGCGCTGACCATCGCGCTCGGCGCCTGGGCCTTCCTCACGGGCTATTACAGCAATGGCGTTCAAGCCGTCGCCGACAAGGCCAGCGGCGAATAAGCGCTCTTTACGAAACCAGGTTTACGGCGCCCATGTTTACGGGGTCATGGGACCGACCAGCAGGGTCGGATCGACCCGCGCATTGCGCCAATACATGCGCCAGTCGAGATGGGGCCCTGTCGCCCGGCCGGTGGCGCCGATGGTCCCTACCACCTCGCCTTGGGCCACGGTCTGACCCGTTTCCACCGAGAGCGTGTCCAGATGCATCAGCACACCGATCACCCCATGGCCGTGATCGATGAAAACAAGCCCGCCCTCGAAATACATGTCCGGCTCGGCAAGGGTCACGACACCGCTGGCGGGCGCTTTCACGGGCGTGCCGGTGGGCGCCGCCACATCGACCCCGAAATGGGGCCGTTTGGGTTCGCCGTTCAGGATCCGCTGGCTGCCATAGGAACCGCTGATCCGGCCCGTGGCGGGCCAGATAAAGCGCTCCGTATACCACGTGGCTTGCGTGGCTTGCGGGCGCGCGGCCTTTTTCTGTTTCAGTTCCTTCTGGATCCGCGCGATGGTCTCCGAACTGCGCGGGCTGACCATCCGATCGGGCAGGCCGTCGATCCGCTCGATATCGTAGTCCCGCTGGCCGACCTCGAAGGACCGGGTGAGCGATGCGCCGTCTAGAGCGGTCAAGGTCACGGTCACGGGCTCGTCGTGATCCCGGTGCAGGCCGAAGACGAAATGCCCTGAAGGCGCCACGGGAATGGAAACCCCATCGACCGTAACCGCCGTGCCCGGAGCCGTCTGCCCCCGGATCAACGCCCCTTCGACCATATCGCCGTCAAGCTCCAGCACGGGCTGGGCGCTGAGCGCGGACACCGCCGCCACAAGGGCGAGCCATACGGTTGCGACAAAACCCGTACGCATCATCATGAAGACTGCCCCGCGATTTCCTTGTGACGTTTCAGCATGGCGTCCGGCGTCGCATAGGCTTCCTGCACCTCGAAACTCCAGTAGCGCAACGCGTCGAGCGGAATATCGACGCCGGTGACCGCGCACACCACATGGGTGCCGTCGCGCACAACGCGGTAATCGCCGCTGTAATATTCGATGACCGCTTCCTTGCGGCCGGGAATGGGTTTGAATTCGTTCATGGAAACGCTCCTTTGAGGCGCAGTGTAACGCCTCCCGGCTCAGCGAAAAACGGTCTTTAGAACAAGCTGCCCTGGGAACCAGGGTCTTCGCCGCCAGGCTTCGATGCCGCCGGCCGGCTGCGGACAGCGGGTTTCTTGGCTGCCTCCCCTCCTTTGGCTTGCTTGCCTTCAATACGGGCATCGGCGGAGCCGTCGTGAAAATCGAGCCGGACGGGCGTTCCCGCCTCAGCCTCGGCCACGGAGCGGATGACCGAGCCGTCTTCGCCGCGCACCAGCGCGAAGCCCCGCTCCAGCGTGCCCTTGTAACTGAAGGACTCCAGCAGCCTTGAGGCGGCGGCCAGACGGTCCTGGCGGCGTTCGGCGGCCTGTCCTGCGGCCCGGTCGAGCCGCTGCCCGAGCAGAGCGAGGGTCTTGCGCGCATCCGCCGCCTGCCGGGTTACCACGTCGGGCCGCAGCCGGGCCGAGGCCAGATCGAGCCGGGCCTTCCAGCGCTCCGGCGCGCGTCTGAACGCCAGATCGAGCCGCCCGCCCGCATAATCGAGCCGCTGCTGGGCCTGGGCCGCCACATCCGCGATGCGCGGCAGGGCGCGGGCAAGGCTCATAAGCCGCTGGCGGCGCTCTTCCACGAGACGCGCCTCGCCCCGCACCAGACGGCGCGCCAGATCGAGCACGGCGCTTCGCAGATCGGCCTGGACGGGCACGGCCATCTCGGCGGCGGCGGTAGGCGTCGGGGCGCGCCGGTCGGCGGCGAAATCGATCAGTGTGGTGTCGGTCTCATGACCCACCGCCGAGATCACCGGGATGGCGCTCGCCGCCACGGCGCGGACCACGGCCTCTTCGTTGAACGGCCAGAGATCCTCGATGGAGCCGCCGCCCCGCGCCACGATCAGCACATCGGGCTGGGGCACCGGGCCGTCCGGAGACAGACGGTTGAAGCCTTCGACCGCCGCCGTCACCTGCGCGGCCGCCTGATCCCCTTGCACCATCACGGGCCACAGCAGCACATGGCGCGGAAAACGGTCATCGAGCCGGTGCAGGATATCCCGGATCACCGCCCCCGTCGGCGAGGTCACCACGCCGATCACTTCAGGCAGGTACGGCAAGGACCGCTTGCGCTCTTCCGCAAACAGACCTTCCGCCATCAGTGCTTTTTTCCGCTCTTCCAGAAGCGCCATCAGCGCGCCGACGCCCGCCGGTTCCAGATGCTCGATGACGATCTGATACTGGGAGCGGCCTGGGAAAGTGGTGAGACGCCCGGTGGCGATCACCTCAAGCCCCTGTTCGGGCCGGATCTTCAGACGCGGCACGGCCGAGCGCCAGATCACCCCGTTCAAGACCGCCTTGTCGTCTTTCAGATCAAGATAGACATGGCCGTTGCCGTGAAAGGTCACCCGGCCCAGCTCGGCGCGCACGCGCACATGGGAAAAAGTCGTCTCCACCGTCCGCTTCAACGCGGCGGACAGCTCGCTGACCGAAAATTCAGGGGTGTTGGAGGCAGGGGCTGGTTCGGCCGTCATGTGATCCGTATACGTCTGGTTAAAGCGAAGAGGTTGAAAACCCGCCGGGCGCGGTCAAAAAGCGCTGTTTTGCGCGGATTTTGCGCCCTATACTTGGCATGATACAAGGGATTCTGAAACCATCCAAAACCGTCTCTCGGGAGAGCGCCTCATTATGAACGTCTTGGTGATCGGGTCCGGCGGCCGCGAACACGCCCTGGCCTGGGCCTTGAAACGCTCGCCATCGGTCGGCCGGGTGATCTGCGCGCCGGGCAATGCGGGCATGAGCCAGCTCGGGCCCTGCGTGCCGATCAATCCGCTCGACGACGCGGCGGTCGAGACCGTCTGCCGCACCCATGACGTCCAACTGGTCGTGATCGGTCCGGAAGATCCTTTGGTGGCGGGGCTCGCCGACAAGCTGCGCGCCCAGGGCATTCTGGTCGTCGGCCCCTCGGCCAAGGCCGCGCGGATAGAGGGCTCCAAGTCCTTCACCAAGGATCTGTGCGCCCGCTTCGGCATTCCCACGGCGCGCCATGCCGCATTCTCGGCCCTGAAGCCCGCCCGGGATTATGCGGAGACCTGCCCGCTGCCGGTGGTGGTGAAGGCCGACGGCCTGGCCGCCGGCAAGGGCGTCATCATCGCCGGGACCCGGGAGGAAGCCATCGCGGCGGTCGAGGACATGTTCGCAGGGAGATTCGGCGAGGCGGGCCAGCGGGTCGTCATCGAGGAGTTTCTCGACGGCCAGGAAGCAAGCTTCTTTGTGCTGACGGACGGACGGGTCGTGATGCCGCTGATCGGCGCCCAGGACCACAAGCGCGTGGGCGAAGGCGAGACCGGCCCTAATACCGGCGGCATGGGCACCTATTCGCCCGCACCCGTTTTCGATGCCGCCATGGCGGACGAGGTCCTGGCCCGGATCATCCAGCCCACCATCGAAGGCATGGCGCGCATCGATGCGCCTTTCGAGGGCATTTTGTATGCCGGGCTGATGATCGGCCGGGAGGGCCCGAAACTCATCGAATACAATGCCCGCTTCGGGGATCCGGAATGCCAGACCCTGATGCGCCGGCTCGACGGCGATCTGGGTGCGGTGTTTCTGGCCCTGGCCCAGGCGCGCCTGGAAGAAGCAAGCCTCTCCTGGCGCCCGGAGACCGCGATCACCGTGGTCATGGCCGCCAACGGCTATCCCGGCGCCTATGACAAGGGCACGGAAATCAAGGGCCTGGAGGCCGCGGGCGCGGTCGAAGGCGTGGAGATTTTCCACGCGGGCACGCGCTCCGAAAGCGGACGGATCCTTGCCCATGGCGGCCGGGTGCTGAACATCACGGCCCTGGGCGTGGATCTTCTGGAAGCCCGCGCCCGCGCCTATCGGGCCGTGGACCGGATCGACTGGCCGGACGGCTTTTGCCGCCGCGACATCGGATGGCGCGCCCTGCCGCCCGATGACGCCTACCAATCATCCGCCTCGTAACCGAAGGCCGGCACAAAAAGATCAAGACGGAGGACCAAGACCATGGAATCGCGCCAGGACCAATTCAGCGGCACCAAGGATGTGGCCGAGATCCACAAATTCGACGAAGGCCGCCTGCACGCGTATCTGAGCGCCCATGTGGACGGCTATCAAGGCCCGCTGACCGTGCGCCAGTTCAAGGGCGGCCAGTCGAACCCCACCTATCAGCTCATCACGCCGTCGAAGAAATACGTCCTGCGCCGCAAGCCGCCCGGCAAGCTCTTGAAATCCGCCCATATGGTGGACCGGGAATTCCGCATCATCAGCGCGCTCGGCAAGGTCGGGTTCCCCGTGCCCCGTACCCATGTTCTGTGTGAGGACGATGAGGTCATCGGCACCATGTTTTACGTCATGGATTTCGTCGAGGGGCGGATTTACTGGGAAGCCACCCTGCCCGATCTCGACCGCTCGGAACGCTTTGGCCTTTACGACGCCATGAACGCGACGCTGGCCCAGTTGCACCAGGTCGATTATATGGCCCTGGGGCTTGAGGATTTCGGCCGGCCCGGCAACTATTTCGCCCGCCAGATCTCGCGCTGGACCAAGCAGTACAAGAACTCCGAGACCGAAACCATCGAGACCATGGACAAGCTCATCGAATGGCTGCCCGGCAATATTCCGCAGGATGACAGCACCAGCATCGTCCACGGAGACTATCGTCTCGACAATATGATCATGCACCCGACCGAGCCGCGCGTCATCGCCGTGCTCGACTGGGAACTGTCCACCATCGGTCATCCTTTGGGGGACTTCACCTACCACCTGATGCAATGGCGCATGCCCGCGCTCGACGGCGGGCGCGGTTCACTGCTCGATAAGGATCTCGCCGCCCTGGGCATTCCGAACGAGCAGGAATATATCGCCGCCTATTGCCGCCGCACGGGCCGCGAGGGCATTCCGCATATGGACTTTTACTTCGCCTACAACTTCTTCCGGCTCGCGGGCATCCTGCAAGGCATCGTGGGCCGGGTGCGCGACGGCACGGCGGCCAGCGCCCATGCGGCCCAGAACGCCTCCCAAGTGCGCCCGCTGGCAGACGCGGCCTGGCATTTCGCCCAGCGCGCGGGCGCGCGTTAGCCCCCCGGAAAGGCCGCTAAACGGCTGTTAAGGCGTGTTGCGTAGACTTGGATCCTGGATTGTTCAACCCGTGACACGAACGCCATGGCGGAGCGCGCGCCCTCACCTTCCCCGGAACCGGCCACCGACACGCTGCTGCGCGCGGTGATCAATGGGCGTGATGAGGCCAGCGCCGTGATTACCGCCACGGGCACGATCCGTTTTGCCAACAAACGCTTCGCGACCGTGCTGCCGAACGCGCCGAGCCTCGATGCGGATGAGGACGCGCTGCTGAAACATCTGGGCAGCCGCAACCGGACCCGACTCTTGAGCCTGCTGGCCGCGCCGCCCGGCCCGGACGGAGACGCCAGCCGGTTCATGGCATTCGACGTGCCGGTGAAAGGCTCGCAGGGGCCGGGCAGCATTATCTGGCTGGAAGCGACGGCCTTGCCCAAACCGGATCAGGCCGGAGTCCTGCCGGACTGGCTCATCACGCTGAGACCGGAAGCGGCCGCGCCCGCCGCCATCATGAGCGCCCATGGCAGCGACGTGGCGGGCCTGATCAGCGCGCGGGGGCGCATTCAATCCCTGTCCCGGTCCGCCGCGCGCATCCTGCGCTGCGATGCGTCCGTGCTGATCGGCGACTCCCTTGTCAGCATCGCCGTCGCCGACGACCGCGACGCCCTCCAGGCGGCGGTCGATCAGGCTACCAAGCAATCTGAGATCGTCGAGACACGGTTCCGCCTCGCCTGGAGCGGAACGGAAGACCGGCATATTCAGTTGACGGTCTATCCCGACACCAATGGCTGGGGCGATCCGGACGATCTGGCGATCATCATGACCGATGTGACCGTCCTCATCGCCCTGGAACACGAGCGGGACCGCGCCGTGAGCGACGCGCAGAAAGCGAGCCAGACCAAGTCGCGCTTCCTGGCGGGCATGAGCCACGAGTTGCGGACGCCCTTGAACGCCATTATCGGCTTCTCCGGTATTCTGCAGGCGGAAATGTTCGGCCCGCTCGGCAGTGAGCGCTATCGGGATTACGCCCATCTCATCGGGGACAGCGGAACGGTGCTCCTGGAGCTGATTTCCGACATTCTGGACCTGGCGCGCATCGAGTCCGGGCGCTACATGCTGCGGCTGGAAGATATCGACCTCGCCGGTCTGGTCGAGGAGTGCGCCCGGCCCTGGCTGGAGCGGGCCAAGGCCAAGAACCTCCTTGTGGAAATCGCTTTGCCGCCTGGCCGGCCTCATCTGAAGGGCGACAAGATGGCGCTGAGCCAGATCCTGACCAATCTGCTGTCGAACGCGGTCAAATACACCGAAGACGGCGGGCGTATCACGGTCGCGGTCGAGGACGAAGCGGGCGGTTATCTGACCGTCCATGTGATGGATACGGGCGTCGGCATTCCGCCCGACATGGTCCCGAAACTCGGCCGCCCGTTCGAACAGGTCGTCGCCGAGAACAGCATGCATGGCGGCAGCAACGGCATTGGGCTTGCGCTGGTCAATGCTTTGGTCGGGCTGCATAAAGGCCGCTGGCGGATCGAAAGCGTGCCCGGCGAAGGCACCACGGTCTCGGTCACCGTGCCGAAGAAACAGGCGGGCGCGAAAGAGCCGGCCGACCGCGAGGCGGCTTGATTTAGGACGAACGCTGAGCGTAAGCCTGAAGCGCCTCGGCCATTTCCGTTTTGACGCGCGCCACGGCCGGGTGCTGACAGATGCCGTCGTAATAGGCCGATACTTTCGGCACATCCGCGAACAGCTCGGCCCCCAGCATTTTCGCCACGGACCGGGCCATGAAGATCACGGGCATGAGGCTCGCATCGGCAAGCGTCAGCCGTCCGCCTGCCGCATGGGGACCGCCATCCACATAGCCCTCAAGCACGCCGAGCCCGGCGCGCATCTCATCGAGCAAGCCGTCGACCACGGCCTGATCGCGCGTCGCCGGATTGAGCTGGCCGAACAGCCGGGTCAGCGGCGCCATGACATAAACATCGCCGATACGCGCCAGCAGTCGGACCCGGGCCCGCTCCAGCGGCGTCGCTCCGTGCAGAGACGGCTCCGGATGCGCGTCTTCCAGATATTCGCAAATGGTCTCGGATTCAGGGAGATGCGTGCCTTCGACCTCCAGGCACGGCACCTTGCCCAGCGGGTTCAAGGCCAGATAGGCCTCGCGGTCGCCTGGAGGGGCCACCATCTCAAGCGGCAGGCCCTTGGCGTAAGCCACGATCCGCACACGGGCGGTGAAGGGCGAAAGATTGGAGTTATAGAGCTTCATGCTTTCGCCCTCCTTTGTCTTCTTGAGGCGTCTTATTGACCGCCCTGCTTCAGCCGCTCCATGTGCTTCTTGAATTCAAGACGCGCGATGGTGCGGTTGTGGACTTCGTCCGGACCGTCGGCCAGACGCAGGGTACGGATGCCCGCATACATCTTCGCCAAGCCGAAATCGGAAGTGACGCCGCCGCCGCCATGGGCCTGGATCGCATCGTCGATCACCTTCAGGGCCACGCGCGGGGCCGCCACCTTGATCATGGCGATCTCGGCGCGGGCCACCTTGTTGCCCACCGTGTCCATCATGTAGGCCGCCTTCAAGGTCAGCAGACGGCACATCTCGATATCGATGCGCGCTTCCGCCACCCGCTGTTCCCATACGGAATGCTCATAGATCTTCTTGCCGAAGGCCTCCCGGGTGAGCAGGCGCTCGCACATCTTCTCAAGGGCACGCTCGGCGACCCCGATGGTACGCATGCAGTGATGGATTCGGCCCGGGCCAAGGCGACCTTGGGCGATCTCGAAGCCCCGGCCCTCGCCAAGAAGCAGGTTCGAGGCGGGTACCCGGACATTGTCGAGGATCACTTCCGCATGGCCGTGGGGCGCATCATCGTAACCGAAAACCGGCAGCATGCGCTGCACCTTGATGCCGGGCGTGTCGGCGGGCACCAGGATCTGGGACTGCTGCAGATGGGTCGCGGCATTGGGATCCGTCTTGCCCATGACGATATAGATCTTGCAGCGCGGATCGCCGACGCCCGACGACCACCATTTGCGGCCGTTGATGACATACTCATCGCCCTGACGTTCGATCCGGGTCTCGATATTGGTCGCGTCGGACGAAGCCACCGCCGGTTCGGTCATCAGGAAGGCGGAGCGGATCTCGCCTTCCAGAAGCGGCTTCATCCATCGGTCCTGCTGCTCTTTCGTACCGTACCGTCCGAGCACTTCCATATTGCCCGTGTCGGGGGCGGAACAATTGAACACTTCCGAGCAGAAGCCGATGCGGCCCATCATCTCCGACAAGGGCGCATATTCCAGATTGCTCAGGCCCGCACCGTAATCGCTCTCGGGCAGGAACATGTTCCACAAGCCTTGCGCCTTGGCCTTGGCTTTTAGATCTTCCAGGATCTGCGGCACCTGCCAGCGGTCGGCGCCGAAGGCCTCCATCTGCCGGTAATAGGTTTCCTCGGCAGGTTCCACATGGGCCGCGATGAATTGCTGAACCCGCTCCATCCACTGCTTGGTCTTGTCGCTATGCTCGAAATGCATGACAGGCCGTGCCTCCCTCTTTTCATCAAACCGTCTTTGGCTGACAGCCTAGCCTGTGGCTGACAGCGCGTCACCTCTTGGCGCGCCGCGCGCGAAAGAAATCCTTCAACTGCGCGCCCGCCCGCTCCGCCTCCAGGCCCCAGGCCACGTCGGGCCGGTGATGGCAGGTGGCCTGCGCGAAAAAGCGCGGCCCGTGCACAACCGCGCCCCCTTTCGGATCAGGCGCCGCGAACACCAGCCGGGCCACCCGCGCCAGACTGAGCGCGCCCGCGCACATGGCGCAAGGCTCCAGCGACACATAAAGCGTCGTTCCCGTCAGCCGTTCATTGCCGAGCTTAGCGCAAGCCTCCCGGACCGCGAGCAGTTCCGCATGCGCCGTGGGGTCGCGCATGGCCACGATCCGGTTGCCCGTGCGCGCCAGAACCGCGCCTTGGGCATCCACCAGCACCGCGCCCACAGGCACCTCGCCCCGCTCCGCCGCACGGGACGCTTCCGCGATCGCCATGTCGAGAAACGCCTTGTCCTGATCGGAAAAAGCAGCGGGATCGCTGGGCAATGGGGTCTGGGGCTGGTCATCCATGGTCATGATCCTACCCTGGGACGCACACGCGCCCTTGGCAAGGCGCGCGCCTTGACCGATACCTCTGTCATGCAAGACAGAAAACCGACGCGCCGCCGCTCCCCGACGGCATCCCGCGCCAAGACCGCCCCGGAGCCCAGCGAGACCGGACCGGAGCGCATCGCCCCCGAGCGCATCGCCAAAGTGCTGGCCCGCGCGGGCGTGTGCTCGCGCCGCGACGCGGAGAAACTGATCGCGGACGGACGGGTGAGCGTCGACGGCAAGATCCTCGACACCCCCGCCATCAAGGTCACGCCCGATCGGGACATTCAGGTGGACGGCAAGCCCATCCCGGCGATCGAAGCGACACGCCTGTGGCGCTACCACAAGCCCGCCGGTCTCGTCACCAGCCATAAGGACCCGGACGGACGGCCTACCGTCTTCGCCGCGCTCCCGAAAGACCTGCCGCGCGTGGTCTCGGTCGGGCGCCTCGACGTCACCTCCGAAGGCCTCCTTCTGCTGACCAATGACGGCGCGCTCGCCCGCCGCCTGGAACTGCCGTCGACCGGCTGGCTCCGGCGCTACCGGGTGCGTGTCTTCGGCAGGGTAAAGCCGGAGGATCTGGCGATCCTGGAAGAAGGCGTGGTGATCGACGGCGTGCGCTACGGTTCAGCAAGCGCAAATCTCGACCGGGTGCAGGGCGGCAATGCCTGGCTCACCGTGGGCCTGCGTGAAGGCAAGAACCGGGAAGTCCGTCGGCTGATGGAGTATCTGGGCCTCAGGGTGAACCGGCTGATCCGGATCTCCTACGGCCCGTTCCAGTTGGGCGACCTCGCCCCCGGCGCGGTCTCACCCGTCCAGGCGAAAGTGCTGCGCGACCAGCTCGGCACGGCGCATAAATCCTGATACGGACGGCCGTATCCCCTTGGCACGCGCATGCCGTGTGCGCTAAGCTCATGCCGACATCGAGAGTTAGGGATGACCGATGGTGCCTATTCCGGCGGAGCAGATCCGCGCAAAACAGTATGACGTCTTTATTTCTTACGCCCGCAAGGACGAGGACGCAGCGCAAGAGCTTGAGGATGCGCCGAATATTCACGGCGGCCATCTGAAGGACAAGGGCATGGGCCGGCTGTCCGGGATCTGACCATGAGCAATCCCGGCCTGCTTGTGATCACCACCCGCCAGGCCCTGCCGGAATTGGACAAGAGCAAACCGCCCCGGGTCGTCAACACACCGCTCGATCGTCTGTCCACGGCTGACGGCGTGGAGCTTCTGGTGGAACTGGGCGTCCATGGCCGCCAGGGAGACATGGAAGCCGCCGTCGAAGAGGTCGCCGGGCACGCCCTGTCGGTCACCCTGCTCGGCACCTATCTGGATGCCTTGGAAGGCGGAGACGTCCGCCGGCGAGACCATCTGGAGGGCATTCAGATTGCCGAAGCGCTGGAAGAATTCGGCGAGGGCGATGAAACGGCGCGCATGGCGCGCCGTTTGAAGCAACCCTTCAGATGGCGATCGACCAAGAAGATTGGGTTGGGGCAGCATCCGACGCCGGAAACCTGTCGGAGCTGGTGCTGACCCTCGTGACCCTCGGCGATCTGACACAGGCCAGGGACCGGGCCGAACAGGTCAGAGCCCATGCGTGTCTTGGGCATAGAGCCGATGCAGAAAAACACCTGGATGCGGCGGTGGACGGCCTCCGGAGAGCTGGCCGCGACGACTATGTTCCCCTGGGCCTGCTCGCCCGGGCGGCGTTCCGGCGGCAGGGATATGAAACCGGTCATGGGGCGGATTATTTGAACCGCGCCCAACAGGACCTGGACGAACTGGCGGAACTCAATGATCGCGACGAAATGCGCTTCTTTCTCAACGACTGGCATCTGGAGCACGCCCGGCTGGCGCTCGCGCAAATCCACATCGAGGGCAGGCAAGACACCCTCATCGCAAGCGCCGGGGACCACACCGACAAAGCCGCCCAACTGATCGAGACCACCGGCTATCGCCGCCGCGACCGGGAGCTGGAAGACTTGCGGACCCGCCTCGCTGCCTTGTAAAGAAGATCCATGCGGATTATCGGAGGCGCGTTGAAAGGCCGGCGGATCGGCGTGGCGGAGGGGATGCTCTCCCGGCCCACCACCGACCGGGTGCGCGAGTCCCTTTTCAACATTCTGGAACACGGGGCCCGCCCGTGCGAGGGCGCGCGCGTCCTCGATCTTTTCGCGGGCTCTGGCGCGCTGGGCCTTGAAGCCCTGTCGCGGGGCGCGCTCTTCGCCCTGTTCGTGGAAGACCATGCGGCGGCCCGCGCCGCCATCCGCCGCAATGTGGAAGCCTTGACGCTCGAAGGCCGGACACGGATCTTCCGCCGCGACGCCACAAAGCTGGGCGCGCGCCCCGGCACCCTGCCCCAGCCCTTCGATCTCATCTTCTGCGACCCGCCTTACCGCAAGGGCCTCGGCCTCCCCGCGCTTGCCAGCGCGCTTCAAGGCGATTGGATCGCGGAGAATGCCGTCATCGTGCTCGAACAGGCGGGCGAAGAGGCCATCGACCTGCCGGAGGGTCTGACCCTCACGGACACCCGCTCTTACGGCGACACCACGCTTCTGATTCTGGAAAAGTCCTCAGACTAAAGATTACCGCCGCCCGAACAGCCGTTCGATATCGGAAAGCTTCAGCTCCACATAAGTGGGCCGGCCGTGATTGCACTGGCCGGAATGGGGCGTGGCTTCCATCTCCCGCAAAAGCGCGTTCATTTCCTCCGCCGTCAGACGGCGGCCCGAGCGCACGCTGCCATGGCAGGCCAGCGTGGCGCACACCTCTTCGAGCTTTTCCTTCAAGGAAACGCTGCCCAACTCGGCGAGCGTGTCGGCCAGGTCCCGCACCAGCGCCTGGGTGTCCACCTCGCCCAGAAGCGCGGGCGTTTCCCGCACCAGAACCGCCCCTTCGCCGAAGGGTTCGATCACCAGCCCGAGCCCGGCCAGCTCCTCCGCACGGGCGCATAAATAGCCTGCCGCGTCCGCGCCGCACTCCACCACATCGGGAATGAGCAGCATCTGGCGTTTGACGCCCGCCCCGATCATGGCTTCTTTCATGCGCTCATACACCAGCCGCTCATGGGCCGCATGCTGATCGACGATCACGAGACCGTCCGCCGTCTGCGCCACGATGTAATTCTCGTGCAACTGCGCCCGCGCTGCGCCCAGGGGATGCGCCTGGGTCTCGGCGTCGGACAGCGCAGGGCCATAATCATGCCGAGCACTGACGGTCTCGAAGGCGGCGCCCTGGCTCAAGGGGGCCTGAAACGCCCGTGCCGCTTCCGCCAAGCCGGGTGTAACCGGATCCGGTCGATAGCCCACGCCAGGGCTGGCGCCGGGCCGGAAGGCGCTCAGCGTGCCTTGGGCGATGGTGCTGGAGGCCCGGTGACCCGCGGCGTTCAGCGCATTGGCGAGCGCGCTCACCATCAGGGTCCGGACGAGGCCGGGATGGCGGAAACGCACATCGTGCTTGGCCGGGTGCACATTCACATCGACCAGCGACGGCGGGCAGGAAATGAACAGCGCCACGGCCGGATGCCGGTCCCGGGGCAGAAAATCCATATAGGCGGCCCGGATCGCGCCGATCAGCAACCGGTCCCGCACAGGCCGTCCGTTGACGAACAGAAACTGCATCTGGGCGGTCGCCCGGTGGAAGGTCGGCAGGCCCGCGAAGCCCGTCACCGCGATTTCCTCGCGCGCGCCGTCGACCGGCACCGCGTTGTCCTTGAATTCAGGACCCAGAACGGCGCCCAGACGATCCTGGCGGCCCGCCACCAGGTCCGCGCCTTCCGCCTTCAGATCGATCGAGGCGCGCCCGCCCGCGCTCAGGCGGAACGCCACATCCGGATGGGCCATGGCCAGCCGCTTGACCGCATCGGTGATGGCCATCATCTCGGCCCGGTCGGATTTGAGGAACTTCAGACGCGCGGGCGTGGCGTAGAACAGATCGCGCACTTCGATGCGCGTGCCGTGACCCTCCGCCCCCAGACGAAGGGCCGCCGGTTCCGGGACGCCGACATCGCCGCCCTCCACCTTGATTGCCCAGGCCTGGGTGTCGCCCGCCGCGCGGCTGGTGATCGTGAGGCGCGCCACCGCGCCGATGGACGGCAAAGCCTCGCCGCGAAAGCCCAAGGTTTCAATCCGGAAGAGATCCACATCGCCCGCATCGTCGGCCTCCAGCTTGGAAGTGGCGTGGCGCTCCACGGCCAGGCGGAGCGCGTCGGCATCCATGCCGCAGCCGTCATCGGTGATGGCGATGAGGCGCCGCCCGCCCTCTTCGATCTGGATGTCGATGCTGCGCGCGCCTGCATCGAGGGCATTTTCGACGAGTTCCTTGACGGCGCTGGCCGGGCGCTCGATCACCTCGCCCGCCGCGATCTGATTGACCGCGCTGTCGGGCAGGCGGCGGATCACGGACGCGGATCCGCCCTGGCGCGCGGGCTCGGATGACAGGGCGGCGTCGGACATGGCTTTCCCGGGTAGTGGTGGACGTATGCCTTTATACCGCGCGAGTCGGGCTCAGCGCAGGGGATCCGTGGCGAGCGGGCTCAGGCGCAGGCGGGGCGCGGTGATCAGCGGCAGGGCCGAGCGCGGCTGGGCCGGACCGGTCCCCGCGGGCGCGACCCAGTTGGGCCGCTCGCCAAGGCCGGGCCCGGGGACAGGATCGGCGGGCGCGGAAGAGCGCACCGGCGGCAAGGACACCTCCGGGCGCGGCGGCAAGGGCCGGTCCATGGGTTCGCGCAGCGGCATGACGCTCAACGGGTCTTCCGACAGGGCCGAGGGATCGATCACGGAGGGCGCCCCCGAGGAAGCGGCGGGCGGCATACGCTCGCGCACTGCCGGGCCGATCAGGGTCTCCAGCTCGCTGCCGCGGCCTTCATAGGCC
The DNA here is from genome assembly GCA_964612085.1 of uncultured Alphaproteobacteria bacterium. Classification (GTDB taxonomy): domain Bacteria; phylum Pseudomonadota; class Alphaproteobacteria; order JAJFIK01; family JAJFIK01; genus CAZTCJ01. The sequence goes on from CAZTCJ010000050.1 coordinate 23,889, forward strand.
AGCGCAACCGGCGTGTCGCGGCGGACCATCAGGTCATGGGCGACGGATGCGGGCGTCTGGGTGAGGCCGGGGGCGAGCTCATACAAGGGCGAGAGATACACAGGGCCCTCGCGCGCCGCGCGGGACTGCGCGGCACGGGACCTTAGTTGTTCTCGCCAGATCTGTGTGGTGTGACCGGCGGCGCTGGAACGCGCGCTGCCGGTGCGGGGGGGAATGATACTTGGGCTAGAACCAGCCCTTTCGCTCCCGGTCGGTATCAACGGCCACTTCGCCGCCCGCCAGGGTTTCCTTCACCGCGTCCTGATTGTTGGACGCACCGGCGGAAACCGCAGTACCGGTCGCTTCATCGTCCTGCCAGAACAGGATCTGATCGACCAGCGTGCTTTCCTTGCGGGCGATCATGGTGGTCTCGGCCTCCAGGATCGCGCGGATCGAATTGTCGGCCTCAAGCGCGCCGGCCTTGGCGAGCAGGGTCGCTTCGCCCGAGGTCTGAGGCTGGGACAGCTTGCGCTCATACCCCGCGAAGAGGGCTTTTTGCGCCGCTTCGGACGGATGCATCTCTTGCGGGCGCTTGGCTCCCGGACGCGGCGGGCGCAGGGAGAAATCCGGCGGGATCACAAGCGGTGCCTTGGTCACGATGGCGAATTCATCAGGTGATGACTTCTCCAGCCCCAGAGCACGGCTGAAGCTGCCGCCACAGGCGGGCAGACTGACGCAGATGGCCGCGACCACCGCGAAGCGGGCGCTCCATCCCAGCCAATCCCGAGACATGGTTTCGTTCACAAAACGCATCAATGACCTCGTCTTTCCGATTGTCCTAAACATCATCCCGAGGGGTCGACACCGTCTTCAGGCCCCCCGCCTGCGCCTCGGGTTGAAGGAAGGAGTCCAACAACAGTACTCCCACGCCACACACAATACCGGCGTCTGCCACATTGAAAATATACCAGTGATAACCCCAGACATGAAAGTCAAAAAAATCGGCGACCGCTCCGTAAAGGGCCCGATCCACCACATTGCCCAGGGCACCGCCGATAATCAGGCCCAGACCGAGCGCCAGGAGGCGGGTCTGGGCTTTGCGCAACCAAAAGGCGAGCGCAATCGCAACCGCGACCGAAAAGCCGATCAAAACCAGCCGTCCGGCCAGGCTGTCCATGGGGAACAGACCGAAGCTCACCCCGTAGTTCCAGGCCATCACCAGATTGAAAAAGGGCGTCAGCTCGATATAAGCGGCGCGGCCCAACTCTTTGAAGTTCAGGCCGTAAAGAACGATGTTCTTCGAAATCTGATCCGCCGCGAAGGTCGCCAGGGCGACCAGCCACCCGAACCGTACATAGATGCTCATCCGTCTTTCTCTCCGCTGCCCCGCCACAGCCCCTGCCCGGCCCGTCACGATGCGGCCGGGGGACTCACATCACCCGAAGCCGATTGTGCCGTTTGAGACGGCGGTGTCCACTGACCTCGATCAATCAAGGCCTCGACCGCGTCCGCGTCCCGCAAGGTCAGGTCCGGAAAGCGCGGGTGACTGCCCACTTCCGGCAGGATTTTCCAGGAGCGCTGGCATTTGCGCCCGTCCGCCTGTTTCGGCACGACGCCCACGCCCGGCACGTCGTCCAGGGCGAAGGCACCGTCGGGCGCGGCTTCCCGCAGGAGCGTGGCGCCGCTGGTGATGGCGATTTCCGCCAGGTCGAGACCGTCGAAGGCGGCCGCCAGCGCTTCATCGCTGACATAGACCTCAGGGGCGGCTTCCAGGCTGGAGCCGATGCGCCCTTCCCGGCGCTCGACCTCCAGCGCGCCAGTCACCACTTTGCGCACCTGGCGCACTTGGCGCCATTGCTCGGCCAGGGCCTCGTCGCGCCAAGCCGCCGGCACGTCGGGGAACTGACGCAAATGCACCGAGTCCGCGTCCTCGCCGAAACGGCACAGCCACGCCTCTTCCATAGTGAAGGCCATAACGGGCGCGAACCAGGCGGTCAGATAAGAGAACAGGTGATCGAGCACCGTGCGGCAGGCCCGGCGCCGCTCCGCATCCGGACGGTCGCAGTAGAGCGAATCCTTGCGGATGTCGAAATAGAAGGCCGAGAGGTCCACCGTGCAGAAATTAAACAGCGCATGGAACACCTTGTTGAAGTCGTAAGAGGCATAGCCCTCGCGCACCAGATCGTCGAGTTCCGCCAGCCGGTGCAGTATCCAACGCTCCAGCGGCGGCATCCGCGCCGGGTCCAGACGTTCCGCCTCGTCCCAATCAGCGAGCGCGCCCAAGAGGAAGCGCATGGTGTTCCTGAGCTTACGGTAGGCATCGACCGTGCTTTTGATGGTCTCCTTGCCCAAACGCATGTCTTCGGTGAAATCGACGCTGGAGATCCACAGGCGGATGATTTCCGCCCCATACTGATCGATGATCTCCTGGGGCGCGATGACATTGCCGAGCGATTTCGACATTTTGCGTCCGTTCTCGTCCACCAGGAAGCCGTGGGTCAGCACGGCCTTATAAGGCGCGCGGCCCCGCGTGCCGCAGCTTTCCAGAAGCGAGGACTGGAACCAGCCGCGATGCTGGTCGGAGCCTTCCAGATAAAGATCGGCGGGCCAAACCTGGTCTTCCCGGTCCTCCAGGCAGAAGGCATGGGTGGAACCGGAGTCAAACCAGACATCGAGAATGTCCGTGACCATCTCATACTGGTCCGCGTCATATTCGTTGCCCAGGAAGCGGGCGGCGTCGGACGCGAACCAGGCATCGGCCCCTTCGGCGATGAAGGCCTCAACGATCCGCGTATTGACGGCCTCGTCCCGCAGAATCTCGCCCGTGTCCTTATGGACGAAGACAGTCAAGGGCACGCCCCAGGCGCGCTGGCGCGACAGCACCCAGTCAGGGCGGCCTTCCACCATGGAGCGGATGCGGTTGCGCCCTTGGGGCGGATACCAGGTCACCTCGTCAATGGCCTTCAAGGCCTTATCGCGCAGGCTATTCTTTTCCATACTGACGAACCATTGGGGCGTGTTCCGGAAAATCACCGGGGCCTTGGAGCGCCAGGAATGGGGATAGGAATGGCGCAGCGAGCCCTTGGTCAGCAACGCGCCCGCCTCGATCAGCGCCTTGATCACCCCGCCATTGGCATCCCCGTCCTTGCCTTCCGCCGTCAGCACGCGCTTGCCCGCGAAGATCGGCACATGCTCGAAGAAACTGCCGTCCTCGGCCACCGTATGGGGCACGTCGATGCCGTGCTTCAGCGTGGCGATTTCATAGTCTTCCTGGCCGTGGCCGGGGGCCGTGTGCACGAAGCCCGTACCCGCATCGTCCGTGACATGATCGCCTGCCAAGAGCGGCACGTCGAAATCGAAACCGCCATCCGCCTCGGGATGACCGAACAGCGGATGCTTGACCCGCGCACCTTCGATCACCGCGTCGTGCAGCCGTTTCCAGCCGGTGATCTTGGCCGCTTCCTCAACGCTCGCCGCCAGCGCATCGGCCAGCACCAGCTTTTCGCCGGGCTTGGCGAGCGCGCCTTCGGCGACCGACTCCACTTGGTAGACGCCGTAAGCGATGGTCTCGGAATAAGAGACCGCCCGGTTGCCGGGGATGGTCCAGGGCGTGGTGGTCCAGATAACGATGGACGCGTCCTTGATGGAGGCATCCCCCTCGACCACGGGGAAACGCACCCAGATGGTCGGCGACTTGCGCTCGTGATATTCGATCTCCGCTTCGGCAAGAGCGGTTTGTTCGACCACGGACCACATGACCGGTTTCGAGCCACGATAGAGCGAGCCGTCCATGACGAATTTCATGAACTCCCGCGCGATCGCCGCTTCGGTGTCGAACGCCATGGTGGTGTAGGGCCGTTTCCAGTCGGCGAACACGCCCAGGCGCATGAATTACTCGCGCTGGATGTCGATCCATTGACTGGCGATGTCGCGGCATTCGGTGCGGAACTCGACCAC
>CAZTCJ010000051.1:0-27126 GCA_964612085.1 uncultured Alphaproteobacteria bacterium
AGAGCCGGACGCGGCCCTGCCTGCTCTATCAGATCAAGCGCTGCAGTGCACCGTGTACGGGCGAAATCACGCAGGCGGATTACGACGCTCTGGTCGAGGACGCGGTGCGGTTTCTCAATGGCCGCTCCAGCCGCATTCAGGACGATCTGGCCCAGCAGATGGAAACGGCGGCCGAAGGGCTCGAATTCGAACGCGCGGCGGCGTTGCGCGACCGGATCCGCGCGCTCTCGGCGATTCGGGCGCATCAGGGCATCAACCCCCAAAGCGTGGACGAAGCCGACGTGATCGCCGCCACCGAACAGGGCGGCCAGGTCTGCGTGCAGGTGTTTTTCTTCCGCTCCGGCCAGAACTGGGGCAACCGCGCCTATTTCCCCCGCCATGACAAGGAGCAGTCCACGGAGGAAGTGGTCGAGGCCTTTCTGTCCCAGTTCTACGACGACAAACCGCCGCCCCGCTGCGTGTTCTTGAGCCACGAGATTGCCGGGCGGGAGCTTCTGGCCGAGGCCTTGACCGTCAAGGCCGGGCACAAGATCACCGTGCTGGTTCCTCAGCGCGGGGAGAAACGAGCGCTTGTCGAACACGCGCTCACCAATGCCCGCGAAGCGTTGGGCCGCCGTCTGGCGGAGTCCGCGTCCCAGCGCCGTCTGCTCGACGGCGTGGCCGATACGTTCGGCCTCGACGGTCCGCCCTCCCGCATCGAGGTCTACGACAACAGCCACATCCAGGGCTCGAACCCGGTGGGCGCCATGGTCGTGGCGGGTCCGGAAGGTTTTCTCAAAAATCAGTACAGAAAGTTTAACATCAAGAACACGGATCTGAGCGGCGGCGACGATTACGGCATGATGCGCGAGGTCCTGACCCGGCGTTTCGAGCGTTTGCTCAAGGAAACTCCACGGGATACGGACGATCCCCCCAGCCAGGCGGATCGGACGGATACGCCCCAATGGCCGGATCTGGTGCTGATCGACGGCGGGCGCGGCCAGCTTGCCGCCGCCCAAGCGGTCCTGGCGGATCTGGGCGTGGAAGACGTCACCCTGGCGGCCATCGCCAAGGGGCCGGACCGCAATGCGGGCCGGGAGCGCTTCTTCATGACCGGGCGGGAGGCCTTCTCGCTGGAACCGAAAACGCCCGTGCTCTATTACCTGCAGCGCCTGCGGGACGAAGCCCATCGCTTCGCCATCGGCAGCCACCGGGCGCGCCGCGCCAAGGCCGTGGCCGCCAATCCGCTTGACGAGATCCCCGGCGTGGGCGCGCGGCGCAAGAAGGCCCTGCTCCACCGGTTCGGGTCGGCCAAGGGCGTCTCGCGGGCGGCCCTCGCCGACCTGGAGACGGTCGAAGGGGTGAGCAAATCGCTGGCTAAACGCATCTACGACTTCTTCCGCGACAGCGCGTGACCGTCTGGCGTCGCGGGCCGCACTGGCCTAGAGTCGCCGCGATGATGGTTGTCTTTCAAGATCAACGGCCCGTGATGAATGGACTCGTCCGCAGCCTGCCGAACGCTCTGACCCTGGCCCGGATCGGCCTCGGGCTCGGGCTCGCGCCTGCGGTTCTGTGGCCGGGCGGCCCTTACTGGTGGTGGGCGCTGGCCCTGTTCACGATTGCCGCCCTCACCGACCGCATGGACGGCTTGCTTGCCCGCGCCTGGCAGTGCGAGACGGCGTTCGGCCGGGCCCTCGATCCGTTAGCGGACAAGATCGTCGTCATGGTGGCGATGCTCGTGCTGATCCTGGCCGGTGTGATCGCGGGCCTCAACGGGCTAGCGGTGATTCTGATCCTGGCGCGGGAATTCCTCATTACCGGGTGCCGGGACATGCTGGCCGCTCAAGGACGCATCCTTCCGGTCAGCCGGCTCGCCAAATGGAAGACCGCAAGCCAGATGATCGCCCTCGGTATCCTGATCATCGGCGCCGGCACTGGCTGGACCGGGGTCATTCTGTTCGGCCTGTGTCTGCTCTGGCTTGCCGCCGGACTGTCGCTTTGGACCGGCGCGCAATATGTGCGGGACCTGATGACGCCCCATGAAAAAGGCCGCGCTCCAGGCAATGAAAGGACTGGCTTATGAAACTGCTTTACTTCGCCTGGATCCGTGAACGGATCGGTGTGGCGGAAGAAACCGTCGAGGTGCCGGAGACGGTTGCGACGGTGGAGGATCTCATCGGCTGGCTCAAAGGACGCGGCGAGACCTATGCCCAAGCTCTGGCCGATGACGCCCGGCTGAAAGTGGCGGTCAATCAGGCCCATGCGGGCCGGAATGCGCCCGTATCGCCCGATGACGAAGTGGCCTTCTTCCCGCCGGTCACGGGCGGATGAGGCGGAGGATACGATGATCCGCGTTCAGACACATGACTTCGACATCGGACAGGAAATCGACGCCCTGACCGCAGGCGACAGCAGCATCGGCGCAGTGGTGACCTTCACAGGGCTCGTGCGCGACATGGCCTCGGACGCCAGCGTTGCGGCCATGACCCTGGAGCACTATCCCGGCATGACCGAACGGGAACTGGAAGCCATCGAACGGGAAGCCCTCCAGCGCTTCGATATCGGCGGCGTGTCGATCGTCCACCGGGTCGGGCGCCTGACGGCAGGCGAGAGGATCGTCCTGGTGGTGACCACCTCGGCCCATCGGGGCGCTGCTTTCGAGGCCGCCCAGTTCCTGATGGATTACCTGAAGACCCGCGCACCCTTCTGGAAGCGGGAAGAAACGCATGAAGGGGCGCGCTGGGTGGAAGCACGGACGGCGGACGATGCCGCCGCCGCCCGCTGGAAGACGGATTAGAGTCCGGCCGCAGCCGCTTTGGGCAGTTCCATGCGGCGGTTCACCAGATCGTCATAGTCCTGAACGAGCTGCTTGGTGATCGCCCCCACTTCGAACCTGTACGGACCGATTTCCGAAACGGGCGTCACTTCCGCCGCCGAGCCGGTCAGGAAGCACTGTTCGAAATGCTCCATCTCGGACGGGAAGATCGCCCGCTCCTCGATGGTCCAGCCGCGATGGCGGGCCAGATCCATCACCGTGCGCCGGGTGATGCCGTCCAGGAAACAATCCGGGCTCGGCGTATAGATTTTGTCGCCCTTGACGAAGAAGACGTTGGCGCCCGTGGCTTCGGCCACTTGGCCGCGCCAGTCGAACATCATGGCATCGTCATAGCCGCGATCGTCCGCCTCTTCCTTGGAGACGGTGCAGATCATGTAAAGGCCCACGGCCTTGGCGTGGCACGGCGCGGTCGCCGGATCCGGACGGCGCCAGCGCGCCACTTCCAGCCGGATGCCTTTCAGCCGCTTCTCCATGTCGAAATAGGAGCCCCATTCCCACACGGCGACGGCCGCATGCACGCCCGCATGGGGCGCGGAGACGCCCATCTGGCCGCTGCCGCGCCATATGATCGGGCGCACATAGGCATCGCGGAAGCCCTGGGCCTCGACCGCCTGGCGCACGCCGTCATTGATCTGATCTTTCGTAAACGGAATTTTCATGCGCAGCATGTCGGCGGATTGGAACAATCTGTCCGTATGCTCTTGCAGTTTGAACACTTCGCCGTCATAGACGCGCTGGCCTTCGAACACGGCGCTCGCATAATGCAGACCGTGGGTCAGCACATGGATCTGGGCGTCCTGCCAGGGCCGCAGGCTGCCGTCCATCCAGATGAAGCCGTCGCGTTTGTCAAAAGGCACTAAGGTCATGAGACCCTCCCAAGTGGTTGGCATGCCGGCTTTATAGCCGGTCTGATGGTGTGTTGATGGGCGCGGATTGTCCCGCGCATGTCGTTTCCTCACGCCTCGCCCGCACGAAGCCGGACGAGATCCCGAAGCTGGCGTCAGTCTACCTCAAACCGGGCTTCGACGCGCCAGGACCTTACGGGAGAGTTATCCCTAGCGGGGACTCGGATCCCCGGCAACTGTCGCAAGACATTGACGCCGCTGATATGATCCCGGTGATATCCCAGACTCACATTGGCGTGACGGGAAAGCCCGGGTTTCCGCGCCACAGGAGCCGACACCGACATGAGCCACCCCGCGCCCGCCCCGCGCCGCAAGGCGGTCGAAATCCTGGACGACGCGCACCATATTCTGGTTGTCGACGACGACACGCGCATTCGCAGGCTGTTGCAACGCTACCTTGCGGAAAACGGCTACCGGGTGACCACCGCCGGCAATGCCCATGAGGCCCGCGCCCGTCTGGAAGGCTTGGCCTTCGATCTTCTGGTGCTCGACATCATGATGCCCGGCGAGGATGGCCTGTCGCTCACCGCCGCGCTCAGGGATCATTCCGATGTGCCGATTCTTCTGCTGACGGCGCGCGGCGAACCGGAAGACCGGATCGCGGGCCTTGAGCGAGGCGCTGACGATTATCTCTCGAAACCGTTCGAGCCGCGCGAACTTCTGCTGCGCATCGAAGCGATCTTCCGGCGCGCCAGGCCCCAGGGCCCTCAGGAGACGGAAATCCGCTTCGGCCCCAACCGCTTCAACCTGGAGCGCTCGGAACTGACCCGCGACGACCAGATCGTCCGTCTGACTACGGCGGAAACCACAGTATTGGACTTGTTCGCGCGCAATCCGGGCACGACTTTTTCCCGTACGGAGCTGTGCGAGCGCACCAATGCGGGGCTGGAGCGCTCCGTGGACGTGCAGATCAACCGCCTGCGCCGGAAGATCGAGGAAGACCCCCGCCAGCCGGTCTATCTCCAGACCGTGCGCGGCGTCGGCTATGTGCTGGTAACGGATTGATGAGCCCATGGTGAGCGAACCGGACCATGCCGCCCCTGAGGCCCGGAGCCCGAGCACCGGACCGGCCGGCATTGTCGCGCCCCGGCTCCGGCGCTTGTGGATCGCCTGGCGGCGCTTCCGGCGGGGGCGCTTCGATATCGGCGCCCTGATCAAGCCGTTCGTGCCGCGCTCCCTGTTCGGCCGCTCCCTGATCATCATCATCGCGCCGGTGGTCCTGACCCAGACCATCGTCACCTACATCTTTTTCGAACGCCACTGGGACGTGGTGACCCGCCGTCTGGCCAAGTCCACGGCGGGCGACGTGGCCATGGTGGTGGAGACCTTCGAGACCTTGAAGACGGCGGAGGATATCGCGGCGCTGGCCTCCCGGGCGGAGCGCACAACCAAGCTCTCCATCACGTTCTGGCCGGATGAGGCCCTGCCCGATACAAGGCCCTCGACCTTTTTCTCCGTGCTCGACCGGACCTTGCGCGGCGAGCTGCAACGCAAGCTCGACTATCCGTTCTGGTTCGACGCCACGGAATATCCGAACCATGTGGATATCAGGGTCGAGGTGAAGGACGGGGTCCTGCGCCTGCTCGCCCAGCGCAACCGGGTGTTCGCCACCAACGGCCATATCTTCGTCCTGTGGATGGTGGGCTCGACCGTGGTGCTGCTGGCCGTGGCGATCCTGTTCCTGCGCAATCAGGTACGGCCTATTTCGCGGCTCGCCAAGGCCGCCGACAGTTTCGGCAAGGGCCGCGACGTGCCGGAGTTCAAGCCTGCGGGCGCGCGAGAAGTGCGCCAGGCGTCGGTCGCTTTTCTCGACATGAAGGAGCGTATCAAGCGCTATATTACACAGCGTACGGACATGCTGGCAGGCGTCTCCCACGATCTGCGCACACCCTTGACGCGCCTCAAGCTCGAACTGGCCATGTTCGAGGACACGCCAGAGATCACCGCCATGCGCGCCGATATCGAAGAGATGGAGCGCATGCTGGAGGAGTATCTCGCCTTCGCCCGCGGCCAGGGGGGCGAGACGGCGGAAGAAACCGATCTCACGGCGCTGCTCAATGAGTTGGCCCAGAACGCCCAGCGCCAGGGCCACTGGATCAGCCTGAAGCTCAAGGGCGATCTGACCGCCACGGTGCGGCGCAACGCGCTCGCCCGCGCCATCAACAATCTGGTGCAGAACGCCGCGCGCCATGGCGACCATGTGGAAGTGCGGGCGCGCCGGGAACGGACGGTGATCCGCATTCTGGTGGACGATGACGGCCCCGGCATTCCGGAACGTCAGTGGGAAGAGGCTTTCCGCCCTTTCCACCGGCTGGACGAGGGCCGCAATCTGGAGACCGGCGGCGTGGGCCTCGGCCTTTCCGTCGCCCGCGACATCGCCCGGGCCCATGGCGGCGACCTGACCCTCGACCACAGCCCGCTGGGGGGCCTGCGCGCGGTGATCCGGATACCGATTTAATTTTTGAAGAGTGTTGTGCTGTGAAACCGAAAATCTGGCGGATCAGAAGATTAGATGGATTTTACGCACTAATAATTACCTTACTTTTAGTTCTTACAATTATCTTTAAAAATTATATAAGCGACGGAAACCTCACTTCAGCAGAACTCGTAGGTATACCTATTCTAATTGCGTCACTTTTTTCATTCTGGCCGTTTCTCGTTTGCACTAGATTTTTCGAAAATGATGTGGAGAAAGCAAAGAATATTGAAACCCCGCCAAACAGACGCATGTATGCTTTCAAAAACGCTCTTCAATGTTCGTTATTATGGCCTCTTTCTTTGTTCGTCCCAGCTTTAATTATTAGTATGTTAAAACGAATTTTCCGCTATCCTGTACCGGACCAATTTATATTGATTATTGGAGTCACATTTACATGGATTTTTTTATTTTATTTCTGTCGTTTTTTGTTATTTTCTTTCGCGCCACCAGTAGAAAGAAATAACCGACATTCATATCATTCCGCACACGACGCTCTGGATCCCAGCCTTCGCTGGGATGACATATAGGGCATGTGGTAAGCGCGGAAAACAGTCGTCACCCTGGCGACGGCCAGGGTCCAGGGGCAACACTGAAGAAAGTCAGCGGGTGGAGCACGTTGAAAAAGGCGATCAAGTAGGATATAATCCTCCTTCTTAGAGGAGTACGCCGTGGAAAAAGCCAGTATCACGCTCACGAAAGCCCATCACGACCTCGCCATGAAGGCCGTCCAGTCCGGGGAATACGCCTCTTTGAGCGAGGTCATCCGGGATGCCTTGCGGGAATGGACCCATGGCCGCGAAACGAGGGCTCTGGAACGCGAGGCCTTGCGCCAGGATATTGCGGCCGGTCTCCGCGATGCGGGGGAAGGCCGTGTCAGCGATTTTGATCCGGCAGACATCAAAAAACGCGGAAAGGACCGATTAGCAGCCAACGGAAAATCGTAATCACCAGCCGGGCCCGGTCGGATCTCGACCGGATCTGGGACTTTATCGCCCAGGACAATCCCGCCGCTGCCGACGCTTTCATCGATACACTGACGGAAAAATGTCAGCCTCTGGCAAACCACCCTTTTCTCGGCCCAGCCCGTGACGAATTGGGAGAAGGCGTGCGGGTTCTGTTTCACCGCGCCTATGCGATCTATTATACGGCGACCGATACACGCCTGACGATTTTGCGCGTTCTTCATGGCGCGCGAGACCAAGCGGCACAGTTTCCCAAGCTCTGATTTCAAGCGATCAGCTTACGGACCACCTCAATGCAGCCGTCCGCCATTGGGGATCGGGCGCTCGGGCGCGATGAGCACGATCTTGCCCTCAGCATCCGGAAAGCCCAGCACCAGGACTTCCGAGACGAACGGCCCGACCTGGCGCGGCGGCAGATTGACGATGGCCGCCACCTGCCGCCCTTCCAAGGCTTCAAGCGTATAATGATCCGTGATTTGAGCGGAGGAGCGTTTCTCGCCGATTTCGGGCCCGAAATCGATGCGGAGCTTGTAGGCGGGTTTGCGCGCTTCCGGAAAAGGATCCGCGCGCACAATGGTCCCGACCCGGATGTCGAAGGCGAAAAAATCGTCGATGACAGCCGGGCCGGTCATAACTTTTAACGATCAGTGGGACGCGCGGCCATTGGCCTTGGCGCCCTGGCCCTTGCCGTTCGCCTTGCCCGTGGAAGCGGCCGCGCTCAGTTCGGCAATTTGGCCGCCCATATGGTCCTGAAAGACCTTGGCCGCGCCCGTATTGGCTTCCGTCGCCAGATCCGTCAGTTCACGCATGTTCTCATAGGCCTTGCCGCATACGGACTGAACCAGCGCCATCTGCCGCGAGGCGGCCTCGACCGGCGTGCCGGGCGTCATCATATCGCGCATGATCGCGGCGGACTGCTGCATGGTGTCCTGGGCCATTTCCATCTGGCGGGTCATCAGGCACTGATAGCCCTCAATGGCGGCGCGGTTGGTTTCCATCATCGCTTCCATGGCCTGGCGCTGGCGCTCGACGAGCGCTTCCATGCCGAAACCGTTGGTGGCCGTGAAGCCCTGCATCAAAGGGAAGACATTGAACGGGAAGACGCTCATTTTGTCGCTCATAAGAAATGCTCCGAAATGGGATCGCGATCCGGCTGTCTCATAAGGTGGCGGAGGACGGCCCGGACCGGTGCGCCGGATTTGGCGGACGGCGCTTGAGAATCAGCAGTCTTCAACTGCCATGATGGGCGAGACCATGCCGTGTCCGCGCCCGCTCGTCAATGCACGGATCGACGCTCCATCACGCACGCGCGGCATCGGGCTCGGCGTCAGCCGATTCGTGACCCCTGTTATCGTCGTGAAATTCGTCTCTCGCCCGGCCGCCGGACCCCCGGCGCTCGTCCAGGCCCAGCCAGCGGGAGGCGCGGCGCAGACGCCGGTCGAGATCGGCCATGGTCTTGGCCAGATCCGCGCCATCATCGGTCAGCCAGACGTCAAGAGTCCGCAAACAGATAAATCCCAACACGCGGACCCGCACGGCCCCGCTCAGACCGTTGGGATCGAGCCCCGCCGCATCGAGCGTCCAGGCAAGCGAACGCCGGGCCGCCGGCAGCACTGCGGCCAGGGCCATGGGATCGCGCGGCAATTCTTCGCGCAGCACCTGGACCGCATCCCGATAGGGCTCCATGGCCTCGAAGCGGAGCAGAACGGAGTCGAACAGCCGGTCGCGGGAGGTTTCCGCGTCCATTGCGCCTTGCGGGTCTTCTGAAAGCGCCGCCAGATCGATGCGCGCCAGAAAGGCCGTCAGCAGATCGGTTTTCGATCCCTGGCGGCGATAGAGATCGGCCAACGGCACATTCGCATGACGCGCCAGCGCGCCCATGGTCAAGCCGCGCCAGCCTTCGATTGCGATCTGCTCCAACGTGGCATCAAGAAGCGATTCCTGAAGCGCAGTGCCTTGGGTCTCGGTCATGTGTTTTTACCTATGGGCATCATCAACATGGCAGGGCCCTTAACATTAAGACCTGTCCAATTCCCGGCCCCGCTGTTTGGCCGCGTCCACGGCCCGTTCCATGAGCGGTTTCAAGCCGTCTTTAGCCATCAATATATGTAAGGCCGCCGCCGTGGTGCCGCCAGGGCTTGTGACATTCTCGCGCAAGGTGGCGGCATCCGCCTCGCCGCGCCAGAGCATCTCGCCCGCGCCCGCCACGGTCAAACGCGCCAGCTCCTCGGCCAGATTGCGCGGCAGGCCGGCCTTCTCGCCCGCCGCCGCCAGACATTCCGCCATGTGAAAGACATAGGCCGGACCGCTGCCGGAGACCGCCGTCACCGCGTCGATCAGGCTTTCGTCTTCGATCCAGGCCACATGGCCGACCGCTTCCAGAAGCGTCGTACACAGTGTTTTGAGATCATCGGGGATGGTGCCGTCCGCCACGCAGACCGTGGCGCCGCGCCCGAGCGAGGCGGGCGTGTTGGGCATGGCCCGGACGACCGGACAGTCCGCACCCAGCGCTTGTTTGATCGAGCGGATGGAGCGGCCCGCCGCGATGGAGAGAAACGGCGTGCCGTTTTGCGCCAGCGGCCGGAAGGGCGCCGCCACCTCGTCCATGATCTGCGGCTTGACGGCAAGCACCGCAAGCGCCGGATCAAGATCAACAGGGTCCGGATTGAGATCGATCCGCCCCTCTTTCGCCAGACGCTCAAGCGGACCCGCAGGGTGGGGTTCGGCCACCTGAAACCGGTAGCCCCCAAGGGCGGGCTCTTTCAGCCAGCCTTCAAGGAGCGCATAGCCCATGCGCCCCGCGCCGATCAGCAGAATGGAACCTGCCGGGTCAGGCATGACCTTCGGTGTCGAACATGCAGGCCGCGATCGCTTGCGCCGCGCTCTTGCCCGCCCACAGGACGAACTGGAAGGCCGGATAATAGCGCTCGCACGCCTCGACCGAGAGGCGTACCAGCGCCTCGCACTGCTCAGGCGTGGCGGTGGCGCCGCCATGCATCAGCACGCCGTGGCGGAACAAGATCACGCCTTCGTCCGACCACAGATCGAAATGGCCGATCCAAAGCTGCTCATTGATCTGGGCCAGGAGCGCATACACTTCGCCCTTCTTGCCTTCCGGCACCTTCATGTCGAAGGCGCAGGCCAGATGGAGCGCTTCCAGATCCTCACGCCAATTGAACGTAAGCTGGTAATCGCACCATTGTCCGTTGACGGAGATATTCAATTCGTCGTCCGCGCTGCGGTCGAAGGGCCAGCTTTCCGCCGTCACGATCTGCTCGATCGTATCCAGGGGATTGCTGATGGAGACGCTCATTGCGATATCGCTGTGTTCCATGGCTCACTTCTCCCGCATAAAAGAAAAGCCGGGCGGCGCAAGGCACATCCCGGCGGATCGGCGCGCGCAAAATCCCGTGACCGGGAGAGGCGGAATGTCCAACGCGCAGGCCTTGAAGCCCCGCGCATCCTGTGGGTGTCCGAATTGCTCGGTCTCGCCACATCTAGCCGCCATCCCGTCTAGCACGCCCTAATATCTGTAGGTCGATTTGGAGCCACTGTGCAAGCACGCAGATCACGTCCCGGTCGATTACAGTAGATCACGATGTTCCTGTCTTTTTAACGGCGGACTTGCGGCGGGCCGGTTTCGCGGGCGCGTCCGTGGCGGCATCCTTTTCCGGAGCGCCGTTCAGACGGGCCTCGAAGGCGGCCAGCCGGGCTTCCAGGCGCATGTTTTCTTCCCGCGCCGTAATGGCCATGGCCTTGACCGCCTCGAATTCGTCGCGGGGGACGAGATCCAGCTCGCCCGCCATGCGCTCCACATGGGCCCTCAGCACGGACTCCATCTCGGCCCGGGCGCCCTGGGCGGCCCCGGCCGCGCTGGTCAGCACCTTAGCCAGATCATCGAACACTTTATTTCTGGTTTGCATCTGATTTCACCGTTATCCGGCGCCTTTTGAACCTGTTGCCGCTATTCCTGCCAGATAGGGTGTTAAGGGGCCCTTGCAAACGGCGCACGCCGAAAGTAGGGCATGGTGGATACGTTTTCTGCTCAGGGAAAGAGAAGTCACATGACGCCCTTCGAAACCGATCATTGGGTCATCGCGCTCGATCCCGTTGCCCTGGACCTGGGCATTATCCAGATCCGCTGGTATGCCCTCGCCTATATCGCGGGGCTGGTGCTCGGCTGGCAATATGTGAACTCCATGCTGCGCACCCAGAGCCTGTGGACTCATCCCAGCCACAAGGGCACGCCCCCGGCGCAACCGGCCGATATCGACGATCTGCTGGTGTGGGCGACGATCGGCGTGATCCTGGGCGGCCGGCTCGGCTTCGTTTTCCTCTACGCCATGTGGTACGAGGACTACCGTGCCGTGTATATCGCCGAGCCCTGGCGCATTTTCGCATTGTGGGAAGGCGGCATGGCCTTCCATGGCGGCCTTCTGGGCGTCGTTCTCGCGATTGTGATCTTCTCGCGCCGGCGCGGCCTCGACATGTTCCGGATCGGCGACCTGGCGGCCGTGGCCACCCCGATCGGCCTCTTCTTCGGGCGCATCGCCAATTTCATCAATGGCGAGCTGTGGGGCAAGGTCACCACCGCGCCCTGGGGCATGATTTTCATGAGCGAAGTGGTCCAGGACCGCCGCAACGGCATCGAAAAGCCCGCCGAGGCCTATGTGCGCCACCCGAGCCAGCTTTACGAAGCGGTTCTGGAAGGGCTGGTGCTGTTCGTGGTGCTCGTCGTGCTGGTGCGCAAATTCAAGATCCTGGACCGGCCGGGGCTGGCCACGGGCATTTTCCTGATCGGCTACGCGCTCGCCCGGGGCTCGGTCGAATTCTTCCGGGAATCCACCGCCTATGTCTTCCATGAAGGCCACTGGTTCACGGTCGGCATGCTGCTGTCGCTGCCCATGATCGCCATCGGCCTCGCCTTCATCTGGCGGGCCAAGCGCTACGGGCCTGTGCTGAACGCTGAACCTGCGGAGAAAACCAAGCCCGCTGCCCGCAATGCCCGCACCCAGCGGTCCTGAGGCCGGCACGCCCCTTCTCGGCATTCTGCGGCGCCTGATCGGCGCCCAGGGGCCGGTGAGCGTGGCCGAGTACATGGCGCTGGCGCTGGGCCATCCCGAGCACGGCTACTATATGTCGCGGGACCCGTTCGGACGGGCCGGGGATTTCACCACCGCGCCGGAGATCAGCCAGATGGCCGGCGAACTGATCGGCCTGTGGGCAGCGCAGGTCTGGCTCGATCAGGGCCGCCCGGACCCCATCCGTCTGATCGAGCTGGGACCGGGGCGGGGCACGCTGATGGCCGACGCCCTGCGCGCCATGGCCGTCGTGCCCGGCCTTCTGGAGGCCCTCAATGTGCGCCTAGTGGAGACAAGCCCAGCCTTGCGCACCCGTCAGCAGGCGGCGCTTTCGGGCGCGCGCCCGCCGGTTGCCTGGTACGAGCGGATCGACCAGGCCCTCGACGGCGCGGGACCAGTGCTCGTCATCGCCAACGAGTTTTTCGACGCCCTGCCCGTTCACCAGTTCGTCCGCACCGAAACAGGCTGGCACGAGCGCCTGATCGGCCTCGACGACGGCGCCCTCGCCTTCACCCTGGCGCCCGTTCCGGCGGCAACGGAGATCGGCATCGACGGGCCGCCCGGCACCATCGTCGAGCGCTCTCCGGCGGGCGAGGCCATCGCCGGTGAGATCGCCGCCGCCATCGGGGCGCGGGGCGGCGCGGCCCTTTTCATCGATTACGGCCCGGCCCGCTCCGGCAGCGGAGAAACGCTCCAGGCCGTGCGCGGGCACCGCTATCACCCGGTCCTCGAAGCGCCGGGCGAGGCGGACCTGACCGCCCATGTGGATTTCGAGCGGCTGGCCCAAACGGCCCAGGCGCAAGGAGCCTCCGCCTACGGACCGATGGCTCAGGGCGCGCTCTTCACCGCGCTCGGCATCGAGGCACGGGCGCAGGTGCTGCGCGCCAAGGCAACGCCGGATCAGGCGGCGCAGATCGGCAGCGCCCTCGCCCGCCTGACCGCGCCCGATCAAATGGGAACGCTTTTCAAGGCCCTGGCCATTGCCCCCCGCTCTGCCCCACCGCCGCCACCTTTTCAGGCCAAGGACAGCGCTTCTCAAACAGCAAGCCCGAGACCGGCCCCATGACTGAGACCGGCCCCATGACTGAGACTGGCCCATGACTGAGACCGCTTTCCTGGACGATCGCGCGCAGCCCCCCTACCGGACAGCGTCGGCGCTGGCGGATCGTAACGGCGTGGTGCACGGATTTTTCGGACGGCAGGGCGGCGTCTCGCAAGGGCTTTACGCGAGTCTCAATTGCGGACCCGGCTCCGGCGACGATCCGGGCCGCGTTGCGGAAAACCGCGCCCGTGTCGCGCGAACTCTGGGGCTCGCGCCGGACCGGCTGGTGACGCTTTATCAAATCCACTCCGCCAAGGCGGTCACGGTCGAGACCCCTTGGGCGCGTCAGGATGCACCGCAGGCGGATGGCATGGCGACGAGCGAGCCGGGCCTAGCGCTCGGTATTCTGACGGCCGACTGCTGCCCCGTTCTGTTCGCCGACGCCTCCGCCCGTGTCATCGGCGCGGCCCATGCGGGCTGGCAAGGGGCGCTTTCGGGCGTGCTCGAAGCGACGCTTGAGACCATGACGGCGCTGGGCGCGGACCGGTCCGCCGTCACCGCCGTCCTCGGCCCGACGATTTCCCAGGCCAATTACGAGGTCGGACCGGAGTTCAAGGAGCGGTTCCTGGCCCATGATCCCGGAACGGAACGCTTTTTCGCGCCGTCCGGCAAGGCGGCCCATTGGCGCTTCGATCTGCCGGGTTTCGTCGCCGTGCGCCTTGTTCAAGCGGGTGTCGGACGGATCGAGGATACCGGCCTTTGCACGTATGCGGATGAAGACGCGTTCTTCAGTTACCGGCGCACGACCCATCGCAAAGAACCGGACTATGGGCGCGATCTCTCTATCGTGGCGCTCACGGACGGGTGACGCCATGCGGTGGTGCCTGATCTCCGTTCTGGCTTTGGGACTCTCCGCCTGTGCGCTCCTGACGGAGAACACCAACCTGCCCAACCCGTTCGACGTGGAACGGCCCTATGAAGGCAAGCACCGCAATGTGCAGGCCGTGCGCGGCATCACCGAAGGCGCCAGCATTCTCATCCTGCCCGTGGCGGGCGTGCCTTACCAGCACGCGGACCGGTTCGCCGCCGCGCTGCGCGATGCCGCCCAGGCCCAGGACATTCCGGCGGTGCTGGAGAACGCGGCCGACACCGCCGACCGGCTGATCGGCCGGGCCCAGGCTCTTCCGGATACGGTCGATCCGCAAATCCGCATCGACTGGACCTTGCAGGATTCCGAAGGCCGCTTTCTCGCTGAGTTCGCCGTCTCGCGCTCGGTCGCCCCGCCGGTCCCGGAGACGCCGCCGGCGCTGAGCCTGCGTCTGGGCTTCGCGGGCAATCCGTCGCCGCCCGTGCGGGCCGCCGCGCCGCAAGTACCCGCCCCCATCCGTCCGGCAACCCAGGAGGAGATCTGGGAATCGGTGCCGCCCGCCCTTTTGACGGCGCTCGCCACCGCGACCGCCAGCCGCCTGCGCCGCCTGATGGAAGAGGCCCAGGGGCGGGATCCGGACGGCATCAACAATCGCGGCCAGGTCGTGGTGATCCCGGTCATCGGCGCGCCGGGCGACGGCCGGGCGAGCCTGACGAATTCCCTGGCGGTGCTCCTGAGAGAGGCGGATCTGGCCGTGGAGATCCTGCGCGATACGGACCCGCGCGTGGTCATTCCGCGCGACGCCGTCGTGGTCTCCGGCCAGGTGCTGGTGTCGCCGCTTCCGGGCACGGACCCGCCCGCCGAGCGCATCACCCTGACCTGGACCGTGCGGGATCACCGGGGCGCGCTGATCGGCTCGATCTCCCAGGACAACGCAATCCCAGCGGGCAGTCTCGACGGACCTTGGGGCGAAGCCGCCTTTTTCGCGGCCCAGGGCGCGCGCGACGGTCTCTTCGATCTGCTGATCGGTCCCCCGCGATAAGGGCGAAAACGGTGACCGGCCTTGCAAAACGTTTCTAAGCCGTTAAACAGCCTTGACGGCAGCGCTGGGCGTTGTCAAAAAAAGATCACATATCGGGCAGCAGCGGCCACCACGGAGATTTCCCCATTTCGGCATGTGTAAGCGCTTTTTGCGCCGCGTTTTCGCGCGGGACCGCATGGGCAGATATGCTGTGAGTGTCTATATGAAGCGGGTGATCGGGAGCGGGCCGGCCGGGCAGCCGGAAATGCGCCGCGCGGTGCATTTTCAGATGGATAGCTACTGACGGGAAGCGGCGCCATGAAGCTCATTGCAGGGAATTCCAACCGGTCCCTCGCCCGGGACATCGCGGAATACCTCAATCTCGACATGACCAAGGCGGAAGTGAAGCGCTTCGCCGACGCGGAAGTCTTCGTGGAGATCCACGAGAATGTGCGCGGCCAGGACATCTTCCTGATCCAGTCCACCTCCTCGCCCGCCAATGACAATGTGATGGAGCTGCTGATCTGCATCGATGCGCTGAACCGCGCCTCGGCCCGGCGGATCACGGCGGTCGTTCCTTATTTCGGCTACGCAAGGCAGGACCGGAAATCGGGCTCGCGGGTGCCGATCTCCGCCAAGCTGGTGGCCAACCTCGTCACCACGGCAGGCGCCGACCGGGTGCTGACCCTCGACCTGCACGCAGGGCAAATCCAGGGCTTTTTCGATATCCCCACGGACAATCTGTTCGGCGCGCCGGTCTTCGAGAAGGACATCAAGGACAATTTCAACGGCCGCGACCTGATGGTGGTCTCGCCGGATGTGGGCGGCGTGGTGCGCGCGCGCCTGCTTGCCAACCGCATCGGCGCCGACCTCGCCATCGTGGACAAGCGCCGGGAGCGCGCGGGCCAGTCGGAAGTGATGAACATCATCGGCAATGTGGAAAACCGTACCTGCATTCTGGTGGACGACATCGTCGATTCCGCAGGCACGCTGTGCAATGCCGCCAAGGCGCTGAAAGCGCGGGGGGCGGACGAAGTCTTCGCCTATGTCACCCACGGGGTGCTGTCAGGCGGCGCGGTGGCGCGGGTGCGCGGCTCGGAGCTGTCCTCCCTCGTCATCACCGACTCCATCGAACCGACCCGGGAAGTGCGCGAAGCCAACAATATCCGTGTGCTTACCATCGCGCCGCTGATGGGCGAAGCGATCCGCCGGATTGCGAAAGAAGAGTCGGTGTCGAGCCTGTTTGATTGACTAATACTCCCGCCGGCCGGGATAATCCGTGTAGGGTGCATTGAGTGATAGCGAAATGCACGGGCGACGGGCGGCCCAAATGCGCATTTCGCTATCACTCAATGCACCTGCTTTCCCTCCAATTACCAAAAATGCGTAATTTGTGCTACAGTCTCTGACCAGCAGGAGACGGTACATGCGCAAAAACCCCAGCATCTCCCTCAATGAGCATCACCAGGGCCTGATCGCCCGGCTGGTGGAAACGGGCCGCTATCAGGGCGCGTCGGACGTGGTGCGCGCGGCCTTGCGCCTGCTCGAACATCACGAGGCCCTGCGGGAGGCGGAACTGCGCTCGGCGCTTCAGGCCGGGCTCGACGATATCGAAGCAGGCCGCGTCACCGTCATCGGCGATCCGGACGCGGCCGCAGGGGCGCTCATCGAGCGGGGGGAAAAGCGAACAAACCGAAAAAGGTCGTAAAGGCACAAACGTCATCCCTGCGCAGGCAGGGATCCAGAGCGGCGCATACGGAACAAGCGGCCCTGGATCCTGGATCGCAAAGCTCGCGCCCGGCCTTCAGGGCCGGGCTCGCCTAAGCGCCCAGGATGACGAAGGGGCTGTCCGAACGAGACAGCCAGGGCCCATGCCCTTCCAACCGCTTGCGGGGGCGTGAGCGCCTCCCCATATCTAAATCTTGCGCAATACAAACCGCTCTATACGCATACAAAAGCACACCAACAGAGGACCAGCCTGCCCATGTTCGACGTCAACAGCATCCTGAACGCCCTGCAAAACGATCCGAACACCCGTAACAAGGCCATGGTCGGCGCGGGCGCCGGTGCTGCGGGTCTCGCCGCCGGCATGCTGATGGGCGGTTCGGGCAAGAAGTTTCTCGGCAAGGCGGCGAAATACGGCGCCGTGGCGGCCATCGGCGGGCTGGCCTATCACGCCTGGTCGAAAAGCCGCCAGGGGCAGTCAACCGTCGCGCCCGCGCAAACCACGCCCGGCCAAGTCCCTCCTGGCGCCGACTACCAGGCCGCGCCGCAAGACGGCGCGTTTCTTCCTCCGCCGTCGGATGAAGCGGCGGCCGACGCCCTGGGCAAGGCCCTGGTGCGCGCCATGATCGCGGCGGCCAAGGCCGACGGCAAGATCGACGCGGAGGAAAAGACCCGCGTCTTCGAACGCCTCAACGCCATGGATCTGGACGCCAATGCCAAGGCCTTCGTGTTCGACGAACTGTCCGCGCCGCTCAATCTCGACGAGGTGGTGGCGGGCGCCGACACGCCGGAACATGCCGCCGAGATCTACGCCGCCTCGCTCGTTGCCATCGAAGCCGATACGCCCGCGGAGAAAGCTTATCTGCAGATGCTCGCTGCGCGCCTGGCACTGGCGCCCGAGCTGGTGACGGAAATTCACGCCGCCGCCGGCGCATCCGCTCCGGCATAAAACCAGTGACAATCTGCAATATGCTGATCAAGGCCGTCACGCCTCGGGCGCAACCGCCTTTTCCGCGCTGCCCGCCACAACCGTCCGCAGCTTGACGAAATGCTCGTCCCAGCCTGCGTCGTGGCCCGTCAGCATCTCCAGAAGATCGGCGGGCGCCCTGTCGAAACCGTCATGGACCAATGTCAAAACGGTGCCGCCCGCGACCGTCTCCAGTGTCCAGATCACTTCCGTCTCGACGCCTTGCAAATGATCGTGCGTGAACGTCCAGACAAGCTTGCGCGGCTTGTCCATGGACACCACCGCGCCCCAGATCAGCGGCTTCTCCCGTTTTTTCGGATCGTCGCTCAAAAGGCGGTAGGTTTCGCCGTCTGTGAGATCAGCCTCGGCCCGATGGAACCATCGGCCCAGCTTGTCCGCTTCCGTCAGATAGGACCAGACGGTCTCGGGCGTCGCCTTCAGAAACACGGTCTTCACGATACGGGCTGCGGTCATCTCTTCCTCCACCAGAGTTTTCAAGGTTGCCAGCCGCGCGTCCCAGAAGCGGTCATACTGTGCGACCCATCGGGACACCGCTTCCAGCGCCCGGCCTTCCAAGCGATTGATCCGTTCCCGGCCTTTGGAGCGGACAGAGATCAGCCCGCCCGCCTCCAGAATGCTCAAGTGTTTGGCCACCGCCGGCCGGGTCATGGCGAAATGGCGGGCCACCTCCCCTACCGTGCGCTCCTGCTCGGCCAGTAACGCCACGATGGCGCGCCGTGTGGGATCGGCGAGCGCCTTGAACACGGTTTGACTGTCATGGGTCATCGGGATACTCATGAAACCAATCGGTTTCTTATTAATAGGGAACCATATGGTTTCCTGTCAAGCGAAAGATTTGCGTCCCAGCCCCACTTCGGCTATGACCAGCCATCCCGCCATACACCCTTGGAGGATGCGCGGGGGTTCCATTGAAAAATCGAGGAGTACGAGGCATGAGCGATACGCTCCAACTGCAAGCGCAGCCTCGCGAACGGGTCGGCAAGGGGGCCGCCCGGGCAGCACGCAGAAACGGTCTCATCCCCGCCGTGATCTATGGCGGCAAGGACGAACCGGTTGCCATCGCGATCGACGTTCCCCAAATGATCCGCGCGCTCAATCGCGGTCACTTCATGTCGTCCACCTGCATGATCAAGGTCGGCGACAAAGAGACCCGTGTGCTGCCGCGCGAAATCCAATATCATCCGGTAACGGATCAACCCTGGCATATCGACTTCCTGCGGGTGAGCAAGACGACCCGCGTGGCCGTGTCGGTGCCGGTGCACTTCCTTAATGAGGAAGAAAGCCCGGGCCTGAAGCGCGGCGGCGTGCTCAACATCGTGCGCCACGAGGTGGAAATCGAAGCGCCCGCCGATTCCATTCCGGATTTCCTGGAAGCGGATCTGGACGGCCTCGACATCAACGATTCCGTGCACATCTCCAATGTGAAGCTGCCGGATGGGGTCGAGCCGACCATCACCGACCGGGACTTCACCATCGCCACCATCGCGGCGCCGTCCGGCGGGGCCTCGTCCGGCGAAGAGGGTGAAGGCGAAGACGGTGACACTGAGGCCGCGGCCGAGGAGAAGCCTAAAGAGGGTGGCGAGGAGTAAGCCGACCTTCGAGCCGGGATACGGGATCCATGAAACTCTTTGTCGGTCTGGGCAATCCGGGTCCGAAATATGCCGGGCACCGGCATAATATCGGTTTCATGGCAGTGGACGCGATCGCCAGCGCCCACGGCTTCGGGGCCGAACGGGCGCGCTTTCAGGGCCTGACCCTGGAAGGATCGCTCGGCACCGAGAAGATCCTGATCCTCAAGCCAACGACCTATATGAACGACTCCGGACGGGCGGTCGGCGAGGCCGCCCGTTTCTACAAGATCGATCCGGACGACGTGATCGTCTTTTACGACGAAATCGACCTGGCGCCTGCGAAAGTCCGGGTCAAGCGCGGCGGCGGCGCGGCCGGCCATAACGGCATCCGCTCCATCGCATCTCATTTGGGTCCGGACTTTTGGCGCGTGCGCCTGGGCATCGGACATCCGGGTCAGAAAGAGCGCGTACACGGCCATGTGTTGGGCGATTTTTCCAAGGCGGAGCGGGCTGACTGGGTCGATGCCCTGCTCGATGCGGTTGCCGATTGCGCGCCCCACCTGGCCAAAGGCGACGGGCCGGGTTTCATGAATGCCGTGGCGTTGAAACTGGCGCCGCCGGAGCCACGCAAACCGAAACCATCCGGTACCGAAACATCAGACTAGAGAGGACGGGTCATGGGGTTCAAATGCGGTATTGTCGGCCTGCCCAATGTGGGCAAATCGACCCTTTTCAACGCCCTGACCCAGACGGCGGCGGCCCAGGCGGCGAACTATCCCTTCTGCACCATCGAGCCCAATGTGGGCGATGTGGCGGTGCCGGAACCGCGTCTCGACAAGATCGCAGGCATCGCCAAATCGGCCAATATCGTTCCCGCACGGTTGACCTTCGTCGATATCGCGGGGCTCGTCAAAGGCGCGTCCAAGGGCGAAGGGCTGGGCAACCAGTTTCTCGCCAATATCCGGGAAGTGGACGCCATCGCTTATGTGCTGCGCTGCTTCGAGGATGGCGACGTCACCCATGTGGAAGGCCGCGTCGATCCGCTGGCGGATGCCGACACGGTCGAGACGGAACTGATGCTCGCGGACCTGGAAAGTCTGGAAAAACGCGAACCCATGCTCCGTAAGAGGATCACCGGCGGCGACAAGGAAGCCAAGGCCACCCTCCCGCTTGTTGAAAAGGCCCTTGCCCCCTTGCGCGAAGGCAGACCTGCGCGCGTCGCCGAACTGACGCCGGAAGAGGAAAAAGGCTGGAAGGCCTTGAATCTGCTCACCTCCAAGCCTGTGCTTTATGTGGCCAATGTGGATGAAGGCTCGGCCAAGGACGGCAACGCCCATTCCAAACGGGTGCAGGAGCGCGCGGAAGCGGAAGGGGCGGCCTGTGTGGTGATCTCCGCCAAGATCGAATCCGAAGTGGCCGTTCTGGAGGCGGAGGAACGCGACGAATATCTGGGCGAACTGGGCTTGGAAGAACCGGGCCTGAACCGCTTGATCCGGGCGGGTTACGGCCTGCTCGGTCTGCGGACCTATTTCACGGCAGGCCCGAAAGAATCGCGCGCCTGGACCATCCGGGCTGGCACGAAGGCGCCGGGCGCGGCGGGCGTTATCCATACGGATTTCGAACGCGGCTTTATCCGGGCGGAAACCATCGCCTATGACGATTATGTCGGCCTGGGCGGCGAAGCGCCCGCCAAGGAGGCGGGCAAAATGCGTCTTGAAGGCAAGGAATACGTCGTGCAAGACGGCGATGTCCTGTTGTTCCGGTTCAACGCTTGAGAGGCAGATCCATGAGTCACAAAGGCCGGATGCGCAGCCAGACCGCCGGGGATGGCGTCGAGATTGCCCATTATCACGTCACGCCGGAAGATGTGGGTGGACCGGCCCGGCGCGGAGGCCTGGTGCTGATCCAGGAAATCTTCGGCGTCACCGATCACATCAAGGAGCTGGCGGACGGGTTCGCCGCCGACGGTTATGAAGTCATCGCCCCTGCCCTGTTCGACCGTATGGAGCCGGGCTTCGCGGTGGGCTACGAGCCGGACGATATCGCCCGCGCCCGGGATCTGGCGGGCAAAGTCAATTGGGATCATGTGGTGCTGGACGTTCAGACGGCTGCCGATCAGCTTGCGGACAAAGGCCCTGTTGTTCTCACAGGCTACTGTTTCGGCGGTACGGTCGCCTGGGTGGCGGCCTGCCGGGTGCACGGGCTCGCGGCCACGGTGGGCTATTATGGCCGCCTGATCATCGATTTCGTGGACGAAAGCCCCCGCGCGCCGGTCATGCTCCATTTCGGGGAACAGGATCACACGATCCCCATGGAAAACGTCCGCACCATCATGGCGCGCCACCCGGGCGTGCCGGTCCATGTCTATCCGGCGGGCCACGGTTTCAATTCCGACCGCAGGACCGATTACAGCGCGGAATGCACCAAGCTCGCCCGGGAACGGACCCTCGCGTTTTTCGATGCGCACACCAGCTAAACGGTATCGGTGCGCTGCTGGCCGTAGCTTGTGAATTTACTCTGTACCCGGTCCATTTCCGCCTCGTCGAGAATGCGGACATCGCCCAAAGCCAGGGCGTGACTGTATTGGGCGGCGAGCGTCTCCACCTCGCGGGCCAGGGCAAGCGCTTTTTCCACCGTCTCGCCCACGGCGATCTGACCGTGATTGGCCAGCAGGCAGGCCTTACGGCCTTTCAGGGCGGCGACGGCATTTTCCGCCAGTTCCGCCGTGCCGTAGGTGGCGTATGGCGCGCATCTGATATCCGAGCCGCCGGCGGCCGCGACCATATAGTGGAAGGCCGGAATATCCCGGCCCGTGCAGGCGAGCGCGGTTGCGGCTTGGGAATGGGCATGGACGATGCCGCCCACATCAGGCCGGGCTTTGTAAATCGCGTTGTGGAAGTGCCATTCACTGGAGGGCAGCAATTGCCCCTCGCCCACCGAACCGTCCGCTTCCACACGGACGATACAGTCCGCCGTCAGCATATCGTAAGGCACGCCCGTGGGCGTGATCAGCATGGCGCCGTCGGCATCGGCCCGCGCCGAGACATTACCGGATTTCCCTGGCGACAGGCCGGTCTTGGACAAGGTCTGAGACGTTTCGATCACGCTTTGGCGTAAACTATCATCCGTTGTCATTGCTTCGCTCCGGAAAGAGCCGCTTTAGGCCTTCGCGGCTGGCCTCCGTTACCCCCCGGTCCGTAATCAGCCCCGTCACCAGGCGCGCGGGCGTGACGTCGAACGCCGGATTGGCCGCCTCGCTGCCCGGAGCGGCGATCTCGACCCGGACGATCTCGCCCGCATCCGTCCGCCCTCTGATATGGGTGATTTCATCGCCGCCCCGCATCTCGATAGGGATCGTCCTACCGTCATCGAGCGTCCAGTCGATGGTGGTGTGGGGCAGCGCCACATAAAACGGCACCCCATTGTCCCGGGCGGCCACGGCCTTGAGATACGTACCGATCTTGTTGGCCACATCGCCGGACCGGGTGGTGCGGTCGGTGCCGACAATGCACAGATCCACCTGGCCCTGTTGCATCAGATGACCGCCCGCATTGTCCGCGACGATGGTATGGGGCACGCCGTGGCGGCCCAACTCCCAGGCCGTCAACGCGGCGCCCTGATTGCGCGGCCGCGTCTCGTCCACCCAGACATGGACGGGCAGCCCCTCATCATGGGCCATATAGATGGGCGCGAGCGCCGTGCCCCAATCGACGGTGGCGATCCAGCCCGCATTGCAATGGGTGAGGATCTGCACCGGCGCGCCGTCTTTTCTAGCGGCCACGTCCTTGATCAAAGGCAGGCCATGCGCACCAATGGAGCGGCAGATCTCCACATCCTCATCGCAAATCTCGCCGGCGCGGGCATACGCCGCCGCCGCGCGCTCCCCGTGCGGACGATTGCGCAATACGGCCATCATGTCATCAAGCGCCCAGCGCAGATTGATGGCCGTGGGCCGGGTCGCGTGAAGCATGTCATAAGCCCGCTCCAGTGCCGCGTCGGACGGATCCGCTTGTGCTGCGAGCGCAAGACCGTAGGCGGCCGTGGCGCCGATCAGCGGCGCACCGCGCACCCGCATCACCTGAATGGCTTCGGCGGCCTCCACGACATTGGTCAGACCGGTGACGATGAATTCATGGGGCAGACGGGTCTGATCGATGATCCGGACCGTGGTTCCGTCTTCATCGAGCCAGATAGTGCGATAGGGAACGCCGTCGACTTTCACGAGCTTCCTCCGCTATCCAATAATCACTCGCCTTCGAATTCCACCAAAGTGTGAACCGGTACGCCCAAGGCTTCGATCTTCTGGCGCCCGCCCAGATCCGGCAGATCGACCACGAAGCTCGACGCCGAGACCACGCCGCGCACTTTCTCGAAAAGCGCTATGGCGGCGGCCGCCGTGCCGCCCGTGGCCAACAGATCGTCGATCAGCAGGATCTGATCACCGGGCTTCACGCAATCCTCATGGATCTCGACCACGTCCGAGCCGTATTCCAGATCGTATTCGTGGGCAATCGTGTTGTAGGGCAGCTTGCCTTTCTTCCGCACGGGAATGAACCCGATCCCGAGACGGTGGGCCACTGCGCCGCCGAGAATGAACCCGCGGGCCTCGATCCCGGCGACATACTGAAAGGACGTGCCCCGATGATGATCCACCAGCCCGTCGACAGCGGCGGACAGGGCCGGGCCGTTGCCGAGCAGGGTCGTGATATCCCGGAACATGATCCCCGTTTTGGGATAGTCGGGAATGGTCCGGATCGCGGCTTTTAAATCCACCATGTCCAATCGGTCCTTCTGCTGATCGGCCTGTCTGCTAAGGGCGCGGTCCTTCGAGAGACGCGTGAGGGATCATCGGCACGCCGAGCGCCCGCCCGGCCACCGCGTCGAGCTTGGCGACGAGCGCCGGGTCGCGCGCGTCCGGCGCGGTGATGATCGCGGTATCGAGCGTGGTCTCGATGCCCAAGGGAGACGGCGCGCGCTGCGGCCCCAGTTTCGGCGCCACGGCCTTCAGGAGCGCCCGGGCCTTGTCCGCATTGTCGTGAAGCACTTTCACCACCGAACCCACATCCACATTGTCATGATCCTCATGCCAACAATCGTAGTCGGTGACCATGGCGACCGTGGCGTAAGGCAGTTCCGCCTCCCGGGCGAGTTTGGCTTCCGGCATATTGGTCATGCCGATCACGTCGCAGCCCCAGGAGCGGTAGAGCATGGATTCCGCATAAGAAGAGAATTGCGGACCCTCCATAGCGAGATAAGTACCGCCCTGCGTTACCGCAATCCCCGCCTCGCGCGCCGCCGCACCGAGCGCCTCCACAAGCTTCGGACAGACCGGATGGGCCATGGAGACATGGGCCACAAGCCCCTCGCCGAAAAAGCTTTTGTCGCGCGCAAAAGTGCGGTCGATGAATTGATCGATCAGCACGAAGGCGCCGGGCGCCAGATCCTCTTTCAGGGAGCCCACGGCGGACACGGACAAAATGTCAGTAACGCCGACCCGCTTCAAAGCGTCGATATTGGCACGGTAATTGATCGTGGACGGGCTGTGGCGGTGTCCCCGCCCGTGCCGGGGCAGGAAGGCCATATCGACCCCTTCGAGCCGCCCCAGCAGAATGGCGTCCGATGGCTCGCCCCAAGGGCTTTTGACCACCTCCCAGCGCGTTTCCTCGACCGCCGCCATATCGTAGAGGCCGCTGCCGCCGATAACGCCCAAGACCGTCTGACCGCTCAAATCCGTCTCTCCCGTTCCCACACAAACGCGAATCCATACTGCCCCTGGCGCCCGGGCGCAAATCGGCACACGAAAAAGGCCGGCACAAGGTCCGGCCTTTTCCATGATTTCAAGGGGTTAGGGCTCCGACCCTAACGTACTCAGTGATCCACGTCGCGCCAGATGCGTTTGTAACTCCAATAGAGCAGCACCGAGAGAATGAGCAGGTAAATCATGACCATGATGCCCATGCTCTTGCGCACTTCCATCTTCGGCTCGCCCGCCCATTCCAGAAAATGGGTCACATCGGCAGCCATCTGCTCCACGGTCGCTTCCGTGCCGTCGTCATACTGGACCATATCCGGATAGAGCGGCTGCGGCATGGCGTAGAAACCGCCCGGATAATATTTGTTGTAGTACTGGCCCGGACGGCCCGTGACGCCCGGCGGCGGATCGGAATAACCCACCAACAGGGAATAGACATAATCGGCGCCGTAATGGCGGGCCTTGTTGATCACGGACAAATCCGGCGGATACGCCCCGCCATTGATCGACCGCGCCAACTGCTCGTTTGGATACGGATTGACAAAATTGTCCGACGGACGCCCCGGTCGGGTCAGAGGCTGACCGAATTCGTCGACCTCATTGCCCTGATCGTCCGGTCCCGCCGGAACCTGCTTGCTCTCGGCGATGGCCTTGACTTCATCCTCGGAGAATTCCGGACCGCCGGGCTGGCTCAGGTTTCTGTAGCTCAGCAGGTTCATGCCGTGGCAGGCCGAGCAGATCTGATCATAGACCCGCCAGCCCCGCTGGAGCGCCGCCCGGTCATAGCGGCCGAACGGCCCTTCGAAGGACCAGCCGCCTTCCGGCGAGATCGGTTTTTCGTATTCGCCCGCCGCGAAGGCCGGGGTGCCGAAACCGATCGCGGCAGCCAGCAGGCTCGCGGCAAAGGCATGGCGCGTTTGGAAAATCCGTCCGATCACGTCACACCTCCTTATTCGGAGCCGCAGCAGCCCCTTCAGGCAAAGACCCATGCCGGGCAAGAACCGCCTCGTTGATACTGGTCGGCCTTTGTTTCGGCCGCTCGATCAAACCGACAAGCGGCATGGCAATCAGGAAATAGGCGAAGTAGAGGAAGGTCATAATGGCGCTGAACGCAGCCACGTCGATACCGCCCGGCGGCACGGTCACGCTCGAGAAACTGGCGCCGTCCCCATACCGGTTGACGATTTCGACACGCTCCTCTTCCGTCTTGTACGGCACCCGCTCGCTGGTTTCGCCCTGGGTCACTTCCAGGAACTTCTGCTCTTCACCGAACGGAACGACGATCCGGTCGGCCGTCTGAGCACCGGCCCAGCCAAGGCACAGGCAGACGATGATGAAGAGGAAGAACAGCGGCCGCATGATCGGACGATAGCGCAGCGAGCGCACCGGCGAAGTATCGAGCCACGGGATGAACACCAGGATGCCGATCGAAGCGAACATGGCAATCACGCCACCGAGCTTGTCCGGGATCGCCCGCAGGATCGCGTAGAACGGCAGCAGATACCATTCCGGTACGATTTCCGGCGGCGTCACCAGCGGATCGGCGGGGATGTAATTGTCCGAGTGCCCCAAAATATTCGGCTGGAAGAAGACGAAATAGGCGAACAGCAGGATGAACACCACCAGGGCGAAGGCATCCTTCACCGTGTAATAGGGGTGGAACGGCACCGTATCCTGCGGCCCCTTCACGCTGATGCCCGTTGGGTTGTTGTTGCCCGGCACATGCAGCGCCCAGATATGCAGCAGAACCACGCCGAAAATTACGAACGGGATCAGATAGTGGAGGCTGAAGAACCGGGTCAGCGTCGGATTATCCACCGAATACCCGCCCCACAGCAGTTCGACGATCGTCTGGCCGACAAACGGTATGGCGCTGAACAGGTTGGTGATCACCGTGGCGCCCCAGAAGCTCATCTG
>CAZTCJ010000052.1:0-26699 GCA_964612085.1 uncultured Alphaproteobacteria bacterium
ACAAACATATTCTCGCGGAACTTGCCCCAGTGGCCCGAAGCCTCCCAGAGCTTGTTGTCGATCAGAATCGGCGTCCTGACTTCCCGGTAACCGGCGCCTTTTAAACGCCGGCGGATATAATTTTCCATCTCGTTGTAAATGGTAAAACCCTTGGCGTGCCAGAATACGGAGCCCTGCGCTTCTTCCTGCAGATGGAACAAATCCATCTCCCGGCCGAGCTTGCGGTGATCGCGTTTTTCCGCTTCCTCCAGGCGGTGGAGATAATCGGCCAGTTCCTTGTCGTCGCGCCAGGCCGTGCCGTAGATGCGCTGAAGCTGGGCGTTGTTGGAATCGCCGCGCCAATAGGCGCCCGCCAGCTTGGTCAGCTTGAAGGCCTTGCCGATATGTTTCGTGCTCGGCAGGTGAGGGCCCCGGCACAGGTCGTGCCAGTCGCCGTGATAGTAGATCCGGATGTGTTCCCCTTGCGGAATATCTCCAATGATCTCGGCCTTATAAGTTTCACCGATCCCGTTGAAGTGCTTGATGGCCTCGTCCCGGTCCCAGACTTCCCGGCGGGTGGCGCGGCCTTCGTCCACGATCTCCTTCATGCGCGCTTCGATCTTTTCCAGATCCTCGGCATGGAAGGGTTCGTTGCGCGCGAAGTCGTAATAAAAGCCGTCCTCGATCACCGGGCCGATGGTCACTTGCGTGCCGGGGAAAAGCTCCTGAACCGCCTGGGCCATCAGATGGGCCGCGTCGTGGCGGATCAGCTCCAGCGCGTCCGCTTCGTCCTTCTTGGTGACGATCTCGACCTTGGCGTCCCGGTCGATCTCGGCGAAGAGGTCCGTCAGCTCGCCATCGACCCGCATGGCAAGCGCCGCCTTAGCGAGGCTCTTGGAGATGTCGCCCGCGATGTCGGTGCCAGTGACCGGACCCGCGAAAGTGCGCACGCTGCCGTCGGGCAACGTGATGGACACGGGGGCTTGTCCGGCATTCTGGTTCTCGCTCGACATCGGTTCTCTCTCAACCTCCTTGAAGCACAGTCATCATTAAAGTGGTGTCGGTCAGGCGGTGGTACCCGCCGGGGCCGCCGGAGGCAACCCGGTTTCGCCGCACTCATGACCGTCGTGCGCCTGTCACCATCTCTTTTCTATATAGGAACAGCGCGGCAGGCGCGCTATGAGCGTTTCATGACTACCATACTCTTCTTGGAGAAAGGATACCCATGGCCGTGACTTGGACGGATGTGCTGGCCCGCGTCTCAGACGAGACGGCGCCCCATATCGGACAATACGAGGTTGCTCAGTACATCCCCGCGCTGGCGAATGTGGATCCGAACAAATTCGGACTGGCGGTCGCGACCCATATGGGATCGCTTTATGAGACGGGCGACGCTGCCGAGCCGTTCTCCATCCAGAGCGTCTCCAAGGTCTTTACCCTGGCGCTCGCCCTGCGCGAGGTCGGGGGCGATCTGTGGCACCGTCTCGGGCGCGAGCCATCGGGCAATGCCTTCAATTCCATCGTGCAGCTCGAATATGAGCACGGCATTCCGCGCAATCCGTTCATCAATGCGGGCGCGCTGGTGGTCGTCGATATTCTGATCTCGCGCTTCGGCACGGTCGGCGCCATCGAGGAAATCGTCGATTGCATCCGTACCCTGAGCGATAACCCGAAGATCGGGATCGACCGGGACGTGGCCCAATCCGAGCTCGAAACAAGCCACCGCAATCGCGGGCTCGCCCATCTGATGAAGGAATTCGGCAATATCCAAAACACCGTCGATGACGTGATCGACGTCTATTGCCAGCAATGCGCCATCGCCGTGAGTTGCCAGGATCTGGCCCGCGCGGGCCTCTTCCTGTCCAATGAGGGCAAGGATCCGGAGACGGGGGTCGCGTTCTGCAAGCCCGCAATCGCCCGGCGCATCAATGCCATCATGTTGACCTGCGGCCATTACGACGCCGCCGGAGACTTCGCCTTCCGGGTCGGGCTGCCGGGCAAGAGCGGGGTTGGCGGCGGCATCCTGGCCATCGCGCCGCGCCAGTTGTCGATTGCCGTGTGGTCGCCGGGCCTGAACGAGTTCGGCAACAGCGCGGCCGGCACGGCGGCCCTTGAGAGCCTGGTGCAACACGCGGACCTGGTGGTGCTCTAGAGCAACAACAATACCGTGTTGTGGGCGTTATGGGCGAGGACCGGCAGGATCAGATTGCCGCTCCACACCCGCAGCGCCGCGAAGGCGAGGCCATTGACGGCGGCCATGGCGAAGCGCAGGGGATCGAAGCCCACAAGGCCGAAACTCACCGACAATCCGTGTACGAAGCCGAACTGGATCGAGGTCACGGCCACCGCGATGGGAAACCCGGCCATGGGCGCGTCGGGTCGTCCGAAGGCGCGGGCGACCAGCGCGAACAAAAGGCCGCGATAGAACAGTTCCTCGTCGATGCCGGGCATGCTCGCCATGAAGGCGATCTTTTCCGCATCGCCATTGATGCCGTCCGGCGGCGTCCAATAAGCGCCCACCGCATAGGCCGCGATTAGCAGCAGCGCCAGGACGAACGCCCTGACCGGATAGGGCCCTGAAAAGCGGAACGTGAGACCCGTATCGCGGCGCGGGATCATGGGCAGGAACAGGATCAGCACGAGCGACAGAACCGTGGCGTAGAGCGTGCCGTCCCAGTTCCATTCCAGGTCCCGGAAGGGTTTGGCGGGCAGCAGCGTCCAGGAGGAAAAGCGCAAGGCCACGTCGTGGATGAGCACGATGACCGTGGCCAGCATCAACAGGCCCCAATTGGGCCGCGTCTTCCCCCAGCGCGAGACCGCCCAGCCGATCACCAGCACCAGGGCGGCGAAAAAGCCCGCTTTCCAGCCCGTGCTGAGAATCAGATCCCGGATCATAAAGAATGTCTCGTCCTTACCGTTTCCGGTTCTTGGCCATTTCGTCTTGCTCGGCTTTCAGGCGCTCGAAGCGCACTTTGGCATCTTCTTCCGATTCGCCCAGCATGGCGCTGGCGAAGCCGACGCCGTCCGGCTGCCAGGAATGGGGCCAGCCCGACGTGATGCCGCCGTCGACGGTGATATTCTGGCCGGTGACGAAGAAGCTTTCATCCGACGCCAGCCACAGGGCCGTGTTGGCGATGGAGGCGGGCTTGCCCGCCACCGGCAGGGCCTGGGCAAAGGGCAGGATTTCCGTTTCGATGCGCGCGACCATCTGGTCGGCCTGGGCCCGGTCGAGCCCCATGCTCGCCCCGAAGATCGACGTGGAAATGAAGCCCGGACAGATGGCGTTGACGCGGATCTTGCGCTGGGCCAGATCCATGGCCGCGATCTTGGAGAGATGCAGCACGGCGGCCTTGGCCGTGGAATAGGCCGTGGGCGCCCAGCCCGCCTGCAGGGCGGATACGGACGATGTGTTGATGATCGAGCCGCCGCCGCGCTTTTCCATATGGGGCACGGCGAATTGGATGCCTGCCGCGACCGACCGGACCAAGAGGTCGAAGGTCCAGTCCCAGGCGTCCAGGCTCACCTGGTCGATGGTGCCGATGGCGCCGCCCGTGCCCGCATTGTTGAAGACGATATCGAGCCCGCCGAAATGCGCTGCCGTGCCGTCGATCAGCGCCTGGATAGCGTCCACCTCGGTCACATCCGTGTGCCGATAGATGAGGTTATCGCCGAAGCGCTGTTCGAGGGCCTTGCCTTTCTCGTCCTGCAGGTCGCCGACCGCGACCTTGGCGCCCTCCTCGATGAAACGCTCAACGCTCGCCAGTCCGATCCCGGAACATCCGCCGGTGATCACCGCGATCTTGCCCTTGAGAAGCTCTCCCACGCCGTTTCTCCCCTTGACCATTTTGGTTGCCTTGCCGCCCCACTCCCCTTCCCGGCCACCCAGTTCAGGGTACCCTTGTGGGTGGCCGGGAGGGGGAGTGGGGCGGTGGTGCCGTTCAAAAAAAGCCTTTACCGCCAGTGTTCCGCGATCCACGGGGTGGGCCGCACATGTTTATACCATTTGCCCGGATAGACGCCCTTGGCCGCATCCGGCGGCTTGGGATCGCCATGGAACGCGATGACCCGCGCGCCCTCGGGCAGTTTCGGCCGGGCGACCCAATTCATCAGGCCGCCGGGCATGCAATCCACCTTGAAGCTGCGCACCCAGTCCTTGGGGAAGAATTCCAGATCGCCGCGTTCGGCC
This sequence comes from uncultured Alphaproteobacteria bacterium, assembly GCA_964612085.1. Lineage (GTDB taxonomy): Bacteria > Pseudomonadota > Alphaproteobacteria > JAJFIK01 > JAJFIK01 > CAZTCJ01. The sequence goes on from CAZTCJ010000052.1 coordinate 4,166, forward strand.
GCCGTGCGCGAGACGAAGGTCTGGGAGTTGGGGAACTGGTCGAACAGGTTGCCGACAGTCTCGTTGTAGCGCCCGAAAATGTAAGTGAGCCGGTCGATCTCGAAGGTGAACACGGAGGAATTGCCCACGCCCTGGCCGGGCTGGGTCCAGTTTTCCGGGATCGCCAGCTTGGTGGAATAGGTGGCGATATCGTTCAGGGAACCGAGCACCACCACGTCGAGATCGAGGAACAGGGCTTTGCCTTGCAGGCCGCCGAGGCCGGGGCGGAAGATCCCCACCTTGCGCCAGGGCGAAATCTGGCGGGCCTGGGGCACGTGAATCTCCGGCAACGGAAGGGTTTCGATCTGCCGCAGCATGCCTTCGGGCCGGTCGGTGAAGCAGATGAACCGGAAGGGCAGGGTCAGATGGCGCGAGACCATCCGGTAGAGGATGTTCACATATTCGGGGCTGTATTTCGGGCCCCATTTCATGCACAGCACATTCAAGGGCATGCGTTCGCTGATTTCCGTCATTCCGGGCTTACCGCCTCCGTGCTTTTTCCATGACCCGATGATAGACGCTGAGCGTGCGTTTTTGCATCGCGTCGAGCGTGTAGATGCCGCCGACATAGGCCCGGCCCCGCTTGCCCATGGCCTCGCGGGCGCTTTCGCCCAGATCCAGGGCCGCGTTCAAGGCTTGGGCCAAGGCGCGCGGATCGCCTGGCGCCACCCGCCAGCCGGTGGCGTCCTCCGGGCCTTCCTGCATGTCGATGACGGTCTCGCGGGTGCCGCCGTGATCGGCGGCGATGATCGGGCGTTCCATGGCCTGGGCCTCGACCGCCACCCGCCCGAAGGCTTCCGGATCGATGGCCGGAGAGACCACCAGGTCGGCGGCCCGGTAGGCGGCGGGCATGTTCTGCACATGGCCCTGGAAGACCACCTTGTCGGCAATGCCCAGATCGCGGGCCTGGGCCTTCAGACCGTCCGCATAGTCTTTCCGGCCTTGGGCATCGCCCATCAATACCGCACACCAATCGTCCGTATGCTCGCCCATCTTGACCAGGTGGCCCAGGGCATCGAGGAACACGGTCTGCCCTTTCCAGTGGGTCAGGCGGCCGGGCATCAGGATGACATGCCGGTTGCCGGGCGCGTCCGTGCCCAGCCACACGCCGCGCAGGGCCTGCGCCTGCAAGGCGGGCACGCAGGCCGGATCGAACCGGGTCATGTCGATCCCACGCGGAATGATATCGATGGCATCGAGCGGCAGGCGGTGTTGCCGCAAGATATGCTTGGCGATGAATTGGGAATTGGCGATCACCGCGTCGCCCTTCGCCATCACCGAATTGTAGAAGCGTTTCAGCGCGCCGCGGGCATTGTAGGTGCCGTGATAGGTGGTCACGAAGCGCCGTCCCATGAGGCGCGCCGCGATCCGCGCGCTCCAGGCCGGGGCGCGGGAGCGGGCGTGGACCACATCCACATCCTGTTCGTCGATCAGATGGGCAAGCCGCATCACATTGGCCGCCAGGATCGAGTAGGGGTGCTTGGTGGCCATGTCCATCAGGACGACCTCGCCGCCCGCCGCCTCGATCTCGCCCGTGCGGAAGCCGCCCTTGGTCGCGACCAGCGCCCGGTGGCCTTCGCTGACCAGGGCCTGGACGATATCCACGGTCGATTGCTCGACGCCGCCCGCGCCCATGGCGGGCACGACCTGGAGCACGGTGAGGCGCTCGACGCTCACCTCTGGCCGTTGGGCCGCCTGTCCCTTAAGGTCCGAGGCGGTCGGCTCTTCGAAGATCACTAGATTGTCGTCAGAAAGGTGCGCCATGGTTTCGCCGGATGTCTTTTCCTCCAGAACCCCTGAACCGGAACTGCGCACCCTCGCGCGTCCCGACGGCGAGAGAATTGCCTATCGCGTGCGCGAAGGCCAGGGGGTGGGTGTCGTTTGGCTGGGCGGTTTCCACTCGGATATGGGCGGGACCAAGGCAGTGGCGCTCGACGATTGGGCCGGACGCCTGAGAAAGCCTTACCTGCGATTCGATTATTTCGGTCACGGGGATTCCTCCGGCGCGTTCGAAAACGGCACGATCGGGCGCTGGACCGACGATGCCCTGGCCGTCATGGAGGCCTTGACGTCGGGGCCGCAGATCCTGGTGGGCTCGTCCATGGGCGGCTGGATCGCCACCCTTGTGGCCATGGCCGCGCCCGAACGGGTGGCGGGCATCGTCTATATCGCGCCGGCGCCCGATTTCACCGAAGACCTGATCTGGGAGCAGTTGCCGGACGAGGCCCGGCACGAAATGGAGACCACGGGCACTTGGATGCGCCCGTCCCAATATGATGACATGGAGCCTTATCCCCTGAGCATGGGGCTGATCGAGGACGGCCGCAGGCATCTGGTGCTGCGGGCGAATATTCCCATCACCTGCCCGGTGCGCATCTTGCACGGGATGGAGGATCCCGATGTGCCGTGGCAGCGCTCTCTCGATCTGGTTCAGCGGTTGCAAAGCCGCGATGTTGTCACGACCTTCATCAAGGATGGCGATCATCGGCTTTCGGACGAAGCCAATCTCGCCCGCCTCATCTCCACGGTCGAAGGATTGACCCGTGACATCGATTACCGATCCTGAAGACGCCGGTTACGGTCTCGCCGCCCGCCGGTTCGGCCCTTACGAAGTGAGCGACGACCACGCCCGCCTCGATCTCGATCTGATCCACGGCTTTCTCGCCCAATCCTATTGGGCGGAAGGCATCCCGAAGGACCGTTTGGGCCTGGCGGTGCAGAATTCCTGGTGCTTCGGGCTTTATCACGACACGGACGGCCAGATCGGCTTCGCGCGGGTGGTGACCGATTTCGCCACTTTCGCCTATCTGGCCGATGTCTTCGTGGTGGAAGCGCACCGGCGCAAGCGTTTGGGCCAGTGGCTGGTGGATACGGTGCTGGCCCAGCTTCAGCCCATGGGCCTGCGCCGCCTGATGCTGGCCACGGCCGACGCCCATACGCTTTATACCCGGTTCGGGTTCAAGCCTCTGGCCGCGCCGGAGCGCTGGATGGAACGGTATAAGCCTTACGCCTGACCGGCCCCGTCGAGCAGCGCGCGCAAGCCTTCCCGATAGGTCGGATAGCGCAAGGTGACGCCCAGCTCCGTCTTGATGCGGATATTCCGGCAGCGCTTGCTTTCGCCGTAAAAGCTCCGGGCCATGGGCGACATGGTCTTCGCCGCCTCTTCGTAGCTTTGCCAGGGCGGCGGTTCTTTGCCTAACAGCTCGCAGGCATAGGTCACCACATCGCCCGGCGCTGCCGGTTCGTCGTCGCAGACATTATAAACCGCGCCCGGATCGGGTTTGGCGATGGAGGCCGCGAGCACGCCCGCGATGTCCTCCACATGAATGCGCGAGAACACCTGCCCTGGCTTGTCGATGCGCTTGGCCGTTCCCGCCCGGACGGTCTCCAGCATGTTGCGGCCCGGACCGTAGATGCCCGCGAGCCGGAAGATATGAACGGGCGCGCCGTGCTCCGCATGGAGAGCGAGCCAGGCCCGTTCCGCATCCACCCGGAAGCTGGCGCGCTCGTTGCGCGGATTGACCGGCGTCGCCTCATCCACCCAGCCGCCGCCATGGTCGCCATAGACGCCCGTGGTCGAGAGATAACCGATCCACTCAAGAGAAGATGACAGGCGCGCCATATCCTCGCCATGCTGAGCCAGCACTGGATCTCCAGACGGGCCCGGCGGCGCGGAGACCAGGATATGGCTGACGCCGTCCAGGGCCCGCGCGGGCAAGGGCGCGCTGCCGTCGAAGACGAAGGCGTCGAGGCCGTCCGTTTTCAGGGCTTCGGCTTTTTCCGGAGAACGGGCGGTGCCCGCAAAGCGCCAGCCGCCGGGATCCAGACGGGCGATCAGGGCCTGGGCACTGAAGCCGGTGCCGAAACAGAAAAGGCGGGGCATGGCGTGTCTCCTGCACCGGTTAGGGGATCAGCCGGGCTTGGCGGCGTGTGACGACGGGCGCAGTATAAGCGTCTCTGAAGGGGAATGGCGGATGCCGTATCGCATGAAACAGATCTCTTGGGTCCTTGCAGCGGTTGTTGCCGTGGGTCTCGGTCCGCTCCGGGCCGCGCCGGAAGAGGGCGCCGTCCAGTCCGTGCCCGTGCCCAGCGACGCCCTGCGCGACCGCCTTTACGAATTTCTCGACGATCAGGATTATGGCTCGGTGACCGGCAAGGGCCAGTACAAGCGATGCCTCGACCGTATCCCGATCGACCCCGACGGCGCCTTCGACATGGGCACGTCCTGGCGCGACCAGGGCGGCGGCGCGCCGGCCCGGCACTGTATCGCCCTGGCGCTTGTGGAACTTGGCCATTATGGCGAGGCCGCCGTGCGCCTTGAAATGCTGACCCAGCAGGCGGGCGCGGGCGATGTGGCCCTGCGCGCCCAGATCCTCTCCCAGGCGGGCAATGCCTGGCTCCTGGAAGAACAGGGGGAGCGGGCGGTCCAGGCCTTCAGCGCCGGCATCGACCTGGCCGCACAGGATGCGCGGATCGATCCGCTGATGCTGGTCTACGACCGGGCGCGCGCCCATGCCCTGCTCGATCAGTGGGGCGAGGCGGAAGACGATCTGACTTCCGTGCTGAAACGGCGTCCCGAATTCGTGTCCGCGCTGGTGCTCCGGGCCAGCGCCCGGCGCAATCTGGGCAAGTTCACGGATGCGCGCAAAGACGTCAGGGCCGCCCTGCAGGTGGTGCCCGACGATCCGGGCGCGCTCATCGAAATGGGCCTCCAGCACTCGGCGCAGGGCGATAAGGACGGCGCGCGGGAGGCCTGGTCGCGGGCCGCGGTCGCGGGCGACGGAACGGTGCTGGCGGACGCCGCGCGCGACTTCATGACGCGGCTCGATCTTTTGGGCGAGACGCCCGGCGTGCGCACGCGGCCGGTGGCCAGCACGGCCCGGCGCGAGGCCTCGGCCGCCGGTCAAGCGGCGCCCGCCGTCCAGGAGGCCATCGCCGAAGCGGCTCCCCTGCGCGTGCCTGCACCGGTGCGCCGTCCGGCAAGCGCAAAAGCACCGCAGGCGGACCGGTCCGCGCCGGATCTGCGCCTGCGTCCGGCCATCGGCTCGGGCGACGGCTGAGCGGTTTCTTTTTTTGTTGGCACCGCCAGCCCGCTCCCCCTCCCGACCGCCCAATTCAGGGTACCCTTATGGGTGGCCGGGTGGGGGAGTGGGTGGCGAGGCATCTTGAAATGCGTTTTCCGACGCCTTTCAAAAAGGACTCTTAGGGGGCTTTCGTGTTCGTCAATGACAGGCTGATCTTTCTGCAACTCCAGAAAACCGGTTGCAGCCATATCACCCGCCTGCTGGAGACTCATGTGGGCGGGCGCGAACTCGAAAAGCATGCGGCTTTGAAAGACGCCAAAGGCGGCCGCGCCGTCCTCGGATCGATCCGCAATCCGTGGGACTGGTACGTTTCCCTCTGGGCCTATGGCTGCACGGGCCAGGGGACGCTTTATGACATCCTTGTCGAGACGGAACCGGCAGAGGCGGCGGTCTGGCGCGGATTTTATCAAGACGCGGAGGATCCGGACCGGTTCCGGGGCTGGCTTGCCCGCATCTTGAGCCCCGAGGGCAAGATACGGCTGACCGAAGGCTTCGGGCTGACCGCCCAGAAAGACGTCATCGGCTTCATGACGTTCCGGTTTCTGCGGCTGTTCGTGTCCCACGACATCTGGATGCAAGGCTATTACCGGTTGTCCGATTACGACCGCATTGCTGCGGTGGCCGATGAGCACGATATCAGCGACCGGTTTATCCGTATGGAACGCCTTGAGGCCGATCTCGCGGATGCTTTGCAGTCTCTCGGCTATACTGTCGCACTTGCGGATCTCGGGTCGGAGAAAACCAACACATCCAAACACCGGCCGTTTCAGGACTATTACGATACGGACAGTGCGGCTCTGGTGGCGCGGGAAGAGCGTTACCTTATAGACCGCTTCGGCTATCAGGCGCCGTAAAAGCCCTGGCCCATTCCGTGCGGACATCCCGGTCGGCCTCCGCAGGCTGGTGCTTGGCCTTGAGAGCGGCGAAGCGCTCCGTGTCCATCAATTCGCCGCAAGCCCAGACCGCCATGGCCCGCACCAGCGGCGAGGCATCGCTCAGCAGCGCCTCGGCCAAAGGGGCATGATCCGGATTGCCCGTATTGCCGAGGGCGATCAGGCAGTTGCGCACGAACCGGTCGCGCCCCGTGCGCTTGATGGGCGAGCCCGCGAACAGTTCCCGGAACCCCGCCTCATCCAGTTGCACCAGATCCGTGAGGCGGGGCGCTGAAAGCTCCGCGCGCGCATGAAAGGCCGTTTCACGCGCCCGGTCGGCATATTTGTTCCAGGGGCAGACCGCGAGGCAGTCGTCGCAGCCATAGATCCGGTTGCCCATCGGGCGGCGAAATTCATGAGGAATATGGCCCTTATGCTCGATGGTGAGATAGGAAATGCAGCGCCGCGCATCGAGCCTGTAGGGGTCTGGGAAGGCGTCCGTCGGACAGATATCGAGACAGCGGCGGCAGGAGCCACAATGGTCTTCTTCAGGCTCGTCCGTGGGGAGATCGAGGGTGGTGAAAATCGCGCCCAGGAACAGCCAGGAGCCTTTCTCGCGCGAGACCAGATTGGTGTGCTTGCCCTGCCAGCCGAGCCCTGCGGCTTCCGCCAGCGGTTTCTCGGCGACGGGGGCGGTGTCCACGAACACTTTCACCTCACAGCCGAATTCATCGCACAGCCAGCGGCCGATCCGTTTCAGGCGTTTTTTGATCGTGTCGTGATAATCCGCATTGCGCGCATAAACCGATACAATGCCGCGCTCCTTTCGCGCCAGCATCTCCATCGGGTCCTCGGCCGGGCCGTAATTGAGCCCCACCATGACGATGCTCTTGACTTCGGGCCAGAGCGTGGCCGGGTCGGCCCGCTGGTCCGCGCGGGTCTCGAGCCAGCCCATATCCCCGTGCCAGCCTTCCTTCAGAAAAGCGGCGAGCCGGTCCTTCACATGGGGAATGGCACCCGCGCCGGTCATGCCCGCCGCATCGAAGCCTTCCGCCCGCACGCGCTCCAGAATCGCGGCCCGGGCGCTGTCGGCGGAACGGGACTTATGCGAAACGGCGGCCATGGGCGTGCCCTAAAAGTCGAGATCGGCGTAATGGCGCGGCGGCGGCATGCCGCGAATGCGGTCTTCCAAGATATCCCGGAAGGCGGGCCGCGATTTCACCCGCACATACCAGTCCTTGGTCTCCGGATAATTCGACCACGGCACATCGCCCACATAGTCGAGGCAAGACAGATGAGAGGCGGCCGCGAAATCAGCAAGCGACAGGTCCTTGCCCGCCAGCCAGTTCCGCCGGGTCACCAGGAAGCCGATATAATCGAGATGATTGCGCAGATTCATCAGGCCCGCCCGGATCGGCGCCACATCCGGATAGCCCTGACCCTTCAGCTTACGGTGCACTTTCTCGTAAAGAACCAGTTCCGTCACTTCCCGCTGGAATTTCTGATCGAACCAGGCGACGAGCCGGCGCACTTCGGCGCGGGGCACGGCCTCGCGCGGCATCAGGGCGGGGTCGGGATGGGTGTCCTCCAGATATTCGCAAATGGCGACGCTGTCGGCGATCACGGTTTCGCCGTCGATCAGCACGGGAAGCGTTCCCGCCGGATTGAGATCGTAGAGGTCGTCGCCCATCTCCCAGGGAAGTTGCTCCACCATCTCCGCCTCCATGCGCTTTTCGGCCAGGGTCAGCCGGACCTTCCGGCTGAAGGGCGAAAAGGGCATATGGATGAGCTGAAGCATGGCGGGCCAGCCTGTTGTGATGACACGATCTTGCGCCTTGCAAGTTGACGCTGTCGCAAAGCCCTTATTTGTCCTGTGATTTGACCCCGTTTGGCAAGTGTCCGACGGACATCTGGCGTGCGCGCGCACGATCAGTATAGTCGCGCGGCCTGACCCGCGCATCTGGAAGAGGGGACACTCCGTGGCGCTCGAACTGCTCATCCTGCTGGCCATCATCCAGGGCCTGACCGAATTTCTGCCGATCAGCTCCTCGGCCCATCTGATCCTGCCCTCCGAACTGGGTCTGATCCCCGATCAGGGCACCACCATCGACGTGGCGGTCCATCTTGGATCGCTCGCCGCCGTCATGATCTATTTCCGCAAGGATGTGGTCACCCTCATCAACGGCTTTTTTGACACCATCCGCTTCCAGTGGACCTGGGACGCCAAGCTGTTCCTCTATCTGGCTGTCGCCACCGTGCCGACCCTGTTCATGGGCGCGTTCATTGCCTTCATCGACGCGGAAGACGCGCTCCGGTCGGCCGAACTGATCGGCTGGACCTCGATCGTTTTCGGCCTGCTGCTTTACGAGGTCGATCGCATCGCGGGCCGCTTCAAGACAGTGGAGAACATCACCTGGGGCGGCGCCATGCTGGTCGGCCTGTCGCAGGTCCTGGCGCTTTTGCCCGGCACCAGCCGCTCAGGGATCACCATCACGGCGGGCCGGTTTCTGGGCTTCGAGCGCTCGGAGGCTGCGCGCTTCTCCATGCTGCTTGCCATCCCGACGATCCTGGCCATCGGCGGCTTCAAGATGCTCGATGTGGTGGACTCGGGCGACCCGGTGCTGCAAGGCGATGTGATGGCGGCCCTCGGCCTGTCGTTCCTGGCCGCTTACGGCTCGATTTTCGTTTTCATGAAGCTGGTGGACCGGATCGGCCTTTTGCCCTTCGTGATCTACCGGGTGCTCTTGGGCGTCGGGCTTCTGGCGTTCGTTTATCTGCTGGCTTGAGCCTAGGGTCCAAACTCAATCACCAGTGCGGCCGGGATCCGGTTCTCGGCGCGCCAGATGGCAGGAAGGGCCGCGACAGCGGTCTGGCCGACCGGTGAGCGGGCCTGACGCCCCGGACGGCGCCCTGAACCGGACCGCAGGCGGGGCGTCTTTGCCCGCTGGACGCTGAGGCTTTCCGGCCCTCGTCCTTGAATATGCTTTGGCATGTCCTGCGTCCTCGGACCGAAACCAGCGGGCAAAGCCGACCCGTCACGGCATCAACCGTTTATGGGTCCTGACCCTAGGGGGATCGATCAACAGCGCCTGCATAGACGGCTCTTTCCCTGATGTTTCACCAGAGTGTCACTGACGGCTGGCTTGTAAGGGTATGCGAGCGGGACGGCGCGACCGAATGGCCCATGTCTGCATCAGGAACCAACATGCCCGGCTTTTGTTCTTTCCAAAGTAAGTCCGAAATAAAATCAGCGTTTTTTCTGTTTCGGCAGCAGTGTTCTTAAGGAACATCAATCAAACAGAACCGGAGATGGTATTTTTCATCTTCTTTTCTATTTGGTTTGATTTTTGGAAAGAAGGGTTAGCTATGTCTCAGAATGAATTGATATTTATCTTGGCTGGAGCGACGCTTGCGATCGTCCTTATCTTCGGCATTTGGCAACGTATCCGCGCGCACAGGGCGAAAAAGAACAACGAGGGTACCGCATTTACGGATGACAACCAGCACTGAGTGGGCAGTAGCGAACGAGGGGGTGACCTTGGCGCTACCGTCCGTAGCCGGAATCGAACTGGCCGTGCTTGCGGTAGCGGAAGAGATAGGCGGGCAGGACCGCCTCCATGGTGGCGGGGCTGATACCCAGATCGGCGAGGGTGCCGATATCGGGCTCGCCGCTCGCGCCCACCACATTATCGACGCCCAATTGGCGGAGCTGGTCGGTCGTCAGCACCGGCGGGATGTTGAGCCCCAAAAGCGCGCCCAGGGCCGTGGGGATTTGCGCCGCCAGCGCCATGGGATAGGCGACGAGGGTGGGGATCGGCAGCAGGATGCGCTCGCGCTCGATCACCTGAAGCATCAGCTCCAGGCATTCCCTGAAAGTCGCCACGCGGGGGCCGCCCAGCTCATAGGTGCGGCTCTGGGTCGAGGGATCGGCCAGCACCCGCAGACAGGCTTCCGCCACATCGTCCACATGGACCGGCTGAAATTTCGTCTTGCCGCCGCGCACCAGCGGCAGGGCGGGGGCGCTGACGGCCATGCCCGCGAACCGGTTAAAGAAATCGTCTTCCGGTCCGAACACGATGGACGGGCGCAGGACTGTCGCCTCAGGAAAATGCTGGCGCACCAGGGCCTCGCCTTCGCCCTTGGTCTTGGCGTAACGGGACGGGCCTTTGGGGTCCGCGCCGATCGCCGACATCTGGATGAAGCGGTCGACGCCCTGTTCCTTGGCGACGCGGGCGACCCGTTCCGCCCCTTCGGTCTGCAGGGCCCGGAATTTCTGGCGGCCCGCCTGGAAGAGAATGCCCACCAGATTGATCACGCCGTCGGAGCCCCGGATCGCCGCCTCGACGGAGGCGAGATCGCGCACATTGGCCTGGAACAGGCCGATCTGGCCGGGAAAGCCCATGGGGCGCAGGAAATGCGCTTCGTTCGGACGGCGCACGGCGACGCGCACCCGGTATCCGGCCTTTGCCAGCCGGCGCACCACATTGCGCCCGACAAAGCCCGATCCGCCGAAAACGGTGATGATCTCCCCCGTCATGCCGTCCTCTTGATCCATTGTGTCCCTCGTGACCGCAGGTTGATACCTCAAAGGCCGGCCGTTGATAAGCCGTGCGCCCGCGCTTGCGTCAATCGGGTGCGGATGACGGGATTTGGACCCAAGCCCCCTTCATTTCCGTTGACGGGAGCGTCTTGCGCCCTTAAGACCGCACTTCCGATCCGGTCGACATGTCATTTAGACTGGATATCGCCCAAGCCCAGGTGGCGGAACTGGTAGACGCGCTAGCTTCAGGTGCTAGTGACCGAAAGGTCGTGGAGGTTCGAGTCCTCTCCTGGGCACCATCCGCTTTCGCTGATTTTGGCTTCGCCAAAATCTAGCTACAGCGCGATTGGCTGCCCCAATCGGGCTGTAGTGTGCGAAACGGATGTCGCGCCGTAGCGCAGCGAAGGCGGACAAGCGCGCAACAGAGCGCTATCTGATTTCAGCCGATGAAATATGTTTATATCCTGCAGAGCGAAGCTGATCCTGATCGCTTCTACACAGGCTCCACGACTGATTTGAAGCGGCGCGTTCAAGAACACAATGAGGGGCAGTCACTCCATACGAACAAACATCGGCCTTGGAGATTGAAGGTCTATATCGCTTTCGGTGATCACGATAAGGCCGATGCGTTTGAAGCCTTCTTGAAAACGGGAAACGGCCGATTGTTCGCCAAAAAACGTTTCTAACGAGTACATTCCATTTCAAGAAGGACCTTGCGCCATGGCCATTCATCTGCATAAGGGCGATCTGCCGGACGGATTGGATCTAGGTCCCGTCGTGGCCATCGATACCGAGACGCTCGGGCTCAATCCGCACCGGGACCGTCTGTGCCTGGCGCAATTATCTTCCGGCGACGGCGATGCCCATCTGGTGCATTTCACCGCCGCCCAGTTCGATGCGCCCAATCTGAAGAAGCTGCTGCGCGCGCCTGATATCGTCAAGCTGTTCCATTACGCCCGGTTCGACGCGGCGGTGATGTTCCATTATCTGGGCGTGATGCCCGAACCGCTTTACTGCACCAAGATCGCCTCGCGGCTGGTGCGCACCTATACGGACCGTCACGGGCTGAAAGATCTGTGCAAGGAGCTTCTGGGTGTCGATCTGTCGAAACAGCAACAGTCCTCCGACTGGGGCGTGGGGCAGTTGACCGACGCCCAGATGGAATATGCCGCGTCCGACGTGCTTTATCTGCACCAGTTGAAGGATGTGCTCGACGGCATGCTGGAGCGGGAAGGCCGCAGGGAGATCGCCCAGGCCTGTTTCACCTTCCTGCCGACCCGCGCGCGTCTCGATCTCGGTGGCTGGGCGGACCAGGACATCTTCTCCCATTCGTGAGGGGGAGGGGGCCGGTGATGCCGCTGCCTTCAATCGCCACCGGGTTCCTGCCTGAAGATTAAGCAAAATCCAGGCCGCTGACAGCGGCTCCACCTTGACCTGACGGGTTTGCTCCCCCCATATCTCAGAGGTCGGCAAAAACCCGAACCGCCATGGGGTTGTTCGGGTCTGCCGCGCGCGTTTCCGGCTGCCACGGCAGGGTGCCGAGGCAGGACGTGAGGGGGTATCTGGAAGCGCGTTCAACCGAGACACGCAGCCAATGGGGTCGTCTCATCGACCATGAACCCATGCGCCAGTCCCTCGGGCCCGATCGGGCCGACAGGGCGGCGGTAAAGGCGGAAACGGCTGGACCCAGCCCTGACCGGCAGCGCGGCATGCGCGGCCGCAAAGCCCGGCGCGTGCCGTCCATGGGCGCTTTCCGGGGCGCCAAGCGCTACAGCCGGTTCGTGCGGCTGATGAAGCTGGTGCTGCCCGTGGTGGCGTTCGGCATTCTGGTGGCGGTCGGCATTTTTTCCGCCGTTTACGAGGCCGACGACGAACTCACCGTGACATTTACGGAATCCCCGACCCTGAAAGACGACCGGCGCATGATGCGGCCCCGTTTCACGGGCCAGACCGCCGACGGGCGCAGTTATCAGGTGACGGCCCAAAGCGCCGAGCGCTCGGAGGAGAATGCCAGCGAAATCATGCTGAGCGGCCTTGAGGCGTTGATGGACCTGGAAGACGGTTCCAAGGCGGTGCTGGTGGCCGATCGTGGCCTCCTCAATCTGGAAAATCAGATGGTCTCTGTGGCCGGTGATGTGACCTTCTCCTCGGACGAGGGGTATGAATTGCGCACCGAAAGCGTGCTGATGGACATGGAACAGCGCTCTGTCGAGGGCAATGAGCCGGTCTCGGGCATTAGTCCCATGGGCACGGTGCGCGCCAACCGCTTCAGCGTCTCCGAAGGGGGGCGGGTGGTGCGTTTCGAGGGCGGTGTGGTGCTGTTGGTGGATCCAGCTGCCGTGGAGGAACGCAAGGACGCCCAGAGCCCATCGGCCCTGGATCTCAAAACCGCGCCGGCGCTTAAAGGACCGCTCAAAACGGAAGGGGCGTCCGGTCTGGCCGCCCAGGGCTTGAGGGAAACACTGCCATGATTGCCAACCGCGCGTTGCAGGCCCTCGGTCTGTCCTTCGCTTTGACCTTAGCGGGTCTTGCCCCGCTCGCAGCGGCGGAAACCGCGCCCGGCGCGGGCATCGACCCCAATCTGCCCATCGAGATCTCCGCCAACAGTTTCGAGGTGCAGCCCAAAAGCCAGGTCGGCATCTTCCAGGGCAATGTGGAGGTGGTGCAGGGCCCGATTACCCTGCGCGCCGACCGCATCGACGTGCATTACCAGGACCAGGATCAGGGCGGCTCCGGCCAGAGCGTGGAGCGCCTGGAGGCCAAGGGCCGGGTGCGCGTGTCCTCTCCTGAAGAAGAGGCGCAGAGCGAGTGGGCCACCTATGATGTCGCCAATCAGCTCGTGACCATGGGCGGCGGCGTGCTGCTGACCCGGGGACCGAACATCCTGGAGGGCGCCAAGCTCACCATTGACCTGAAGACAAATGTCAGCCGTATTGATCCCGGGACGCCTGAGGCACCGGCGGTCGGCGCCGTGCCCGGCAATCCGGGCCGCGTGCGCGCGTTGCTGACGCCGCCTCAGGACGAGAAGCCGGCTCAGGACAAGAAAAAGGACGGCAAGACGAAAGACGACACGGACAAGGACTCTGAGCGATAGGCGCCAGGGTGCTTGCCTGACCATGAAAAACCGAGGCAAAACCTTGTATTCGCGGCGCTTTGGCCACAGCGGTAACGGAACGGTTCATCAATTCTTAAGAACAACGGGGCTCAAATGACCACGCCATCACAAAGAGGACGGCGGCACGGCGGTTCGGAGATCCGGGAGGCGGATGTCCGCACCATCGGCAAAAAGCCGGGCGGCTCCAAGGGGCCGCGTCTCGTGACGTCCAACTCCGGACTGGTGGCGCGGGGAATTGGGAAAAGCTTTAAGCGGCGGCCCGTCGTCCGCAGGGTGTCTTTGAACCTGCAGCGGGGCGAGGTGGTTGGCCTCTTGGGCCCCAATGGCGCGGGTAAGACGACCTGCTTTTATATGATTACAGGGTTGATCCCGGTGGATACGGGTACGATCGAGTTGGATGGAAACGATATCACGAGCCTGCCCATGTACCGGCGGGCGCGGCTGGGTATCGGCTATCTTCCGCAGGAATCGTCCATCTTCCGGGGGCTGACCGTAGAGCAGAATATCCGCGCGGCCGTTGAGCTCATCGAGCCGCATAAGGATCGGCGCGAAGCGATGGTGGACGATCTCCTGGCGGAGTTTTCCATCACCCATTTGCGCCGTGCACCGGCCCTGGCCCTTTCGGGGGGCGAGCGCCGGCGGGTTGAAATCGCGCGGGCCTTGGCGACCCAGCCGTCCTTCATCTTGTTGGACGAGCCGTTTGCCGGGATCGATCCCATCGCCATCGGCGATATCCGCGCGCTCGTCAGCCATCTGAAACATCGTGGCCTAGGTGTGCTCGTCACGGACCATAATGTCCGTGAAACCCTCGATATCATCGACCGTGCCCTGATCATCCATGACGGGCAGGTGTTGATGGAGGGTGCCCCGTCCGAGATTGTGGGGAACGAGGATGTGCGCCGGGTCTATCTTGGCGAACGCTTCAGCCTTTGATCCCCTGCAGGCTCGTGACGGTTCGATGTGTAAGTGTGTCGGGCACGGCTTGAGCGGGTGGTAAGAACATGGCGTTAACGCCGCGGTTGGAGTTGAGGCAGGGTCAAAGCCTCGTGATGACGCCGCAATTGCAGCAGGCGATCAAGCTGCTGCAATTGTCCAATCTCGAATTGACCGCCTATGTGGAACAGGAGCTTGAGCGCAATCCGCTTCTGGAGCGCAGCGAGAGCGAAGACTTCGCGGGCGGTGCCGAGCGCGGTGGCGAGGAGCGTGGCGGTGACGACGCCAAGGACAAGCCTGAGTCCAATGCGGAACTGACCATTTCGGACGATTCCGTGCCCCAGGACGCGGCGCGCGATCTCGACACGGATTATGAAAATCTTTATGCGGACGCCTCCCGCGCGGATATCGCCAATGAGGCGGGGTCCGCCGCCCATGGCCACGATATCGACTGGTCGAAGGCGCGCGGCGGCTCCTCCAAGTTTGAGGGCGGCGATCTCGATCTGGAAGGCACGCTCTCGGGCGAGCTGTCCTTGCGCGACGTGCTGACCGAACAGCTTCACATCGCCATTGCCGATCCCATGCGCCGGATGATCGGTGCGTTCCTGATCGATAGCCTGGATGAATCCGGCTATCTGCGGGTCGGTCTGGAGACCGTCGCAGAGCGGCTCGGCGCGCGGATCGAGGATGTGGAGGCCACGCTCCTCGTCATGCAAAGTTTCGAGCCCTCGGGCATCATGGCCCGCGACCTGGCGGAATGCCTCGGCATTCAGTTGGCGGAACAGGACCGGCTCGATCCGGCCATGCAGTCGCTGCTCGATAATCTCGACATGCTGGCCCGCCACGATCTGCCGGGACTGATGCGCACCTGCGCGGTCGATCATGAAGACATTCTCGACATGATCTCCGAGATCAAGGCGCTTAACCCCAAGCCCGGCCAATGCTTCGTGTCCGACGTGGTGCAGCCGGTGGTGCCGGATGTCTATGTGCGGGAAAACAGCCAGGGCGGCTGGCAGGTCGAACTGAACGCCGAAACCCTGCCACGCGTGCTGGTCAATTCCGTCTACTACACGGAAGTGAGCGGCACGGCGGGCGAGGACGCCAAGACCTATCTCAACGAGTGCCTGACCAACGCCAACTGGCTTGTCAAAAGCCTCGATCAGCGCGCCAAGACGATCCTGAAAGTGGCGTCTGAAATCGTGCGCCAGCAGGACGGCTTCCTGGTCTCCGGCATCCACCATCTGCGGCCCTTGAACCTGCGCACCGTGGCCGATGCCATCGGCATGCACGAGTCCACGGTCAGCCGGGTCACCGCCAACAAATATATGGCGACGCCGCGTGGTCTTTTCGAATTGAAGTATTTCTTCACCTCGGCCATCGCCTCGTCAGAGGGCGGAGAAGCCCATTCGGCGGAAGCCGTGCGCCACCGCATCCGGGAGCTGATCGACAACGAGCCGCCCACGGCCATTCTGTCGGACGACCGGATCGTGGAGCTGTTGCGAGAGTCGGGCATCGATATTGCCCGGCGCACGGTCGCCAAATACCGGGAAGCCATGCGCATCCCGTCCTCGGTGCAGCGCCGCCGCCTGAAAAAGGCCATGGCCTGAGCCTCAAAATAGGAACCTGGGCGTCAGTTGACAGTCTGACCGGGGCCACACTACTGTCCGCGCGCTTGAGATCGGAATCTAACGGAAACGGGGTGAGAGAGAGCCGCCATGGACATCACGGTCAATGGCAAGCAGATCGATATTGGGGAAAGCTTGCGCGAATATGTGACTGAGAAGCTGACAACGGGCATTTTCAAGTATTTTGACAAGCCGGTTGGCGCTCAGGTTACTTTTTCCCGTGAAGGCCATGCCTTCCGTGCCGACTGCTCCGTGCACCTGCGCACGGGCATGCTGTTGCAGGCCCACAGCCAGTCGGGCGACATCTATGCCAGCTTCGACAGCGCGGTGGACCGGCTGGAGAAGCGGCTGAGGCGCTACAAGCGGCGGCTGAAGGACCATCACGCGGACCGCAAGGAGCCGGCGCCGGAAATCGCCGCCCAGGCCTACGTCCTGGCCCCGTCCGGGGACGGCGAGGATGAGCCCAAGGACCTCAACCCGACCATCGTGGCGGAGGAGCCCACCTCGGTGCGGACCCTGTCCGTGGGCGAGGCGGTCATGCAGAT
This sequence comes from uncultured Alphaproteobacteria bacterium, assembly GCA_964612085.1. Classification (GTDB taxonomy): domain Bacteria; phylum Pseudomonadota; class Alphaproteobacteria; order JAJFIK01; family JAJFIK01; genus CAZTCJ01. The sequence continues at coordinate 20,919 of CAZTCJ010000052.1, forward strand.
GGATCTGAACGACGCACCGGTGGTGGTGTTCAAGAACAGCGTCCACGACACAATTAACATTGTCTACCGCCGGGCCGATGGTCATATCGGTTGGATTGACGTGAAGGACAGCGCGGGCAGTTAAAGCCTGCCAGAAAGCGGCGGACCGGTTGTCCCGCCGCCAAAAGGACTGTGAGTATGGATTTGTCTGATTTGCTGACGCCTGACCGGGTCCTGCACGACCAGAAGGTGGCCAGCAAAAAGCAGCTCTTGTTGGAAATGGCGGGCCTTGCCGCCAAGCATACCGGGCTCAACGAGCGCACGATTTTCGAAGCGCTTTTGGAGCGCGAACGGCTCGGCACGACCGGTGTCGGCCAGGGCATTGCCATTCCTCACGCCAAATTGAGCGGTCTTGCAACTCTGTACGGGTTCTTCGCCAGCCTGGAAGAGCCGATCGATTTCGATTCCATCGACGAACAGCCGGTCGATCTGGTGTTTCTGCTGCTGGCGCCCGACACGGCCGGGGCCGATCACCTGAAAGCGCTGGCCCGTATTTCCCGCCTGTTACGCAATCAGTCCGTATGCGAAAAGCTGCGGGCTTCCGACGAAGCCGCAGCTCTTTACGCCCTGCTCACGGATGCGAGTGCCTCTAACGCAGCGTAAGCCTTACAGTTTTAGTGAACGCTGACGGGTTCCATCTCGTTTTCGCGCGCGGCGTTAACGGCGGCATCGTGATCATCCATCACGGCCATGCGCGTGCCATCCGCTGCGTGGACGGAATAAAGCGTCAGATCGTCCGGAATATTGTCCAGGCCCTGAATTTCGCTGCGCAGATCGCCAGCGGTCACCGTGCGGATGTATACGGTCTGCGGCGCGCCGAGTTTGGCCAGCGCCTCATCCGACATGATCGGGTTTGGGTTTTTGACGGGAGTATCCATGGTCTGTCCTCCTTACGCCCTCGCACCGTCCAGTCCTTATTCTCATATAGAGCGAATGAGGCCAGATGCAGGATGATGCGAACGGGGATGTGATCGCCGCGTTATTTTGTCTTTTCGCTCGATGCAGCAAGCGCAATCTTGCGCTGATTGGGCCGGTCGGCAGCGGTTTCAGGCTCGTCTGAATGGATTTCGATGCGCCGGACCGCGATTTCCGGTTGTGGGCGGATCAAATCGATGTTCAGCAGGCCGTGGCGCAGATCCGCCGAGGCGATTTCGATCCCGTCGGCCAGAATGAAGCTGCGTTGAAACTGCCGGGCGGCGATGCCTCTGTGGATATAGGTCCGTTCGCCCGCATCCGCCTGCTTGCCGCGAATGACGAGCTGATTGTCCTCGACCGTCACCGACAGATCGTCCCGCGCAAAACCCGCGACCGCGAGCGTGATGCGCAAGGCGTTATCGTCCACCTGCTCGATATTGTAAGGAGGGTAGCCGTCGCTGCCGGACTTCGAAACCCGGTCGAGCACGCGCTCAAGCTGGTCGAAGCCCAGGAGAAACGGGCTGTTGAAATGGGACACGCGTGTCATGGGCGTATCGTCCTCACGTTCAAGCGACTTACACCGATAAGCGCTCTTAAAGAGCCTTTGGTCAGACGCCCCGCAACGGCAGCGCCTATCACCATCATACACTTGGGGGCTTTAACTGAGGCAATCAAGGATTGCGTTCAGCCCTTAAGGCCGAGTGCATTCCGGACGAGGGCGAAACTCGACTGCTCCGTGTCGAACACATAGTCGGTGTCGTGGACGATGATTTCCCGCGTGCCGTGTTTCCTCAAGATCGAGACCACGTCGTAAATGCGGGCGGCGGGCGCGGTGAGCATCACCGACAGAGCTTGCGCGCCGGACGCGACGGCGCCGGACAAGGCGCCCTGCATGAATTCCACGCGGGAATGAACCAGGCCTTCCAGCTCATTCTCAAGGGCGGCGATGCGCTCGGGCAGCGCGGGCGCGCCGGATGAGCCCTCGGCCGGATTGGGAAGGCGGCACAGCACCAGCTTCCGGCTCGCCGCATTCGTCTTGGCGTCCACCATGTCGAGCAGGCGGTTCAATTGCGCCAGCGCGGTTTCGCTCCATTGGGCCTCCTTGGCGCCGGTGACGAACAGGGTTGCCTCGGAACTCAAAATCGTCCCGTCCCGGAGCGTTTTCAGATGATTGGCCGCCAGCGTCTGACCGGTCGAGGTGATATCGACAATGATGTCGGCCGCCCCCGTGGCGGGGGCCGCTTCCGTCGCGCCGCCGGAACGCACGAGCCGGTATTCGAGAACATTGTGATGGGCGAAGAAGCCTTGGGCCAGCGCCCGGTATTTGGTGGCGACCCGCATGCGCCGGCCGTGGCGGCGGCGGTACATGCGCGCCACATCGGCCAGATCGGCCATGGAGTCCACGTCGATCCAGGCCCTGGGCACGGCAATCACCAGATCCGCCCGCCCGAAGCCGAGTCCCCGCACCACGACCGGGGCTTGGTTGTCGTTGCGGTCCACCGTCTCGATGGTGGGCGGCATGGCTCCCAAACGCTCCGCAACCAGATCAAGCCCTGTGACCGCCAGATTGACGCCGCCCGCGGCCAGCCGGTCCGGAATTTCTGAGGCCGCCGTCAGATCGACGATGGCGTCGGGCAGGGCGGGGATGCTGGCCGTGTAGTCCCTGGAGCCGCGCGCGCCCTTGACGGCGAAACCGCAAGCTTCCAGGAAGGACAGGGTCGGCTCGAGCAGGCGGCCCTTGCTGGGGATCGCCAGGCGCAGGCCGGGCGCCGGTTGCGCGGTTCGGCCTGCCTCCGGCGCGCTGCTGGTGGGGGGCATGGTGGTCATCGGGATTTCTCGACGAAGGAGCTGAGTTCGGAAAGCGGCATGGTCTGGTGCTTGTCATCGGTCCGGTTCCGGATCATGACATAGACCGTTCCGGCATCGCCGGTTTCCAGTTCGATCAGATGGGGGGCCTGGATGGTCTGGTGACCGCGAGACCCGTCCGGGCGGCCGAGATCGACACTGACCCGCCAGCCCGCCTTGCGCAGGGCGCGGGCCGCTTCCGCGACGGCGAGCGCGGTGGTCGGCGGTTTGGCCGTGACATGGGCATGAAGGCGGGGCGCGAAACCGAGCGGGCCGCTAAAGGCATCGCGTTTCGTCGCCATGATCAGACGCTCGATGCCCAGAGCGAAGCCGATCGCCGGAATATTCGCGGACGGATCGAGCGATGCCATCAGGCCGTCATAGCGCCCGCCGCCGCCCAGCGGCCAGACGCCGTCATCGTCGTCATGGGCGATCTCGAAAATGAAGCCGGAATAATAATCCATGTCTCGGGTGAAAGCCGCCGCCACCATGCTGGTGGCCGTATCCACCCCATAGGCTTCCAATAGATCCAGACGCTGATGAAACTGATCGATCAAGGGATCGAGCGGCGCGCCCGTCTGCTGGGCGAAGGCGCGCATGCGGTCGAGCGCCTCGCGCGGTTCGCCCGCAATCTCGAGAAACGCCTGGATCTGCTGGGCCACGTCCTTGGGCAGGGTCTGTTTGGCGGCGCGGGAGCGCTCCAGCAGGCGCTCGACGATCTCATCGATCCCCCGGCTGCCGATCCGGTCGATTTCCGCCACGCTCAAAAAGCTCTCAATAAGCTGGACCGCCTTGTCCTTGCCGATGGTGGCGACGGTCTCCACAAGGGCCGCCATGTCCTGGGGTAGATGGGCGCCGGCGGGTTCGTCGCCGGACAGAATGGCGGAGGCGGGGTTCGCGCCGTCAGCCTTCAGCAGATCGTGCTTCAGATGCTGTTTGAGATGTTCGGGCAGCTTGTAATGATCGAGCAGGGTACGGAACAGATCCACATCGCCCAGAATCATGAGCGGCGCGGTGACGCCCGATGCCTTCGCCGCTTCAAGGGCTATAGCGACCGTCTCGGCTTCCGCCTCCACGGGCTGGGTGCGGCCGATCAGTTCGATGCCCGCCTGATGGAACTGCCTGAAGCGGCCGGGGCCGGGCGCGTCGTGACGGAAGACGGGGCCCGCATAGCTCAGCCGGGTGACATCGTCCTGGGGCAGGCCCGCGCGCAGCAGCATGCGGCAGACCGGGATGGTCAGATCCGGGCGCAGACAATGTTCCTGGCCCGCCGGATCGTCGAAGAAATAGGCGCGCCGCCGCGTCTCTTCGCCGGAGCGTTCCAGAAAGGCATCGGCCCGTTCGACGGCGGGCGGTTCGACCCGCGCATAGCCGTAGGATTCGAAGACCTTTTCCAGATGCTCCGTGGCCTCGCGCAACAGGCGCAGTCCCTGGGCGTCCAGATCGATAAGGCCGGTCGGTTGCTCAGTCATGATCCAATCACTGTCTTGCGCGGGCTCAGCCGAGACGGGCCAGAATGTCCTTGACGGCCGCGATCATCTCGTCCCTTGGCACCACCTGCTGGGCCCGGGACTTGTCCTTCCACGCCTCATGATCGGTGATGTTCTTTGCCATTTCGCTGCCCGCCACCAGATCCTTGATCGACACGGTGCCCGCATTGAACTCGTCCTCGCCGGCGATAATGGCAACGGTGGCGTTGCGCCGGTCGGCATATTTCATCTGGGCTTTGAACTTGCCTTCGCCCGTGTAAAGCTCGGTCTTGATGCCCGCCGCCCGCAGCTCGCCCGCGAGCCTGGCGTAATCGGCGAGGCGCTCCTTGTCCATCACCGTGACCAGCACAGGCCCCCAATCGGCCTGATCGTCGAGCCGTCCGGCGGCTTCGAGCGCGGCCAGCAGGCGGTCGACGCCGATGGAGACGCCCGTCGCGGGCACCGGCTTGCCGACGAACCGTTCCACAAGCCCGTCATAGCGCCCGCCGCCCGCCACCGATCCGAACTGGCGGGGATTGCCTTTCTCGTCCTGGATCTCGAAGGTGATGCCCGCTTCCAGCACGGGGCCGGTGTAATAGGCCAGTCCACGGACGATACTGGGATCGAACTTGACCTGGGCCTCCTCCAACCCGTAGGCGTCGAGCAGGGCGCCGATCTCTTCCAGTTCGCGCACGCCCGATGCGCCGGTCTCGCTCGTTCCGATCACGTCCTTAAGGCCCGTGCAGACACTGGCGCGGGTCTCGCCGGTCACTTGCATATAGGCCAGCACCTGCTCCGCCTGATCGGCGGACAGGCCGGCGCCCTTGGTGAAATCGCCCGACTCGTCCTTGCGGCCCGTGGTCAGAAGCTGGCGCACGCCATCGAGGCCGACCCGGTCGTATTTGTCGATGGAGCGCAGCACCGGCAGGCTCGCGGTCATATCACCGTCCGTACCCAGACCGATGGACTCCAGCACGCCGTCGAGCACCTTGCGGTTATTGACCCGCACCTCGTAATCGCCGCGCGCCAGACCCAGCGCTTCGATCGCCTCGGCGAGAATGGCGCAATTCTCCGCATCCGCCACCATGGAGGCCGCGCCGATGGTGTCCACGTCGAATTGCAGGAACTCGCGGTAGCGCCCCGGGCCCGGCTTTTCGTTGCGCCAGACGGGGCCCACCTGATAGCGCCGGAAGGGCAGGGACATGGTGGCCCAGCGTTCGGCGATGAAGCGCGAGAGCGGCGCGGTCAGGTCGTAGCGCAGGGCGATCCACTGCTCGTCATTGTCGCGCAGGGCGAAAATGCCGCCATCGGGCTGGTCCTGTTCGGGCAGGAATTTGCCCAGCGTGTCCACATATTCGATGGCCGGGGTCTCCAGCGGATCGAAGCCGTAGCGCTCATAAGTCGCGCGGATGGTGCCGAGCATGCGCTCGCGATGGCGCAGATCGCGCGCCGTGGTGTCCTTAAATCCTTTCGCGATGCGGGCTTTTAACTCGTTGGGTCGCTCGGCCATGTC
>CAZTCJ010000053.1:0-26470 GCA_964612085.1 uncultured Alphaproteobacteria bacterium
ACTGTCGGATAGCGGTCGCCTGATGGCGGGAAAACGCGGCCTCGTGATGGGGGTGGCCAATGACCGGTCGATCGCCGGGGGCATCGCCAAGGCCTGCGCCGACCATGGCGCGGAGCTGGCCTTCACCTATCAGGGGGAAGCGCTGAAAAAACGGGTCGAGCCCCTGGCCCAAAGCCTGGGCGCGCATGTGCTGCTGCCCTGCGACGTGACCGACGCGGCCTCGGTCGATGCCACCTTCGATACCCTGTCGCGCGAATGGGGCACGCTCGATTTTCTCGTCCATGCCATCGCCTTTTCCGACAAGGAACAGCTCAAGGGCCGCTATGTCGATACGACCCCTGAGAATTTCCAGATGACCATGAACATCTCATGCTATTCGTTCACGGCCATTGCGCAGCGTGCGGAAAAACTGATGCCCAATGGTGGCAGCATGCTGACCCTCACCTATTTCGGCGCCGAGCGGGTCATGCCGCACTATAATGTCATGGGCGTCGCCAAGGCGGCGCTGGAAGCATCGGTCCGGTACCTGGCGGAGGATCTGGGCAAGCAGGCGATCCGGGTCAACGCGATCTCGGCGGGCCCGATCAAGACGCTGGCCGCCGCCGGCATCGGCGATTTCCGCTACATCCTGAAATGGAACGAGTACAACTCGCCGCTCCGGCGCAACGTGACCATCGACGAGGTGGGTAATTCCGCGCTTTACCTCTTGAGCGATCTGGGCGCAGCGGTGACCGGCGAAGTGCACCACGTGGATTGCGGCTACAATATCGTCGGCATGAAAGCGGTGGACGCACCCGATATCACCGTGTCCTGACGTTTTTTGTTTGCAGTTGCCTGGCTGACCCCTTCTGAACAGGGACTCTTCCCATGTCTTATAACAGCTACGGCCATCTGTTCCGTGTGACCACCTGGGGCGAATCCCACGGACCGGCCTTGGGCTGCGTGATCGACGGGGTGCCGCCGGGCATCCCTTTGCGGGCGGAGGATATCCAGATCCATCTGGACCGCCGCCGCCCCGGCCAGTCGCGCCATGTGACCCAGCGCCGGGAAGCGGATCGGGTGCAGATCCTCTCCGGCACGTTCGAGGATGACGAGACGCCCGGCCCGGTGACCACCGGCACGCCCGTCAGCCTACTGATCGAGAACACCGACCAGCGCTCCAAGGACTATACGGCGATCCGGGACCAGTTCCGCCCCGGCCATGCCGATTACACCTATTTCGCCAAATACGGCGTGCGCGATTATCGCGGCGGCGGACGATCCTCGGCGCGGGAAACGGCGGCGCGGGTGGCCGCCGGCGCGGTGGCCCGCCGCGTCCTCGAAACGCTGTTTGAGGGCTGCCGGATCCGTGCCGCGCTCGTGCAGATCGGCCCCAATACCATCGAGCGCAGCCGCTGGCGCTGGGACGCGGTCGATAACAATCCGTTCTTCTGTCCCGATCCCGACAGCGTGGAGCCCTGGACGCAGTATCTCGATCAGATCCGCAAGGCGGGCACCTCCTGCGGCGCGGTCGTCGAAGTGGTGGCCTCCGGCCTCCCCGCAGGGCTCGGCGCGCCGGTCTACGGCAAGCTCGACGCCGATCTGGCGGCGGCCTTCATGAGCATCAACGCGGTCAAGGGCGTGGAGATCGGCGCGGGCTTTGCCGCAGCAGCCCTCGACGGCATCGCCAACGCGGATGAAATGGCGATGGAGAACGACGAAGTGCGCTTCCGCTCGAACCAGGCGGGCGGCGTTTTGGGCGGCATTTCCACCGGGCAGGACATCGTGGCCCGCTTCGCGGTCAAGCCCACCTCTTCCATTCCGACCGCCCGCCAGTCGATCACGCGGGAAGGCAAACCGGCCCAAGTGATCACCAAGGGCCGCCACGATCCTTGCGTCGGCATCCGCGCCGTGCCCGTGGCCGAGGCCATGATGGCCTGCGTTCTCGCCGATCACGCCCTGCTGCACCGGGCCCAGACGGGCCGCGTCAACGCCATCGTTCCAGGACCGCGCCTGATCTGACACAATGCACCGCGCATGTGTGCCAGCAGGGAGCGCCCGGCGAAATCGTGGATTATGGGGCCGATGGACACAGCGCCGGGCGATCCGGAACAGCCGCTGCGCATCTTTTTCAATCCTGACTCAGGCCGCGCCGTGGTCTACGGCGCGGGCGCCATCGCCTTTTTCATGATCCTGTACGGCTTCATCAACACGGACGCGTTCCTGATGCTGACGAGCTTGGTGCCCATGGCCGTGTCCGCCTATCACCTGCCCGCCATGCATAATGAGAAACCGCAGATCGAAGTCTTCGATCAGGGGCTCTATCTCGACGGTCTGGGCGTGATCCCGTGGGAGGCTGTGGTCGATATCGAAATCCTGGATCCGGAAAGCGGCGAAACCACGATCCCGGAACTGATCGTGGAGACGCGGGATTCCATCGAGGCCGTGATCGACCCGCAAAGGGGCCTGACTTTGATGCGCACGTTCCAGATCATGGTCTGGCGGCTTGAGGAGCTCAATCTCCTGCGCGTCAAGCTACACCAGTTGAATGTGGATCCGGACTTTCTGGGCGCTGATATCAGGCGCCGGTTGCGCCAGTCCCGGACGCGGGTTTTTTAAGCGCGGCCAGGAAACGTGCAGGCCGGTTTGCCGTCCGGCCGCGCGCCCTCAAAAAAAAACGCGCACGATGATAGTCGGTAGAACGATTACCGTGCGCGAAACACGGCTACTTTCGAGAGAAATCCGTGGTCGGACCAGCAGAACTCGAGCCCCGCCTCGCTGAACAGCGCGGCCAAATCCTCGCTCAGATAGCCCATGTAATAGGGCTCGTGAAAGCCGACGGGGAAGCTCTCCAGAATGCCGTCCCATTCGGAGGCGTCGCCATACTGGATTGAATCCACAAGGATAAATGTGCCGCCCGGCTTGAGCACCCGGGCGATTTCCCGGGCCACCACCCGGCGGATCTTGGGCGGCAGTTCGTGGAACAGATAGATCGAGGTCACCACATCATGCGCGCCATCGTCGAACGGCATGGTCTCGGCATTGGCTTCGACGAAATCGACCCCGCTCCAGGGTTTCAAATTCCGCCGGGCCTCGTCGAGATACGCGCCGGAGAGATCAAGCGCGGTGACGGGCAGTTTCGGATAATTGTCCTTCACGAAGGTGAGGAACCGGCCCGTGCCAGTCGCCACATCGAGCAGGCTCATATGCCGTTGATCCTTGCCCTTCAGCGCTTCCGCCAAGGGCACCAGCGCCATGCGCCGCATCAGATCGGCGGTGCCAGTGAACAGGACTTCCACCTGCGTGTCGTAAAGCCTGGCGGATTCATCCGACAGCCAACCGTCCGTCTGGTAATGGAAGTTCTGAAGATAATAGCGCGGGTACTGCCCTTTCCGGTCTTCCGTGAAGACTTCGGAATTGTTCCGGCCCATGCGGCGTTCTTCCACGCGCGGCACGTCCCGCAGGAAACGGATGGAATCGCTGATCAGCCGGCGCGGATTGCGCACACGGTCATGAGGTTTGGCGTAAAACCCTTGCTCGATATTGCGCCATTCCCGCGCGGTCAGCTCCCTGAGAGCGCGAATGGCCTCTCTGCCATCGGGCACGGCGCCCGCGGGCTTGAATGCCGGCTCGCCTGGCGGCGTCAACGGCCCGGACATGCGCCGGAGCGCCAGATAATGCCCGCCATACCACGCCATCTTCGCGGCCTGGGAAACCTGATAATCCACACGATCCAAGAGACTAGCCATGACACGGCCTCAGCTTTACGCCCGTTCGAAGACACCAACACACTCAATATGGGGCGACCAGGCGAACTGGTCCACCGGTGTGACATGGTGGAGCGTGTAGCCGCCATCCACAAGGGTCCGGGCATCGCGGGCGAAACTCGCCGGATTGCAGGAGACGGCGGCGATGCGCCGCACGTCGGAGCGCGCCAGATCCCGCATCTGGGCATCGGCCCCGGCGCGCGGCGGGTCGATCACGGCGGCCTCGAAGCGGGCCAGTTCCTTCGGCGTCAGCGGACGGCGGAAGAGATCGCGCCGTTCCACCGAAACGGGTTTGAGACCCGATGTCTTACGCGCGGCCTTGTCGAGCGCGGCGCAGGCAGTCTCGTCCATTTCCAGCGCATGCACACCGTGCCGTTCCGCTAAAGGAAAGGTAAATGTGCCGCAGCCGGAGAAAAGATCGGCGATGCGGGCTTTCGGCCCGAGATGGGGCAGCAGCGCCTCCGTCACGAGGCGGATCAGCGCGTCCTGGCCTTCCCGGCTCGGCTGGAGAAAGCCGCCCGGCGGCGGGGTGACGGCGACGCTCCCGAAGGTGACGGCAGGCGGGCGCCATTCCACGCCGAGAACGCCGTCGAAGGTCAAGCGCGCCGCGCCGAGACGTTGCGCCATCCCGGTCAAAGCCGTCTGGATAGAGAGCGGCACATCCTTGGTCAGGCGCAGATCGAGATCGAGACCCGTTTCGCTGTCGAGCGCATGAATTTGTCCGGATGGGGCCGTTTCAGATGCGACCCCGGCCAGAGCGCGCAGGCCGGGCCAGGCCGCTTTCAGACCCGGGCTGACGACCAGACAGTCCGGGCAATCGACGAGAGCGTGGGAGCCTCGCGCCTGAAAGCCCAGAACCAAGGCCTTACCGTGTACGGTGTAATGGAGCGTAACCCGGCGGCGGGTCGCAGGCGGGATCGTCACGATCTCACGGATCGGCACGGCGCCGAGTCCCCGCGCGGCCAAGGCATCGGCAAGTTTCCGTTGTTTCCAAGCGGCCAGAAAACCGTCCGCCCCATGCTGAAGGGCGCAGCCACCGCATTGGCCGAAGACCGGGCATGGCGGCGCTACCCGGTTCGCGCTTGGCTCCAGGATCGTGACGGACCCGAGCCGGTCGCCGGTCCGCAGGCCTTCGATGCGCTCGCCCGGCAGGGTGAACGGCGCATAGACCGGGCCGTCCGGCCCCGGCGCGATGCCGTCCCCTTGCGCGCCCAGGGCCTCGATCCGGCCTTCGAACGGTACCGGTTTCGGGCGGGGTTTAGGTCTTGCGCGCGCCAAGCAGAAACTCCTTGTTGCCGTCCGGTCCCTCGATTGGGCTCAGGATCACGCCGTCCACGGACCAGCCCTGATCGTCCGTGACCCAGCGGACCATAGCATCGCACACGGCCTGGTGAACGGACGGATCCTTGACCACGCCCGCCTTGTTGAGGGCGCTGCGCCCCGCCTCGAATTGCGGCTTGATCAACGCGATCAGCCGCGCCCCGTCAGCACCGAGCGCCAGCGCCGGTGGCAAAGCCAGTTTGAGGGAAATGAAACTCACGTCACTGACGATAAGGTCGGGGCGATCCGGGATCAGCGTGCCATCAAGCGCGCGGGCATTGACGCCTTCGAGCGAGACGACCCGTGGATCGCCGCGCAAGCGTTCATGCAATTGTCCGTGGCCCACATCGACCGCATAGACCTTCGCCGCACCGTGCTTGAGCATAACCTCCGTGAAGCCGCCCGTGGACGCACCGAGATCGAGCGCGATCTTGCCCTCAGGGTCATAGGCGAAATGATCGAGTCCATGGGCCAGTTTCAGACCGCCGCGCGAGACGTAAGGATTGGCAAGCTCGGCGCAATCGATGGCAGCATCAAAGGGGATGAGGGCGCTGGGGCGGGTCAACACCGCGCCGTCCACGCGCACGGTGCCCGCCTTGATCTCGGCCTGGGCCCGCGCCCGGCTCGGGAACAGGCCCCGTTCCACAAGCAGGAGGTCGGCGCGGCGGCGGTCGCCTGATCCCGCCGCGCCCATGGGCGTTACGCCAGCCTGGAACCGCTCGCCTGGGTGCCCTGGGCGAGTGCGGACAATACCGTTTCGACGATATGGGGCGCGTTGAGCTTGGCCACATCGTACATGAGCGCGGGCTTGTCCTGATCGATGAAGATATCGGGCAAGATCATGGTACGGACCTTCAGCCCCCGGTCAAGCAGGCCATCGGACGCCATGAACTGCAGAACATGAGCGCCGAAGCCGCCGACCGCGCCTTCCTCGATGGTGATCAGCACCTCGTGATGGGCAGCCAGTTGCCGGATCAGATCGTGATCGAGCGGCTTGGCGAAGCGGGCGTCCGCGATGGTGATCGCCAGCCCGTGATTGTTGCTCAGCTCTTCCGCCGCCTTGCGCACTTCCTGCATGCGTGCGCCGAAATTCAGCACCGCCACACGATTGCCGCTCTGGACGATCCGGCCCTTGCCGATTTCGAGCGCTGTGCCGATTTCCGGCAGCTCGATACCGATGCCTTCGCCGCGCGGATAGCGGAACGCACACGGACGATCGTCGATTTCCACCGCCGTCGCCACCATATGCATGAGTTCCAGCTCATCCGACGGCGCCATCACGACGAAGCCCGGCAGCGTGCCCAGATAAGCGATGTCGAACGAGCCCGCATGGGTCGGACCATCGGCGCCCACAAGACCGGCCCGGTCGATGGCGAAGCGCACCGGCAGGCGCTGAATCGCCACATCGTGCACCACCTGGTCATAGCCGCGCTGCAGGAAAGTGGAGTAGATCGCCGCGAACGGCCGGTAGCCTTCCGTCGCCAGACCGGCGGCGAAGGTCACCGCGTGTTGTTCCGCGATGCCCACATCGAAAGAACGGTCCGGATGCGCCTTATGGAACAGGTTGACGCCGGTGCCCGAGGGCATGGCGGCGGTGATGGCAACGATCTTATCGTCCGTTTCCGCATGTTTCGCCAGCGCTTGACCGAACACGTTCTGATAAGCGGGCGCGTTGGGCTTGGGCTTGTGCTGGGTGCCGGTCTCCACGTCGAATTTGGCGACGCCGTGATATTTGTCCGCGGACTCCTCGGCGAATTTGTAACCCTTGCCTTTCTGGGTCACCACATGGACCAGCACGGGACCATCGCCGGAGGCGCGTACATTCTTCAAGATCGGGATCAAATGATCCAGATTGTGGCCGTCGATCGGGCCGATATAGTAAAAGCCCAGCTCCTCGAACAGCGTGCCGCCGGTAACGATGCCCCGTGCATATTCCTCCGCACGGCGCGCCGTCACTTCTAGGCGCTTGGGCAAATGTTCGGCCACATGCTTGGCGACGTTCCGCACGCTCTGATACGCGCCGCTTGAGAGCAGCCGCGCCAGATACGCGCTCATGGCGCCGACCGGCGGTGCGATCGACATGTCGTTGTCGTTCAGGACGACCGTGAAGCGCGAGCCCAGATGGCCCGCATTGTTCATGGCTTCATAGGCCATGCCGGCGCTCATGGCGCCGTCGCCGATGACCGACACCACGTGATTGTCGCCGCCCGACAGATCCCGCGCCACGGCCATGCCGAGTCCGGACGAAATCGATGTAGAGGAGTGCGCCGCGCCGAACGGATCGTATTCGCTTTCCGCCCGCTTGGTGAAGCCGGACAGCCCGCCGCCCTGGCGCAGGGTGCGGATGCGGTCGCGCCGGCCGGTGATGATCTTATGTGGATAGCACTGATGCCCCACATCCCAGATCAACCGGTCCTGGGGCGTATTGAAGACGTGATGGATGGCCACCGTCAGTTCGACAACGCCAAGGCCCGCGCCCAGATGTCCGCCCGTGACGGAAACGGCGTCGATAGTCTCGGCACGGAGTTCATCGGCCAGTTGCCGAAGCTCCTTCATGGAAAACCCGCGAAGATCTTCCGGAACTTTTACGGTGTCGAGAAGCGGAGTCTTGCCCAAATGGGCCGTATTGATCGTGTCGGCCACGGAGTATCCCTTCGCCTGTTCGCTCATACGCGGTTGATTTCGAACAAGGAGGACGCGGCCGACACCCTGGTGCCTGTAGGGTTTTTCCACCCCCCGGTCGCACCTCCTAAAAGCGGTGTTCTAACACGAACTCTGCCACTTGACGCAAAGGGTCCGCCTTTTCATCGAACAAATCAAGGTGACGAATAGCCTGACGGGCCAAAAGCGCGGCCTGGGAGCGCGCGCGCTCAGGCCCCAGAACCGAGACAAAGGTGGCTTTTCCGCTGAGAATCCGGGGATCCGGGCCGCTGCCTGCGGCAGAATCGTCCGCTTCCGCCGGATTGTCGCCGGAGTTATTATCACCGCTATTCTCATCTCTCAGATCGTCCATGATCTGCATGGCAAGGCTGAGATCATGGGCATAGCCGTTGACCGCCTGCACCAGATCGTCGCCCGCCCGCGCCATCAACGCGCCGCTCTCGCAGCAAAACGCGATCAGGGAGCCCGCTTTCATGCGCTGGAGGCGAATGATGGTGCCGATATCGGTTTCCTGGTCTTGGGCCGCCCGCTGGATCATCTGCCCACCGACCAGTCCGGCATGACCGGAGGCATCGGCCAGATGGGCGACGAGGGAACAGCGCACGAACGGATCGGGGCAGGTGCGTACGGACGACAGGATGGAATAGGCCAGCGTCATAAGCCCGTTGCCCGCCAGTACCGCCGCCGCCTCGTCGAACGCTTCATGGGCGGGCGGCTGGCCGTCTTCCGGTGCGGTCTGGCCGAACGCGGGCAAGGCGCAATGCGCATTGACGCAGGCATTCAGACACTCGATCGCCGCCGCCACCCGCAGCATGGCGCGCTCGTCCACACCAAACATATGCCCGCTCTGGACGGCGAGAAAGCCGCGCCAATGGGAGCCCGCGCCGATGGCGAGATAACGCATGGCCTCGAGCAGGCGCGCTTCCGGCCCCTGGGCCGTGGGCAGGAGCGCCATCAAGGTGGCATCGACCGCGCGGGTGACGCGTTGAAGTTCAGTATCAAGAGAAACGGGGGCTGTCTGGGGCATGGCCTCTCACTGGAAAGACGGGAACCGGAGACGCCTAGGCCGAATACTCTGCTTCAGGACAGATCCGCAGGCTCGGTGGAAGGCTCGCCCGACTCCGTGATGACGATTTTGTCGATGCGGGCCTGGGCCGTTTTCAGCTTGGCCTCGCAATGCGCCTTGAGCTGGGTGCCGCGTTCGTAAAGACCGATCGACTGTTCCAGATCCACCGAACCGTCTTCGAGACGGCCGACAATGGTCTCAAGCTCGTCGAGCGCCTGCTCAAAGCTCATCTCTTCTACAGCCGGGGCCTTACCGGATGCTTTCTGTTCGGTCTTCGACATGAGATCTCCTCAAGGTCCATCGGGCAGCGCGCCTCAAAACAGCCTAGCCCCGGGACCGGACCCAGAATGAGGCCAGGGATTAAAGGCAAAGGCCGCACTTAAGAGGGGGGCAGAAGCCGCCGCCACGCCCAATAGGCATCGCCGCGGTCTTCGATGCAGTACCAGCCCCGGCCCACCAGTTCGCCCCGGATCATCCGGTTGAACCAGCCATGGGCGCACAAAAGGACGTTCTGACCGTTTGCTGCGTCTGCCACCAGCCGGTCAGCGGCTTCCACCGCGCGTTTATTGGCCATTGTCTGGGATTCGCCGCCGCCCGCATAGCCGAGACACCAGAAAACCCGGGAGACCACGCCCCAATGGGTGATGGGCAATTGCAGCCAGGCGGGCAAGGGCGGCGCGGGCAAAGGCGCTTCGACAAACACCGGATCCGTCGTGAAGGGGCGGCTTTCCGCCAGCGTCCGGGCGGTTTCCACGGCCCGCAGCAAGGGGCTTGCCAGAATGCGTTCGGAATCGCGCACAGCCTGTTTCAGATCGGCGGACGGTTGCTCGCCGTCTGCCAGGCCCGACAGGTTATACGCCGCCCACCAGGCATCCCAGCCATCGGCATTCACCCAGCCCGTCCGCGCCAGCGCCGGGCGGCCGTGCCGAACAAGAATGATATGCCCGGATCCTTCGGATCCGCCGGTTTCTTGGGGTTGCGTCACCCTGCCCCCTCCTCCCATGGCTTAACCGTGAGCCTTCGCCCTCACCAGCCCGCAGCCCGCCATTATGCCCCCATCAGCGCCCTTACGTGAGCATCCGCGCTCTCCGCCAGAGCGCGCAGGTCATATCCGCCTTCCAATGTGGAGACAATGCGCCCCCCGCATCGCGTGTCGGCGATGGCCATCAACTCGCGCGTGACCCAGACAAAATCATCGGCGGTTAACTCCAGGTTTGCGAGCGGATCGCGCCTGTGGGCATCGAAGCCCGCCGAAATGATCAGGAAATCCGGATCGAAGGCATCAAGCGCCGGCAGAACGCGCTCGCCCATGGCATGACGGAAGACATCCGAGCCGCTGCCCGCCGTCAGCATGCAATTGACCACATTGCCCGCCACGCCGCGCTCCGAGGGCAGGCCCGTGCCCGGAAACAGCGGCCCTTCATGGGTCGAGCCGTAAAACAGATCCGGGTCGTCGTAGAAAAT
Source organism: uncultured Alphaproteobacteria bacterium (assembly GCA_964612085.1). Taxonomy (GTDB): domain Bacteria; phylum Pseudomonadota; class Alphaproteobacteria; order JAJFIK01; family JAJFIK01; genus CAZTCJ01. The sequence goes on from CAZTCJ010000053.1 coordinate 10,258, forward strand.
ATCCTGGGTGCCATTGCCGTGATGGACGTCGAAATCGATTACGGCCACGCGGCTATAGCCATGGACGGCGCGGGCATGGTGGGCGCCGATGGCGGCATTGTTGAAAAAACAAAAACCCATGGCCACGGTGGGCGTGGCGTGATGGCCCGGCGGACGCACGGCGCAAAAGGCGTTGCGGCACTCGCCCGCGGCCACCGCATCGACGGCCGCGACCACAGCGCCCGCCGCCCGGTGCATAGCCTCGCCGGAGCCCGGCGAAAGGGCCGTGTCCGGATCGACGAACACGGGACCGTGCCCTTCGTCCGGCACCATGGCCAGGATGGAGTCCATATAAGTCTCGCCATGGGCGCGCAGCACCTGCTCGCGGGTGACGCGCGGCGCTTCCTGGCGGTTCAGATAAACGAAATCTTCCTTCTCGAGCGCCGCCAGCACGGCGCGCAAGCGGTCGGGCCGCTCCGGATGACCGGGAGACGGATCGTGCGCGATACAGGCCGGATGGGTGAACAGGGTCGTTTGCATCAATTCATGGATCCGTTTGGCTCCGCGCGCTCAGCGCTTCATTTCTCCCTGGTGGCCGCACAGCCGTTCAGAGTGATCGGTTCACGATAAGAGCCCAACCCCTGATTACACAAATGGCAGGACGAGCGCGACCACGAAAACCGCCAGAACCGTCCAGAGTATGACGTTGCGCAACCAGCGCGGACGGCCGCGCCACCAGCGGCGCATGGCGGGCCCGAAAAAATAAACCGGCACGGCCATCAGGGCATAGCGCACGCTCCGCGCCACCACCGAAGCCACAAAGAACGGCCAGAACGCGACCCCCGCCACGCCCGCCGCCAGCGTGGTGATCTGGAACGGCACCGGGGTCTGGGCCGCCACGAAAATGATCCACCAGGAATAGTCCTGGAAGCGCTGGCGCTTTTCCTCGAACGCCTCTTCAAGCCCCAGGCCCTGAATGAACGCCTGGCCGATGCTGTCGAACAGGTAAACGCCGATCCAGTAGAAAATCAGCCCGCCGATCACACTGCCCGCCACCGCGATCAGGGTCACGGGCAGCACATTGCGCTTGTCTTCCAGCATCATGCCGGCCAGCACGAACTCCACCGGCCAGGGCAGGATCGTGCTCTCGATCAGCACACCGAGAAACAGCACGGGATAGGCATAGCGCGACTGCATCCAGGACTGGAACCAGCGCGCGACCGGTCCCGGCTCCCGTCCTTCAGGCCACGGCGTATCGGGCTTAAGCGCCGTCCGCCGGTCCATCAGGACTGGGCGGCATCGAGACTGACGCCCGGCGGCGGCGGCGCATCGTCCGGCACGAAGAAGTCCGGCATCAGCTCTTTCGTCGGATCGACCCGATATTTGTCGAAGTCCCGCTCGCCGGTCTCATACAAGAGCGTGTCGTCGATGCAGAAATTGCCCGTGAAACTCCTGGCGTCCTTGGTCAGGATCGCATGGGCGGCATCGGCCATGATCTCGACGGTACGGCAATGGAGCATGCCTTCATCGCCCGCCAGCGCGTTGCGGATCGCCGCCGTGGCGATGCCCGTGCGCGGCCACAAGGCGTTGAACGCGATACCGTCTTCGCGGAATTCCTCCGCCATGCCCAGCACACACAAGGACATGCCGAACTTCGCCATGGTGTAGGCCACATGGGGCGCGAACCATTTCGCTTTCATGTCGAGGGGCGGCGACAGGTTCAGCACATGCGGGTTGGCGGCGCGCTTGAGATAAGGCACGCAGGTCTTGGAGGTCAGATAGGTGCCCCGCGCGTTGATCTGGTTCATCAGATCATAGCGCTTCATGTCGGTCTGAAGCGTGCCGGTGAGCTGGATGGCGCTCGCATTGTTCACGCAGATATCGATGCCGCCGAAACGGGCCGCCGCCGTTTCCACAGCACGCTCGACCTGATCCTCATGGCGCACATCGACGATCAGCGGCAGCGCCTGGCCGCCCGCCTGTTCGATCTCTTCCGCCGCCGTGTAGATGGTGCCCGGCAGTTTGGGGTGCGGCTCGGCGGTCTTGGCGGCGATCGCCACATTGGCGCCGTCGCGCGCGGCCCGAAGCGCGATGGCAAGCCCGATGCCCCGGCTCGCGCCTGTGATGAACAGGGTTTTGTCTTTCAGATCGCTCATATTGTGGTCCCTCCGTTCCGGTCGTCCGCGCCCGCGTATTTGCGCCGCCAGTTCGCGCGCAGTCCATGAATAAAATCCTAGCAGGCGCTCGAGTGGCTCCATAGTCTTGTTTCGGGAATACGCTTGAGGAGCCGCAGAGGATGACCCGGTGCACAGCCTCATTGTGGAGCGCGATAGTTTTCGGCCTGATGCTGACAGGCCTCGGGGCCTGTTCGCCCGGGCGCGGGTTGGAGACCGTCTCCCTGCTGCGCGGTCTCGCTAGCCAGGAGGCGCCCGACGGCGTGGAGCGGAAGCCGATCGATTTCACCGTCGAGGGGCGGGAACGCTCCGGCGATCTTTACGAACAGGACGGGCGAGAACCCCGCGCCCATCTGGTGGTGGTGCCTGGCGCCGTGCCCGAGGGCAAGGACGATCCGCGTCTTGTGGCCTTCGCGGCGCGTCTGGCCAAGGCCCGTTTCACGGTTCTGGTGCCGGAAATCGAAACCGTGCGCCGGCTGACCGTCAGCGCCGGCGACGCCGACATCATCGCCGATGCCTTGACGCATTTGGAAAACCTGCCGGATACGGACAAACCGCTGGGCGTGGTGGCGATCTCCTACGGGGCGGGCCCGGCCATGATCGCCGCCCACCGGGCGGGCCTGCGCGAGACCGTCGATCTCGCCGTCATGATCGGCGGTTATTACGACAGCGCGGCGGTCGCGACCTATTTCACCACGGGCCGGTTCCGCGATCCGGAGACGGGCACGTGGCAGTTTCAGCCGCCCAATGCTTACGGTAAATGGATCTTCGTGCGCGCCAATGCCGGACGGCTCGACGATGCCCAGGACCAGGCTTTGTTGAGGGCGATGGCGACCCGGCGCCTGGACGATCCGCAAGCGGATTTGAGCGATCTGGAGACCCGTCTGGGACCGGAGGGCCGCTCCGTCCTCGCCTTTCTCGACAATCGCGATCCGGACCGCGCACCCGCTTTGATCGCGGGCCTGCCCGCCGGGATTCGCGCGGAGCTGGAAGCGCTCGATCTCTCACGGCGGGACTGGCAAGGGGCGGGCCCCTGCCTCGTGCTCATCCACGGCAAGACCGACCCGATCATTCCATATTCGGAGAGCCTGGCCCTTGAAGCCGCCATCAACAGTGAAGATGGCAAGGGCCGGGCGCGCGCCTATCTGGTGGACGATCTTGGCCATATCGAGATCGGCGGGGTGGGCCTCGGCGACGGCTGGACCTTGGCGCGGGCCGTCTACCGGGTTTTGAGCGTGCGCGACGGCGTCCCGAAGGCCTGTTCTTGACGTTGCGGGCCCTATCCGGTCAGCGCAGACGCACGCCCGTGCCCGTCACCAGAATTTCCGACGCCCCCTGAATAATCAGCGACGTGTTGAACCGGACTGCGACGACCCCGTCCGCGCCCTTGGCTGTGGCATCGGCGATCATGCGGTCAAGCGCCTGTTCGCGGGATTCCGCCATCAGCTTGGTATATTCGGTGACCTCGCCGCCCACCACATTCCTAAGCGCGGCCATGATATCCCGCCCGAAAAAGCGGGCCCGCACCACATTGCCTTTCACAAGGCCCAGCGTTTCCCGGATTTCATGATCTTCGAACACGTCTTGCGTCGTTATCAGCATGGATTAAGCCTCCCCTGCCCTGTGGCTTGCGTCATTGATCCACGTTTTTGGAGTAATAATCGTCGTCCTTGTTCCGCAGGCGGTCGCGGATCACCACGAACACGAGAATAGCCATGCCGGTCAACGGGATGAGACCGATCAGGCCCCAGGGGAACAGGGCGATCATGCCGGTCAGCGCCACAAAGAGCCACACGACGATACCCGCCACCAAAGCAAAACCGAGCAGCCAGAACGCAACCCCAACGGCGCCATTGGATTCCTTGGACATAACCGGCTCCCTCACTCGCTCATGTTAGAGGCAAAGTCTGCCATGGGAGGCGGACGAACGAAAGGCAATCACGTCACGCACGCGTATAATAATCGACGCCGTTTTGATCCCGTTCCCGGCGCGCCAGGCCCCGCGCGATCAGACAATTGAGATGGGCGATGGACTCGCCCGTCGCCATGCCGATGAGATCACCCGTAATCTCCCTGCGGAACAAAGCCGGAAAGACGTCTACGGATCTTTTTGGTTCGGCCAGCATGTTGAAAAGCTGAGCGAGATTGGTCTCATGCTCCTCGATCAGCGCATCGCAGCGGGCGTGGAGATTGCGGAACACCCGCTGATGCGCCGGGCACACGAGCACATCGTCCGGTACCGTGTGTTTGATCCGCTCGCAGGCCTCCAGCCATTCGCTCAAAGGATCGCCGTCCGGTTCGGTCGGCCAGACGCTGACATTGGAGGAAATGCCGGGCAACACCTGATCGCCGGAGATGAAGACCTTCAGGTCCGGACAATAAAGCGAGGCATGTTCCGGACTGTGCCCGCCGCCGGTCACCACATGCCAGTCCCGCCCGCCGATGGTCAGTGTATCGCCGTTCTGGAGGCGGTGATAGCTGTCGGGCATCTGATCGACGCCCTTGCCGAACCCGCCGAAGCGCTTTTTGTAGGCCGCGATCTGCTCGTCCGTGAAACCGGCCGCCTTGTAAAAACGCACGCCGTCGGGCGGCGCGTCCCGCCCCGTGTCATGCACCAGCATGCGGCACATGATATATTCCGTCCGCGTCATGACGAGAGGCACGTCGAAACGCCGCGTCAGCCAACCCGCCAGCCCCACATGATCCGGATGCATATGGGTGACGATCACGCGATTCAGGGGCCGTCCGCCCATGATCCCGGTAAACGCCGCTTCCCAATGCCCGCGCGTGTCGGCGGAATTGAGGCCCGTATCGACCGCCGTCCAGCCGTCGCCATCCTCCAGCAGCCACAGATTGATGTGGTTCAGCACGAAGGGCAGCGGCATACGCAGCCAATGGACGCCCGGCGCCACTTCGAGCGGCTGACCGTGCTCCGGCGCCTTCTCGATGGGAAACGCCAGAGCGGGGCGGGCGGGTGTCCGGGGGGCCGGATCCGTCATCGGTATCCCTTTCCTTGATCTCATCGCCAAGAACGCTAGAGAAGCATGGGGACGCGGTCAAATAATGCGTGCAATTGCACGCGTCCTGGGTAGGCTGTTGGAAACTATCAGCAGGGAGGACGTTATCATGACGCACAGGCTCGAATTCTTCTTCGATTATGGCAGCCCGACCACTTATCTGGCCTATACGCAACTGCCCGGCCTGGTCGCGCGCACCGGCGCCGAACTGATCCTCAAGCCCATGCTGCTGGGCGGCGTCTTCAAAGCGACGGGCAACACGACACCCGCCGCCATCCCCCCTAAGGGCGCCTATATGGGCACGGACCTCGCCCGCTTCGCCAAACGCTATGGCGTGCCGCTGAACTTCAATCCTTATTTTCCGGTGAACACGTTGTTTCTCATGCGCGGCACCTATGTGGCCGACGAGGAAGGCGCGCTCCAGAAATACATGGACATGGCGTTCCACAACATGTGGGTGGCCCGGAAGAATTTGAACGATCCGGACGTCACGACACGGATGTTCCAGGAGAACGGCTTCGATGCGGAGCATTATCTGAAACGCACCCAGGAACCGGGCATCAAAGAAAAACTCAAAGCCGTAACGGAGGAAGCAATCGCGCGCGGCGCTTTCGGCGCGCCCACCTTCTTCGTGGATGAAACCGAGATGTTTTTCGGCCAGGACCGCCTCGATTTCGTGGAGGAGGCCTTGCGCGCATGACCGCACGCAGGCTGACCGCCGGTGCAATCGAGGCCTGCCACACCCTGTTCATTCCGTATGCGCTGTTTGCCTGGGTGTGGCCTGCCCCGCCCTGGCTGATCGCGCATCTGATCTTCGTGCCCTTACTGATCCTGCAATGGCGGCTTAACCGCGACACCTGCGTACTGACGAATATGGTGAGCTGGCTGCGCACGGGCCGCTGGTGGGACGAGAGCGATGCCGCGCAAGGCTCCTGGCTGGCGAGCCTAATCGAGCGGGTAACCGGTATCGCGCTCACGGCGCGCCAGATCGGCTGGCTGACCTACGGACTGCTGGCCTTGAGCTGGAGCTTGTCAGCCCTGCGGCTCAACGGCGTGTTCTGATCATCCGGTAAGCGCGTCCGGTGCGGCCTCGTACAGCACGTCCGCGCCGTGCATGGCGCTCGACGCCAGGCCCTGGCTCAAGGGCAGATAGGTCTGGGCAAAGAACACCGCGCTTGTAATCCGGGCATCGAGAAAGCCCGTATCCGGATCGCCTGCATCAAGCCGCTTTGCCGCCGCCAGGGCGCCGCGGATCAGGAAATGGCCGCCCGCGACCGTCCCCAGCAGCCGCAGGAACGGGGTGGCCCCGGCCAGCGCGTCGGCGGGGCGGCCTCGCAAGGCCTCCAGCAAATGGGCGGAAGCCCGTTCGACCGCTGCGATGCCGTCATGAAGGGGCGCAGCCATGGCTTCGATCCGGGGATGGCCCGATTGCCGCGCCTGCCCCGCCGTCTCGCGCATCTCCTCCAGAAACCGGGCGAGCACCGCGCCGCCCTCCAGGGGCAGTTTGCGCACCACCAGATCGTTGGCCTGGATGCCGTTGGTGCCTTCATAGATCGGATAAATCCGGGCATCCCGGAGGAATTGGGCCGCCCCCGTTTCCTCGATGAAGCCCATGCCGCCGTGGACCTGAACGCCAATGGAGGCGATCTCCACGCCCAGATCGGTCGCATAGGCCTTGGCGATAGGGGTGAGCAGATCCTCCCGCGCCTTGGCATTATCGCGCACATCCTCATCCGGATGATTGGCCGCCCAATCGGCCGCCATGGCCGTGGCATAGCAGATGGCACGGGCCGCTTGCGTTTGGGATTTCATGGCGAGCAGCATGCGCCGGACATCCGGATGCTGAATGATCGGGATCATGTCGACAAGCTCATGCTGGAGCCCGAAGGGTTTGCCCTGGGTCCGCTCTTGCGCATAGGCGAGCGCCTTTTGGAACGCCGCTTCCGAGACACCCACCCCCTGGATACCCACATTGAGCCGGGCATTGTTCATCATGGTGAACATGGCGGCCATGCCCCGGTTTTCCTTGCCGATCAGAGTGCCGATGGCCCCGCCTTGCTCGCCGAAGGCCATGGTGCAGGTCGGGCTGCCGTGAATGCCGAGCTTATGCTCCAGGCCGGTGCAGGCCACATCGTTCCGTTCCCCGAGCGATCCGTCCGGGTTCACCAGAACCTTCGGCACCAGGAACAGCGAGATACCACGGGTGCCCGGCGGCGCGTCCGGCAGGCGCGCCAACACCAGATGGATGATGTTCTCCGCCATGTCATGATCGCCATAGGTGATGTAGATCTTGGTGCCGGTGATGGCATAAGTGCCGTCGCCGTGCGGGGCGGCCTTGGCGCGCAAGGCCCCCACATCGGAGCCCGCATGGGACTCGGTCAGGTTCATGGTGCCGGTCCATTCCCCGCTGATCAGCTTGGGGAGGTAAAGCGCTTTCTGCTCCTCCGTACCATGAGCGCTCAGCGCTTCGATGGCCCCTTGGGTCAGAAGCGGCGCCAGGCCCAGGGACGGATTGGCCCCTTGCAGCATTTCCTGCACCGCCAGCATCAGCGTGCGCGGCAAGCCCTGGCCGCCAAAGGCGGGATCGAACGGCACGCCGCCCCAGCCGCCTTCGACCCATTGCCGGTAGGCGTGGGCGAAACCGTTCGGTGTTGTCACAAAACTGTCATCATTTCGCCTGGCCCCTTGGGTATCCCCCACCCGGTTCAGCGGCGCCATGACTTCGCTTGTGAGTTTGCCCGCCTCCTCCAGCACCGCGTCCACCAGATCCGGGCTCAAATCGTCGAAACAGCCCGTTTCCCGGAGCGCCGGCAATCCGGCGATGGCATCGAGGGTAAAGCGGATATCTTTCAAGGGGGCGGTGTACATGGGCGAGTCCTTCCGAAAAAGCCGTCGCATTCTTACCTATGCCTTATTCCGCGCGGCACCGAATGCGGTATAGGAGAGGGGTAGCGAAGGCAACCCGATAGGCATTGAGCCCCGTGCACAGGTCCGAGACCAAAGCAGTGATCGAACCGGCTTTGCCCGCCGCCATCGAGCGGGCGGCTGACCATTTGCGCGCGGGCGACCTTGTGGCGCTGCCCACCGAGACCGTCTACGGCCTGGGCGCGGACGCCACTAACGCGCACGCCGTCGCCAGGATTTTCGAGGCGAAAGGCCGGCCCCGCTTCAATCCGCTGATCGCCCATGTCTCCGGCCTCGATGAGGCGCGGGAGATCGCTCACTTAAGCGGGCTCGCCCGCGCGGTTACGGAAGCCTTCTGGCCCGGACCACTGACCATCGTCGCGCCCAAGCGGGAGGACGCGCCCATCGCCGATCTGGTGACGGCGGGTCTTGACACCGTCGCCCTGCGCGCGCCCAGCCATACGGTAGCCCAGGCGCTTTTGCGCACTACCGGGCGGCCCATCGCCGCGCCCAGCGCCAATGTATCGGGACGCGTTAGTCCGACCACGGCCCTTCATGTGGCCGAGGGCCTCGGCGATAAAGTGGCCATGATCCTGGATGGCGGACCGTGCGCCATCGGCCTGGAGTCCACGATCGTGGGCGTATTCGAGCGGAGTCTGACGATCCTGCGCCCCGGCGCCATCACCGCCGAGATGCTGGAGAAAGCCGTCGGGCCCGTGATCGAACCGGCCCAGCCGGGCTTGAAGCCCACCGCCCCCGGACAATTGACCCGCCATTACGCACCAGCGACGCCGGTGATCCTGAACGCCACGCGCGCCGGGCCTGAAGACGCGGTGCTGGCCTTCGGGCCGGACCCCATAAGCGGCGGCTCCACCATGCGCAATCTGAGTGCGGACGGATCGCTGATCGAAGCGGCGGCCAATCTGTTCCGGTTCCTGCGGGAGTTGGACGCCAGCGGCGCCCGGCGGATCGCCGTCATGCCCATTCCCCAGGAAAGGGTCGGCGTTGCGATCAATGACCGGCTGACCCGGGCGGCCGCGACGGCGCCGGACCCAGGGCCATCCGTTCAGGACACGCCCGACGAAGAGCCTCGCGTGCGGCCGTGACCTCCACCCTGCCCATCGACCAGTTGAAGGCGATTGTCGGCCCGTCCGGCGTGATCGACGATCCAGCGGCGATGGCGCCTTATCTCATCGAATGGCGCGACCGGTACCGGGGCACGGCGCCGCTGATCGTCCGCCCCGCCTCGACGAAGGAGGTGGCCGATGTCGTCTCTCTGTGTGCGTATCATAAGGTGCCCATGACGCCCCAGGGCGGCAATACGGGCCTTGTGGGCGGGCAAATCCCGTTCGGCCAGGTGCTGATCAATCTAGGCCGGATGACCCGCATCCGCGATCTCAACCCAAAAGATAACACCATCACGGTGGAGGCGGGTGTTATCCTCGCGGAGATTCAGAAAGCGGCGGAAGAGGCGGACCGGTTCTTCCCGCTCAGCCTGGCGGCGGAAGGGTCCTGCCAGATCGGCGGCAATCTCGCCACCAATGCGGGCGGCGTCAATGTGCTGCGCTACGGCAACGCGCGGGCGCAAGCGCTGGGTCTCGAAGCAGTACTGCCGGACGGGCGCGTGTGGAATGGCCTGCGCCGTCTGCATAAGGACAATACGGGATACGATCTGAAACAGCTCTTGATCGGCTCGGAAGGCACGCTGGGGATCATCACGGCCGCCACCCTGAAGCTTTATCCCAAGCCCCGCGACACGGCGACGGCCTTCGCCGCGATCCCAGATGTGGAAGCGGGGGTGCGCCTGCTCCATCTGACGCAAGGCGTGAGCGGCGGACAAGTGTCCAGCTTCGAACTCATGCCCCGGATCGGCCTGGAGTTCGTGCTGCGCCACATGAACAGCGCCCGCGATCCGCTGCCCCAGCCTTACGATTGGTATGTGCTCCTGGAGCTGACGGCAGGCCGGACAGACAGCTTGCGGCCTGTCATGGAAGAGGCGCTCGTTCAGGGAACGGAACAGGGCCTGGTGCGCGACGCCGCGATTGCTGAAAACGAAAGCCAGCGGGCGGATTTCTGGCACCTGCGCGAAAGCCTGTCGGAAGCGCAGAAACCGGAAGGCGGCAGCATCAAGCACGATGTGTCCGTGCCGGTCTCGGCCTATGGCGCGTTCATTGCCGAAGCGAATGCGGCGGTGACCCGCGCCTGCCCCGGGATCCGGCCCGTGCCCTTCGGCCATTTGGGCGACGGCAATGTCCATTTCAACCTGAGTCAGCCGGTGGGTACGGATAAAGCGGATTTCCTTGCCCGCTGGGAGGAGCTGTCGGCCATCGTCCATGAGATCGCGGCAGCCCACGGCGGCAGTATCAGCGCCGAACACGGGATCGGGGTGATGAAGCGGGACATGCTGCCCCAATTCAAGTCCGAGGTCGAAATGGACCTGATGCGGACGATCAAGCGCGCGCTCGACCCCCACGGGCTGATGAACCCCGGTAAGCTACTCTAATAATCCAACGCGACGGTCAGGGAAGTGATGATCAGCGAGGCCTCTTGCGCTTTGATCCGCGCTTCTTCCTCAGCATCCACGGTGCAGCGGGGAAACGCGTCCTGGGCGCCATAATAGCCTTCGTTAAAGCGGCCGGACATGGCCTTGGCCTGCTGGCGCGACGGGTTTTCCTGGCGGATCAGCTCCTTCATGCTGTCGCGCCAAAGGGTGCGCTCCTCATCCCGGCACAGGCCGCGCAAATGATGGAGCGCGCCCAGCATCTCCGACAGGTCGAGCAGATTGCGCTGATGCTGATTGACCGGTTCCGCCCGGCCCGGCCCCCCGAGGATCAGATACAGAACGGCCAGAATAATGAGCGCTACACGCATGGTTGATCTCCTTGACATGCAGGTAGCAGCGGGCGGCGGCGAAAATGGGGCCGCTCTTAGACCAAAGCGGACATGCGCTTGAGCGTGTCTTCCGCCTCCGCCATCACCCGGCGGATGATCTCGGCACAGGGCAGCACCTCGTGGATCGCGCCCGCGCCCTGCCCCATGGGCAGACAGTCTTTCGACTTGTCGAGCGGTTCGAGAACACCGCCGATGCCGCCGATCACGCCCTTTTGGTAAGACTCGATGGCCTGGTCGGGAAAGGGTTTCATGCGGGACGGATCGGCTTCCATTTCATCCACATAAGGATTCCTCAGCACCCGCATGGTCTTGCCAGAATAGGCGCGGGTGACGATGGTGTCCTCGATGCCCGCATCGACCAGCGCCTCCTTGTAGACCGGGCCCGCATGGGCTTCCGTCGAGGCGATAAAGCGGGTGCCCATCCACACGCCCTGCGCACCGAAGGCGAGGCAGGCGGCCAGACCTCGCCCGTCCACGATGGAGCCCGCGCCGATCACCGGGATGTCCACCGCATCGACCATCTGCGGGATCAGCGCCATGCCCGCGATCTTGCCCGTATGGCCGCCCGCTTCCGTGCCTTGCGCGATCACCGCATCGCAGCCCGCTTCCGCCGCCTTCTGGGCATGGCGGACCGTTCCGCACACGGTCATGACGAGGATGCCCGCCTCTTTCAGGCGGCCCATGATCGGCGTCGGCACGCCCAATCCGGCCACGAAACAGGTGGCCCCTTCGTCCACGATCACGTCGCAGGCCGCGTGAAGCTGTTCCGGCAACGGCGCCAGCAGATCGACGCCGAACGGCTTGTCGGTCAGATCCTTGACCCGGCGCATCTGATCGCGGATCTCATCAGCGCCCGCGCTCGCCATGCCGAGACAACCGAAGCCGCCCGCATTCGAGACCGCCGCCACGACCTCCGCATAGGCCACGCCGCCCATGCCCGCGAGCAGGATCGGCACGTCGATACCCAGCATGTCGCAAATGGGGGTCCGGATGGTCATGTCTTTCTCCTGGGAAGAACCGTATCGGGATTGTCCGCCGTCAGAAGACGGCATAGCCGCCATCGACGATCAGCGTATCGCCTGAGTGATAGGACGAGGCATTGCTCGCCAGATAAACCGCGACGCCGCCGAAATCCTCCGGCTCGCCCCATCGGCGGGCGGGCACGCGCGGGATCACCTTTTCGGCGAAGGCCGGCGACTCCTGGGCGAGCGCCGTCATGTCAGTGGCGATCCAGCCGGGCAGAATGGCATTGGCGCGCACGCCGTACCGGGCGAACTCGACAGCGCAGGATTTGATCATGGAAATCAACGCGCCCTTGGTCGCCGCGTAATGCTGGCTGCGGGCCGCGCCTTCGATGGCCGCCAGGCTCGCCACGCCCACAAGCGAGCCACCCGGATCGCCCGCCTTGGCGCGCTCCACCATATGGCGCGCCGCTTCGCGCAACGTGAAAAAGGCCCCATCCAGATTAACGCTCAGGACTTTGCGGTAAAGATCCGTCTCCATATCGAGGAAGGACCGGGCGCCGCCGCCGCCGATCCCGGCATTGGCGAACACCGTGTCGATCCGGCCCATGGCCTCCACCGCCTGGGCCATGGCGGCCCGCACCGCCGCCTCGTCGGCCACATCGACCCGCTGCACCAGCACCGGCACATTGTGGGCGGACAGCGCTTGTCCGGCCTCGGCGTTTTTCTCTTCGTTCGTGCCCCAGATCACCAGGCCGGATCCGGCCTGGGCCAGAGCCTGGGCCATGCCGAGCCCGATGCCGCGATTGCCGCCGGTGACGAGAGCGACCTTGCCGGTCAAATCGAATGGGGAATAGGCCATCTTGCTTCGCGTCCTCCCAGCCGCCTGACGATCCTCCGCCCGAAAAACGGGCGGCCGAACCTCGAGTATAGCAGCGTGTTTTCCGGGCGGCCCAAGGCCCATTTCACAAAACCATGGTTAAAGGGACGAAAAAGACTTATATTGGATAAGACGAAATAGATTTTATGAGGTGATACCATGGCTCGTGGCCGTATTCGTCTGACTGGCAGCGGCGCCGGCCGGGTCAAATCCGGCAGCACCGCGACCAGCACCAAAGCCAACAGTTTGAAAGGCTTGCGCGTGCGCAAGGTCAAGCGGCAGCGTCTGAAAGTTGTCGATACGACGGCCGAAGCGGCCGTTCCGGCGATCGAGGAAACGCCGGCGCAGGTGCACGAAAAGCGTGTCATCGACGCGGATGAGACACCTGAGCCAGCCAAGCCGGCCGTACAGCGTGCTTCAACGCCGCGTCCCATCGCGGATGCGGGGCCGGGCGGTATGAAGCCCGCCCGCCCGGTGCGCCTGAAAAGCACGTCGAAATCCCGCTTCGGCTGGAGCTGACGCAGGGCCGGACACCGGCTGACCACAGATCGGGAAGGGCATGCGGCTTCAGGCTGTATGCCCTTTTGTTTTTGTACGGAGATACTGCGCGCGGGACTGTTCGATCACGGCCCGCGTCTTTTCCCATAAGGACAGTTCTTTGAGCCGGGCGGGCGGCATCCAGGCGGCGTCATGCTCATCGTCCCCGGCCACGGGCTCGCCCGAGCGCCATTCCGCCGTGTAATCGATCAGCGTGTAGTGATACTGCACCCGGCCTTCGTCGTCGTGAATGATCGAATCGAGCGCCGTCAGCAGACCGATAATCTCGATCTCGACGCCGGTTTCCTCGCGCACCTCGCGGATCAACGCCTCTTCCAAGGTTTCGCCGGTTTCCTGGGCACCGCCTGGCAAGGTCCAATGGCCTTCGCGGGGCGGCTTGGCCCGGCGGATCATCAGCACATCCTCGCCCCGCCAGACGACGGCCCCGACGGCCACGAAGGGGCGGGCGGGATAAGCCCGGGAGATATCAGCCATGGCGCTCCTCACTCCCGCCCGGCAGATCCGGCGCCGAACGCCTCGATCAGCAGGGTCACGGCGCGCGACGGCGGCAAGGTGCCGCTTTCCACTTCCGCCTCCATGCGCGGCAGCAAGGCCCTGACGCTCTCATGAGTACTCAACATGCGGAACAGACGATGCTCCAGCATGGACCACATCCAGCGCACCAGTTGCTGGCGGCGTTTGGCGGGCAACTCACCGCTTTCGGTCAAGGCCTTGCGATGGGCCAGAACGGTGTCCCAGATCCGGTCGAGGCCTTCGCCCTTCAGCGCACTGCAGGTCTCAACGGGCACGGACCAGTTCTCACTCATGGGCCGGACGATCCGGAGCGCCGAGACATAATCGCGCGCGGCCGCCTCGGCCCGTTCCTTCAAGGGGCCGTCCGCCTTGTTGACCGCGATCATATCGGCCAGTTCCAGAACGCCTTTCTTGAGGCCCTGCAACTCGTCGCCCGCATCGCTCAAGGCCAGGACCAGAAAGAAATCCACCATGTCGGCCACCACCGTTTCCGACTGGCCGACACCGACGGTCTCCACAAGAATCACATCGAAGCCCGCCGCCTCGCAAAAGGCCATGCTCTCGCGCGTCTTGCGCGCCACGCCGCCGAGGGTGCCGGATGTGGGGGACGGACGAATAAAGGCGTTGGGGTCATGACCCAAACGCTGCATGCGCGTCTTGTCCCCCAGAATACTGCCGCCCGTGCGCGAGGACGTGGGATCGACGGTGAGCACCGCCACTTTTTTGCCCATGGCCGTCAGCATGGAGCCGAACGCCTCGATAAAGGTGCTCTTGCCTACACCCGGCACGCCCGTCACGCCGATGCGTACAGCCCCGCCGGTCGCGGACCAGATCCGCTGCAACAGATCCTCGGCCAGGGCCTGATGCTCCGGTTTCGTCGATTCGACAAGCGTGATGGCGCGGGCCAGCAAGGCCCTGTCCCCGGCGCGTATGCCCGCTTCGAGACCGTCTACGCTGAGTTCCGACCGCGCCACGGCAGCGCTCCTCACGCGTCAGGGGCGGGATGCCCCAAGGATGTATTAAGTTTCTTGATAAGATCGATGGCGGCTTCAGCAACCACGGTGCCTGGCGGAAAGATCGCCTGGGCGCCCGCTTCATAAAGCGCCTCATAATCCTGAGGCGGAATAACACCGCCAACCACGATGAAGATATCGCCGCGCCCCTGCGCCTCGAGCGCGCTCTTCAGTTCCGGCACCAGTGTCAGATGCCCGGCAGCGAGCGAACTGACGCCCACGATATGGACATCGTTCTCAACCGCCTGGCGGGCGGCTTCCTCGGGCGTCTGGAACAGCGGGCCCACATCCACGTCGAAGCCCAGATCGGCGAAGGCCGACGCAATCACTTTCTGGCCCCGGTCATGGCCGTCCTGGCCCATCTTGGCGACGAGAATACGCGGCCGGCGCCCCTCGTCCTCGATGAACCGGTCGATCAGCCTGCGGATTTCCGTCATATGGTCCGAATTGCTGCCCACTTCGCTCGAATAGATCCCTGATATGGTCCTGATCTGGGCCGTATGGCGCCCGAAAGCGCGCTCCATGGCAAGCGAAATCTCGCCCACCGTTGCCTTGGCGCGGGCCGCATCGACCGCCAGCGCCAGAAGATTGCCGCTGCCATTGGTTGCCGCCGCGGCGATCGCGTCCAGGGTCAGGACCACGCGGGTCTCGTCCCGTTCCGCCCTGAGCCGCTTGAGTTTTTCAACCTGCTGGGCGCGCACGGCAGTGTTATCGACTTTCAGTACGTCAATGGCCTCGTCCTCCTGCAGACGGTATTTGTTGACGCCGACAATGGTCTGTCGGCCGGAATCGATCCGCGCCTGGGCGCGGGCCGCCGCTTCCTCGATGCGCATCTTGGGAATGCCCGCCTCGATCGCCTTGGCCATGCCGCCGGAGCGTTCCACCTCCTGGATGTGGGACCAGGCGCGGGCCGCCAGATCGCGGGTCAGGCGCTCCACATAATAACTGCCGCCCCAAGGATCGATGATCCGGGTGGTGCCAGTTTCCTGAGCGATCAGAAGCTGGGTGTTACGGGCGATCCGGGCACTGAAATCCGTCGGCAGCGCCAGCGCTTCGTCGAAAGAGTTCGTATGCAGAGATTGGGTGTGGCCTTGGGTCGCCGCCAGCGCCTCGACGCAGGTGCGCATGACGTTGTTGTAAACATCCTGCGCCGTCAGGCTCCAGCCGGAGGTCTGGCAATGGGTGCGCAAGGACAGGGAGCGCACATTTTTCGGCTCGAACTGGCTGACCAGCTTCGCCCAAAGCAGCCGGGCCGCGCGCATCTTGGCCACTTCCTTGAAGAAATTCATGCCGATGGCCCAGATGAAGCTCAAGCGCGGCG
>CAZTCJ010000054.1:0-26167 GCA_964612085.1 uncultured Alphaproteobacteria bacterium
GGCCCGGAGACCAGCGTCACCCGCGCGCCGAGCCGGGCCAGCGCCTCGGCAATGGCATAGCCTTGGGTGCCGGAGGAATGGTTCGACAGGAAACGCACCGGATCGATCGGCTCGCGCGTCGGCCCGGCGGTGAGGACAACATGCTTGCCCGCCAGCAGGCGCGCGCCGAAGAGCTGCGCCTCGATGGCATCGGCGATGCGCTCGACCTCCGGCAGGCGGCCCGGGCCGAACTCGCCACAGGCCATGGCGCCCTCATCCGGCTCCAGCACCGTCACGCCGTCTGCGCGCAAAGTTTCCACATTGCGCTGTACGGCCGGGTGAAGCCACATGCGCACATTCATGGCGGGCGCGATCAGCACCCGTTTGTCGGTGGCGAGAAGCGCGGTGGACGCCAGATCGTCGGCCAGGCCGTTCGCCATGCGCGCCATCAAATTGGCGGTGGCGGGCGCCACCACCAGCAGGTCCGCATCGCGCGACAGTTCGATATGGCCCATTTCCGCCTCGTCGGTGAGGCTGAACAGGTCGGTATAGACCTTGTCCTGGGTCAGGCCGCCGAGCGTCAGCGGCGTCACGAAATGCTGAGCCGCTTCCGTGAGGATCACGCGCACACGGGCTTTGCATTCCTGAAGGCGGCGCACCAGATCGACCGATTTGAAGGCCGCGATGCCGCCGCCGATGATAAGCAGAATGCGCTTGTCCGCCAGGATCATGCCTAGGCCTTCCTGAGAACTCTCAAATCACGCCAAGTCTTAGCGCGTAGGGAAGCATTTACGCTCACCCATTGTGATTTCCAAGGTTGAACGGTCCGATTTCGCGAAATTTTGTAGGAAGGGTTTTTCAGAAAAGGGCACCACCAGCCCACTCCCCCTCCCGACCACCCACAAGGGTACCCTGTATTGGGTGGCCAGGAGGGGGAGTAGGCTGGCCAGGCAACGAAAACAACGGCTCAGCGCGTGAAGAGCAAGGCTATGAAGGCGATCGCCAGGAGCAGAAAAGCCCCTAAAAACAGCCGGTTGGGCCAGGGGGACCGGTTTTCCTCACGCTGGAGGGCGCGCAGGGTCTCCGGATGGAGCTTCAGTCCCTGGCCTTGCCCCAGATCCTGGAGCAGATGGGCCGCCGCCTCGAGCCCGTCGATCAGATCGGGCGCACGGGAGGCGAGCCGCCCGACGGCGCGGGCCGTGTCGGCGGCCTCCCGCAGGCGGGCTTCCGCGCCGATCTCCGACTCCAGCCAGTCTTCGAGCACGGGCCGGCCGCACTCCCAGATGGAGACGCCGGGGTCGAGATCCCGGGCCACGCCTTCCGCCGCCACCATGGTCTTTTGCAGCATGATCAACGAGGGCTGGAGCGGCATGCCGAAGCGCCGCGTGGTCTCGAACAGTTGAGTGAGCAGTTTCGCGATGGACATCTCGGCGGCGGGGCGGCCCCAGATCGGTTCGCCCACGGCCCTCAGCGCGAGGGTAAAGTCCGCATGGGATTGATCGGCGGGCACGAAGCCTGCCTCGAAATGAACGTCCGCCACCCGGGCGTAGTCGCGGGTCACGAAACCGTAGAGCGTTTCCGCCATGAAGCGGCGCATGGACCGGTCGAGCCGTCCCATGATGCCGAAATCGACGGCGACGAGGCGGCCCTCTTCATCCGCAAACAGATTGCCGGGATGCATGTCGGCATGGAACAGGCCGTCGCGCATGGCATGGCGTAGAAAGGTCTGCAAAACGGCGCGGCCGAGCGCGGTGCGGTCGATCTTGGCGGCATCCAAAAGGTCGGGCCGGGTGAGCGGCACGCCGTCGATCCATTCGGTGGTCAGGATACGGCGCGATGTGCGCTCCCAGTCCACCTGGGGCACGCGGAAGTCCGTGTCGTTCGCCGTGTTCTCGGCCATTTCCGAGGCGGCGGCGGCCTCGATGCGCAGATCCATTTCCCGGGCGACGCTGTCGTCAAGGGTGCGCACCACGTCCAGGGGCCGCAGGCGCTTGAGGCTCGGTTTCAGCCGTTCGGCGAACCGCGCGGCAGTGAAAAAGGAGTCGAGGTCCTTGCGGAAGGCCCGCTCGATCCCCGGGCGGAGGATCTTGACCGCGACGGCGCGCGGGCCGTTCTCGCCCGTGACGAAGGCCTTGTGCACTTGCGCGATGGACGCGGCGGCGACCGGCGGGCCGAACTCCTGGAACAGATGATCCGTGGGCGCCCCCAGTTCCGCTTCCAGCGCCGCGCGGGCGGCGTCCTGGGGGAAGGCCGGAATGCGGTCATGCAATGTAGAGAGGCCACGGGCGAGCGACGGGCCGATCAGGTCGGGCCGCGTGGCGAGCAGTTGACCGAGCTTGATATAGCTGGGGCCCAGCTTCTCCAGCCCCTTGGCGAGGCGCTTGCCTTGGGCTTCGAGCCCGCCCGCCTTCTGGTCCGTGTCCCGCCCGGCCACCCAGCCCGCGACCGTGTCGAGGCCCGGCGGCAGGCTCTTGCGCGCATCCGGCGGAATCAGGGCGCGGTGGCGCGCCAGCACCTGGGCGGCATGGGCCAGTCGGCCGATATGGGTCAGGGAGCGGAACATGTCTGCAAACTCAATACACCGGTTTCAAACCGCTCTTACACTTTCCAGCCGGAATGGAGCGCGGCGATGCCGCCGGTCAGGTTCCGGACCTTGACGTTTTTAAAGCCCGCCGCTGCGATCATCCCGGCGAATGTCTTCTGGTCGGGGAAGCGGCGGATGCTCTCCACCAGATAAGCGTAGGCTTCCTTGTCGCCCGCGATGGCCGAGCCCATGCGCGGGATGATCTGGAAGGAATAGAACTCATACAGATCGTCCAGCACCGGCACCTGCGGTTTGGAGAACTCCAGGCACAGGAACCGCCCGCCGAGTTTGAGCGCCCGGTAGGCGTCCCGCAGGGCCTGGTCGATATGGGTGACGTTCCGGATGCCGAACGCGATGGTGTAGAGATCGGCGGAGGCGTCGGGAAACGGCAGGTGTTCCGCGTCCGTACAGAACCAGGCGTTGGGCACGGGTTTATTGTTCCGCCAGCGCTGATCGGCGCGGGCGCGGCCCTCTTCCAGCATCTTGGCGTTGATGTCGCAGACCATGACGGCGTTGGCGTCGTCCACGCCGACGCCCATACGGTCGAGAATGCGGAAGGAAATGTCGCCGGTGCCGCCCGCCATGTCGATCACCGTCTGGCCCGGCTTCGGATTGGCCCAAGTGACCATCTGGTCCTTCCACAGCCGGTGGACGCCGCCCGACATGGCGTCGTTCATCACGTCGTAGCGGTTCGCCACGGCATCGAAGACGCCGCGCACAAGACCGGCTTTTTCCTCTTCGCGGACCGTTTTGTGCCCGAAATGGGTGGTGCCGGGGCCGTTCGTCTCGTCTGCTTTATCTTGATTGGTGTCCATGACCCATCATATGGCTGCAGCGGCATTCGTTCCGCTGGATTTCCGAGAGTACTACTTAATGCCTGAATTGCCGGAAGTCGAAACCGTCCGCCGCGGCCTGGCGCCCCATCTGGAAGGGGCGCGGCTGATGCGTGTGGACGCGCGCCGCCCGGACCTGCGCATTCCCTTCCCGCCCGATTTCCGCCAGGCGCTGACGGGCCGCCGGATCGAACGGCTGGAGCGGCGCGCCAAATATCTGGTGGCGCGTTGCGAAGGCGATCTCGCGCTGATCATGCATCTGGGCATGTCAGGCCGGTTTTCGGTGATCCAGAACGGGCAGATCGAGGCGCCGGGCGCCTTCGTGCATGAAGGCACCATGGCGCAGGCCGACGGCAACGGCCCGCACGATCACGTGGTGTTCGAGACCGACGCGGGCACGCGCATCGTCTATTCCGATCACCGGCGCTTCGGCCTGATGACCTTGAGCCCGTCCGAGACCCTCGATGCGCATCCCTTGATGGCGGTGCTGGGGGTCGAGCCCATCGGTGACGATTTCACGCCCGACCATCTGCTGGCCAAGCTGGAAGGCCGCCACACGCCGATCAAATCGGCACTGCTCGATCAAAAGGTCGTGGCGGGGCTCGGCAACATTTATGTCTGCGAAGCGCTCTACGAGGCGCGGATCTCGCCGCGCCGGTCGGCCTACACCATCGGCAAGGCGCGCGCCGAGCGGCTCGTGCCGGCGATCAAGGGCGTGCTGGCCCGGGCCATCGAGGCGGGCGGCTCCACCTTGCGCGATTATGCAGGCGCGGACGGCGCGCTCGGCTATTTCCAGCACAGTTTCAAGGTCTATGGCCGGGAGGGCGAACCCTGCCCTGACCGGGACTGTGGGACGGTCCATAGGATCGTCCAAGCCAATCGGTCCACTTTCTTCTGTCCCAAGTGCCAGCGGTAAGGTTTGCCTCAGTCGCATTTGCGACGAATGGCGATCACACCACCTTGACCTGCAAATCGGCTAGTGGGAGGGATTGCGTGCGCCCGTGACGTGGGTCAGGGTGCTGCGAGTTTTCCAGGACGGTTCGATCGAAGGAGCGCGGAGTTCATGGCTTACGAGACCATTCTTGTGGATACCGAAGACAGTGTCGGCGTCATTACGCTGAACCGTCCGGATGCTCTCAACGCGCTGAATTCCAAGCTGATCGACGAGATGAATCAGGCGCTTGATGCCTTTGAAGAGAACGATTCCATCGGCTGCATCGTGCTGACCGGCTCCAACAAGGCGTTCGCCGCAGGGGCCGACATCAAGGAAATGCAGCCCAAAACCTATATGGATGTCTACAAAGAAGACTTCATCACGCGGAATTGGGAGCGGGTCACCCGCTGCCGCAAGCCGGTGATCGCGGGCGTCGCGGGCTATGCGCTGGGCGGCGGCTGCGAGCTGGCCATGATGTGCGATTTCATCATCGCCGCCGAGAACGCCAAATTCGGCCAGCCGGAAATCTCGCTGGGCGTCATGCCGGGCGCGGGCGGCACCCAGCGCCTGACCCGCTTCGTGGGCAAGTCCAAGGCCATGGAGATGTGCCTGACCGGCCGCATGATGGACGCCGAAGAGGCGGAACGCTCCGGCCTGGTGAGCCGCGTGGTGCCGCTTGACGAGCTGCGGGACGAGCTGATGCGGGTGGCCCAGAAGATCGCGGATCTCTCCCGCCCGATCACCATGATGACCAAGGAATCGGTCAACCGCGCTTACGAGACGACCCTGAACGAGGGCATCCGCTTCGAGCGCCGCCTGTTCCATTCCATGTTCGCCACCGAGGATCAGTCGGAAGGCATGACCGCTTTTGTCGAAAAACGGAAACCCCACTTTAAGCACCGTTGAGCGGCGCCACCCGCAACATCTTGTGGTTGGACCCGGTGCCGACCGGAATCGTAGGGAATCCCTATGGATTTTTCTGACAATCCCAGTTGACGCTCTCCTGGGCGAGGGCTATAACCCGCAACCCAACCTGTGAATGTTTTGTCCGATTTTGAGTGATTGAGACACGATGGCTAATACCCGTTCCGCAAAGAAGATGGTCCGCAAGATCGAGGCCCGCACCCAGGTCAACCGGGCGCGCCGCTCCCGCATCCGCACATTCGTGCGCAAGGTCGAGGAAGCGATCGCCAGCGGTGATCAAGAGGCCGCGAAGGCTGCCCTGTCCCTTGCCGAGCCCGAACTTATGCGCGGCGCCACCAAAGGCGTTATGCATAAGAACACGGCTGCCCGTAAGATTTCCCGCCTGTCCCAGCGCGTTAAAAAGATGGCTGCCGCCTGACCGTTTTTTGCGCCTGTTTTTTTTGCAATCTCCGGGATGATCCGTTCCGGGAGCAATAATGCTCAGTGTGCTTCATAAGCTCTGGTTGCCAGCCGCAATCAGGGCTTTTTTAATTTGCAAGAGGGTAATTTCCAGCCTTGAACAAAAAAATCGACACTGTTCTGCATTTGTCCGGATTGCCTTCCGAATCGCTTTGGGGTTAACCTCAAATTCTCGCAACGGCGGCACGCCCGTCAGCCCCGAAATCTCAGTCAAGTATTCGGTCTTTCAGGCCGGCTTTGTCGTCTCCGTTGCTTTCTGGTGTTTTCGTTATTACTCGGCGCAGTGCGTATTTCTGTTGCCCGTATTCGTAGATGTCTTCAATCGCCTTTCCGGGACCGGCCGCGCTTACAGGTTCCGAAAGCAGTGAATAATATTATTCGTCTACGAAGTATGAGGGGAATGCAGTCGTGGGTATGGAGCGCGTCCGAAGCGATTTTGGATCAGCCGATGGCATCGGTCCCGCGTCCTTGGGCTACCGGCCTCATGCATCGTACCGGGCGGGCACGCAAAGCCGCCGGTCTGGAGCGCCGGTCTCCGCCATGCTCCTGACCGCGGCCGCCTCTGTCTCCGCGGGGTCTCCCAATACGGCGCCTGCCCAGCCTGGGGAGGTTTCCCAGATCATGGCCCAGGATGCCTGGGGCAAGCTCGCGGGTAACTCCGATGCACTCCTGGTCGATGTGCGCTCCCGGATCGAATGGGCGCTTGTCGGCACGCCGGATTTGTCCGAACTCGGAAAGCGTCCCGTACTGATCGAATGGCAGGTCTTTCCGGAGATGATGCTGAACCGTCAGTTCTGCGCCGAGTTGGAGCGGCATCTGAATGGCCGGTTCGATGTGCCGTTGTATTTCCTGTGTAAGGTCGGCGGCCGGTCCCAAGCCGCCGCCGAAGCCATGGCTGCACGCGGCCACAGCCAGTGCAGCAATATCGTTGACGGCTTCGAAGGCAATCTGAATGCCGAACGACGACGAGGTCTGATTGACGGCTGGAAGGCAGCGGGCCTTCCGTGGATCCAGACCTAGCCCGCTCCGCGATCATCGCGGTCGGCGGGCCGCTCCCCTCTCTTCCCCCTTCATCACTGTGCAAAAAGGCAGTGTTTAGGCCGTCAAAAGGCCTTCAAGAAAGAACGATCGAAAGGAATGCAATTATGACGAGCAGGTCTGCCCATCCTCACCCCGCGGAAGACGATGCCGGCCGAGGCGCGGAAAGCCTCCATGCCGGTCATAATATGGTGCGTGAGCGGATTGCTCTTGGCGATTACACCGCATCCGATGCGTCCGCTCATCAGGGTGCGCAGGATCTGACGCAGCAATGGCTGCAGATTCGCCGGTGCCTGCGCGAGGAACTGGGTGCGGCGACCTTCAATTCCTGGCTGCGTCCTTTGGAAGTGATTTCGCTCGGCGACGGCTGCGTGACAATGTCCGTGCCCACCAAGTTCATGCGCGACTGGGTGGAAAAGAACTATGCGGACAAATTGCGCGCCCACTGGGCTGGCATCGATCCGAGCGTCGGCAAGGTCGATATCCTGCTGAACGGCAAGGCCATGCCGCCTGCGGGCGCGGCCCGTCCGGATGTCGCCCAGCGTCCGTGCTGGAACCAGGCCGACCGGGCCGTGCCGTTGCCCTCCGCCAGCCAGCGCGAGGCGGTTCAGGCGAGACCTGTTGCGAGCACGCAAGCTGCGGAAGCGCGCACGGGCCTCGAGCCCAAGATCGCCGCGCCCGGCGTGGTCCGCTCGCCCGCCCATGAGGATGAGCCCGGCGGCCCTCTGGAAGAGAAGAACACCTTCGACAATTTCGTCGTCGGCAAATCGAATGAGCTCGCCCATGCGGCCGCGCGCCGGGTGGCGGAATCCGATGCCGTGCCGTTCAATCCCTTGTTCCTGCACGGTGTGACGGGGCTCGGCAAGACTCATCTGATGCATGCCATCGCCTGGGAAGTGCGCCGCCGCTATCCTGAGCGCAAGGTTATTTATCTGTCTGCTGAGAAATTCATGTATCAGTTCGTGGCGGCGATCCGCCACCAGAACCAGCTCGCCTTCAAGAAGCAGTTCCGGAA
The DNA here is from genome assembly GCA_964612085.1 of uncultured Alphaproteobacteria bacterium. Lineage (GTDB taxonomy): Bacteria > Pseudomonadota > Alphaproteobacteria > JAJFIK01 > JAJFIK01 > CAZTCJ01. Next base: position 7,767 of record CAZTCJ010000054.1, read on the forward strand.
TGTGGATCTGCTGATGATCGACGATTTCCAATACATCTCCGGCAAGGCGACCACCCAGGAAGAGTTTTTCCACACTTTCAATGCGCTGGTGGATCATAACCGGCAGGTGGTGATCTCCGCCGACCGTTCGCCCAGCGATCTGGAGAATGTGGAAGAGCGGATCCGCTCGCGCTTGTCCTGGGGCCTCGTCGCCGATATTCACCCCACGGATTTCGAGCTGCGGCTCGGCATTCTCCATGCCAAGGCACGAAATGCCGCCGAGATCTACGGCCATATCGACATCCCCGAGGCCGTGCTGGAGTTCCTGGCCCACAAGATCACCTCCAATGTCCGCGAGCTGGAAGGCGCGCTGCACCGTCTGCTGGCCCATGCGGCCCTGGTCGGCCGTCCGATCAATGTGGACACGGCCCAGGAAGTGCTGCGCCCCCTGATCCGCGCCAATGCCCGCAAGGTGACCGTGGAGGAGATCCAGCGCCGGGTGGCGGATTACTACGACATCAAGCACCAGGACATGCTGTCGCCCCGCCGGGCGCGCATGGTGGCCCGGCCCCGGCAGGTGGCCATGTATCTGGCCAAGCAGCTCACCACCCGGTCCCTGCCCGATATCGGGCGCCGGTTCGGCGGCCGGGACCACACCACGGTGATGCACGCGGTGCGTAAAATCGAGGAATTGCGCCGGTCCGATCCCATGATCGACGAGGCTGTCGAGAACCTGCGCCGCCTGCTCGAGACCTGAGCGCCTGCGCATACGCGGGGCCTTGTCACACTGCTGTGGCGGCCTGGAAATATTCGAATAAAATCAATGGGTTGGCTGTGCGGGCCAGCGTGCAAAATGCATGCTGTTTCGCAGCCAACCTGTTATACTCTTTAAACATAGAGATTCGCTGTGGGTCAGCGGCCGGTCCGGGCCGTTTATCCGCCGAACGCGCCGGACAGGCGGTTTGCCCTTCAAGGACACGCGCTCCCGCGAAACGCGGTGGGGAGCGCTGTTGAACCGGTCCCTGCCCGGCGGATCCATCTCTCAAGCCGAGTGCACGGTCAGCCTATGAAAATCACCATTGAACGCGCGAGCCTCCTGAAATCCTTGGGCCATGTTCAGAGCATCGTGGAGCGGCGTAACACGATCCCCATCCTCGCCAATGTCCTGCTCGAGGCCACCGATGGCGCCGTGCGCTTCACGGCCACGGATCTGGATATGGAGGTCGTCGAGCAGGTGCCGGCCGATGTGATCCGGGAAGGCGCCACCACGGCGCCGGCGCATACGCTGCACGACATCGTGCGCAAGCTGCCGGACGGCTCCCAGGTCCAGCTCGATTTCGCCGAGGGCGATTCCCGGCTGACCATCCGCGCGGGCCGCGCCGAATTCACTTTGGCCTGTCTGCCCCGGGAAGACTTCCCGTCCATGAGTTCCGGCGATCTGCCCCACAGCTTCGCGCTGCCCCAGGAGAGCCTGGCGCGCATGGTGGACAAGACGCGCTTCGCCATCTCCACGGAAGAAACCCGCTATTACCTGAACGGGATCTATCTGCATGTGACCGAGCCTGCCCCCGGCGGCAACGACCAGGTGCTGCGCGCCGTGGCGACCGACGGCCACCGTTTGGCCCGCTATCAGATTTCCGCGCCCGACGGCGCGCCCGGCATGCCCGGCGTCATCATCCCGAAAAAGGCCGTCGGCGAATTGCGCAAGCTTGTGGATGAATTCGACGGCCCGATCGACGTGGCCTTGTCGGACGCCAAGATCCGCTTCGCCTTCGGCTCCACCGTCCTGACCTCCAAGCTGATCGATGGAACGTTCCCGGATTACGCGCGGGTCATTCCGTCGGGCAACGACAAGGTCCTGGAAGTTCTGGGTAAGGAGTTTACCGAGGCCGTGGACCGGGTCTCGACCATCTCCACGGAAAAATCCCGCGCCGTGAAACTCAATCTGGACGACGGACGGCTGGTCTTGACCGTGACCAATCCGGACAGCGGCTCCGCGACGGAGGAATTGTCGGTCGATTACGGCGCGTCCGCCTTGGAGATCGGCTTCAATGCCCGCTATCTGATGGACATCACCGCCCAGCTCGAAGACGACAAGGCCCGCTTCCTGCTGGCCGATGCGGGCTCGCCCACGGTGGTCCACGATACCTCCGACGAGGCCGCGCTGTACGTGCTGATGCCGATGCGGGTCTAGGGCTAGGACTGATCTTGTGTGGAAAACGCCGTTCATGAGCGGGGAGCGCGCCGCGTCCGGCCCTGTGACGCCATCGTCCGATGGCGGCGCGGGCGTGCGTCTGGCCGTAACCCGGCTGTCCTTGCGCGATTTCCGCTCCTATTCCCAAGCCGATCTGATGCTTGACGGGCGGCCCGTCGTGCTGGCGGGCGCCAATGGCGCGGGCAAGACCAATGTGCTCGAAGCCCTGTCCCTGCTGGCGCCGGGCCGGGGTCTGCGCACGGCGAAGCTGGCCGAGATGGCGCGCAAGGATCCGGCGGGGGCGGAGGGGTTCGCGGAAAACGCGCTGCCGCGCCCCTGGGCCGTCTCTGTCACGGTGTGTCAGGGGGCGGACGAAACGAAGATCGGCACCGGCACGGAGCCGGGTACGCCCGAGCGCCGGGTGGTGCGGATCAATGGCGCGCCCGCGGCCAATGCCGGCGCTTTGTCCGAACGGATCCGGCTTGTCTGGCTCACCCCCGCCATGGACCGGCTGTTCATGGACGGGGCCGCCGGGCGGCGGCGTTTTCTCGACCGTTTGATCCTGGGCCATGATCCGGCCCATGGCGCCCGTGCGGCGGCTTATGAGCGGGCCATGCGCGACCGCAACCGGCTGTTGAACGACGGCGTGCGCGATCCTTCGTGGTTCGAGGCGCTGGAAGCTCAGATGGCTGAACACGGCGCGGCCCTGGCGCAGGCGCGCGTGGCCTATCTCGCCCGGCTGCGCTCGGGCGTTGATGCCTGGGGCGGCGATCCCCATATGGAAAGCTTCTTCCCGCGCGCGGATCTGGCCCTTGAGGGCGAGGTCGAGGCCTGGGCGGCCCAAGAGCCCCAGGACGCGGTCCAGGCGCAATTGCAGCGCCGTTTGGCGGACGGACGGCCCCAAGACATGGCGGCCGGGCGCACGCTTCTGGGCCCGCACCGCTGCGATCTCACCGTGCGCCATCGGGCCAAGGCCATGGCGGCGGGCGACTGTTCGACCGGCGAACAAAAGGCGCTTCTGATCGGTCTGGTGCTGGCCAATGCGCGGCTTGCCATGGAGCGGGATGGCCGTCCGCCGATCCTGCTTCTGGACGAGATTGCGGCCCATCTCGATGCCGAGAGGCGCGGCGCGCTGTTCGATGAAATTTGCCGTATCGGCGCTCAGGCCTGGATGACGGGAACGGATACCCATCTGTTCGAAGGCTTTAAGGGCCGTGCCCAGATCATCTGGGTCGAGAATTCACACATGCAGGTCCAGGACGGGGCGTGACGTCACGCGCCGCTTGAGACCGGAACACGGGATTTGCAACGGTGGTCAATCCGATGGAAACAACGCCAACGCCACAAGACGAATATGGCGCCCAGTCGATCAAGGTGCTGCGCGGGCTCGACGCCGTGCGCAAGCGCCCCGGCATGTATATCGGCGATACGGACGACGGTTCGGGCCTGCACCATATGGTCTATGAGGTCGTGGACAATTCGATCGACGAAGCGCTCGCGGGCTACTGTTCCGGGGTCGAAGTCAATCTGAATGCGGACGGTTCCGTCACCGTGCTCGACAACGGCCGGGGCATTCCCACCGATATCCATGACGAAGAAGGGGTGTCGGCGGCCGAAGTGATCATGCCCCTACTCCATGCGGGCGGGAAGTTCGACCAGAACTCCTATAAGGTGTCGGGCGGGCTCCATGGGGTTGGCGTTTCGGTGGTGAATGCCCTGTCGGAAGTCCTGACGCTGCGCATCTGGCGGGCCGGGAAAGAGCACGTCATGACCTTCCGCAATGGCGAGGCGGAAGCGCCGCTGGAGGTTGTTGGCGACTCGAAAGGCCGCACGGGCACGCAGATCACCTTTAAGCCGTCCACGGATATTTTCACCAATGTGGAGTTTTCCCTGTCCACGCTGGAACACCGCTTGCGCGAACTGGCCTTCCTGAATTCCGGCGTCGAAATCATCCTGCGCGATCACCGCCCGGCCGAGCCGGTCGAGGAGACCATGCAGTACGATGGCGGAATCGAAGCCTTCGTGCGCTATCTGGACCGGACCAAGAACCCGCTGGTGAAGGATCCCATCGCTGTGACGGCGGAGCGCAACGGCATTACCGTCGATGCGGCCCTGTGGTGGAATGACGGCTATCACGAGAACACGCTGTGCTTCACCAACAATATTCCGCAGCGGGACGGCGGCACCCATCTGGCGGGCCTGCGCGCGGCCCTGACCCGTACGGTCAACGGCTACGCCAACGATTCCGGCATCGCCAAGAAAGAGAAGGTTTCTCTGTCCGGAGACGATTCGCGGGAAGGACTGACCTGCGTTCTGTCGGTGAAAGTCCCGGATCCGAAATTCTCCTCCCAGACGAAAGACAAGCTCGTCTCCTCGGAAGTGCGGCCCGTGGTGGAAAGCGTGCTCGCCGAAGGGCTCGGCACCTGGTTCGAGGAGCACCCTAACGAGGCCAAGGCCATCGTGCAAAAGGTGGTCGATGCCGCCCAGGCCCGCGAAGCCGCTCGCAAGGCCCGCGAACTGACCCGGCGCAAGGGCGCGCTCGACGGCTCGGGCCTGCCCGGCAAGCTCGCCGACTGCCAGGAACGGGATCCGGCCAAGTCCGAATTGTTCCTGGTGGAGGGCGACTCAGCCGGCGGCTCCGCCAAACAGGCCCGCAACCGCTCCAATCAGGCGGTCCTGCCCTTGCGCGGCAAGATCCTCAATGTGGAGCGAGCGCGCTTCGACAAGATGCTGTCGTCCACCGAAATCGCCACCCTGATCACGGCGCTCGGCACCGGCATCGGGCGGGATGATTTCAATGTCGAGAAGCTGCGCTATCACAAGATCATCATCATGACGGACGCCGATGTGGACGGCGCCCATATCCGCACGCTGCTGCTCACCTTCTTCTATCGTCAGATGCCGGAGATTATCGAGCGCGGGCACCTTTACATCGCGCAGCCGCCGCTCTTCAAAGTGAAGAAAGGCCGCTCCGAGCGCTATCTGAAGGATGAGAAGGAACTCAATGATTATCTGGTGACGGAAGGTCTTGAAGACACCGTCCTGACCCTGGCCTCCGGCGAACAAAGGGCAGGTTCCGATCTGGCGGAGCTGGTCAATCAGGCCCGGGAGATCAAGATGATCCTGGACCGTCTGCCTGGGAAATATGCCCGCGGTCCGGTGGAGCAGGCGGCGATCGCGGGCGCGCTCGATCCGGCCGTTCTGACCGATCAGGCGCTCGCCAATGAACGGATCGCCAAACTGGCCGAACGTCTCGACCGGCTGGCGGATGAAGGCGAAGGCGGCTGGGCCGGTGAGATCACCGAGTCGGGCGACATCCGCATGAGCCGGGACGTGCGCGGCGTGCGCGAAGTACTGCTGATCGATACCCATCTGATCGAATCCGCCGATGCGCGGCGGCTTCAGTCCCATGCGGACAGTCTGGGTGCCGTCTATGGCGAGCCCGCGACCCTGACCCGCAAGGACGCGGAGCTTGTGCTTCATGGGCCGGTCGATCTGTTCGATCATGTGATCGAGGCGGGCCGCAAGGGCATTTCCGTGCAGCGCTATAAGGGTCTGGGCGAAATGAACCCGGATCAGTTGTGGGAAACCACGCTCGACGTGCAGGCCCGCTCCCTGCTTCAGGTCAAGGTCGATCATGTGGACGAGGCCGACGACATGTTCAGTAAGCTGATGGGCGATGTGGTCGAACCGCGCCGGGAATTCATTCAGTCGAATGCCCTCAACGTCGCCAATCTCGACGTGTAACGTCTCCCGGCCCTGTGTCTGGCGGCGCTTTCCGGACCGCGCTATACTCCCTAATCGAACAGGCGCTCAATCAGGGCGCGCAAGGTTTGCGTAAGGGATAGCGTGGTGAGAAACTGGGCAATCGGCATTGGCTTGTGCGCTTTTTTGGCGGTGTTGACCGCCGTTCCAGCCGGTGCGCAGGGTGATTTGGGCGCTTTCCCCCGGGTTGAAGCTGAAAATCTCGATGGTGTGACCTATCGGCTGCCGGGCGATTTCACCGGCCGCTACAATATCGTGCTGCTGGCCTTCGATACCCGCCAGCAGCGGGATGTGGACCGTTGGGTCCAGGCCATGGACGATCTGTTCAGCGGCGGTCCGGGCCTGCAGACCTATCAGGTGACCGTGGCGGGCCGGCAGAATGCCATCGGCCGGTTTTTCATCGACCGGCAGATCCGCTCGGGCGAGCCCGAGGCCGAGAGCCGGCGTCGGGCCTTCACCGTCTTCGAGCCCCAGTCCACCTTTCTGAAATCGCTCAATCTGCCCAGTTCCCGGCGCGTTTACGTGCTGGTGGTGAGCCAGCAGGGCACGGTCCTGCACCGGGAGGATGGGGTTGTCAACGAGCGCAAGCTGCGCAATCTGGCGTCCGCGCTCAACACCGCCATTCGCGGCGGCCTGTTATCGTCCACCACGCCTCCGGCGCCGCCCGCCCGCTCATTCAGCAATCCTTAAAGCCTGACCGTCAGGTATGGCCCTGTTTTTGAGGTGAACAGGGTCGAAACATGTCTGCGCGGTATCAACGGCGCGCGCGCGCGACCGAAAGCACGCCCCGCGCGCCCGGCGCGGGGCACCGGCTGACCCGTATGCTGAATGCCGCCCTTTGGATTGCGATGGCGGCGGGTCTCGTGGTGATCCATGTGACGGGCGATCTGCCCAGTGCCCGCGAACTGGCGGCCCCGCCCCGCTCGGCCCATGTGGCGGTTTACGATGCCTACGGAACACTGATCGCCGAGCGTGGCCTGTCCTATGTGGGCGATGTCGCGTTGCGGGATCTGCCCGAGCATGTGCCGCTGGCGATCATGGCGGCGGAAGATCACCGCTTTTATAATCATTGGGGGATCGATCCGCGGGGCCTGGCGCGGGCGTTCCTGGCCAATATGCAGGCGGGCCGCGTCGTCCAGGGCGGCAGCACCATCACCCAGCAACTGGCAAAAAACCTGTTCCTGTCGCCTGAGCGTACCCTGCGGCGCAAAGTCCAGGAAGCTATTCTGGCCCTGTGGCTGGAGGCTTCTCTGTCCAAGGATGAAATTCTGACGCTCTATCTGAACCGGGTTTATTTTGGGGCCGGGACCCATGGCATCGACGCGGCGGCGCGGCGCTATTTCGGCAAGCCCGCGAGCGCCGTCGATCTGAGCGAAGCGGCCATGCTCGCCGGTCTTCTGAAAGCGCCGACCCGCTACGCGCCGACCGCCAATCCGGATGGGGCCATCAAACGCGCCAAGCTCGTTTTACAGCGTATGGAGCATGCCGGATTTATCACCGGGGACGAACGCCTTACGGCGCGCGCAAAAACGATCCGCATCCAGAAGGCCGCGACTCCCGGCGCGCATTACTTCGTCGATTGGATCCTGGACCGGCTGCCCGCTTATATCGGCAAGCCGCCCGGCCGGCTGACGGTCGAGACGACACTCGATCTGGCGCTCCAGCGGGCGGCGGAACAGGCGGTGGAGGACGTCATGGCCGGCGGTGACGTGCCCCAGGCGGAAGTGGCGCTTGTCGCCCTCGGGCCCGACGGCTCGGTGCGGGCCATGACCGGCGGCCGCTCTTACCGCAAAAGCCAGTTCAACCGGGCGGTCCGGGCGCGGCGCCAGCCGGGATCGGCGTTCAAGCCTTTCGTCTTTCTGGCGGCGCTGGAACAGGGGTTCGAACCGGAAACGACCATCCTGGACCGGCGGATTTCCATCGGCGGCTGGTCCCCCGGCAATTTCAAGGACCGTTTCGAGGGGCCGGTCACCATGAGCCATGCCCTGGCGCATTCGCTGAACGCGGCGACCGTGCGTTTGACTGAGCGCATCGGGCGGCGCCGGGTGATCCGGGCGGCCCAGCGCATGGGGCTGGAAGCGCCGCTCAGCCCCCACGCCTCCTTGCCGCTGGGCACCGCCGAGGTGACGCCGCTCGATCTGACCCGCGCCTATGTGCCGATGATCAATGGCGGCGAGGCGGTCGTGGTGAATCCCGTCATCCGGATCCGGACGGAAGCGGGCGGCATACTCTACGAACGGGAGGCGGGCAGTCTGGGCCGGGCGGCGCGACGGGAAGTTCTCGCCAAGCTCGATGGCATGCTCCGGACCGTGATCGATCGCGGCACGGGCCGCGCGGCGCGGTTAAACACTTATGATGCGGCGGGCAAGACGGGCACGAGCCAGAGCTATCGGGATGCCTGGTTTATCGGCTATGCGGAAGGTATGGTGGCGGGTGTCTGGGTCGGGCGCGACAATGGTCGGCCCATGGACAAGGTGACCGGCGGCACGGTCCCGGCGCGCATTTGGAACCGGTTCATGGAAGCCAGCCTGAATGCGCCCGAACCCGACCTCAAGGCGATCAGCGCCCTGATCGGCGCGCCGTCGGGCGGACCCATCATGCTCTACACCCGCCGCCCCGTGCTGCGCTCGAACCGCACGACGGAGCGGTGAAAGATCCAGGTGATGGTGCCCGTCAGGCCGATGGTGACCGCAAGGGGGATCTGGGCGCCGGGTCCGGGTTCCGGATCGAGAAACAGGGTCATGCCCGTGCCCACGATGACGGCGGCGGAGATTTGCAGAAAGCCCAAAAGCGAAGACGCCGTGCCCGCCATTTGCGGAAACGGCGTCAAGGCGGCGGCGAAGCCATGGGGCATGACGAGCCCCATGCCGAGCACATAGAGCCATTGGGGTAGCGCCATGGCCCAGAGCCGGTTCACGCCCGCGAGCGCGAGCGCCGCCATGGCGAGACCGCTCACCGCCAGGATGACCGTGCCCGCATGGAGCATGGCGGCCGGGCCGAATTTGGGCGTGAGGCGCACGCCGATGACATTGCCGATCAGGAAACCGGCGGTGATGGCGCCGAACAGGAAACCGAACTGGCCCGGCGTCAGTCCGAACACGCCCTGGTAGACGAAGGCCGCCCCGGACAGAAACGCGAAGATGCCGCTAAAGGCCGCTCCGACAATGTTGGTATAGCCGCGAAAAAGCGGGTTCTTGAGCAGAACGCCAAAGTTCCGCGCGATATACAGCGGGCGGATGGCCTGGCGGTGGGCCGGGTTCAGGGTTTCCTGGAACTGAAAGAAGACAAGGGTGGCGATGGCAACGGCGAAGGCGCCCATGGCGATGAAGTTCGACTGCCAGCCGAAGGCGCTGTGCAGCACGCCGCCCAGCATGGGCGCCAGGATCGGGGCCAGCCCCGTGATCATGCCCATCATGGAAAAGACGATGCCCGCGCGCTCGGGCGGATAGGCATCCCGCACCACGGCCCGGGCCATGACGATGGGCGCGCAGCCGCTCACGGCTTGCAGGAAGCGGGCGGCGATCATGATTTCGATGGTGGGCGCGATGACGCAGACCAGGGACATCACGGTGAAGACCGCGAGCCCGCCCAACATCACAGGGCGGCGTCCGTACCGGTCGCCCAAGGGCCCATGCAGCAGATTGCCGATGGCAAAGCCGATCATATAGGCGGCCAGTGTGAGTTGGACGGCCGAGGGCGTCGCGCCGAAAAATACGGCCATGTCCGGCAGCGAGGCCAGATACATGTCCGTCGAGACGGGCCCAAGCATGACGCACAGGGCCAACAGCACCAGGAAGGCGCGCGTTCCGGGCTCGACCCGCATGGCAAACCGCCTTTGAAATCAGGGAATTGGCTAGAGACCGTCAGGATAGCCCATGGACCGGGCCCGCGCCAAAGCGATAAAGGCCCGCGCCATGGGTTTTCAGCCAGCGGCCCGGCGGCTTGGGGTCGCCGAAGAGATCGCGCACCACGGACCAAAAGGCCGGGCTGTGATCCATGTGGATCAGATGGGCCACTTCATGGGCGGCCACATAATCGAGAATCTCCGGCGGCGCCAGGATCAGCCGCCAGGAAAACGCCAGCGCGCCGGTGGAGGAACACGAGCCCCAGCGGCTGCGCATGTCGCGCACGGAGACCCGCTTGGCGCGCACGCCCAGCCGCTCCGCGTGATAGGCGACGCGCTCGGACAGGTCGCTCCGGGCCTGGCGTTTCAGCCAGTCCTGCACGCGCCGGGGCACATGATCCGCCTGGCCTGAGGCGTGGATGATGCGGGCCTCTTCATCGAGCCAGACGCCGCGCCGCGCCGTTTCCGCATGGGCGATCATGTGGGGCACGTCGCGCAAGGGCACGGCCGTGCCGATCTCGAAACGCACCGGCTGCGGACATTCGGCCCGGCGCGCGGCGATCCATGCCCCCTGGCGGCTGGCGAAGACGAGGGCATCGGCGACCGCGCGCCTGGACGGCACCGTGATCTGGACGGCCGCCGTGACCGGATCGACTTTCAGGATGACGCGGCGCGCACGGCGGTTGATCCGCACCGTGACGGGAACGGGCTCGCCATTAAGCTCGATATGAGCGTCTTGCGTGTCAAGGGCACGGCTGGCCATGGGCGTCATCCACGAAAGGTCGCGCGAATCGCAAGGGCCAGTCTACCGTATTCCGGAGCGTCAGTGATGGGTCCGGCTGCTTGAGCGTTTCTGCGCGGATTTGGTCGCTTTCGGCGCGGCTTTGCCATTGGCTTTGCCGTTCGCCTTACCGTTGACCTTGGCTGTCTTGCGGGCGGGCGCTTTGGCCGTGGTGTCCAGGACCGGATTGGCGCGGATGAAATCGCGGACCCGCGGCTGGATTTCCTTGCGCCAGCGCGAGCCGTTGAAGACGCCGTAATGGCCGACGGCGGGCTGAATGTAATCGACCTGCTTGGCTTCCGGAATATTGACACACAGATCATGGGCGGCCTGGGTCTGGCCGATGCCGGAAATATCGTCCTTCTCGCCTTCCACGGTCATCAGTGCCGTGCCGGTGATGGCCTCGGGCGCCACGCGCGTGCCCCGGTGCATGAGTTCGCCTTCAGGCAGGAGGTGGCGCTGGAACACCTTGTCGATGGTCTGAAGATAGAACGTCGCCGGCAGATCCATGACCGAGAGATATTCGTCATAGAACTGACGGTGTTTTTGCGCCGAGTCGCCGTCGTCCTTCACCAGATTCATGAAGAACGTCCAATGGGCATCCAGGTGCCGGTCGGAATTCATGGACATAAAGCTGGTGAGCTGTACGAAGCCCGGATAAACCCGCCGCCCGAAGCCCGGATTGGGCCAGGGCACCGCGTGGATCATGTGATCCTCGAACCAGTCCAGCGGTTTTTCCCCCGCCAGCAGGTTGGGTTCGGTCGGGCTTTTGCGGGTGTCGATGGGGCTGCCCATGATGGTCATGGAGGCGGGCGTCGCGGGGTGATTTTGTTCCGCCATCAGCGCGGTCGCCGACAGCACCAGCGGTCCCGGCTGGCACACCGCCATCACATGGGTGTTCGGTCCAAGGAAGGTCAGGATCTCGATCAAATAGTCGATGTAATCGTTCAGATCGAACGTCCCCCGGTTGGCGGGCACGGCGCGGGCGTCCCGCCAGTCGGTGATATAGACATCGTGTTCGGGCAGCATGGCTTCGACCGTGCCGCGCAGGAGCGTGGCGTAATGGCCCGACAGGGGCGCGACGATCAGCACACGGGGGTCGGGCGTCGGGTCACCCTTGCGGGCATCGCGCAGGACCGCCAGGTCCCGGTGGAAATGTTTTACCTGACAGAAGGTCCGCCGCCAGACGATGTGTTCCATCACCGGAACGGGATGACCGTTGACCAAAGTCTCGTTCAGGCCGAAGCGCGGCTTGCCGTAGCGCCTGGTGGTGCTTTCGAAAACCTCGTTGGCGGCGGCGATGGTCCGCCCGAAGACCGTATAGGACAGCGGGTTCAGCGGACTGCGGAAGATCGCCTGATTGATGTCGGCCATGGCCCGGAAGGGCGCGACGGCCGCATGATTGAACTCATAGACATCGTAAAGCACGGCGCGGTCCTCCGGTCTCGTGGCGAGCCAAACAGGTGTGGCGTGTGCGTCCGATGCAAGCCGCGCTCCACCCCAAACATAAGAAGACCGCTATCTTATCGCACTGCAATAAGATTTGACAAAATTTCACGGTTAACGGGCCGGAAAACCGCGTCCAGCGTCTCGCGGGCCTGGTCAGAGATGCTGTCGGATATCCGTGGCGATCTCGTCCGGTGTGGCCATGTGGGTGAAATGGTCGAGATATTCCCCGTTCGGCCCCATCAGATAAAAAATATCGACGTGGTTCACCACATAGCCCGCCAGGCTCTCATTCGTCTCGTCCTTGTAATAGGTCACGCGATAGGCGTCCGCCACTTGCGAGACCTGGTCCGGCGTGCCCGTGAGACCGACGATGCGGGGGTGAAAATGCTGGACATATTGGGCCATGACCTCGGGCGTGTCCCGTTCCGGATCGACCGAGATGAACATGGGCTGCACCTGCTCCGCCTTGCGGCCGAGCTTGTCGAGCACCTGGGCCATGGTCAAAAGCCGGACCGGGCAGACATCGGGGCAGAAGGTGAAGCCGAAATAGATCAGCATGGTTTTGCCGCGGAAATCCTGGTCCGTGACCGTTTCGCCTTCGTGATTGACCAGGGTGAACGGCCCGCCGACCAGGGCTTCGCCGGTGGTGCGCGAGGCCGGGCCGCGTTTGGGATCGATCGCCAGGAGGGTCACGAGCGAGATCACCAAAACCAGGCTGACAGCGATCATCAGGCCGGTCAGAGCACCGGGGCCGCTGCTGTTCTTCGGATCGGACGCCATCTCTGCCTCCAATTTGCCTGACGCCATTGAAATTTTAGCCGGGTTCGCCGACTCTGCTTTTAACGGAAGTTAACAGCGCGGCGAAGAGCGCGAAGGCGCGCGCCTCATAATTTTTCAGTGTCTAGGAAGGGCAGAACCATGGCACGCGAATGGACTGGATCGGGTTTTTCTTGGGCGAAAGCCGCAGTTTTCTGCGTTTTGGCCGCTTCACTCTTTGCTTTCGGGCCGGTCCGGGCTGAGGGTCTCAGCTCGCTCAATCCGGATAACGATCTGGTCGAGGCGCTGGAGGACAAGGACCGCCAGAAGTTCCAACTGGCCCTTCAGGGCAATATCCGCCCGACCGTGCGCGATGCCGCCGGGGTGCCGGTGATCATTCTGGCGGTGGAAAGCCGCGATGTGTTTTTCGTCTCGACCCTGCTGGAACAAGGCGCGCGGCCCGATGACCGTCCGCGCCGGAACCGGGACGACCGTACGGCGCTGACCCGCGCGGTGGAGCTCGGGGAAGCCGGCATGGTGCGGGTTCTGCTGGACCACGACGCCGATCCGGATCTGGCAGGCGCCCAGGGCGAGCCGGCGCTGATCAAGGCGGCCCATCTGGGTCATGACGATATCGTACGGGTGCTGATCGAAGGCGGTGCCGATCTGGAGATCACGGAAATGACCGGCCGCACCCCGATCGAGGTCGCCGAGCGCTCCGGCCATTTTCATATCGCCGATATGCTGCGCGCGGCGGGTACGGAGTAAGGTATTCTTATTCGGTCAGCCCGCTTGCGGTATGCACTGTGCTGGTGATGGATTTCGGAAATACCTGGGCTCGACAACCAGGAGAACACGTCTGCATGATGCAGGCTGACATTTACTCCCCGATCTGAAGCAGGATGCCTTTTTGCCGGGCGGTGCGGAAGAAAGCCATGAAGATGGCCGCCCCTGCCGCCAAGTAGACGGCATTCAGAGCGACGGCCTTGATCAGCAGATCGGGCGCGATGGTCCGGTCGATCAGGATCGAACGCATGCCCTCGAAGACATACGTGACCGGCAGGGAATAAGAGATCACCTGCACCCATTGGGGCAGGATATCGACCGGGTAATAGACGCCCGCGACCGGCGAAATGGCGAAGATCAGCGCCCAGGCCAGCCCTTCCGCCCCCAGACCGTTGCGTAGCACGACGCCCGAGACGACAAAGCCCACCGCCCAACTGAAGACGATCAGATTGAAGAAAAAGGCGACAAGGGCGAGCCCCAGATCGTAGACGGAAAAACCGAAAAACCAGATCGCCAGGAAGGTGGTGGGCACTAGGCCGATCAGGGTTCGGATCAGGCTCATGACCATGAGCGACAGGCCGAACTCGTAGATCCGCAAGGGCGTCACCAGAAGATGCCCCAGATTGCGCGACCAGACTTCCTCGAAGAAGGACAGCGCGAAACCGATCTGCCCCCGGAACAGGACGTCCCACAACAGGGCCGCGGCGATCAGCACGCCGAAGGCTTGCGCGAAGAGGCCGGTCTCGCTGGCCAGAAAGGTCTGGATGAAGCCCCAGGTGGTCATCTGAAGCGTCGGCCAGTAGACAAGATCGAGCAGGCGCGGCCAGGACGAGCGCAGGAGATACCAGTGGCGTTCGATCATGGCGCCGATGCGCGTGAGGGAGAAAGGCGGGTTCGAAAAGCTCATGACGGTCTCAGCGCTTGGGATCGAGGCGGTCCATGGCATCCCGGTCGCTCGGTGTGCGGATGCCTTGGTTGCGGGCGATATCGATAAAGACTTCTTCCATATTGGAGCGGCCGTACCGGGCGATGAGGGCCGGCGGACTGCCTTCATCGACGATCCGGCCTTGGGACATCATCAGCACCCGGTCGGCCAGGCGCTCCACCTCCGCCATATTGTGCGAGGCCAAAAGGATCGTCGCGCCGGTGCGTTCGCGGAACCGTTCGAAATGCCCGCGCACCCAATCGGCCGTATCCGGATCGAGGGACGCGGTCGGCTCGTCCAGCAACAAGACCGCCGGATCGTTGATCAGCGCCTTGGCCAGCCCGACACGGGTCTTCTGCCCCGCCGAGAGATCGCCGAAGCGCCGGTCGAGAAAATCGAGCACACCCAGATCGGCGGCAATCGAGCGGATGCGCTCGCGCGCATCGGTCACGCCGTAAAGCCGGGCGTAGACGGACAGGTTCTGCGCAACCGTCAGGCGTCTGGGCAGATCCACATAAGGGCTTTGCATGTTCATCCGGGCGAGCGCCGTGTGGCGGTCCCGGCTCATGTCCGTTCCCAGCACATGCACCGATCCCGCCGTGGGGATGATCAGACCCAGCAGCATGGCGATTGTGGTAGTCTTGCCCGCGCCGTTGCCGCCCAGAAGCGCGGTGGTGGAGCCGCGCGGCACGGTAAAGCTGATGCCATCGACCGCCGTGACCGGCCCGAACGCCTTGGTCAGCCGCTCGGCCCGGATGGCCGTGTTTGTGTCCATGAGTTGCCCTGTCGCCTCAGCCCGCTAACCGGCGTTTGTCTAATCCGCCGTCCAATCCCATTTGTGTAACAGAACATGGAATGGAACGGTCGATGAGCACGGCATCACCACACAACAAGATGAGTGCCCGGCGCCTGCTTTTCCCGGGGTTTACCATCGCGGGCCTGGGCCGGCGCCTGTCCGGCGACGTGGTCCTGAGCGAGCGGGTGCGCCTGCAGACCCTGGTGCTGGTGCGCTGGCTGGCGGTCGCGGGCCAGACGGCGGCGGTGTTCGGCGTCCGTTTCGGGCTCGGCTACGATTTGCCGCTGCTCGCTTGCCTCGTGGTGATCGGGGCCAGCGCCGGGTTCAATCTGGCCTGGATGGTGCGCACGCCGTCCGCGACCCGGCTCGATGTGCGCCAGACCACCGTGCATCTGGGCTTCGACCTGTTGCAGCTTTCCGCCCTGCTCTATCTGACAGGCGGGCTGCACAATCCGTTCACCTTGCTGCTTCTGGCGCCGATCACCACCGCCGCCACCGTCCTGTCCTTGCGCCGGACCATTTTTCTGGGCCTGCTGGGTCTGGCGCTGATCACCTTTCTAGCCTTCTTCCACGAGCCTCTGCCCTGGTCCACAGCGGAAGGTCTGAAGCTCGATCCGCTTTATATCGGCGGCATCTGGGGGGCGCTCGCCTTCGCCATCCTGTTCCACACGGCTTATGCCTGGCGGGTGTCGCGGGAGTCCGACCGGATGCGGGCGGCCCTGGCGGCGACCCAGCAGGTGCTGGCGCGGGAACAGCGCCTGGCGGCTCTGGGCGGGTTGGCCGCCGCCGCCGCCCACGAGCTGGGCACGCCGCTTGCCACCATCGCTCTGGTCTCCAAGGAGATGAGCCGGGATTTTCCCGCCGACAGTCCCCACCATGACGATGTGACGCTGCTGCGGGAGCAGGCGGACCGCTGCCGCGAGATTCTGTCGCGCCTGTCCAGGGCACCGGGGGACGATGACGCCATGCTGGCGGAAATGCCGCTCCATCAGGTTTTGGAGGACATCGCCGCGCCCCACCGGGACCTGGGCGTCGATGTGGAGGTAATCGTTCGTCCCGCAGACAACGCCGAGCTGCCGGAGCCGGGCATGATGCGGCGGCCGGAGATCCTTTACGGTCTCGGCAATCTGGTTGAGAACGCCGCCGATTTTGCCCGCGAGCATGTGGAAATCCAGGCGGAATGGAGCGCCAGCGCGATCACTGTGCGTATCACCGATGACGGGCCGGGCTTCGCGCCGGATATGATGGAGCGTCTGGGCGAGCCTTACGTCACCACCCGCCGTCCGCGCGACGGGCAGGATGCAGGGTCCTTGTCCCATGAGGCCGAAGGCCAGCATGGCATGGGGCTCGGCTTTTTCATCGCCAAAACCCTGCTGGAGCGCACCGGCGCGAGCCTGACCATCGCCAATGCGGGCCTGGGCGCCCGGACCTCGCGGCTGGGCGGTGCGATTGTCACCATCCAATGGCCCGTGAGCGCCGTATCTTCATAAAAGAGCCTGGAAACGGGCCCGTTTCGTGTAAAATGACGGAATGTCAGAGTAAGAGGAAAAACACAATGGAAACTCATCTCCCTCAGTCCGCGCCGCACACGCCGCCCCAGGCCGTGATGCCGGGCGCCGGGCGCTCTCTTCTGATCGTCGATGACGATGCTGCCTTCCGGAACCGCTTGGCGCGCGCCATGGAGCGCCGTGGCTTCGCGGTTGCCATGGCCGAAACCAAGGCCGAGGCCCTGGCCCAGTCGGGCAAGGAGCCGCCGGATTTCGCCGTTGTGGACTTGCGGCTGACCGACGGCAATGGTCTCGATGTGGTCTCCGCCATTCGCAAGGCCGCGCCGGACGCCAAAATGGTCATGCTGACGGGTTACGGAAACATCCCGACGGCGGTCGCGGCGGTGAAGCGCGGCGCCATCGATTATCTGTCGAAACCGGCGGATGCGGACGATGTGGAGCGCGCGCTGCTGGCCGAGCCTGACCAGACGCCGGAGCCGCCGGAAAACCCCATGTCTGCCGACCGGGTGCGCTGGGAGCACATTCAGCGGGTCTATGAGCTGTGCGGCAACAATGTCTCGGAGACGGCGCGCCGTCTCAACATGCACCGCCGGACCCTGCAGCGGATCCTGGCCAAGCGCGCGCCGAAGTAGCGATCGCCCGAGGCTCTAAGGCCTGAGATAAAGACTGCCGATCTCCGGATCGGCAGTCCGCGCCAGGCGGTCGGCGGCCTGGGTTGCGAAGCGCTGGATAAGTTCCTTGCGGCGGCTCGCATGGAGCTTGGTCACGGGGCTTTCGCGCACCACCGCGCCGCCGAACCGGTCGGCGATGATCAAGCCGGTCTCTCCCGGCAGGATTTCTTGGGGAAAACCCGCGCCCACCGCGAAGAAAAAGCGGTCGCAATAATCCAGATACTCTGCCCACTTCTGATCGGCCCGGAAATCCTCCAGGCTCGATTTGATCTCCGCGACGATGATCTCGCCGCCGCGCCCCAGCCCCATGACATCGACCCGCCTGCCGGAACGCAAGGACAGTTCGCACAAGGGCGCGAAGCCGAGCGACACGAACAGCCGGCAGACGCCCCGGGTCAGCGCCAGGGTCTCGGCGGGACGGGCCGGTCCCCCGTCCTGCGCCGCCGGGGCGGCCTGATCTGACTCAGAATGCGCATCGTGGCTCATGATGGCACCAGCTTACGCCAGCCCAGGAGAACAAAACAAGATCATTGATGCGGAATGGGGCGGTTCCAGCCCGTTGCGCCCTGGCACAGGGTTTGAAGATCAGGTCTTAAGTCCGACTTGACGCCCGGTGTGGGGTGGCGGCGTAACAGCTCCCAAGCGCGCCGCCTTTGAAGGGGGAACGGGCCGGCCGGAGGGGCACCCGGCTGGCCCGTGCCTCTTATTTGTACTGCCTGCTTGTCGGTCACCTACTGGCGCAAGTGAGAGATTCCGGAGATACCTTGAGCGTTAAACCGTGTGCAGATATCGGACCGCGCGCAGGCTGGTTGTTTGTTCAGCCTGCTTCACGTCTGCCCGGCGGTGCCGGGTGAGAGATTCCGGAGATACCTTGAGCGTTAAACCGTGTGCAGATATCGGACCGCGCGCAGGCTGGTTGTTTGTTCAGCCTGCTTCACGTCTGCCCG
>CAZTCJ010000055.1:0-25805 GCA_964612085.1 uncultured Alphaproteobacteria bacterium
GGGCCGGTCGCGGGACCGGCCCTTGGCTTGTTTTCCGTAGGCTGCGCTTATTTCAGCACATCCGGCCAGTTGTTGTCGGCCTTCTCCACATAGCCGTCCTTGTCTTTCAGCCAGCGGCGCTGCACGCCCTTCGACACGTTGAGGTAGAGCTTGCCGTTGTGGATGGCCCAGTTTTCCGGATTGCCTTCGGCGGTCGTGTTGTTGGCCACGGCATAAGCGCAGTAGCCGCCATATTGAGGGCGGTACTTTTCCGGATCCGCCAGAAACTTGTCGAGATTCTCCTGGCTGACGAAGCGCCAGCGCACGCCCTTGTACTCGGTGGTGAATTCGTCAGAGCCCTGAATGGGCTGTCCTTCGGTGAAGTAAGCGACGGTGTCGTAGCCGCCGATGGCGTAATCCCAGCCGGACGAGAACACGCCGCCCTGGCGAACATAGATTTCGTCCTTGGCGGCCAACGCGGCGGACGCGCCCGCGACTGCGAGCGCCACGACCAACAGGCCGCGCAACGCAATGGATTTCAAAACGGTCATGACCATGGGTCTTTCCTCGTTCAATCGGTTAACCAACAAGCCGTATCCCCGGTCCCGCAACCGGCCTCCCCGGCTTACTCACGCTAGATCGGGGGAACCATAGCGTTTGCCAGGGGCGGCTTCTCACACAAATCCGTGAGGGTGGCGTTACGCGCGCGTCAGCATTGCGGACCGGGTCAGTCGTCCCGGAACATGGCGAGGGTGCTCAGCAGGCGCGGGATGGTGAGCATGCCGGTGGTGACGCGTACATCGAAACCGGCGATGGCGAGGGGCAGGCTGCGCTGCTGGGTGGCGATATCGGTCCAGACCGCCGTCGTGGTCTGAAGGCCCACATCGGGCGCCTCAGGCCAGCCGTCTTGGAACTCGGCGACGCCCCGGCGCACATGGAGTGTGAATTCTTCTGCCGTATCGGTGAAGCGGAAGCCGATCACCGTGTCCGCCTCGGCCGCTTTTTCCGGCACCAGATTGACCGGCATGGCGGCGATCAGATTGCGCACGGGGAAGCCTTTCAGGAAGCGGGCGACGCCCGGACTGATGGGCTGGCGGATGGGGATCGTCAGCGCGCCTTCCAGTTCGAGCGCCTGAGTCAAATAATAATGGCGGCCGTTAGGGCTGACGCTGCGATAGCCCATTTGGCGAAAAGCCTGGGCCTTGAGCTGGGCCGCTTCCGCCGAGGCCGGATCGTGGGTGAGCACATATCCCGCCAGTTCCGCCGCCCAGGCATAGTTTTCAGCGTCAAGAGCGGCCTGGGCCTGTGCCAAAGCAGGTTCCGCGCCGCCCGCCAGTGCCATGATCCCGTCCGCGCGTACCTTTGGAGAGACCGGCGACAAGGTCGCGGCATCGCCGTTGAACCAGCCCAGATAGCCGGCGAAAATACTGCGTACGGACCATTCCACCGTACCATAGTGCTCGATCAGGAAAGGATGTTCCGCCAGATGAGGCGGCAGCTTGACGGTCTCCACCAGCTCATCCGGCGTCAGGCCATTGTTGATGCCCCGGATCGTCTGGTCATGGACGAACTGAATGGCGTCCCGGTAAGCGGTCAGGGTCTCCTGGATAAAGGCCTCGCCTTCCAGGGGCCGCGTGTGGCCCAGCGCCATATGGGCGGGTTTGAGCGCGCGCATCTTGTCGAGACTTGCCACCCATTGGCGCACATCCCGGTAGGGCGTGCCCCGGATCGTATAGAGATTGGGAAAGGCCTTGTAGATATTGTCGCCCGGCAGCAACAGGCGTTTGGACGGGATCCAGACGAAAATCTGATCGTTGGTTTCGCCCGGCGCGTGGACGAGTGTGAGTTCCAGGCCCGCGATGGTGACGGTAAGCGTGTCGTCGAATGTGTGGGTCGGCTGAATGATGCCGGGCGTGTTGGTGCTGCGCCCGCCCACATCGAGCGCGGGACCGATCCCGGCATTGACGAAGCCTTCTTCGCCCTTGTCCAGATAGGTGCCGAACATGCGCGCTGAGCGCCGGGTGATGGCCGGGCGGATGATGGTCACCACACGGTCGATATATGCGCTGGTGGTGGCGTGGGCATAGACCGGAATATCGCCCTCCGGCACGAATCCCCGTCCGCCATAGGTATGGTCGGCGTGGTTGTGGGTGTAGATCAGCGCGACGATGGGCTTGTCCGTGAGCTTCTGGAAATCGGCCCAGACGGCCTCGGCGGTCTGCACGCTTTCCATCACATCGACGATGATGACGCCGTCCTCGCCTTCGATCAGGGTGGAATTGGCGAGCCCGTAACCCACGGCATGCCAGACACCATCGGTGATCTCGATGATTTCCTTGCGGAACTCTTCCGTATGGGCGGCCAGGGACGGCACCACATGGGGGTGATCGCCCGAGCCGTGCGCGAGAGAGGGCAGGGCCAGAAGGCAGGCGGTTGCAAAGGCGGCGAAGGTGCGGCGCATGGTCATCAGTGCCGTCCATGCATCATGGCTTTGAGGCGGCCGGAGGCGAGCGCCATCAAAAACGCGACGCCCACGGACGAGACGCCCAGCCAGAAATAGACCGTGTTGTATTGAGCGAGCGCGATCGCCGGGTCGGTGCCATCGGGCACCACGGTCGCTTTCGAGACGATGGAGGCGCCCACTTGCGCCAGCGCGATGGCCATGAACCAGATTCCCATCATGAAGCCCACAAGCCGCTGGATCGACAGCTTGGTGACGGCGGACAGGCCGATGGGCGACAGGCACAATTCGCCGGTGGTGTGCAGCAGGAACATCAGCGCCACCCAGTGCAGGCCGATGATCAGATCGTCGCCTTCCAGCGTGATGCCCAGGCTCAAGACCAAAAAGCCCGCGCCGATCTGGAAGAGGCCGAGGGCGAATTTGAACGGGCTTGCCGGTTCCTTGTCCTTCTGGCCCAGAACGTACCAGAGGTAAGAGAACAGGGCCGCGAACATCAGGATAAAGAGCGGATTGAGCAACCCCACCTGCTGGGGGTTCAAGATCCAGGTGTCGACGAACTTGGTCTGGAAGATGACGAGCGAAATTGGCGCCTGGTCGAACAGGGTCCAGAAGATCACTGAGGATAATGTCAGCACCAGGAGAGCCATCATCCGGTCCCGTTCGATCTTCTCCAGGGAGTTGATGGAGAAGACCGAGATGCCGACGAAGCAGGCGATGAACACCACATTGACGACCAGATCGAACAGGGTGAATTCGCCGATCACCGGAATGGATTCAGGCCTCAGCCCCATGGACTGGAGGATGTCGGCGACGCCGATCTGGCCCATATATTTGACGATCAGCCAGACCAGGGCGACGGAGAGCGTGCCGAAGAGATAGATGATCCATTCCCGGTTCAGCGGCCCGAACACGGGCTTTGCCAGCTCTTCCGGGTTCGGCGGATCGCCCCGGCCTTCGAGCCAGTGGGACCCGGCCATGAACGTGACCAGTCCCAAAAGCATGCCGAAGCCCGCGAGGCCGAAGCCGTAGGACCAGCCATAGGCGATGCCGAGCAGGGCCACCAGGAGCTGGCCCAGAAAGGCGCCCAGATTGATGCCGAAATAAAACAGCGTGAAGCCGGAATCCCGCCGCCGGTCCTGCATCTCGTAAAGCGCGCCGACCACGGCCGAGATATTGGCCTTCAGGAAGCCGGTGCCGACGATGATGAGGGCGAGCGCCAGGAACATCATGTCCATGCCGGTGCCGTCGCGGCTCTTGCTCAAGGTCCCGTTCAGGATGACGGTCCCTCCGTCCGCGGCGGTATAGGTCACCTGATAAGCATCGTCGCCCGCGTCCGGCGCGGTGGCGAACTGATCGAGCAGGAAGGTGTTGCTGCCGACGACAATCTGGCGGACGAATTGGGGCCGGTCGCCCTCCGGGTTCTTGATGCTTTCGATCCTGTACGTCTCATCTCCGACGGCCAGGGTCTCGTAGCCGGGACTGCCTTCATAGGCCATGGCGAAATGGCCCAGCGTGATCAGTACAGCGCCGAAAGCGACCGCCTTGCGCGAGCCCAGATAGCGGTCGGCCATATAGCCGCCCAGCACCGGCGCCAGATAGATCATGCCGGCATAGGCCGCATAGATGCCGTAGGCTTCGCTTTCGGATTGCAGGAAGTGCCAGATCAGATAGGTGACGAGCAGGGCGCGCATGCCGTAATAGGAAAAGCGCTCCCACATCTCGGCGAAAAACAGGACGGCAAGCCCTCTGGGATGCCCGAGAAACGCGGTATCCGATGAGCTGGTGGTGCCTTGCGAACCGGTTGTCATCCCCTTCGCACTCCCCTTTCACGTGAACGTCGCCGCGCCGCCAACCCCCGCTGACGGCGGCGGACGCATGCCTATGGGGATGCGTCCAGCCATTCGCGGCAGGATAGCACGAGGAACCGGTTGGGAGTCAGGTCCTTGGCCGACGGCCTCAGGGGCCCTCTTACGGCCGCAGCGCGTCGAGAATGCGCGCCCAGCTCCGGATGCCCTTATGGAAGCTCGCCAGATCGTATTTCTCGTTCGGGCTGTGGATCTGGTCGTTGTCCAGGCCGAAGCCGATCAGCAGGCTGTCCATGCCGAGCTTGCGCTTGAAATCGCCCACCACGGGGATCGATCCGCCGCAGCCGATCATGGCCGCGTCCCGTCCGAACTCCTCCGTGAGCGCCGTTAACGCCTTGCCCAGATAGGGGTTGTCCAGATCGATGGCGAGCGCCGGGCTGCCTGCGTTGCGCTTGAAGTCCACGGAGCAATCCGCCGGCAGGCGCTCCTTGACGAAAGCCTGAAAGGCGTCCCGGATCGCTTCCGGGTCCTGATCGCCCACCAGACGGAAGGAGAATTTGGCGGAGGCCTTGGACGGCACAATGGTCTTGCTGCCTTCGCCCGTATAGCCGCCCCAGATGCCGTTGATATCGCAGGTCGGGCGCGCCCAGACCTGTTCGAGCAGGCTGCGGTCTTTCTCGCCCGAGGGCAGGCTCAAGCCCACATCCTGCAGGAACTCGGGCTTGGTCTCGTTGAGCGCCGCCCATTGCGCCTTGATGTCCTCGGGCATTTCCTTGACGCCGTCGTAAAAGCCGGGGATCTGGATCCGCCCG
Organism: uncultured Alphaproteobacteria bacterium; assembly: GCA_964612085.1. Taxonomy (GTDB): domain Bacteria; phylum Pseudomonadota; class Alphaproteobacteria; order JAJFIK01; family JAJFIK01; genus CAZTCJ01. The sequence continues at coordinate 5,058 of CAZTCJ010000055.1, forward strand.
TCCGCATCGTGAAGATCGGCGATGATCCGGGCCAGCACATGAATGGGATTGCGCGCCGCGCCGCCGTAAAGGCCGGAATGCAGGTCCCGTTTCGGGCCGGTGATCTCCACTTCCTGGCCCATCAGCCCCCGGAGCATGGTCGTCACGGCGGGCGTGTCTTCGTCCCACATGCCCGTGTCGCACACGAGCACCACATCGGCTTTCAATTCCTCCGCATGGGCATCGAGGAAACCGGCCAGGTTCGGGCTGCCCGTTTCTTCCTCGCCTTCGAGCATGATGGAGACCCGGATGGGCAGGTCGCCGGTCTGCTTGATCCAGGCCCGGCAGGCCTCCACAAAGGTCATCAACTGGCCTTTGTCGTCGGCCGCGCCCCGGCCGTGGATCTGTTTGCGGCCCGTGGGGCTGTCGAACAGGGCGGGCTTGAAGGCGGGCGTGTGCCACAGCTCCGCCGGATCGGCGGGCTGCACGTCGTAATGGCCGTAGAACAGCACATGGGGCGCGTCCGGAGCACTGCCGTCAGACTGCCAATGGGCGACCACCATGGGCTGGCCGCCCGTGGGCCGCACCGTGGCCTCGAAGCCCATGCCGGTGAGCTGATCCGCCAGCCACTGGGCGGCGCGCTTGCAGTCGAGACCGAAGGCCGGATCGGTCGAGACGCTCGGTATGCGTAACAGGCCGAAAAGCCGTTCCAGACTGTCGCCCAGGCTGGTATCGATCGTGTTCAGAACATCGTTCAGCATGACGCCCCCTTCAGGCGCCGCGCGGCTCGCACTCGACATGTCCTATCCCCGTTGCTCTGCCGCCAGGCGGCAGGTTTGAAAGTCTGTCTGGAAACCTGCGTCACCGCAGGTTCCCTGTCGCTGGTCGTGCCTTTTCACCGCACGGAATTTCACTACGCAGCCGACCATGTGAAGCCTAGGTCCTTCAAATGGCCGGACTGCAGATCGTAAATGAAACCGTGTACGGCAAGATCGAGCCGCTTGTGCGCGGCTTCTTGAAGAATGGGCGTCTCGATAAGCCTGTGGACCTGGGCTTGTACGTTCAGCTCGCATAACCGCGCCACCTGATCGTCCGGTGTCGGCAGAAGATCGAGCTCATCGCGGTAATAATGGGCAAGCTCTTGAATGGGACGCAGCCAGTAGGGCAAAACCCCGTGTCCTTCCCCATTCAATGCTGCCTTAACGCCACCGCAGCCATAATGACCACATACGACGATTCGCTGGACCTTGAGGACTTCGACAGCGAATTGCAATGCCGTCAGGCAATTGAGATCCGTCGGATGGACGAGATTGGCGACATTGCGGTGGATCAGGACTTCTCCCGGCTCCAGCTTGCAGATGACATTGGGCGGCACCCGGCTGTCGACGCAGCCGATCCAGAGATAGCGCGGCGACTGACCGCCGGCCTGCCGCTCGAAATAATCGGGATCCGCGGCGAGTTTTTCCGCCGCCCAGGCCTGATTGTTTTCAATGAGTTTCAGAACCATGCCGGAGCCCCGAGCCTTGCCGCTGCGCCGCGCGCTGGCCGCAAATCGATGGGCCGAGAGTGTTGCCTCTCTGACAGCGCGTCAAGTGAAAGCGGGCCACCAGAAAAGCGTGCACCGCGTCGGGGTAAGAACAACCTTTGGCTGATGATCGCGTGCCCTGGCCGTGTGCCCTCGACTTTTGCGCTCCCGGCGGCAACAATTGCAAAAAAATGCAAAGAACAGAGCCAAACCGGCCTGTGGGGAGGGTTACGCCATGCAACAAAAGCCGCGTCTGCGCTTTTGGCAGATCTGGAACATGTGTTTCGGCTTTTTCGGCATCCAGGTGGGCTTCGGTCTGCAGAACGCCAATGTGAGCCGGATTTTCCAGACCCTGGGCGCCGAGGTCGAGGCGCTGCCCATTTTGTGGATCGCCGCGCCGCTCACCGGACTGCTGGTCCAGCCCATCATCGGTTATATGAGCGACCGCACCTGGACCCGGCTCGGGCGGCGGCGGCCATACTTCTTTTATGGCGCGCTGGCGACCACCGCCGCGCTCATTATCATGCCCAATTCGCCGACCCTGTGGATCGCGGCGGGCATGCTGTGGATCATGGACGCCTCGATCAATGTCACCATGGAACCGTTCCGCGCCTTTGTCGGCGACAATCTGCCTGACGAGCAGCGCACGACCGGGTTCGCCATGCAGAGTTTTTTCATCGGGGCCGGCGCCGTGCTCGCCTCCGCATTGCCCTGGATCATGGCGAACTGGTTTTCGGTGAGCAATGTGGCTGCGCCGGGCGTCGTTCCCCAATCGGTCACCATCGCCTTTTATCTGGGGGCGGTCTTTCTGTTCCTCTCGGTGATGTGGACCGTGATCACCGCGCGGGAATATTCGCCCGAACAGTTGGAAGCCTTCGAGAAGGCGCGGGGCAGGGCGGATCCGGCCACCTTGTCGGGGCATACGGAACAGGTCGTTCATTTGCCCCCGGAAAATATGATCCGCAATGGCGGGGTCTGGCTGATCGGCGGCGGCGTGTTCACGGTTCTGATCGCCCAGCTCGCCCTGGAACAGGAGCTGTTCATCCTGAGTTCGTGCGGCGTCGCTTTCGGGCTGATGCAGATCGCGGCGGGGCTCTTGAAACAGCGCGGCCAGACCGAGAACGCCTTTTCGGAGATCATGCACGATCTCTTCACCATGCCCAAGACCATGCGCCAGCTCGCGGTGGTTCAGTTTTTCTCGTGGTTCGCACTTTTCTCCATGTGGATCTACGCGACCGCTGGGGTGACGGCCTATCATTACGGCACGGACGACCCGGCCTCGGCGGCCTTTAACCAAGGCGCCGATTGGGTGGGTTTGCTTTTCGCCGTTTATAACGGTTTTGCGGCGCTGGCGGCCTTCGGCATCCCCTGGCTCGCGGACCGCACGAGCCGGAAGACCGCCCATATCGTCTGTCTGCTGGCCGGCGGTCTGGGCCTCGTCTCGTTTATCTTGATCCGTGACCCGGCCTATCTCATGATCAGCATGGTCGGTGTCGGCATCGCCTGGGCCTCGATTTTGTCCGTGCCCTATGCCATTCTCTCCGGCGCCTTGCCCGCCCAGAAGATGGGCGTCTATATGGGGATCTTCAATTTCTTCATCGTGATCCCGCAGCTTCTGGCGGCGAGCATATTGGGCATTTTCGTGCGGGGCCTGTTCGGCGGCGAAGCCATCTATGCGCTGGTTCTGGGCGGCATCAGCCTTGCACTTGCGGCCTTTGCGACCATATTCGTTGATGACGTCATGGAAGCTTAGAAGCTCAGCCCACGGCCTTTATCAGGAGACCGGTAGACCCTATGGAAGGACAAAGACCGTTCGCCAAGCGCACCACGCGGCTGCGGGATCTCGCCCAGCTCGCGGAGGTGTCCATCGCGACCGTCTCGCGCGCCTTGAACGACAGTCCGGCGGTCAACGAGGAAACCAAGCGGCGGGTCTGGCGCCTGGCCCGGGAATACAATTACGCTTTCCGCCCCCATATGCCGGCCCTGTTGAGCGGGGCCGCCGCTACCCTGGCCGTGGTGATCCCGATCCCCCAGGGCCGTCAGCCGCGTATTTCCGATCCCTTTTATCTGGAGCTTCTCGGCGGCATCGCCGATGCGGCCCGCGATGGCGGGTTCGATATCATCATCTCCCATGTCTCGCCCAAGAGCTATGACGAGCTTGAGCATTTGATGGATTCGGCCCGCGCCGACGGCATGATTTTCCTCGGCCAAAGCTTCCTGCACGAACATTTCAACCGCCTTGCCAAGGCGCGCAAACGGTTCGTCGTGTGGGGTGCGGAGTTGCCCGGTCAGCTTTATTGCTCCGTGGGCAGTGATAATTTGCGGGGCGGGCGGCGCGCCACGGCCCATCTCATCCGTCTGGGCCGTAAACGGATCGCTTTTTTCGGCGACCGGGAAGCGATCGAGATGCTGCAACGCTATGAAGGCTATCTCGAAGCGCTGAAGGAGGCGGGCATTTCCCATGACCCGGCTCTGGTCGCGCCCGCCCATTTCGAAATCGAATCGGCCGAGGCCGCCGTCAACAAGATGCTGATGAGCGGCGTGTCGTTCGATGCGGTGTTCGCGGCGAACGACCTGATCGGTTTCGGCGCCATCCGGGCGCTGGGACGCGCGGGCATCAAGGTGCCGGAGGACGTGTCCATCATCGGCTATGACGATGTGCAGCTTGCCCGCTACAGCTCGCCTTCGCTCACCACCATTTCACAGGACATGCAGAAAGCCGGGCGCCTGCTGGTCTCACGCCTGCTCAGCGCCAGCGACGAGCGGGCGATGCCGCCGACACGTCTGCCGACGGATCTTATCGTCCGGGAATCCTGCGGCGCGTAAGGTCAGCGCATGGACCGGCAGATTATGTAACCGAATGCTTCGACCGAGACCCGGTAGCTGCCCGGTGCCGTGGGTTCCGCCGCACAGGATCCGGAAACCGGCTGCCATTGCAGCGCGCGGGCGTCCACTTCGACCTGGGCGGTCCGGTCCTCGCCCCGCGTGTTGAAAATCACGAGATAGTCTTCCCCCGTCTCTTCATTGATACGGGACAGGGCGAACAGGCCGCCGTCCTTTTCCGTCAGCCGTATGACCTGTTTGCCGCGCCGCAAGGCCGCATGGTCATGATAGAGGGCCGCCATCTCCGCGATCGCCTTGTAAAGCGGATGCTCCGTATCGAAATTCGAATCCGCCGTGGTGGCGTCCGTGGCGATCAGATCGTTATCGTTGTAGATATCGACGCGGCTCGGGAACATGTTTTCCCGGGCCTCCTGATCGTTCCCGTCACTGACGAAGCCTTGTTCGTCTCCGGAATAAATGACCGGCACGCCACGCGCGAAGAACAGGATCGCATGGGCCAGGCGTACGCGCGCGAAGATCTCCCGGTCGGCCATGGCCGGATCGCGGGCGCGCAGGAAGCCGGCGAAGCGGCCCATATCGTGATTGCCCAGAAAGGTCGGCAGGGTGCGGGCGGTCTCGGCGCCGCCGCCGTAAAGATCGTCCGCCCGGAACAAGGCGTCGAAGCGCGCGGTGCCCTGGCCCTGGACCAGAACATCCGCGATGGCCGACTGGAGCGCGAAGTCGAGCACGGTCGGGAAGCCATCGACCCGCGTGAAGCGGGCGAGACCCGCCGGGCTCGGATCATACACCTCGCCGAACACATAGAAGTTCGGGATCCCGAGGGAGGCGGCGTGCTCGACCATGGCCGGATTGAAGGCGCGCCAGAAGTCCGGGTTCACATGGCGGGCCGTATCGATGCGGAAGCCGTCGATCCGGAAATCCGTGATCCAGCTCTTATAGATCTCGATAAAACCTTCGAGCACACGCGGATGTTCTGTCATCAGATCGTCAAGACCGGCGAAATCGCCGTATAAGGAGTTCTCGCCCTCGAACGTGGTCTCGCCGCGATTGTGGTAATACCGGACATCATTGAGCCAGGCGGGGACTTTCACATCCTTCTCGTCTTCCGGCACGAATGGCGTATAGGCGTAATCGGGCCGCGTCAGCCTGGCGAAGTTCTCTTTCGTCTGAAAAGGGGCGGAATCGCCCAGAAACCCCTTATTGATCCGCTCACCGTCCGCGCGCCCGCGCGTGGTATACGGATAGTCCGCCTTGGACCGGTATGGGCAGCCTTCCTCGACCTTCAAGGCCGCATCGAAATCCGGATCGTGACACTCCCGGTAGGCAATGACATCCGCCGTGTGGTTGGTGATGATATCCAGATAGACCTTGATGCCGCGCGCATGCGCTCCGTCCACGAACGCTTTGAGATCGGCCCTGGTGCCCAGATGGGGATCCACATCCGTGAAATCGGTGATCCAATAACCGTGATAGCCGGCCGAGATCCACGGATCGGCGCCCTGCACGGGCTTGTTCTTGTAAATGGGCCCGAGCCAGATCGCCGTCGCGCCCAGGCCCTTGATGTAATCGAGCCGGGCGGTGAGCCCTTTCAGGTCGCCGCCGTGATAAAAGCCCTTATGGGTGGGGTCGAAACCGTGGTCGAGCCTGCCGCCGGGAAAACCGCCCGTGTCATTGGACGGATCGCCATTCTCGAACCGGTCCGGCAGCATGAAGTAAACCACTTCATCCGTAGGCAGCCGGTCCCGGAACGAGTCCGCGGAAGCAGCCACTCCCGGCGTGCTGACAAGCGCACACAGAAGGGCCGCGCAGAGCGTTTTCAGGCCGGATGGAATAGGCGCCGAGGTGTCTGGACGGTGCGACTTGTACGCGCTCATGGATGTGCCTCCCTTTGCCCTATTTTGGTTTTGTCTATGTCAGGCGTCCTGATGACGGATGGCAAGTCTTTGCAAAAATTTACATGCCAAGCGTGACATTTTCACCATAAGTCTCTCCTGGCCGTAATGTCGAATAAAGCGATTTGAAAACAATGTGTTAAACGGTCTGCTTCTTCCGCTGCGTTGCCGCGATCCTGTGGTCTGTCCCTGACATTTTGCCATTTATCGGCAAAGGCCGTTGCAACGGTCATGGAGTTCGAGCAGCATCGCCTTACTGTTTCATGCGTAGCAAAACACAGAGAAAAATTTGCTGCGGAATTGAGGGCATGCGGACCGTTTGGGAGAACCGGCAGCCGTGGCTCACAACAAAATGGCGCAAAAGTCTTTGGAAATCAGCCGGTTAGGGCGGCTGAGACGGCCATGGGCTATGAGGCAGAGCGTCGGATAAGCAGGGGAAGAGTGGGGTAACGCCATGAAAATCCATGATAATTTTGTCGGCACGTCGTTGAGGGCGCAACTGCTCGCAGGCAGCGCGGCTGTTTCGTTGAGTTTCATTCTCGGAGCCTGGCCGGCTTACGCCCAGGAAGACATGCTGGCCGATGACGAAGAGACGCTTACGGACGAAGAGCTGATCGACGAGAGCGATGAGCGGGTCGTCGTGACCGGCTTCCGGGCCGCGCTCGAGAGCGCCATCGCCAATAAGCGGGATGCCAATTCGATCATCGAATCGATCACGGCGGAAGATATCGGCCGCCTGCCGGATATCTCCATCGCCGAGGCGCTGGCGCGGCTCCCGGGCATTTCGTCCCAGCGGATCACGGGCCAGGCCAGTGCCCTGAACATCCGGGGTCTGAGCCAGCAGCTTACTTTCGTGACTTTGAACGGCCGCGAGCAGGTGACGCCCAACGGCAACCGCTCTGCTGAGTTCGAACAGTTCCCTTCCGAACTGATCGCGGGCGCCGATGTTTATAAATCACCGACGGCGGGCCTGATCGAAGGCGGGCTGGCCGGTACGGTCGAGTTGAAAACCATCCGTCCCCTGAGCCGGGGCGAGCGCGTGATCACGGTCAATGCCCGCGGCATTTACAATGACCGGGCCGACGAGATCTTCGATGCGGACGATTTCGGCTACCGTATTTCGCTGTCTTATGTGGATCAGTTCTTCGACAACACCCTGGGTGTGGCCTTCGGCTATGCCCGCCTGGTGCAGCCTGATGTGTCCACGCGCTTTGTGGGGTTCGACTACGACGGGTTCGCGCCGAATGATTTCAATGGCGACGGCCGGAACGATAATGTGTCCTTCGGCTTCGAGACGGAGGAGCAGGGCGGCACCGATACCCGCGACGGTCTGATCGGCACCGTGCAATGGCAGCCGACGGAAAATCTGAACATCGAAGTCGATGCCTATTACTCCAATTTCGAATCCGAGAGCTTTGGCCGCGGTGTCCGGGTGATCGGTCCGCAGGCGGCCAATTTCGGCAATCCCAACACGCTGGTCACGGATCCGGTCGTCGCCGGACAGGCGCTGGTGGGCGGTCTCTTACGCCGGAACGTGGAAGCGCCGACCGATCCGGCCAATCCCAGCCAGTTCGGTCTGACCTTCCAGGGCATCAACGACAATCAGTTTAGTGAAGATGAGCTCTTCTCCGTCGGCACCAAGGTCGAATGGGAGAACGAACGCTTCCGGATATCCGGTGACTTCACCTATTCGGAAGCTACCAGCTTCTTCGCCAATGAAGTCGCCAATATCCTGCCCATCGTCAGCCTGGACGGCGGCGTGCCGGGCCAAAGCAACAGCCTGCCCGCGACGCCGGTGATGGCCGCCGACCAGGAAGTCTTCTACCGCCTGAACGGCACGGATATTCCGCGTGTGGATTTTGCTAATGATTTGACGGACCGGTCCGTCGCCCGTCTGGCGAATTTCGGCGCCTTCCCGTTCGAAAACGATGACGAACTGTTCGCTTATGAAGGCGAGTTCGAGTATTTCACTGGCGATTGGCCGATTTTGAGCTCCATCGAGGTGGGCGTCCGCTATTCCGAGCGGGAAGCGAGCCAATTCAGGGAATCCGCAGGCGGCGGCTTCGGTAACGATGCGGGCTTCTTCCAATTCGCGGGCATGCCGTTCGAGCCCATCGAACTGACCAACCGGAATTCGTCCGTGGAGTGTTTCTCCGGCGAGTTCAGGGATGCGGGCTTCCCCTGCTATCTGGTGATCGAAGACCCCCGCGCGCTTTTCGAGAGCGTCAACGGCAGGATCGAGCTTAATCAGAACGAAGGATTCACCCAGTCGGAAAGCTTTACCATCAACGAGGATGTCTTAGCCGGCTACTTCCAGTTCAATCTGGAAACGGAGCTTTTCGGCATTCCCATGACCGGTAATGCCGGCGTCCGTGTGGTCCGGACCGAGCAGGTCTCCAGCAATCAGGCGGCAGAGGGAACGGCGCTTGCGCGGGCCGGTGAGAACAACTTCACCCGCGTGTTGCCGTCCGTGAATCTGGTCTTTCTGCTGAGCGATCGCGATCAGCTTCGCCTCGGCGGATCGCGGGCGCTCTCCCGTCCGCCGCTTTTCCAATTGGGCAGCGGCATCGGTGTCGGTATCGCGGGCAATCAGCCCTCCGGCGGGGGCGCGGGGAACCCGGCCCTGGTGCCCTTCCTGTCGAACAACGGCGATATCTCCTTCGAGCGCTATTTCGACAATGGCGGCATCTTTACCCTCGCCGGTTTCTACAAATCGCTCGAAACCTTCATCGTCGATGATACAGATCCGAATTTCGATTTCGAGGAAGCTGGCTTCCGTTCGGCGCTCGAGGAATTGGATCAATTCCCGCAATTGACCACCTTTGTGGGTCCGTTCTCCGGCCCGATCAATGGCGAAGGCGGTTATATTTGGGGTATCGAAGCGGCGTACAGCCAGGCGTTCGATTTCCTGCCTGGCTTCTGGAGCGGTCTCGGTATCAGCATGAACTATGCGTATACGGACAGCGAGATCAATTTCGACTCCGCGCTGAGCGGGGCCTCGTTGACCCTGCCCCTGCCGGGCCTGTCCGATCACGTGTTCAATGGCACGGTTTATTATGAGTGGGCCGGTTTCTCGAACCGGGTGGGTATCCGCTACCGCTCCGAGTTCGTCTCGCCGCAGGTGGGGATCAACCGGCAATTACCGTTCACGGACAGTGAAGTGGTGGTCGATTATCAGGCGTCTTACGACTTCCCGCTCGACAGCCGTCTGGCCGGTCTGACGATCCTGTTCCAGGCCAACAATCTGACGGATGAGCCGGTGACCACGTTCTTCGGCGAGGAAGCCCAGACCGGTACCATTCAGAAATTCGGCCGCGTCTTCTTCTTCGGCGCGAGCTACACCTATTGATCGAAGGTTTCGATCCCTAGTGGAGCTTACCTTCAGCCCCCGAACGGTGTATGCCGCTCGGGGGTTTTTTCGTCCAGGCCATAAGGAGGCGATCATGCGTTTTGCTTTTGTTCTACTGGCTTTTGCGATCGGACTCGTCCCGGTTGGCGCGTGCGCGCAGGAGGAGGCGCGGATCGCCTCTCCCGATGGCGCCATCGCTGTCACCTTGTCCGCACCGGACGGCCGGCCCGTCTACAGTGTGACGTATAGGGACGAAACGGTCATTCGCCCATCGCGCTTGGGCCTGCGCTTCAAGCAAGGCCATGGGTTGGATGACGGGTTCGCCATCGCGGAAACCGAGACCGGAACCCATGACGAGACCTGGGAACAGCCCTGGGGCGAGCGCCGTCTCGTCCGGGATCACCATAACGCATTGCAGGTGACGTTTGTCTCCCAGTCGGGGCCGGACCGGCGGTTCCACGTCACCGTGCGCGCCTTTAATGACGGTATCGGGTTCCGCTACGAGATCCCGGGACAGTCTACGATCGGTTCTGTCGAGATCGTTGATGAGCTGACGGAATTCGCCTTGGCGGAAGACGCCACGGCTTGGTGGATCCCGTCGCGCGGCTGGAACCGCTATGAGTATCTCTACAACACCACACCAGTGATAGATGTGGACCGTGCCCACACGCCCATGACCGTGCGCACGGCCTCGGGCGTGCATATCAGTGTGCATGAAGCGGCACTGGTCAATTATGCGGGCATGTCGCTCGATCAGTCCCGGCCGGGCCTGTTCGAGGCGGATCTGGCGCCCTGGTATGACGGCATCCGTGTCAAGACGAAAGCGCCGTTCAAGACGCCCTGGCGCACCATCCAGATCGCGCCCGATGCCGCCGGTCTCGTCAATTCCGATTTGATCCTGAACCTGAACGACCCCAATGTGCTGGGCGATGTCTCCTGGGTCGAGCCCGGTAAGTATGTGGGTATCTGGTGGGCCATGCATATCCGGGAGCGCACCTGGGGCCGGGATGGCATTCATGGGGCGACCACGGAGGAAGCCAAGCGCTATATCGATTTCGCCGCCGATCACGGCTTTTCGGGCGTGCTGATCGAAGGCTGGAACATCGGCTGGGACGGCGATTGGTATAACAATGGCGATATTTTCAGCTTCACGGAAGCCTATCCCAATTTCGACATTCAGGCGATCACTGACTATGCCCTGGACAAGGGCGTGCGCCTGGTCGGCCATCATGAAACCTCCGGCAATGTCACCAATTACGAAAATCAGATGGCGGACGCCTTTGACCTTTATGAATCCGTCGGTGTGCGTCAGGTCAAGACGGGCTATGTGGCCGATGCGGGCGAGATTAAGCGCATCGACCGGGACGGCGTCGCGCGCTATGAATGGCATGACGGCCAGTTCATGGCGGATCATCATATCCGGGTGCTGAAGGAAGCGGCCAAGCGCAAGATCAGCATCAATCCGCACGAGCCGGTCAAGGATACGGGCCTGCGCCGGACCTACCCCAACTGGCTGTCCCGCGAAGGGGCGCGGGGCCAGGAATACAATGCCTGGGGCATCCCTCCGAACCCGCCGGAACATACGGCGATCCTGCCTTATACGCGGATGCTCTCCGGGCCGATGGATTTCACGCCCGGCATTTTCGATCTACGTCCCAATGAACGTCCACCCGTGCGCGAGGATATGCCGCGCAACGATCCCCGCAGCCGGATCGAGACCACGCTGGCCAAGCAGTTGGCGCTTTACGTGGTGCTCTACAGTCCGATCCAGATGGTGGCCGATCTGCCGGAGAACTATGAACGCTATCCGGATGCCTTCCAGTTCATCAAGGACGTGCCGGTGGATTGGGAGGACAGCCGGGCGCTGCAGGGCGAGATCGGCGATTATATCGTCATGGTTCGGAAGGAGCGGGGCGGGCCGGACTGGTATCTGGGCGCGCTGACCGATGAGGCGGCACGGGATCTGACCATTCCGCTCGATTTCCTCGATCCGCGTGTTTCCTACACGGCCGAAATCTACCGGGACGGTCCGGGTGCCGATTGGGACACCACCCCCTATGCCATCGCCATCGAGAAGGTGACCGTGGATTCTGGCGATACCCTCGACCTGTCCCTGGCGGAAGGGGGCGGTGCGGCCATTCGTTTCAGGGCTGAACCCTAGGGTCCTGCCCCTGAAGGCGCACACCTTGCCAAGCGCGGGCGAAACACGCAAAGTCGCCTTATTGGAGGGCAGGCGGTGCGCATGTCGCCCGCACGGGGTTTCCCGGTTTAGCAGCCATCATGAAGAAGGCGGCCCTGTCGCGCAGAGGCCGCCGTCAATCGAGGATGTGCCATCATGACAGATTTCACGGTGAACGGAGAGAGCGTGAGCGTGGATACGCCCGCTGACACGCCGCTCCTTTGGGTTTTGAGAGATGTTCTCAAATTGAAGGGAACGAAATTCGGCTGCGGCATCGCCCAGTGCGGGGCTTGTACGGTCCACATGAACGGCACGGCGGTCCGCTCCTGCATCACGCCCTTGGAAGCGGTGGAAGGCGCCGATATCACCACCATCGAAGGGCTGGGCGCCGATGGTCCGCATCCGTTGCAAGCGGCGTGGGTGGAAGAGCAGGTGCCCCAGTGCGGCTATTGCCAGTCCGGTCAGATCATGCAGGCGGCGAGCCTTCTGAAAGATATTCCGAACCCGACCGATGAGGATATTACCGGCGCCATGAACGGCAATCTGTGCCGGTGCATGGCCTATACGCGGATCCGCCGGGCCATCAAGAAGGCTGCGGCTATGAACGGGGAGGGCGCGTCCAATGGCTAAGCTTGGAGACAAGGCAGCCGGTCCCGATCTGTCGCGGCGCGGCTTTCTCGTCGGCTCCACCGGCACGGGTCTGGTCATGGCGTTCGCGGGCGCGGGCCTGACGGCCTGCGGCAATGCCCAGGAGCAGATTGCGGCAAAGACGTTCGAGCCGACCGTCTGGTTCCGGATCGATCCCGACGGCAAGACCACCATCAATATCGCCAAGGCGGAGATGGGTCAGCATGTGGGCACGGCCCTTGCCCGTGTCGTGGCCGATGAACTGGAAGCCGACTGGGATTCGGTCGAAATCGTCCATGTGGATACGGATCCCAAATGGGGCTACATGGTCACCGGCGGCAGTTGGTCCGTTCACACCACATTCTTCCAGTTGAGCCGGGCGGGTGCGGCCGGGCGCATCGCGCTGATCGAGGCGGGCGCGGGCCTGATGGAGGTCCCTGTGGAGGAATGCTCCGCACGCGGCGGTTATGTGCGCCACGGCGACCAGGCCATGAGCTATGCGGAGATTATCGCGCAAGGCGGTATCGACCGCAGCTTCACGCCGGAAGAGCTGGAAGCCCTGCCGATCAAGGAGCCGTCCGAGCGTACCCTGATTGGGCGCGGCGTACAGGCGCTCGACATTCCGGAAAAAGCGCGGGGCACGGCCGTCTACGGCATTGATGTGGAACTGGACGGCATGGTCTATGCCCGGCCCGTCCTGCCGCCCACCCGCTACGGCTCCACCGTCAACGGCGTGGATGACAGCGCGGCCAAAGAGATTCCCGGCTATCTGCGGGCGATCGAGCTTGAGGATCCGAGCGGCACCTGCCAGGGCTGGGTCATGGCCATCGCCGAGAGTTACGACGCCGCGCGCCGGGCCGCCGATGCGATCGCGGTGGACTGGACGCCGGGCGAGACGGCCTCGGTGAGCGAGGACGATATCCTCGCGGCAGGAGAGGCCCTGGTCCAGGACGAAACCAAAGGCGCGCTGTGGGTCGATGTGGGCGATACGGACGCGGCTTTCGAGGGCGCCACCCAGGTCGTCGAGGCGACTTACAAGACGGCGACCGCGCTCCACTTCCAGCTTGAGCCGGTAAACGCTCTGGCGACGGAAGAAGACGGTATCTGGCACATTCATGCGGGCAATCAGTGGCAGTCGCTCTATCTGCCCGTGGTCGCCAAGGCGCTGGACGTGCCCGAGGACAAGGTGATCATTCACCAATACTATCTGGGCGGCGGGTTCGGTCGCCGTCTGTGCGGGGATTATATGGTGCCCGCCGCGCTTGCTGCGAAAGCGCTGGGCCAGCCGGTCAAGATGGTCCTGACCCGCGAGGACGACAGCCGCTTCGACTCCGTGCGCTCGGCATCCGTGCAGCGGGTGCGTCTGGCTGCAGACGATCAGGGTACGGTGCTCGGCATGGACCATGCGGCATCGGCTGGGTGGCCGACCCTCAATATGGCGCCGGGCTTCCTTGCACCGTCGGCGGACGGTACGGAAGGCCAGATCGATACCTTCTCCATCGCGGGTGCGGATCACTGGTACAGCACCAATACCCACCGGGTGCGCGCGATCACCAATGATCTCGCCAACAGGACCTTCCTGCCGGGCTGGCTCAGGGCCGTGGGCCCGGGCTGGACCACCTGGGCGCTTGAGTCCTTCATGGACGAGGCGGCCCACGCTTTGGGCCGGGATCCGGTGGCGTTCCGTCTGGCTTTGCTTGATGGTGCGGGCCGGAACGCGGGCGAAGCGCCGGCAAGCGTCGGCGGCGCACGCCGTCAGGCTACCGTTCTGCGGCGTCTCGCCCAGAAGGCCGATTGGGGCAATCAAGACCTGCCCGCCGACACGGCTCTGGGCATCGCTACCTCGTTCGGCCAGGAACGCACCATGCCCACCTGGACCGGCTGTTGCGCGCGGGTACGGGTCGACCGGGCCACGGGTCAGGTGACGGTGGAGAAACTCTGGTCGGTGATCGATACGGGTACGGTGGTTCATCCCGGCGGGGCGCTGGCCCAGGCCGAGGGCGCGACCCTGTGGGGCTTGAGCCTGGCCCTGTTCGAAGGCTCCCGCTTCGAGAACGGCGAAGTCGCGGATCTGAACCTCGACAGCTACACGCCCTTGCGCATGAGCGATGTGCCGGAGCTCGATATCGAGTTTATCGAGAGCACGGAAATGCCCTCGGGCATGGGTGAGCCGCCTTTGTCGGTGGTGGCGCCCGCCATCGCCAACGGGATCTTCGCGGCGGTGGGCGCGCGGGTGCGCGATCTGCCGATCCGGCCCGAAGCGGTGCTGGCGGCGATCCCCGCCTGATTACGCCGAACCCGAACGATTTGAGTGCTGCCCGTGAGCGCTAGTTAGCTTGCGGGCAGCATGCGTTCCTGTTTGAGCATGTGGGCGGACGCCAGCAGGCTCGCGGCCGTCACGGCCAGCGCGATCCCGAAATTGGCCGCGATCCCCACCATGCCAATGGGATCGCCGAACGCCGCATCGCGCAATTGCTCCATCTGCACCACCACGGGCAGTAACGTCGCCCAGTCGGCCGGATCTGCATAGAACATGTAAAGCCCGATCATCACCGGCGCGAAGCTCAGCAGGGTCAGATAGGTCTGGGCTTCCTTGAAGCTCTTGGCGCTGAGCGATACCAGGATCTGGAGCGCTGCCACCATGAGCGCCAGCGGCGCCAGGATCAGGAACATGGCCGCTTGCGTCGCCGGGGGGAAGGTCAGGCCGACGCCCAGCGTCTCCAGCGGCGACTGGTCGATCAGCAGGGTGCCTGCGGCGACGGTGATCACCGTGCCGATCAGGGCAAATAAAGACGTGATCGCCCATTTCGCCGTGATCAATGTCAAAGGCCGGGCGGGCTGGACCAGCAAAGGCTGCAGGGATTCCCGTTCCCGCTCGCCCGCCGTCATGTCGATGGCCACGCCCATGCCTGCGAAAAACGGCGCGAAGATGAAGAAATACATCACCATATCGACGATGCGCGTGCCGATAATGCCGCCGCTGGAAACGTCATGCCGCTGGATCTGAAACGGCGCGATTTGGGTCGGCGCAACGCCGCGCGCGATCAGGCGGGATTGAACGACCAGATCCCTGTGGGCGCTCAAGGCATCGCGTACATCCTGTGCTGCGTCAGGTTCGGAAAAATCCGCATAGAGCGTCAGCTTGGCGGGCCGCTGGGCTTTATAGGTCTGCGCATAATCCTCCGGAATGATCAGAAGCGCGTCGGCATCGCCGGACCGCACCGTGTCCGGTGTGGCTTCGTCGTCCCGGATGATCTCGACACCGGCGCGCTCCAAAGCTTCCACCAGGCCCGGCGCATTGTCCGCCCCCGCAATGGCGAGATCCGAGACGGGCCGGTCCTCGACTTGCGAGGCGATCAGAAAGATCAGGCCCGCGACCATCACGGGGCCGAACAGGGCATAGGCGAACGCGGCCGTAAGCGCCCGGTGATCCCGCCGGGTGTCGAGCCATTCCTTCCACAAAACGGTCAGAAAACGGTTCATTGTACTGGCTCCCCAGACATTCGGTGCCCCTGCTCGAGCCCGGCCAAGGTCACGAAAGCGTCTTCCAGATCGTCGGTGCCCGCGCGGGCGCGCAATTCGGCGGCCGTGCCGTCGGCGGCGATCTCGCCCTTGGCGATGATCAAAATACGGTCGGACAGAACGTCCACCTCCGCCATCACATGGCTTGAGAACAGGATGCAGCAGCCCTCATCGCGCAGGCGGCGCAGGATATCCCGCAAGAGCCGGATACTGACCACATCGAGGCCCCGGCTCGGCTCATCGAGAATGAGGTTGCGGGGCTTGTGGATCATGGCGCGGGCCAGCGCCACTTTCATGCGCTGACCGGTGGAGAAACCCTCCGTACGCCGATTGAGGATATCGTCCATGCGCAGGGCATCGGTGACCTCGTCGATGGCCGTTTTGAGCGCCTTGCCGGTCACCCCGTGGAGGCCCGCGAAATAGGCCAGATGTTCCCGCGCGGTCAGGCGGGGATAAAGGCCGAAGCGGTCGGGAAAGACGCCGAGCTTCTCGCGGCCTGCGTAAGGATCGCGGATGACGTCGGTTCCGTCGATTTCAGCCTCGCCCGCGTCCGGTTTGATCAGCCCGGCGATGATCCGCAAGGTGGTCGTCTTGCCCGAGCCATTGGCCCCAAGGAGCGTCGTAATGGCTGCGTCGGGCGCGGTGAAGCCCACCGAACTGATGGCCTGGACTTTGCCGAAACTTTTGGCGAGAGCAGCGGTTCTGATCATCGGTTCTGCTCCCCGTTTAAGGCCGTGGACCGGCGCTTGAGATGGTGAAGGGCGGGCGGCGCGTCTCATCCAGGCAAGAGGCGTCGAGCTCCGCTGACGGATCGTCCACGAACCGGGCGATCAGTTTCGACGTGCAGGCCACAGGCGTGACGTTGTGCCCGGCGCCGGGCGCGATCAGATGGGTCGCGTTCGGCAGATATTGCAGGGCTTCTTCCGCCGATTTGGGCGGCGTGATGGGATCGAGCGCGCCGGACAGCGCAAGCACCGGCATATCGGCGCGCACCGGCTTGGCATAATCCGCAGGCGCAGGGCGCGACGGCCAGCCGCCGCAGCCTGCCGAGAAGATCCGGTAGTAAAGATCGCCGTGGAAACTGTCCGCACCCGCTTCTTGCGCCTCCGCAAGGGAGGTGGCGGCAATGTCCTCCGTACACAGAACGGCATAGGTCAGACCCGTTGCCATGGTCTCTAGGGAAAATGCCAGGGAGTCGTACAGCATGGCGCCCAGCGGCGCGAAATCGTCGTAGCGGGCGGCGCGGGTCAGGGCGTAGGGCAGCAAGGCCGCCCGTTGGGGCGTGTAAAGCGCCCCCCGGATGGCTTCGGCCAGAATATCGCCGGAGAGGAAGACGGTCTGCCGGGTGACGCCGTCAACGCCCACGATCTCGATCGGCCGTGCCTCGTCCGCGAACGAACCGAGCAGGGCGGTGACATCCTCGTCAAGGGACGGGAACGCCTCGCCGCAGGCCGGATCGGCGGCGCAATCGGTCAGCAGGCTGTCGAGGGCGTCCTGGGCATAGCCGGAGGCGGCGGTGAACAGAGGCTGGGTCGGCGAGGTGATGCCGTCGAGCACGGCCGTGCGCACCTGGTCCGGAAACCGCTTCATATAATGCAGCGCCATGCGCGTGCCGTAGGACGCGCCCCACAGATTGATCTGGTCATAGCCGAGAACGCTCCGGACCCGGTCTAAATCCCGGGCGGCGTCCTCGGTCTGGAAATAGCGCACATCGAGCCCGGCCTCATCGGCGCAGGTTCTCAGCGTGTCTTCGATGAGCGCGGCGTCGAAGGCCTGGAAGACATTGTCGCCCATATCGCAGGGCAGGCGGTTGGAGCGGCCCGTGCCGCGCTGGTCGAGCAGAACGATGTCGCGCCGCCGCCGCACCCGGTCGAAAGACTGGTTCACCAGGGCGCCGAACGTGCTGGCCGCCTGGCCCGGTCCGCCCGCCAGCAGGAACAAAGGATCCGGCGGTCCGCCCGCTTCCCGGGCGCTCAAAACGGCGGCGAACAGGGTGATGGTTTCGCCGTCGGGCGCGTCATGGTCGAGCGGCACGGTGATCTCGTGACAGCGCACCGCTTCGCGCAGTCCTTCGAGAAAGCAGGCTTCGCCGTTCGATTGCGCGCGGCCCGGGCCTGCCGCCAAGATCAGCAGGCTGGCCGCGATCAAGGCAAGCCACGCGTGTGTTTTGCCGATGCGTTTCATCTCTCAACCCCCAAAGCCAGGGCCGTCCACCCGCTTCGGTCAGCCCTATCCAATGAGTATAGGTCACAAGCCCTGACCGGTGTAGGCCTCTGAAGCACGGCAGGTTCGGTGCCGATGGGGCCCGGCAAGGATTTGCTCAGTCTTGTGGTGATCTGATAGGCCCTCTGGCAAACACGCGCATGCGCCATGGAGGAGGGCACAGATGATGAAAGCCGGACTGAACGCGGTGGTGACGGGCTCGACCAGCGGCATCGGCCTGGGGATCGCCGAGGCGCTGGCCGCCCAGCGCGCCAATGTGATGGTGAACGGACTCGAGGACCAGGCGGCGGGCGAGGCCATCGCCGAGGATCTGCGCACCCGCCACAATACCCAGACCGCATACGCACAAGCCGATCTGACGAAGCCGGAGGAGGTGCGCGCGCTGGTCGCCGCCGCGGAAGAGACCTTCGGCGGCAGCGTCGATGTGCTCGTCAACAATGCGGGCATTCAATATGTGGCGCCGGTGGAGGATTTTCCGGAGGCGAAATGGAACGCCATCATCGCGCTCAATCTGTCCTCGTCCTTTCACACGATCAAGGCGGTGATGCCGGGCATGAAGCAAAAGGGCTGGGGGCGGATCATCAATCTGGCATCGGCCCACGCGCTCGTGGCCTCACCGTTCAAGACGGCCTATGTGGCCGCCAAGCACGGGCTGTTGGGGCTGACCAAGACAGTGGCGCTGGAAGGGGCGCAATCGGGCATCACTGCGAACGCCATCTGTCCGGGCTATGTGCGCACGCCTTTGGTAGAAAGCCAGATTCCGGATCAGGCCAAGTCACGCGGCATCACGGAAGAAGAGGTCGTGCGGGACGTGCTTCTGGCGGCCCAGCCGACCAAGCAGTTCGTGCAGACCGATCAGATCGGCGCGCTTGCCGTTTTTCTGTGTACGGATGCGGCGGCCTCCATCACCGGCGCGGCGCTGCCCATCGATGGCGGCTGGACGGCGCAGTAACGGCCGCGCTCTCTTGACGCTTGTGCGCGCCTGCCACACCCTAATGGCCCAGAACAGGATAAGGGGAGCGCCGGGCCATGGGAGCCTTACCGAATTGTTGCATTATCGGAGCGGGATGCAGCGGCTTTACAACCGCCAAGGCTTTGCAGGACCGGGGCATTCCGTTCGATTGCTTCGAGATGAGCGATCAGATCGGCGGCAATTGGGTGTTCAAGAACCCCAACGGCCTGTCGGCGTGCTACGAGTCGCTCCATATCGATACCTCCAAATACCGCATGGCGTTCGAGGATTACCCGATCCCGGACGATTTCCCCGATTTTCCCCATCACGCCCAAGTGCTCCAATATATGAACGATTACGTGGATCATTTTGGTCTTAGGGAGAAGATCACCTTTCGGACGAAAGTGGTGTGGTGTGCCCGGCGGGACGATGGCGTGTGGGCGGTGACCATTGAGGATGCCGATGGGCGCTCGGAGGTCCGGCATTACGATGCGGTGTTCGTCTGCAACGGCCATCACTGGTCGGCCCGCTGGCCCACCCCGCCTTTTCCGGGGGCGGACCGCTTCGAGGGTGTGCAGATGCATTCCCACGATTATTTGAGCCCGTTCGAGCCTTACGACATGCGCGGCAAATCCGTCATCGTGGTCGGTATGGGCAACAGCGCCATGGATATCGCCTCGGAGCTGAGCCAGAAACCCTTGGCCAAAGTGCTTTATCTGTCGGCCCGGCGCGGCGTTTATATCTTCCCGAAATATTTCAACGGTCAGCCTGCCGATAAAAATCCGGCACCCGCCTGGCTGCCCGGTCCGGTCAAGCGCTGGCTGGCGGCGCGCATTCTGGAAAAGGCCGTGGGCAAGATGGAAGATTACGGCCTGCCCAAGCCCGACCATAAACCCTTGGAGGCCCACCCTTCCGTTTCCGGAGAGATCCTGACCCGGCTTGGGTGCGGCGATATCATCCCGAAACCCAATATCGCGGAAATCCTGCCCCGCCAGGTGCGCTTCGAGGACGGCAGCGTGGTGGATGCCGACGCCATCATCTATGCCACGGGCTACAACATCCGCTTCCCCTTCCTCGATGAGGACAGCGTCGCGTTGCGGGACAATCACATCAAGCTCTTCAAGCGGATCATCCGGCCCGATATTCCGAATCTGTTCTTTATGGGCCTGGCGCAACCCCTGCCGACGCTGGTGAATTTCGCCGAACAACAGGCCCGCTGGATCGGGGCCTATATCAGCGGGGCTTATCACTTGCCCACCCAACAAGAGATGACGGAGATCATCGAGAAGGACGAGGCCCATTTCCTGGGCCATTTCTATAAGTCGGCCCGGCACACCATGCAGCTCGATTTCGATGAATATGTCCGCGACCTGAAAAAGGAATGGGACAAAGGCGCGAAGCGGGCGCAGAAGCAAGGCAATGCCCTGCCGATCCCTGCACGTGCTGAATCGGGGAGCGAACGCCGCTCTGCGTGACTAGAGCGCATTCAATAAACTCCGGGTTATTGAATGCGCTCTAGGTCTTTGCTTTGTCGCGTTTTCGAACCGCAGTGAGGCGAAGCCGAACGCGCCCGTTCGCTGACGCTCACTGCTGAAAACGCTCTAGGGTCAGGACCCATAAACGCTTGGCGCCGGGATCCGGGTTTCAGGGCGTCCG
>CAZTCJ010000056.1:0-25538 GCA_964612085.1 uncultured Alphaproteobacteria bacterium
GGGCCGATCTTCACCAGCATCTTGCCGAAATTGTCGCCCGTAAAGAGGCCCATGAACGCTTTCGGCGCGGTCTCGATGCCCTCATGCACCGTTTCCTTCCAGATCATTTTGCCCTGGCTCACCCATTCCCCCATGTCGTTCAGGAACGCAGGCAGCATGTCCCAATGGTCCGAGACGATGAAGCCCTGAATGCGCAGGCGCTTGGGCACGGTCATGATGATGTTGTAAGGGCCCGGCGGCGGCGTCGTGGCATTATACTGGGAGATCATGCCGCAGATGGGAAAGCGGGCGAACGGGTTCGCCAGATTAATCGCGGCGGTCAGATGATCCCCACCCACATTATCGAAATAGATGTCGATGCCCTTGGGGCACGCCGCCTTGATCGCCGCTTCGAGCGCCGCGCCGTCTTTATAGTCCTTGTAATTGATGGCGGCGTCGATCTTCAGCTCATCCGTCAGCCAGCGGCATTTTTCGGGCGATCCCGCCGTCGCCACCACGCGCAGGCCCTTGGCCTTGCCGATCTGACAGACCACCGCGCCCACCGCGCCCGATCCGGCTGAGACGAAGAGGGTCTCGCCTTCTTTCGGTTGCCCGATGTTCAAGAGGCCCGCATAAGCGGTCAGCCCCGGCATGCCCAGGGTGCCGAGAAAGGCCTGGATCGGCGCCACCTTGGGGTCGACCTTGGAGATGCCCTCGCCATTGGAGACGAACGCCTCCTGCCAGCCGTTGAAATTGTTCACATAGTCGCCCACCGCGAAGCCCGGGTGCTTGGAGGCCACCACCTGGCCGATGGCGCCGCCGTTCAGCGCCGCGCCCACCTTGAAGCCCTCCACATAGCTTTCCCGGTCGATCATGCGCCCGCGCATATACGGGTCGACCGACATCCAGATATTGCGCACCTGGATCTGGCCCTGGGCCGGCTCGGGGATGGTGACGGTGGCCAGTTCGAAATCGCTGTCCTTGGGCATGCCCACGGGGCGGCTTTTCAGGCGGATTTCGCGGCTCTCAATGGCGGGCATGGACGGCTCCTTTGCGTTAACCCTTTATTACGAACTGTGACCGGCGTGTTAAGCCCCTGAAATCCCTTGATTTCCCGGGGCTTACATGTGTCTGGCGCTGTAACAATGCTGAAACAATTGTTGAGTTGCGCGGCTAACCCTAACTGTGGACAGATTGCGTCGCCTACCGCAAGAGGGCGCGTTTAGCTGGGGCAGAAAGAGCCTGATTTTACACAGGTTTACCGAGACTGTTTCCAGCCTGTCCGCGCCTTTTCAGAACCGGCCGATCCGGAGCACCGCTCCATCGGGTCGGTTTCGTGCACGGCAGGCGCCGCGAAGACCGTTAAGGCGCGCGGCAACGCCATCGGAGCTTTTGGTCGGAAAAGCTGACGAGGAAAACAAAGCGTGTTCATTAGGATCAAGGCTGAAAAGCCGGTTCGGATCGCCGTCATTGGGGCTGGATTTTTTGGCGGCATCCATGCAGCGAAATATGCGGCTCTCGCAGATGCGGAGCTGGTGGCCGTGGTCGATATCGACCGCGAGAAAGCCCAGGCCGTGGCGGACCGTCATGGCGCGCGCGCCGAGACCGATGTCGCCGCCGTCTTGCGCGATGTGGACGCGGTCTCCATCGCGTCGCCCGCCGATACCCATTACCGGCTCGCCCGTCAGGTGCTGGAGGCCGATCTCCACTGCTATGTGGAAAAGCCGATCGCGCTCAACCTGTCCCATGCGGACGAGTTGATCCGTCTGGCGCGGCGCAAGGGGCTGGTGCTGCAAGTGGGCCACCAGGAACGCTACGTGCTGGGCCAGTTTGGTCTGCTGTCGCGCAAGGAAACGCCCGTTTACATCGAATGCCGCCGGGCGGGGCCCTTTTCCGGCCGTTGCATGGATGTGAGCGTCGTCATGGATCTGATGATCCACGATCTGGACCTGGTCCATCAGGTCTCGCCGTCCGATGTGCGCAAGGTGCGCGCCGAAGCGCAGTTCGAGCATGGTGATCTGGCCGATGAAGTATCCGCCGATCTGATGCTGGAATGCGGCGCGGAAGTGCGCCTGTTCGCCAGCCGGATGGCCGATGACAAGGAACGCACCATGCGGCTGGTTTATCCGGACGGTGAGATTTTCATCGACTGGGTCAACCGCACCATGACGAATACCACGCCTGCCGACCTGATCGCCGCCTTTGGCGATGAAGAGATCAACGGCATGCCGGCCGTGGCGTCCGACCCGCTGGGCTACGGCATCGGCCGCTTCGTTCAGTGCGTGCATGCGGGCGAGGATCCGATCGTCACCGGCGGTCAGGCCCGGCGCGCGTTGGACACGGCGCTGCGGATCACCGACGCTCACGGCGAACCCGCCGACCGGCGCCAAATCGCCTGACTGGCGGGACGGATCCGGATCACCTTTTTTCGACAGGGGCTGGCCATCCGGGTGCCAGCCCTTTCTGTTATGCAAAAGACCCGCGCGGCCATCGGCTAGCGCAAGGGACCTCACCAGGAAAGACCGTTCCATGACCGATACGCCCATTGCGTTTATCGACCTCAAAGCCCAGCAGGCACTCATCCGCCCCCGGATCGAAGCGCGGCTGAAGGCCGTGCTCGACCATGGCCGCTATATCAACGGGCCGGAGATCGACGAGCTTGAGGAGCAGTTGAAAGCCCGCTCCGGCGCCGCCGACGCGGTCGGCGTGGCGAGCGGTACGGATGCGCTCGTCATTGCGCTGATGGGCGAGGGGGTCGGCGCGGGCGATGCGGTGTTCGCGCCGTCCTTCACGTATAATGCGACGATCAACGCGATCCTGATGCTGGGGGCCGAGCCCATCTTCGTCGATGTGGACCGGAAGAGTTTCAACATGGATCCCGCCCATCTGCGCGCCCAGATCGACAAGGTGGTGGAAGAAGGCCGCCTGCGTCCGCGCGCCGTCATGCCGGTGGACCTGTTCGGTCTGCCTGCGGATTATGCCGCGATCAACCCCATCGCCGCCGAGCATGACATGGCGGTGATCGCCGATGCGGCCCAGAGCTTCGGCGGGCGGGTCGGCAATACCGCCGTCGGCGCGCTGGCCGAGATGACCACCACAAGTTTCTTCCCGGCGAAAACACTGGGCTGTTACGGCGATGGCGGGGCCATGTTCTGCGACACCGAAGAGCGCGGGGAGCTGTGGCGTTCCTTGCGCTGGCACGGTACGGACGAAGCGCGGCGCATTTCCGTCCGGATCGGGATCAATGGCCGGCTCGATTCCATGCAGGCCGGTGTGCTTTTAGAGAAGCTCTCGATCTTCGACGATGAACTGGAAGCCCGCAACCGGGTGGCCGCCCGCTACGATGCCCATCTGAAGGGCACAATCGACATGCCCGCCCGGCCCGATGGCGTGCAACCCTCCTGGGGGCTTTATTCCATCACCGTGCCGGACCGCTCGAAGGTGCAGGCCGCCCTAAAGGACGCGGATGTTCCGCATGCCATCTATTATCCGGTGCCGTGTCACAAGATGGAAGCCTTCGCGGCCCACGCGCCGGAAGACGGCCTGCCCAACACCGAATGGCTCGCCGAGCACATCCTGTCCCTGCCCATGCATCCCTATCTCACCGAGGATCAGGTGGACCGGGCGGCGGAGACAGTGAAGGCCGCGCTTTAGGCCGCGCTTGCCGGGGCGGCGGCGACAGATTAAGTAAGTCCTATGACCGACCGCCTCACCATCCACTTGGCGCAACTCAACTTCGTCGTCGGCGACATCGAGGGCAACGCGGCCAAGATCCGCGCCGCCCGCGCCCAGGCCGCGCGCGACGGGTCAGACATCATCGTCTATTCCGAACTGGCCATCGTCGGCTATCCGCCCGAGGACCTGGTCCTCAAGCCCGCCCTGCAGGACGATGCCATGGCCATGGTCGAGGCGTTGGCAGAAGAAACCGCCGATGGCGGTCCGGCCATGATCCTGGGCACGCCCTGGGCGGAAGACGGCGAGCTTTATAACGCCGTGGCCGTGCTCGACGGCGGCCGGATCGAGGCCCTGCGCTACAAGGTGGATCTGCCCAATTACGGCGTCTTCGACGAAAAGCGCGTGTTCGCGGCCGGTCCCATGCCCGGGCCTGTGTCGCTGCGCGGTGTGCGGATCGGTTTGCCGGTCTGCGAGGACATCTGGTCGCCCGATGTGGTCGAATGCCTGGAAGAGACGGGGGCGGAGCTTTTGCTCGTAGCCAACGGTTCGCCCTTCCAGGTCGCCAAATACGACACGCGCATGAACCACGCCGTGGCGCGGGTGCGCGAAAGCGGCTTGCCGCTTGTCTATGTCAATCAGATCGGCGGTCAGGACGAACTGGTGTTCGATGGCGCGTCTTATGTACTGAATGCGGATCTTTCGGTCGCGGCCCATTGTCCGTCCTGGGAAGACTGCGTGATGCGCACCGACTGGACCCGGACCAATGAGGGCTGGGTCTGCGCGGCCACAACCCGCGCCGTGGCGGAGGAAGACCACGCCGCCATTTATCAGGCGGCCATGATCGGCTTGCGCGATTATGTGGAGAAGAACCGCTTCCCGGGCGTTGTCCTAGGCCTGTCGGGCGGTATCGACAGCGCGCTCTCCGCCGTCATCGCGGCCGATGCCTTGGGGCCCGAGCGGGTCTGGTGCATCATGCTGCCGTCCCGTTACACCAGTTCGGATAGTCTCGAGGACGCCCAGGCCTGCGCCCAGGCACTGGGCTGCCGTTACGACACCATTTCCATCGAGGAGGGGGTGGGCGCCTTCACCACGACGCTCGCGCCTCATTTCGAGGGAAAAGAGCCGGATTTGACGGAAGAGAACATGCAGTCGCGCATCCGGGGCGTTCTGCTCATGGCCCTGTCAAACAAATTTGGCCCCATGGTTCTCACCACAGGCAATAAATCCGAGGTTTCTGTGGGCTACGCGACCCTTTATGGGGACATGTGTGGCGGCTATAATGCCCTTAAGGATATGTATAAGACGACCGTGTTCGCCTTGGCCCGGTGGCGGAATGCCCACCAGCCCAAAGGCGGAAAAGGCCCGGCGGGTGTCGTGGTGCCGGAGCGCATCATCACCAAGCCGCCCACGGCCGAACTGCGGGCGGACCAGCGGGATGAGGATTCCCTGCCGCCCTACGAGGTGCTCGACGATATTCTCGAATGCCTCGTGGAACAGGAGATGAGTTTCGAGGCGGTGGTGGCGCGGGGTCACGATGCCGCCACGGTCAAACGGGTGGAGCATCTGCTCTATCTGGCGGAATACAAGCGCAGGCAGGCTGCGCCGGGCGTGAAGATCAGTCCCCGGCATTTCGGCCGCGACCGGCGCTATCCCATAACGAACGGGTTTCGTGATGCAAGAGACTGATCAGACGACCGGCGCGGGCCCTGAGGGCGACGAGCCCAAGAAGCGCAATCTTCCGGTATTGCTGCCGAAAAAGAACGGCAACATGCCGGGCTGGGTCATTCTCGGGATCATCGTTCTGGCGATCGCCGGGGCGTTCGTCGTCCTGCCCTGGCTGCTGGGTGTCTTCGGCGCCTTTGTCGGCGTGATCTTCGGGATCATCGGCGGCATTCTGGGTCTGCTCGGCGCCATACTGGGCCTGCTCTTCACCGCGTTCCTGTTCCTTCTGCCCGCGCTGGTCCTGATCGGCATCGGCTATGCGATCGCCGTGCTGGTGCGCCGCGACCGCTCCGGGGGCGACAACATATAACAATACTGGAAACTGCCATGACCGTTACGGTCCGCTTCGCCCCGAGTCCCACGGGGCGGCTCCATGTGGGCAATGTCCGCACGGCGCTGTTCAACGTTCTCTTCGCCCGCAAGCATGGGGGCACGTTCATCCTGCGTCTCGACGATACGGACCAGGAGCGCTCCACCCAGGAATTCGCCGACGGTATCGTGGAAGACCTGGCATGGCTGGGCCTCGTGCACGACGAGAGCTTTCGCCAGTCGGACCGGTTCGCCAAATATGATGCGGCTGCGGATGATCTGAAGAATCGTGGCCTGCTTTATCCCTGTTACGAGACGCCGGAAGAGCTCGACCGCAAACGCAAGCTGCAGCGCACGCGCGGCCTGCCGCCCATTTACGACCGGGCGGCCCTGAAGCTGACGGACGAGGAGCGCAACGCTCTGGAGGCGGAGGGCCGCAAGCCCCATTGGCGCTTCAAGCTCAGCGGCGCGAAGGCCGACTGGGACGATCTGGTGCGCGGAGCTACCTCCATCGACACGGCGAGCATTTCCGATCCCATCCTGATCCGGGAAGATGGCTCCTATCTCTACACCCTGCCGAGCGTGGTGGACGATATCGAGGCGGGCATCACCCATATCATCCGGGGCGAGGATCACGTGACCAATTCCGGCGCGCAGATCCAGGTCTTCGAGGCGCTGGGCGGTCCGGTGCCGAGTTTCGGCCATACCTCGCTGCTGGTCGGCGCGGACGGCTCGGCTTTGTCGAAACGGTTGGGCTCGCTGACGATCCAGTCCCTGCGGGACGATGTCCTGGAGCCCATGGCGGTGTTGAGCCTTTTGGCCAAGCTCGGCACCTCCGATGCGGTGGAGCCGCGCCAGTCCCTTGATGCGCTGATCGAGGAGTTCGATTTCGCCAAGCTCGGCCGGGCGCCCGCGCGCTTCGATCCGGACGAGCTGAAAGCCCTCAACGCCAAGATCCTGCACGACATGCCGTATGACGTCGCCGCTCCGCGTCTCAAAGGGGCTGGCGTGGAGTGCGATCAGGCGTTCTGGGAAGCGATCCGGCCCAATCTCAACCGCATGATCGATGTGATTGACTGGTGGCGCATCGTCGATGGGCCGGTGGATCCGGTGATCGAGGACAAGGCGCAGGTGGACGCCGCCGCCGGGCTGTTGCCCGAAGGGCCGTTCGACGAGGAGACCTGGAGCACCTGGACCAAAGCGGTGAAAGAAGAGACCGGCGCCAAAGGCAAGGCCCTCTTCATGCCCTTGCGTCTGGCGCTCACCGGACAGTCCCATGGACCGGAGATGCAAAAGCTTCTATATCTGATCGGGCCGGAGCGCGCCCGCGCGCGGCTCAGGGGCGAGACGGCCTGACAGGCAGATTGAAGGGCCGCGTCTTTGCCGGAAAAAGGAGGGCATGATGGCCCGGACAGACAAGACATGGAGCTGGAGCGTCACGCGCAGATTGAGCGCGGGCCCCTGTTGTTGTCTCTGCTGATCCGCCGTCCGGCCTGACCCTTCATTTTTATGACAATCCAGGGATGGCCGTATGCTGGCGCGTCGGGAAACGCGCCGGCCTTCTGGTTTTGGCTTTTAGGGAGAGGAGGGACCTCCCATGCAGTTGACCCTGACGAACAGCGCGACCCGTAAAAAAGAACTCTTCGAACCGCTCGATCCCAGCCGCGTGCGCATGTATGCCTGCGGCACGACGGTCTATGACCGCGCCCATATCGGCAATGCCCGGCCCGCCATCGTCTTCGACGTTTTGTTCCGCCTGCTGCGGCACATCTATGGCGAGGAGCATGTGATCTATGTCCGGAACATCACGGATGTGGACGACAAGATCAATGCGCGGGCCCGGGAAGAGGGCGTGTCCATCGAGACCGTCACGGAGCGGACGATCAAAATTCTCCACGAGGACCTGGAAAAGCTCAATACGCTGGAACCGAGCGTGGAGCCGCGCGCCACCCGGCATATCCCTGAGATGATCGCCATGATCGAGGCGCTCATCGCCAAGGGCAACGCCTATGAGGCGGAAGGCCATGTGCTTTTCGACGTGCCGAGCATGCCGGGCTATGGCGCGCTCTCGGGCCGCTCCGTGGACGATATGATCGCAGGCGCCCGGATCGATGTGGCGCCTTATAAAAAAGACCCCATGGACTTCGTTCTGTGGAAACCCTCTAGCGGCGACGAGCCCGGCTGGGACAGCCCGTGGGGCCGGGGCCGTCCGGGCTGGCATATCGAATGCTCGGCCATGAGCAAGGCCTATCTGGACGAGACCTTCGATATTCACGCGGGCGGTATCGATCTGCTCTTTCCGCACCATGAGAATGAGCGGGCCCAGAGCATGTGCGCCCATGACGGCGCGCCGTTCGCCAAGGTCTGGCTCCATAACGGCTTCCTTCAGGTGGAAGGTCAGAAAATGTCGAAATCGCTCGGCAATTTCCTGACCATCGGCGATTTCCTGAAAGACTGGCCGGGCGAGGTGCTTCGTTTGCAGATGCTCATGACCCACTACCGTCAGCCCTTGAACTGGACGGAAACGGCGTCGCGGGAGGTCAAGGGCATTCTGGACCGCTGGTATGACCTGACGGATCAGGCAGAGGTTGGCGAGATGCCCGAAGGCGTGCTTCATGCGTTGTCGGACGATCTCAATACGCCCTTGGCCATTGCCGAGATGCACAAGCTGGCCGATGGCGCCCGTCACGGCTCGGCGGAAGCAGCAGGTGCCTTGAAGGCGGCCATGGGGATCCTGGGCCTGCCCGCCCATACGGCGGAGGCCTGGCGGACCTTGACCAGCGAAGCCCGCGCCATTGACGGCGACCGGGTCGATGCCTTGATCCGTGAGCGTAATCAAGCGCGTAAAGAGCGGAACTTCGCCCGCGCCGACGAGATCCGGGATGAGCTGGCGGCCCTCGGCGTTCAGCTCAAGGACGGTGCGGACGGCACCACCTGGACGGTCGCGCCGTGACCGCCGTCCCCAGCGAAAGAAACGGTGCGGATCCGGATGCCGAGGTCCGCACCGGCCTCGCTTACGCGTTTACCGCTTTCGGCCTGTGGGGCTTCGCGCCGCTCTTCTGGAAATATGTTTCCTTCATCTCGCCTTTCGAGGTTCTGGCGCACCGGATCGTCTGGTCGGTCCTGTTCATTTCTGGGCTGATGATGCGAGGCGGCCGGGCGCGCGCGCTGTTCAGTGCCCTGAAAGGGCCTAAAGTCCTCATGGGCCTTGCGCTCTCCACCGTGCTGATCAGCATCAACTGGGTGACCTTCATCTGGGCGGTGGGCCAGGATCGGGTGCTGGAAGTCAGTCTCGGTTATTTCCTCAATCCGCTGGTCAATGTGGCGCTTGGGTTCCTTGTGCTGAAGGAACGGTTGAACCGGGCCCAGACAGTTGCCGTCGGCCTTGCTGTCCTGGCGGCCGGAATTCTCACCCTCGGGATCAATGGCCTGCCCTGGCTGCCTCTGCTTTTAGGCATTTCCTTCGGGCTTTACGGGCTGGTGCGCAAGCTGGTGCCGGTGGGCGGTCTTGAAGGCCTCTTCGCCGAGACCCTCGCGGTGCTGCCGATCTGTCTGATCTATCTGGTCTGGCTGGAAACCCAAGGGGCGGGCGTGTTCCTGAGCGGATCGCCGTCCACCGATCTGCTGCTGGTCCTGGCCGGGCCCATGACCTTCGTGCCGCTCCTGTTCTTCGCCATGGCGGCGCGCCGGATCAAGCTCACCACCCTGGGTCTCATCCAGTATCTGGCGCCGAGCATGCATTTCCTGCTGGCGGTCTTCGTCTTCGGCGAACCGCTGACGCTCGCGCATCTGGCGAGTTTCGGGCTGATCTGGACCGGCCTTGCGGTCTACACGGCCGATTCCGTGCGCCGGGAACGGCGCATCCGGCGTGGCCTGCCGGTCTAACAGACCCTGTACGGATCAAATGACGGAATCGACGGCCGACTTGCTGTCCAGGTCCGCCTGGGAAAGCCGCGACTCAATGGCCGGCAACACCGCTTCCACGCCGGGTACCTCGATCCACAGATTTTTCGCCTCTTCCTTGACGAAGCCGTTCTTCACCATGTGATCGAACAGCTCCAGAAGCGGCGACCAGTAATCGTGGATGTTCACCAGCACGATGGGCTTCTTGTGCCGCTGCAATTGTGCCCAGGTCAGCACCTCGACGGTCTCTTCCAGCGTGCCGATCCCGCCCGGCAGGGCCACGAAGGCGTCGGAGCGCTCGAACATGATCTGTTTGCGCTCATGCATGGTCTCGGTGACGATCAGTTCCGTGACGTTCTCGAACTGAACTTCGATCTCTTTCAGGAAATGGGGGATGATGCCCACGACCCGTCCGCCGGCGTCGAGTGCCGCCTGCGCGCTCGCGCCCATGAGGCCCAGGGCGCCGCCGCCGTAAATGAGATCGACCTTTTGACTGGCAAGGGTCTGGCCCATGCGGCACGCGGCATCGAGAAAGGCCGGATCTTTTCCGACATTGGAGCCGCAATACACGCAGACGGACCGGGGGTTTGCCATTTTCTGGTCTCCTTCAGACACGGCGGACATGACGTGGACCTCCAGGGCGTCCGTGCCTCAGTCTCGCCCTGTCCAAATCAGTATAATGCTTCACACGGCTTGTGTGCGATGTCTTAACGCCGGAAATCAATGTCTTTTCTGGTCAGCACGGGCCTTGTGGCATTGCGCGGGGCGTGAGGGAACGGGCGGGTACAGCCATGCGGATTTATCTGGCATTGGGCGGTGTTCTGCTGACGGCGTTAATCGCCTCGATTGCATGGCGCGCCGGCCAAGACAAGGAGCCTGCGGCGCCCGATCGAACCCAGCCGCCTGAGCAAGAGACGGTGGATGCCCCAGGGGCATGGCCCTTGGCCTTAGACATTGTGCGGATCGATCCGGCCGGACCGGCGGTTCTGGCGGGCCGCGCCAGACCGGAGGCGGAGGTGAGCGTGTCCGGAAACGGCACAGTGCTCGGCGTCGCGCGGGCCGACCGGGTCGGCCAATGGACCCTGATCGTCGATGGGCCGTTCGAACCGGGAGACTTGTCCCTGACCTTGCACGCCGAGGACGGCAGCGGCGGATCGCGCGTGGCCGAGAAGACCGTCACCATCGCCACTCCCTGAAGATCGAGCCCCTTTCCACTGTGACAGGCCGGGCCTTGTCCCCGCCGGTGCGTCTTCACACTATGGTGTTATGGTTGCCAAGACCCATATCTGTGAAGCCGGTAAAACCGAACGGCGGGAAAGGCTGCCTGTCATCATGCGTCACGTCACCTGGAAAACACGCCTGTCGGCGGACCCCGAAGCGGTCTATGCCATGCTGGCTACGGCTGAAGGACGCGGCCGGTTCTGGGCGGAAGACGCGGTCGAGCGGGGCGGGGTGATCCATTTCGTCTTTTCCGACGGCACGGAAGAGCGCAGCGAAATCCTCGAACGCAACGCGCCGCATCTCTTCCGCCTGCGGTATTTCAACAGCCCGACCCGCTTCGACATCATGCCCCATGAGGCGGGCGGGTCCGTTCTGACCGTCCATGCCGAAGATGTTCCGGAAGAAGAGCATCTGGATGTCCATGCCGGCTGGGTCTCCGTGCTGATGGCCTTGAAGGCCGCGCTCGATTTCAACATCGATCTGCGCAACCATTCCAAGGCGGAAAGCTGGCGGCAGGGATTTGTGGAGAATTAATTGATGGCTTTTAAACACCATGCTTCCTCTGCCACGGAAGCTGGAGGGTCCGAAGACACGCAGACGGAGGATAAGCGCCCGGCCTGGCAGACGATCCGCGATCTGCTGCCTTATCTCTGGCCGTCAGGGCGGCTCGATCTGAAAATCCGCGTGGTGATCTCCCTGGCCGTCATGCTCGCCGGCAAGGCCGTCATCGTCTATGTGCCGTTCTTCTATAAAGGCGCCGTGGACGCCTTGACGCTGGAGGACAGCGTCGAGACCGCCGTCGTGGTGCCCCTGTTTCTCATCCTGGCCTATGGGGTGGCGCGGATCGTCGGGCTCGCGGCCTCCCAGGTGCGCTATGCGGTGTTTTCCAAGGTCAGCGAGGCGTTGACCCGGCGCCTGGCGGTCAAGGTCTTCGGCCATCTGCATCGGCTGTCGCTGCGCTATCATCTGGACCGGCGCACGGGCGGGCTCGCGCGCATCGTGGACCGGGGCGTGGGCTATGCGGATTTTCTGCTCTCCATCGTTTTGTTCAATATTCTGCCCGCGCTGGTGGAACTGGCCTTCGTCACGGTCATTCTGATTTCCTTTTTCGGCGTCGAATATGCCGCCGTGACCTTCGGTACGGTCGTTCTTTATGTGGCCTTCACCTTCATCGTCTCCGAATGGCGCAAGAAGATCCGCCGGGAGATGAACGATCAAGATACGGACGCCAACGCCAAGGCGATCGACAGTTTCCTGAACTATGAGACGGTCAAATATTTCAACAACGAGGACCATGAGGCGGAGCGGTTTGACAGAGCGCGCGCCGCTTACGAGAAGGCCTCGGTCCGTACCTTGACCTCCCTGGCCTTTCTGAATGCCGGTCAGACCACGATCTTTTCCATCGGCCTGACGATCCTGATGGTGATGGCGGGCTTCGATATCGCGGCGGGCGCGCTCACCGTCGGCGGCTTCGTCATGGTCAATACCTATCTGATCCAATTGTCCGCGCCGCTCGATTCCCTGGGCTTCGTCTACCGCAATATCCGCGATGCCCTGATCGACAGCGAGAAGCTTCTGGACATCCTCAATCTGGAACCGGAAGTCCAGGACCGGCCCGGTGCCAAACCGTTAGCCATCGACGGCGCGGCGATCCGGTTCGACACTGTGGATTTTCACTACGGTCCGGAGCGCCAGATCCTCCGGGGCGTGAGTTTTTCCGTGCCGCCCGGGCGCACGGTCGCGGTGGTCGGGCCCACAGGGGCCGGGAAATCGACGCTCGCCCGCCTGATGTACCGCTTTTACGATGTCACCGGTGGCGCGGTTACCATCGACGGGCAGGACTTGCGGGACCTGACCCAGCAATCCGTACGCAAAGCGATCGGCATGGTGCCCCAGGACACGGTGCTGTTCAACGATACGATTGGCTACAATATCCGCTACGGGCGGCCCGATGCGACGGAGGCAGAAGTGATTGAGGCGGCCAGGCTGGCGCAGATCCATGCATTCGTGGAAAGTCTGCCCCAAGGCTATGACACGGTGGTCGGCGAACGGGGCTTGAAGCTTTCAGGCGGCGAGAAGCAACGGGTGGCGATTGCCCGGACCATTCTGAAGAACCCGCCGATCCTGATCCTGGACGAAGCGACCTCCGCGCTCGACAGCCGCACCGAACGGGACATTCAAGCAGCGCTCAAGACCGTCTCGGCGAACCGGACGACCCTGGTGATCGCCCATCGCCTGTCCACGGTGATGGATGCCGATGAAATCATCGTTCTGGAGGCGGGGGAGGTCGTCGAAGCCGGCTCCCACGGCGATCTTCTGAGCAAGGACGGTCTTTACTCGGCCATGTGGGCGCGCCAGCGCGACGAGGTCGATGCGGAGCCGCCCGTGAACGGCGCGGCTTCAGGCGAAGGCAACCACTCGTCCTCGTGCCGTCAGGCAGGCTGACGGCGCTTGAAGAGTTTTCCGAAAAACGCCTTGTAGTGATTGGGCAAAGCGAGCAGGGCGGGCGTCACCAGCAGGGTCAGCATGGTTGCGAAACCCAGGCCGAACACCACGGCGGTGGCAAGCTGCACCCACCACACGGCGACCGGTCCGCCGACCGACATCTCGCGCGTGAAATAGTTGATATTGACGGCGAACATCATCGGCAAGAGGCCGCACATGGTGGTGATCGTGGTCAAAATCACCGGACGCAGCCGCTGGGCCGCCGTGCGCACCACCGCGTCCGGCACATCGAACCCGTCACCGCGCAGCCGCTGATAGGTATCGATCAGCACGATATTGTTGTTCACCACGATGCCCGCCAGCGCCACGATACCGGTCCCGGTCATGATGACGCTGAAGGTCTGCCCCATGATCATCATGCCCACCAGCACGCCGACCGTGGACAGGACCACGGTCGAAAGGATCAGGATCGAATGGTAGAAGCTGTTGAACTGGGTCAGCAGGATGACGAACATCAGGAACAGCGAGGCCAACAGCGCATTGCCGAGAAAGGCCGCTGATTCCTGGGATTCCTCGTCGGCGCCGCGGAACCGCCAGGAGACGCCCTCGGGCAATTCCGCCTCTTCCGTCAGCCATTGGCGCAGCTCGCGCACCTTGTCGTCGGCGAGCACGCCCGGCGCTGTGTTGGCGCGGATATTCATGACCCGGCGGCCGTCGATCCGGTCGATCTGATTGACGCGCAGGCGCGGTTCGCGGGTCACGAAATTGCTGATGGGCACGAGTCCGTCATTGGTCCGGATCCGGAGCGTGTCGAGCTGCTCGATATTGCGGTAGGATTCCGGAAACCGCACACGGATGTCGATCTCGTCTTCCGCGTCGTCGGGCCGATAGGTATCGACCAGCACGCCATTGGTCACGAGCTGCACGGTCGCGCCGATGGTCGCGATATCCGCGCCGAACCGGCCGGCCCGTTCCCGGTCCACATCCAGTTCCCATTCGATGCCGGGCAGGGGGCGAGTGTCCTCGATCTCGATGAGATCCTGAATGCCCGTTTCCATATGCTCACGGATGATCGCGATGCCCGCGCTGAGCGCGTCGTAATCGATGGCGGTCAACTCGACCTGGAGGTCCTTGCCCGTGGGCGGGCCGTTTTGTTCCTGGCGCACTTCCACGCGCACGCCCGCCAGACCGGCGGTACGCTCGCGCACTTCCTGCAGAATGACCTTGCCGGGGCGGCGGTCTTCCCATTTCTCAAGCTCGATTAGGATCTGCCCGATCATATCGGCCGGGGTCGAGCCCGAGCCGCCGCCTGCGGACACATTGCCCGAGGCATCGCTGGTCTGGGTGGTGGTGAAGACCGACTTGACCCCTGCGATCTCGCTAACGATCCGCTCTACCTCGATCGTCAGGTCCCGCGATTCAATGGCTGACAGATTGCCGCGTGCGCTGACGAACACATAAGCCCGTTCCGGCTCGGTCTCCACGAAGAACTCGACGCCCCTGCCGAACATGCTGAACAGGATCATGATGACCACGAGCAGTGTGATCACGGAGGCCACGACGATGCCGGGGATACGGATGATGAAGGACACGAAGCGAATATAGGCGCCCGTCAGCCCGCCCAGGGCGCTCAGATCGCCATGTTCCGCCGCCGTCAGATGCTTGAGCGTGTCGTCGGCGGCCCGCTGCGGACGGCCGAGTACGGTGCCCAGCACCGGCAGGAAGATCAGCGCCACCACCAGCGATCCGCCCAGCACGAGAATGAGCGTAATGGGCAGATAGCTCATGAATTTGCCCGAGACGCCGGGCCAGAACAGCATGGGGAAGAACGCGGCGAGCGTGGTCAGGGTCGAGCTGACGATGGGCCAGAACATGCGCTTGGCCGCGCGCGCGAAGGCTTCCCGGCGTTCGAGACCTTCGGCCATTTTCCGGTCGGCATATTCCACCACGACAATGCCGCCATCGACCAGGATGCCCACCGACAGCACCAGGCCGAACATGACCATGAAGTTCAAGGTGACATCGAGCACGGTCATGAGCAGGAAGGCGACCAGGAAGGAGGTGGGGATGGCGATCCCCACCAGCATGGCCGAGCGCAGGCCGAGGGCGGCCACCACGATGATCATCACCAGGCTGATCGCCGTGATGATCGACGCCTGAAGCTGCCCCAGGGAGCGGCGGATCCAGTCGGAGGCATCGGCCGTGTAGTTGACCTGGACCGCCGACGGCCAGTTTTGCGACTCTTCGTCCACCAGGGTGCGTACGGAGGAGATCACTTCGATGATGTTCGCGCCGACGCGCTTGGTCACTTGCAGCGCCATGGTCGGCTTGGCATTGAACCGGGCGTAGCCGTTGGCATCGAGGAAGGTGCGCCGGATCTCGGCGATGTCCTGCAGGGTCACCAGCCCGTCGCTGTCGGAGGTCTTGACGGGCAGATTGTAGACATCCTCGGCGGTCTCGATGAGGCCCGGCACCTTGACCGAGAAGCGGCCTTCGCCGGTGTCCAGGGAGCCCGCGGCCACCAGCCGGTTGTTCAGGGTGACCGCGTTGATCAGCTCGGTGGCCGAGACGTCGTAGGATTCGAGCGCGGCGGGATCCACCACCACTTCGAGCAGTTCCTCGCGCTGGCCCAGAAGCTCCACTTCGAGCACGCCGCCGAGGCCTTCCACCTGGTCCTGAAGCCGGCGCGCCAGCCGGAACAGGGTGCGTTCGGGCACGTCGCCCGACAGGGTGACGATCAGCACGGGGAAGGTGCTGGTGTTGAACTCGACGACACGCGGTTCGTCGGCGTCCTCGGGCAATTCCGCGCGCGCGTTATCGACCTTGTCGCGCACGTCGATCAGGGCCTTGTCCTTGTCGAAATTGACGTCGAACTCCAGGATGACGCCGCCGACGCCCTGGGCGGCGAAGGAGCGCATCTCGGTCAGGCCTTCGATCGATTGCACTTCCACTTCGACCGGCTTGATCAGGAGCCGTTCGGCATCCTCAGGCGAAATGCCCTGAAGGGTCAGGGAGACGAAGATGAAGGGGATCGGAATATCCGGATCCGCTTCCTTTGGGATATTCACATAGGAGATCAGCCCGGCGACGATCACGATCACCAGTACCGAAAGGATCGTCCGGGTCCGGCTGATAGCCGCGTCGATAATGCCGGTCACGGGCTCAGCCCCTTCCGTTGGAGCCGGTGACGGCGGCGCCCGAAGGCGTCACGGTCTGCCCAGGCGTGGCGGATCCTTGTTCCATTTGAACGGTGACGCGTTGGCCGTCGACCACGAAGTCCTGTCCCACGGTAATGATCGTGACCGATGGGGTGAGGCCGGCGACCCAGACGCCGTCGCCCGTGTCCTCGATGACGGTGACGGGCCTGAACCGCACCGTATCGCCGTTTTCGATGATGCGCACGCCGATCGTACCCGCGGCGTTCAGGGTCAGATAGGCCGGCGTGATCTTGTGAGCCTCAACGCTTTCCAGCGGGATGGTGATTTCGGCCGTGACGCCGTCGCGCAGATAGCCGTCTTCGTTGGGCACTTCGATTTCCACCCGGAAGGTCCGCGTCGAGGCCTCCGCGCGCGTCGCGATGAAGCGGATGCGGCCCGTGACGGTCTCGCCCGTCACCAGCCGGGCCGTGCTCTCCATGCCGACCCGCAGCATGCCGACCTCGCGCTCGGCGACCTGCGCGACCACGAGGAAGGGATCCTGATCGACGATGACCGCGCAGACCTCGCCCATCTGCACCAGTTCGCCGATTTCCACCCCCAACTCATCGAGGACGCCGTCGAAAGGGGCGGCGATCTGGGTGTTGTCGAGATCGATCTTCGCTGCCGTCAGGGCGGCCTGGGCGGCGTCCAAAGCGGCCTCGGAGGCGGCTTTCTGCGTCTCGGAGCGGAAGCCCTGGCCTGAGAGTTCCTCCGCCGCCTTGAATTCCATGCTGCGCTGGCGCACGGCGGCTTCGGCTTCCCGGACACGGGCCTCGCGGTCGCGCACATCGAGGGCGCACAGCAGATCCCCTTGGCCGACCGAGGTTCCCTCCACAACCGGCAGGGCGATGACGCGGCCCGAGGTTTCCGCCCGCACTTCGACGATGCGCAGGGCTTCCGTCCGCCCCCGGATCTGCAGTTCCGAATTGTGGGGCTGAGACTGGAAGGTCCGTGCCCTGACTGCGAAGTCCTGTTTCTGACTGGCCGGTTGCGCGGCAGCCGTCTCGTCCGCGCTTTTGGCCCGGGGCGATTCGAACTGGCCCGAGAGCATCCAGAGCACGATGCCAACGGCAATGGCGGCGGCGACGATATAAGACCGTTTCATCCGTTGCTTTCCCCCGATCTGCGGAACAGATCTTGAAGACCCCTCTTAAATGCCTGCCGTCTGCGCGGCTGAAGCTCTGACGGGCTCTCGGCTCATCAGGGCTTCTGCTTCGACCAGATGCCGGTTTTCCTCCAAGTGCCGGATGGCGGCTTCCAGAATGGCGCGGCCATGATCGGCGGCGAACCGTCCGGCCGCGTTCAATTCCTGTGTGTCAGCAGAACGCGTGCTGGTCTTGGTGCAGTCGACGATCATCTGGATCTTCCGCCGGTAGCGGGCGATCTGCTCGTCGATCATCTCGGAAATCCGTTGCGGTGCAATAAGATCCGAAAACACGATGTAAAACAAGAAATCCGACCGGTACCGGTCGTCGCCGGGCGCGCGGGCCAGTTGATCCAGGAACTGCAGGCGGCCGGCCTGGGTTATGGTGTAGATTTTCTTGTCCGGGCGCCCGTCCTGTTCGGCGGTGTGGAATTCGACGAAGCCGTCCTTCGCCAGCCGGGTCAGCGCCGGATAGATCGAGCCATAGCTCGCATCCACGAAAAGGCTGTAGGGCCCTTCCTCGATTTTCTTTTTGATTTCATAGCCCGAGGCGGCGCCTTCGCTGAGGACGCCCAGGCAGACCGTTTTCACATCGACCATATACCGTACTTCCCGCATGCTGCCGGACCGGACAGGCGGGCCACACCGACATTTCAAGGTGTCCCTTCAGAGTCCTTATGGCCCGTGCCGGCACATCACTCATATGCCGACCAGATATATTGGGTCGATATATACGAATGGGAAGTGAATGTTGACGGTTTAAGGGTCTGACGCGCAAGCGCCGCCGCCTGGAGGTCAGGCGGTCGCTGCGTCTGCATCCTGGGGCTGCGGTGCTTCGTCGCGGTTTGCCGGAGCGCCGGGCGCCGTCCATTCGCCCAGGCCCGACATGGCGGCATTGCCCAATTCATGAAGCCGGTCGGTGTGTTTGGTGAGGGCCTGCAGGGTGGCGCTGATCTGATCGGTGGCCTTGCTGGTCTGGCCGGACAGTTGTTTGACCTCGCCCGCGACCACGGCGAAGCCTTTGCCGGCATCCCCCGCCCGCGCCGCCTCGATCGTGGCATTGAGGGCCAGCAGGTTCGTCTGTTTGGCGATCGCGTCGATTTCCTGGGCGACGACCGCGACCTTCTCGATTTCGGTGCGCAAGGTCTGAAGTTCGCGTTCCATTGCCTGAAGCGCGCCGAGAGCGTGATCGACAGTCTGGCTGGACATGAATATTCTCCGCATGGTGATGATGCCGGCGCTGCGCGGCCCGATGCGGCTAACCTTAAACGGCCATGATTAATCGCCGTTTAAGGCGGTTGTGTTTTTTGCGGTGGGAAACAGGGCGGGCAATCAGTTGGATCCGGTGTTCTTCGGATCTTTCTCATTGGCGACCGATGCGATCAGGTCGACGATCAAGCGGCGGATCTTCGGATTGTTCAGCTTAAGGAAGGCTCTGTTGAGCTCGATGCCCTGGCGTGTCGCAATCGTCTGAAGCGCTTCCAGCGACACCAGATCCTCTTCCGTGACCCTGTTCTCTTCGTCGGTTTCCGGCTCGCCTTCGAGGCCTGTGAAAAAGTAGGACGGCGCCACGCCGAGAATCCGCGAAATCTCGTAAAGACGGCTCGCGCCGATCCGGTTCATGCCTTTTTCATACTTCTGGACCTGCTGAAAGGTCAGGCCGAGCCTGTTGGCCAGTTCGGTCTGGCTCATGCCAATCAGCATACGCCGCATTCGCACGCGGCGGCCGACATGTAGATCGATTGGATTTCGGGCAGCCATTTATCCGTACCCCGCTTTATGGCCTTGGTCAGCGAAATGTGCTTGTGGCCGCTGTTCCAATTGCTCCTGGAACAGAACACCAAGAGCTTGCCCATCTTTGATGAATATTGCGTTTAAACGGGTGAATAATATGACGGGTACACTTGAAACGTTTGGCCCGAATTCTTAAATCGTCAGTAAACGAAAAAAGCATCAACGAAATTTTTTTCATTACGCGGTATATTTGTGTATGTGCAAGGAATGTGTCCACCAACCGTAAACTAGGGGTGTGCTGGCACCACAATTCAGGGTTGATTGTATGTAATTTTACGCGATCCCGTTATGCGCGAATATGTATGCATGCGTCCAAATCCTTGCATCGCGGACTGCCGCGACACCGGAGGCGGGTGAGCCATGCGCATTTGTCGCAGTCTCGAAACGCAGTGGCATGGGCTCTGCACAACCGGAGAGCCGGCGGCGAGCCTGTCCCAGGCGGCTGGAAGCGGGAAGCGCCGGGTGACCGATCCGGATCGTGACGCGGTTTTCAGTTTACCTGTTTACCGTTTGTTTAGTATTGAATCAGAGACGCGTCTTTTGCGTATCGTAGCGTCGGGTTGTCTCTTGAGGCCGGTTGGGGGCCTTTGAACCCGGCGATTGGTTGGGGTTTGGCGGAGGAGTGGGGTGGTCGATCGACCCGCGAACGGCTGCGACAACGCAGACGTGTCCTATGGCGGCGCAGCCGCTGTGACGGGCAACGACTGCCGGACCCCTATACGGACCGATAGGCGTTCTTCCTCTGCCCGTGGCGCGGGCTCTTTGGACCGCATCCATCAGCTTTGCGAAAAATCAGGACGGCGCGGCCCGGGTGGCGCCAATGGCCGCTGGGGCCATGTCTATGCCGCCCTCGATCTCGGCACCAACAACTGCCGGCTTCTGATCGCCAAGCCGCGGCGCCACGGCTTTACCGTCATCGACGCCTTTTCCCGCACGGTGTGTCTGGGCGAAAGCTGCAAGACCACCGGGGAATTGCAGGAAGCGGCCATGGACCGCGCCCTTCAGGCCTTGCAGACCTGCGTTCTGAAGATGGAGCGCCGGGGCGTGACCGTCGCCCGGTCGATCGCCACCGAGGCCTGCCGGACCGCCCGCAACGGCTCGGATTTCATCGACCGCGTGCACCGGGAGACCGGGCTCCATTTCGACGTGATCACGCCCGCCGAGGAAGCGCGGCTCGCCGCCACCGGCTGCTGGCCGCTGGTGGACCGCCATTGCGAGACCGCTTTGGTCTTCGATATCGGCGGCGGCAGCACGGAGCTGATCTGGCTCGATCTGACCAAGACCCGGCGTAAGGACCGGCCCCATATCGCGGCCTGGACGTCCCTGCCCGTCGGGGTGGTGACCCTGACCGAGCGTTTCGGCACGCCCCATGTGGAGCCGCCGGTGTTCCCGGCCATGGTGGAGGAGGTGCGCAGCCTTCTCGAACCGTTCACCGGCGCCGACGCTTTGAGACCGGCCTTCGGCACGGAGCGGGTGCATCTGCTGGGCACCTCCGGCACCGTGACGACCCTTGCGGGCATCCTGCTCGGTCTGGAGCGCTACGACCGGGACAAGGTGGACGGCACCTGGCTCGCCATGGACCGCATCAGCGGCGTTTGCAACGATCTGGCGGGGCGCACGTTCCGGCAGCGGATGGAGGTGCCCTGCGTCGGTGCCGACCGGGCCGATTTCGTGGTGGCCGGCTGCGCCATTCTCGAAGCGATCCAGAGCCTGTGGCCCAGTTCCCGCCTGCGGGTCGCCGACCGGGGCTTGCGGGAAGGCATGCTGCTCACGCTCATGTCGCAAGCCGACCGCTCGGCGCGCCGGGCCCGGCGCAAGAATGGTGGGCATCGCCGGTCGAAACCGCCTGCCCCCATGGCCAAAGCCAACAGCGCGTCGTAAAGCGTTTCCGGTCGGCGCCTGGCTCCCTCACGGCTTTGCGAGTGGATCTGACTGGCCCTGATCTGTGTTAAGTGCCATGTGTTACGGGTAACTCAGTTTGGACCCCAAGGACCCATGGCGAAACCGCCCCGCAAACAAGGACCCGGCAGTCGAGAGGCCACCCAGCCCAATGCGGGCAAGCGGCCCGGCTCCGCCGTGCGCTCCCTGTCGAAACCGGCCAAGGCGAAAGCTACGGGCGAGGATCAGGGACAGGCGCGGGATCTGAAAGTCCGTGTCAAGACGGCCAAGGGGCGCAAGCTGTCCTCGACCCGCTGGCTGCAGCGCCAGCTCAATGATCCCTATGTGGCGGCCGCCAAGCGGGCGGGCTACCGCTCCCGCGCGGCCTTCAAGCTGATCGAACTCGACGACCGCTTCGGCCTGATCAAGCCCGGGCGCAATGTGGTCGATCTGGGCGCGGCGCCGGGCGGCTGGTCCCAGGTCTCCGTGGAGCGCGCGGGCGCGGGCCATGTGGTCGGCATCGATCTGATCGAGGTCGAACCGGTCCAGGGCGCGGTTCTTCTGACCGGGGACTTTCTGGACGAGGACGCGCCCGAGCGCATCAAGGCGCATCTGGACGGGCCGGTTCATACGGTGTTGTCGGACATGGCGGCGTCGGCGACCGGTCATCGGACGACGGATCATTTGCGGATCATCTCCTTGTGCGAGGCCGCCCTTGATTTCGCGCGGGGCGTCCTGAAGCCGGGCGGGGCGTTTTGCGCCAAGGTGCTGCAAGGCGGCACCGAACAGGATCTTCTGACGGACATGAAACGGGATTTCACCACCGTCAAACATGCCAAGCCGGAAGCGAGCCGGGCAGATTCCGCCGAGATGTATGTGATTGCCACCGGGTTCCGGGGGCGGTCCGCTGGCGGATGATGAAAGCGTGGGGGCTTGAACGAGGGCTGCGAGGACCCGAAGGGCCATGCGACTGGGAGCCATCATCCAGGCATCGATCGATATCATCGGTGAGATCGAACAGAGCGGCCGTCCGGCCGACCGCTATCTGAAGGACTGGGGGCGGGCGAACCGTTATGCCGGGTCGGGCGATCGCGCCTTGATCGCGGAGACCGTGTTCGGCGTGTTCCGTAAACGCGCCGCCCTGGCCTGGCGCATGCAGAGCGACGATCCGCGTGCCCTGGTGCTGGCCTATCAGGCGCTCGAAGGGGGGCGGGGCGTCGAGGAGCTGGCCTCAGCCTGCGACGGCAAGGGGCACAACGCTGCTCCGTTGTCGGAGGATGAACGGGCGGGGCTGGAAAGCGCGCCTGACGGCACGCCTTCTGCCGCCGTGACCGCCAGTTTTCCCGCCTGGCTGGAGCTGCGCATCGATCCCCGGTTCGATCCGGTCGCGCTCATGTCGGCCATGAATGCCCGTGCGCCCGTCGATCTAAGGGTAAACCGTCTGCTGACGGATATGGCGGGCTTGCGGACCCGCATCGAACAGGATCTCGGACAAAGAGCGTCTGGCGTGGCCCTGGATGCCTGCCGTTTGAGCCCGGTCGGATTGCGGGTGCGCGAGACGGGCGCGCGGCGCGCCATGCCGGATTTCAAGGGTCTCAAGGCCTTTCAGGACGGCGATTTCGAAATCCAGGACGAGGGCTCGCAACTCGTCAGCCTGCTGACCGGGGCGCGGCCGGGCGAGCGCATCGTCGATCTGTGCGCCGGCGCGGGCGGCAAGACGCTGGCCATGGCATCCGGCATGGCCCATGACGGCGAGATCCTGGCCTGTGACGTGTCGGGCCGCCGTCTGCAGGACGCCCGGACCCGGTTGACACGCGCGGGCGCGCGCATCGCCCGGATCCGGACCATCGAGGCGTGGTCGCCTGACGGCGGCACGACCGATCCGGATCTGGAAGATTGGGCGGGCCGCGCCGACCGGGTGGTGCTCGATGTGCCTTGTTCCGGGTCCGGCACCTGGCGGCGCAGCCCTGACGCCAAATGGCGGTTGAGGCCCGACTGGCTCGATGAGGTGGGCCGCTCCCAGCAGGCGATCCTGGCGCGCGGGGTGCGGCTGGTGCGGCCCGGCGGCCTGCTCGTCTACATCACCTGTTCGATTCTGGCGGAAGAAAACCGGGATCGGATCGCCCGCTTCCTGGAAGTCCAGCCCGCCTTCTCCGTCGTGCCGGTTGAGGATCTGTGGCGCGCCCAGATCGGCCCGCCGCCGCACGGGCTGAGCGTCTGCTTCCAGGACGGCCTGCTGCACCTCGCGCCCCATCTCTCCGGCACGGACGGCTTCTTTTTCGCGGCTCTGAAGCGGCGGGAGTGAGGCCGTTATTGTGCCGCCCTTGACGGCGCCCGCGCCCGGGTGCTCAAACGGAAGGCAGTTTCGGCATCCGCCACCATAAAACAGGGGACCAGTATGCTTCGCATCGCGGCTTTCGCGCTTCTCGGCGCTCTCACCCTTTCCCAGCCCGCCGGCGCCCGCGCCGTCACCACGGAAAACGCCCCGGCCGTCTC
The DNA here is from genome assembly GCA_964612085.1 of uncultured Alphaproteobacteria bacterium. Lineage (GTDB taxonomy): Bacteria > Pseudomonadota > Alphaproteobacteria > JAJFIK01 > JAJFIK01 > CAZTCJ01. The sequence continues at coordinate 23,764 of CAZTCJ010000056.1, forward strand.
CGAGTATCTGACGCAGCGCGGTATCAAGGCGCTGGACGACTCCAAAAAGGACGAAGCCATCCTGCTGTTCGAACAGGCGGTCACCGCCTTTCCGCGCAACGCCAAGGCGTTCGGGCAATTGGGCCGCGCCTATGAGCAAAAAGGCGATCAGGACAAAGCGCGCAAATATTACGGCATCGCGCTCTCCATCGATCCGGATGACACCAAGACCTTGCTGTGGGACGGCAAGGCGGCGGTCGAGGCCGACGATCTGGAAGCGGCCCGGACGCATCTGGAACGGCTCCAGCGGCTCTGCGGCACCTGTAGCGAATACCGCAGCTTGAACGAGGCGGTCACGGCGAAAGCGGCGGAAGGCGAAGGCGAGGTTGACGGCGAGGCTGACGCCCAGGAATAGGATCGCCCGCCTGGACGGGGCCTGCGACTCTGCCTACATATCGGCCATGACAGACCGTATTCTGATTATCGATTTTGGCTCGCAGGTGACCCAGCTCATCGCGCGGCGCGTGCGCGAAAGCGGCGTCTATTGCGAGATCGTGCCGTTCAACAAAGCGGATGCCAAAGCGCTCGACGCCTTCGATCCGCGCGCCGTGATCCTTTCCGGCGGCCCGGCGAGCGTCACCGCCGCCGACACGCCCCGCGCGCCCGAACGCCTGTTCAACATGAAAGTGCCGGTGCTAGGCATCTGTTACGGCCATCAGACGCTCTGCGCTCAACTGGGCGGGGCGGTGGAGACCTCCGACCATAAGGAATTCGGCCGGGCCTTCGTCGAAGTGACCGAGCCGTGCCCCCTGTTCGAGGGGGTCTGGGATGTGGGCTCCAGCCACCAGGTCTGGATGAGCCATGGAGACCGGGTGCTCTCCCTGCCCGAGGGCTTCAAGGCCGTGGCGGTGAGCGAGGGCGCGCCCTTGGCGGCCATCGCCGACGAGACCCGGCATTATTACGGCGTGCAGTTCCACCCGGAAGTCGTGCACACGCCCCAGGGCGCGGCCCTGTTGAAGAACTTCACCCATACCATCGCGGGCTGCCGGGGCGACTGGACCATGGCGGCCTTCAAGGACGCGGCCATCGAGCGGGTGCGCGCGCAAGTGGGCCAGGGCCGGGTGATCTGCGGGCTTTCGGGCGGGGTCGATTCCTCCGTAACCGCCGTATTATTACACGAGGCCATCGGCGATCAACTCACCTGCGTTTTTGTCGATACCGGCATGATGCGGGCAGGCGAGGGTGAAGAGGTCGTGCGCCTGTTCCGGGATCACTACAATATCCCCCTGGTTCATGTGCAGGCGGAAGATCTGTTCCTGGAGAAACTCAAGGGCGTCACCGACCCGGAGAAGAAGCGCAAGATCATCGGCGCCACTTTTATCGACGTTTTCGAGGCGGAAGCAGAGAAAGGGGGGGGCGCGGACTTTCTGGCCCAAGGCACGCTTTATCCCGATGTCATCGAAAGCGTGTCCTTCGCGGGCGGCCCGAGCGTCACCATCAAGTCCCACCACAATGTGGGCGGCCTTCCCGAACGCATGAACATGGCGCTGGTCGAGCCCTTGCGTGAACTCTTCAAGGACGAAGTGCGCGCGCTGGGCCGCGAACTGGGCCTGCCCGACGCCTTTGTCGGCCGCCATCCGTTTCCCGGACCCGGCCTTGCCATCCGCCTGCCCGGCGAGATCACCCATGATAAGCTGGAGATTCTGCGCCAGGCCGACACGATTTATATCGAGGAGATCCGCAAGGCGGGGCTATACGACGCCTTCTGGCAGGCCTTAGCCGTGCTCTTGCCGGTC
>CAZTCJ010000057.1:0-25412 GCA_964612085.1 uncultured Alphaproteobacteria bacterium
TCATCAGATAAAGGTCGCCTTCATAGCGGCTGATCACCGGATAGAGCAGATAGCGCTCATCCGCCGAGACATCGAGCCCCAGGTAAAAATAGGTGTTGGGAAAGGGCAGCAGCGCCGTGGCTTCGCCCGTCCCGAGATCGTGCTTGTAAAGCGTCTTGTCCTCGAAGCCCTGGCGCTCCACGTAATAAAGCGTGTTTCCGGCCACGGTCCATTTGTTGTCGAGCGGCCAGCTCTGGTCCGCGACCACCTGTTTGGGCTCTTCATCCGTATCGGGAGAGAAAGACCACAGGCCCCGGCTGTCCGGCTTCGTGTAAAAAAGTGTGCGGCCGTCGCTGGAGACCTTCACGGAGCGGGCGGTATCGGTGCCGATCCGTCTTGCGTCGCCGCCGTCCACGGGGATCGCCCAGATGGCCTGCGCTCCCGCGCGGTCGGAGATGAAATAGACGGTCTCACCGTCAGGGCTCCAGGCCGGGGTGGCGTCCATGGCGCCATCGGTGGTGAGTTTGCGCATGCCGCCGCCGTCGGGACGGATCAGGTAAATGTCGTAATTGCCGTCGACCAGGGCGCCAAAAGCGATCCAGGCCCCATCCGGCGACCAGGCGACCGTGAAGATGTTGTTGTCCTTCAGGTCGGTCAGGCGGCGCTCGTTGCTGCCGTCCGCATTGGCGACGAAGAGCTGGTTCGAGGCCGTGCGGTCGGACAGATAGACCATCTGCCGTCCGTCCGGGGAGAAAGCCGGGTTCCATTCGAAGCGGGTCGAGCGGGTCACATAATGGCGCTCGTAATAGAAGGTCGGCAGCGGTGACGGGCGCGGCCGGTCGAGCGGTTCGCGCACCAGATTGACCGCTTCCTGGCGCTGGTCGAGAACCCAGGTCCGGCCATCGGGCGAGACGGCCATGGCATAGACATCCGTGGACAGAGCAGCCGCTTCAACTGGCGGGCCGCCATCGAGGCGCTGGATCCACAGGCCGAAAACGTTGTTTTGATCCGTCGTCAGAATGAAGCCCGCTGAGTCCGGCTGCCAGTCCAGGTCGAGCAGGTAGAGCTGAAGCTCTCGCACAAGGCGCGGCTGGCCTGCGGGCTTATGATCCGCACCGAGATCCTGAACGAAAATCTCCACTTTGCGTCCGTTCGAAAAGCGCGCGAAGCCGAGCATGCTGCCATCGGGCGAGATCGTCGCCATGCCGTCCCTGCTGCCTTCCGGCGGTGCCGTGACCGGCGTTTCCTGGAAAGTGTCGAGGGCCATGCGCATGATGCGCGCCGGTTCTGCATCCTCGTGTTTTGTGTAGAACAGGGCCTGACCGTCCCGGCTCCAGGCGACCCTGGTCATGCTGGAGGGGGTTCCGCACTCGGCTGCGCGGCGGGCGGTGCCGCCGATGGCCGACACGATATAGACATGGCAGGCGAGTTTCGGCTCCGAAATATCCCAATGCATGAACGCGATTTGATTGCCGACCGGCGACCAGACCGGGTTGCTGCTGTATCCTCCAAGGTCGGAAAGTTGCAGCAGATCGTCCGAGCCGACGGGCCGGACGAAAATCTCGAAGAGCTGCGCCTTGTTCTGGTTCCAGGCGAACACCACCTGGCTGCCGTCGGGCGAAAAGGCGGGCTGCATCTCGCGGCCGTGCATGGTGGTGAAAAGCCGCCGCGCGGGCTCGGTGTTGAGGCCTGTCGCCGGGGCGCTGGTCGGTTCGGTCACGGTCCACAGGACGCTGACGATCACGGCGACGCCGAGAAGACAAGCGGCGGCCCAAAGGGCGACCGGCCGCAGACCGTTCTCCCGGCCAGCGGGTCCCGGCGGCGGCATGGTGCCATTCAACGGGGGCGGGGGCTGATCGTCTCCCGGCGCGGCCTGGATGTCCGCATCCGTAACCAGACGGTAGCCCTTGCGCGGGATGGTGCGGATATAGCGTGGATACCGGCTGTCGTCGCCCAGGGTCCGGCGCAGATCGGAAATCACCACGGTCACGGAATGTTCGCTGACTTCCGTTCTCTGCCATACGGCATCCAGCAGCTCGTTTTTCGTCACCGTACGTCCGGCGTTGCGCGCCAGATAATCGAGCACGGCCACCTGGCGGGCTTCCAGGCGGCGGATGTCGCTGCCGCGCGTGGCCTCGCATGTCTCCGGGTTGATGGTCCAATCGCCAACGGAAAACTGCATGGGTCCGGTCCGTGTCCACCCTCTCGGTTTGGATTGAATGGCGGTCTGTCCCGTATGGGGAGAGTCCCTTCGCCCCAATTCGACCGCTGTTAGATCAAAGCGCTGTCCGCCGCGCTTCTCAAGACAAAACCCGCCCGTGTTTTTCGTTTCCATGCAGGGACAGCGCCAGCCGGGTGCTCAGAGTTTGGTCATGCGGGCCAGGCCCCGAAGCCAGGCGCCTTTCAGCGCGGCGGCGAGCAGGCCCGGAAAAATGCCGATAAACCGGGCGAAAAAGCCCTGGGGGCCGGGAATAATCCGCTCCCGAGCGCCCGTTTGCGCGGCCTTAAAGATCGCCTTGGCGATGCGCACCGGTGCGATGGGCGGCTCTGCGAAGGAAAGCGCGGACGACTCGATGCCTTTCTGGCGCTCGAACAGGGGTGTTTTTACAGTGCCCGGATGGATTATAGAGAACCGGACCGGCGTTTCGGCCATCTCCATGGCGAAAGCGTAGTGCAGGGCCCGAACCCCATGCTTGGTGGCGGAGTAGACCGCCTGGCCCTTGAGCGCCACGAAGGCGGTCATGCTGCCCAGGGTAATGAAATGGCCTGAGCCCTGGGCCTCAAAAAGCCGCGCGCCCGCCCGGAAGCCATTGGCAACGCCGGTCAGATTGACGGCGATCATGGCTTCCAATGCCTGTTGCCGGTGGTCGCGGAGATAGCCGGGATCAAGCAGGCCCGCATTGTTCACGATGATATCGATCCGGCCGAAGCACTCTTGCGCCTGGCTCAGCGCCCCATTCCAAGATGAAGGGCTGGTAACGTCGAGGGGGATGGCCTGGGCGTCCGGGCCGAGAGCGTCGGCCAGGGTCTCTGCTGCAGCGTAATCGAGATCGGCGACTGCCACCTTGTGGCCGTTCTCGATAAAAAGCCGCGCCGTGGCGCTGCCGATGCCGCCCGCCGCGCCGGTGATGAAGACGGCTGTGCTTTGCGTTAGCATGAGGTCCCCCACGGATCATGGCCAAGGCCGTGTCTGTCTCTTATCATGCGTCCATGCTGAGCGTTTTGACCACCGTAACCGCCGCGCTGATCTGGCCCGTTCTGATGGGCGGGTCCGTCGCGGCCTTGTGGTGGGTGCTCGGATCGGAGGTCTCTCCGGCGCTGGGGATCGTGGCGATCCTGACCGCCCAGTTTTTCGTCCTGGTGACGCTTGAACAGCTCACCCCGGTTCAGGCCAAATGGAACGTCTTCAGGGATCATCAAACCGTCAACAATATCGGCCATGCGATGCTGAGCCAGGTGGGCTTGCAGGCGGGTACGATTGCGGCGCTATGGGCGGCGCTCCAGCTCTCAGCCGCCTCCGGAGACATGGGTTGGCTGTGGCCGGGCGGCTGGCCCTTCGTCCTCCAGGTGATCCTCGGTCTGCTGATCTTCGACTTTGTCGCCTATTGGGTCCATCGCGGCTATCACGAAGTGGATTGGATGTGGCCGGTGCATCAGTTGCACCATGCGCTCGATCACATGCATGTGCTGGCAGGCGCGCGGGTTCACTTCACCGCCTATTTCGTGACGCGCGCTCTGGCGTTGACGCCGCTTTACCTCATGGGCGCGCCGGAGCTTGTGCTCATCTGGGTCGGTGCCTTGAATGCCTGGACCGGCAATCTGGGGCATTCCAATGTGCGGATGCTCTTCCCGCCGGGCTTTATTTATCTGTGGGTGACCAACCAGACCCACCATATGCATCATGAGCGGGAGATGGCGCTGTCGAACGGCAATTACGGGGCGACCCTGATTATTTATGACTTGCTGTTCGGCTCCTTCATCCATCCCAGTCGTAAGCCGCTCGTTGATATCGGCATCACGGAGGATCCGGTGGGGCGGAATTTCTTCCTGCAGGTGATCTCGCCCTTTATCTGGCCGTTTTTGCTGATCCGCCACCGGCGGGCGCAAAAGTAAACGGCCTGGCCTTCACCCCGCACCAGCGAAAGCCGGTTTCAGATCTCGCAAGACCGTCTCGGCGAAGTCCATGAAGGCACGGATGCGGGCCGTGCGCCGCAGGTCCGGGTGGGTCAGGATCCAGATGTCGCGGGACGGGACGGGCGCACGGCGGGTGGCGCGCACCAGTCCCGGATCCGGATCCGCAAGCAGGCACGGCAGGAACGCGAGACCCAAGCCCGCGCGGGCCGCCGCCTGCTGCACGCTGACATCCGGGAAATAGCCCCAGGCGGGCACGCGGGCGAAGTCGGTCTCTTGCGTCCAGTCCGGGAACGGATCGTCCGAGCGGTCCCATCGGAGCCAGCGGCCGCTTTCGGGTGCGGATTTGAGATCGTGGGCGGTCAGATAGTCCGGACTGGCATAGACCGTCTGATGGTACGGGAACAGACGCTTGCCCACGAGGCTTTGGGGCGGATTGTTATCCATGCGGATCGCCACATCCGCTTCGTGGCGGCCCATGTCGAGAAAATCCATGGTGGTCAGCAGATGCAGATCGAGACCGGGATAGGCGGCGGTGAACGCGGCCAGGCGCGGGGCGAAGGCTGCGACCGCCAGCGGTTCCGCCATGGTCACGATGATGCGCCCGGTCATCTCGTCGTCCTGGCCTGCGATCCGCCGTCTGACGGTGGTGAGCTGATCCGCGAAGCCTCCGGCGGCCTGGGCCAGGTCCTCGCCCGCCGAGGTGAGCACATAGCCCTCGGGCCGGCGGTCGAACAGCCGCGCGCCGGTCGCCTGTTCCAGGGTTTCGATCCGTCGGCTGACGGTCGAGTGGTGTACGCCCAGCAGCTTGGCCGCGCTGCGCACCGTCTGGCTCGCCGCCACTTGGCGGAACGTCTTGATGTCTTCCCAGTCGAGATCGCGTGTCAAACCGGTGCCTCGTTCGGTGTTGGCGGCTATGGCGCATAGACGCACCAATCCGTTGCAATAATAGTGCAAGACAAAGCGATAATGCGCCATCACACTGCATCAGGCAATCGCTGATCCAGGCAGGTCCGGTCAGGGGAGAGGATCTTCAATGATGCGCGCAATGGTCATTCACCGCTTCGGCCCGTCATCTGTGTTCGAGCCGGCCGATCTGCCCGTCCCGGAGATCGGCGATGATGAGGTTCTGATTGCCGTGCGCGCGTCGAGCGTGAACCCGGTGGACTGGAAGATCCGCAAGGGTCTAGTGCCCGCCCTGTGTCCCTCGTTTCCCGCCGTCCTTCATCCCGATTGCGCCGGTGTCGTCGCGCAGGCCGGATCGTCCGTCTCCCATCTGAAGGAAGGGGATAAGGTTTATGCCTTCGCTTCCGGTCTGGTGGGCAAGCAGGGCGCGCTCGCCGAGTTCATGGCCGCCGACGCGCGGATGGTCGCGCCCATGCCGCGCTCTTTGAGTTTCGAGGAAGCCGCGACTCTGCCACTGGTGGGCGTGACCAACTGGCTCGCCCTGATCGGCCGCATGCCGATCAAACCATCGAGCACGATCCTGATTCAAGGCGGTACCGGCGGTGTCGGCTTTCTGGCGGTTCAGCTCGCCAGGGCCAAATTCGACAATTACATCTATGCCACGTGCGGCACGAGCAGAAAATGTGTGCTTGCTGAAGATCTGGGAGCGCAGAAAGCCTATAATTACAAGACGGCTGCGCCCGAGACCATCGTCAAGGACGCGACCGGAGGGCGCGGTTTCGATATCGTGTTCAACACCGCCGGAGCGGACGCGGTGAATGATGCCGTTGCCATGGCCGCGTTCGGCGGCACCATCCTTGATATCAACGGCACCTTTCCGACCGAAGGCCCATTTCAGTTCAAGGCCCTGGGTTTCTTAAGCATTTTCGGCGGCTATCCCATTACCCACGGTTTCGATCAGGCGCTGGTCGGCGACATTTTAAGCCAGCTCGCCACCCTGGTGGATATCGGAATGATCCGGCCCTTGATCGATCCCAACCGGTTCACCTTCGCCGAGGCGGGCGCGGCCCATGATTATCTCGAGACCGGCAGCCCGACCGGCAAGATCGCCTTGACATCCCATTGGTCCGAAGAGTGACGAAAGAGGAGAGACTGCCATGACGTTTCCGATTGTTGCCGCCTCGCTCGGGGCATTCCTGATTATATTTCAGATGATTTTGATGCTGAATGTCGGCATGCACCGGTTCAGCACCATGATCGGCGTGGGCGTGGGAGAGGATCTGAACCTGGAACGGAAAATGAGGCGCCATGGCAACCTCGCCGAAAACGCGGCGATTTTCACCGTGGTGCTGGCCTTTATCGAGGCTTACGGCGCCGCGCCGCTCGCCGTTTCAGGCCTGGCGGGTCTGTTCGCTGTGGCGCGGCTCTGCCATGCGCTCGGCTTCATGAGCCTGTCGGGATCCCATAATCCGGGCAGCAACCGGTTTTTTCTGGTCATGCGTTCCGGCGGCGCGTTCGGCACGGCGTTCGCGGGCCTGGGCGCGGGCGGCTATCTCGCTTTCCTGCTGTCGACGGCGGGCTGATCTCACACGGGCCGATCAAAAGTCCGCGTCTTCGCGGAAATAGATCCGCCCGTCATCGGCCAAGTCTTCCACCGGCTTGTACTGAACGTAATTATGCCAGGGAGCAAGTGCTGCGCAGAACACGAAGAGATTTACGATGGTGATCACGACACCCACGGCATCGGTTGTGCCGTGGGCCTCGCCGGTGGACAGCAGGCCGTAGCCTGCGCCCAGCAGCACGATAAAGACGGCGCTCAAGATCCAGTTGGCGGGCCCCCAGCGCACCGGCGCCCGGTCGGGTTTCAGGAAATATTCCGTAAAGGACCAAATCAGCGCCAGGGCGAAAATCGCGCCATAGATAATGGGCGCCACATAAGTCACATCCGCTTCGATGCCGAGCGTGTCGCCCTGGAACATCAGCGGTTCAGTGGCCGTGAGCGCTTCGAAAAGCGCCGAAGCGGTAAAGATGCCGTGCCAGGTCAACAGCGCCAGCGGGAAGGGCGTGTGGGCGCCACGATAGCCCAGCCACAGGATCGTGAGCCCGAAGGCAAGCTGATAGCCCAGGAACATCAGGTCGCCTTCAAGACCTTCGCCCCGGTAAAGCGTGCCGAACAGGGTATTGCCCCATTGATAGCTGTCCCCGTCCATCAGGGTGCGTACAAAAGGCAGCCAGACCAGGATCATGGTCACGGCGGTCAGCACGAGCAGCAGATTGCGCAGACCTTCGTGGAAGGGAGAACGCTTACCAAGCTCCGACATTCAGGCCCCCAGACTGTAGTAATAGCAGACTGTAATAGCGCGACTTCGCCTGCCGCCGGTCCCACGCCCGGCGTCTCATGGATACCCAACGCGGCAAGGATGGCCATAGTGAGTCCAGAGCGCCCGCCACGCAAGACACAAGCACGGGGGCGCGGTCCGGCTTCCTGCCGCCGCCCGCACATAGCGCCAGATTTGTGAATACTTTATGGTTTTCAGACCCTTCTGTTTCGTCGCGGCGGAGGCGGGCCCGTCCGCTGAGTCGTCCGGCGCGTCACAGTCCAGGCATTTCTTCGGCCGGGTGTCTTGAAGTTGTCATAGGAATAGGAGACACCCTTCCATAGTTTCGACGCCTTCGTAGAGGGGAGAAGGGTCTCATGAGGGGATTTTGCGCGCTGATTCTGGCCGCTCTGGTCGCCTGGCCGGTGCAGGCCGCCGATTTGCCGGCTTATGAGCAGGACCAGGCCGTGTCCGGCACTGTCCGGTCCATCGGCTCGGACACGCTGGAGGAAGTGGTCGAGGCGTGGGCCGCCGCGTTCCGCCGGCTCCATCCGGACGTGGACATTGATATCGAGGCGCTGGGCTCCAACACCGCGCCGCCCGCGCTCACCGAAGGCCGCAGCGATATCGGTCCCATGAGCCGCTCCATGAGCCGGGGCGAGCGCAACACCTTCAAGGACGAGCACGGCCACGATCCGGTGGCCTTCGTGGTGGCCCTCGATGCCTTGGCCGTTTATGTGCACAAGGACAATCCGCTTTACGGCCTGACCCTCCAGCAGCTCGACCAGATCTTCTCCTCCACCCATTCCTGCGGCGGCGACAATGTCAGCCGCTGGGACGAGCTGGTGGTGGCGACCCGGACTTTGCAAGACATCAAGCTTCACAGCCGGAACGAACTGTCCGGCACCTACGACTACTTCAAGGAAAAGGCCCTGTGCGGCGGCGAGTTCAAGCGCTCGGTGACCCTGCACGACAGCTCCGCCGACGTGGTCGAGGCGGTGGCCGCCGACATCAACGCCATCGGTTATTCGGGCCTGGGCTACGAGACCGAAGGCGTGCGCACCCTGGCGATCGGCGACGGGCCGGGTTTTTCGGAGACCCGGTATTTCCCCATCATGGTCGAGCGCTTCAAGGATTCCGACGATCCCAAGCGGCGCTACGCCTATGTGGTGGACGGCCGCTATCCCCTGTCGCGGCCGCTCTATCTCTATGTGAACAAGACACCGGGCGAGACGCTGCCCGAGGCCGTCGAGGCCTTTATCCGCTTTGCCCTGTCGCGCGAAGGCCAGGCCATCGTGGAGCGCATCGGTTTCGTGCCGCTCGACGAGGACGGCGTGCGCGACGAGCGCCGCAAACTGCAAGCCGATTACAAGCCGCGCCGCTGGTGGTGGTTCGACTGAAGTGACAGCGCGCGTATCGCGCACCTTGATTGGGGGACCTGAGCCATGGCGCTAGGCTGGCCTGAAATCTTCATGTTCGTGGGCTTTGTGTTCGCGGCCTATTCCATCGTCGCCAATGACGCGATCCAGACGCTCGGCACGTTCCTGAGTTCCAACAGCCACCGGCCCTGGTGGCTCCTGTGGGCCTATGCCAGCTCGATCCTGGTGGCGGTCATGGTCTATGGCTGGATCGTCAACTATGGCGACATCGCCTATGGCCGGCTCGAGAAGTTTCCCGAACCGGAAGGCGGCATCACCTGGATCCACGCCATTCCGCCCATTTTCATCCTGCTGCTGACGCGCTTCGGCGTGCCGGTCTCCACCACCTTCCTGGTGCTGACCGTGTTCGCGCCCACCAATATGCAGAAGGTGCTGACGAAATCGATCATGGGCTACGGCGTGGCCATCCTGGTTGGCTTCGTGATCTATCTGGTGGTGGCGCGCCTGTTCGAGCGTTATTTCATCCGCACCGACGGCTCCAAGCCCGGCTGGTACTGGGTGGTGCTGCAATGGCTGTCCACCGGCTTCTTGTGGAGCCAGTGGCTCATCCAGGATCTGGCCAATATCTTCGTGTATCTGCCGCGCGAGCTGAGCGTGGAACTGCTGATCTTCTCGGTGGTTCTGATGCTGCTTCTGCATGCGATCATTTTCGCCCGCCGCGGCGGCGAGATTCAGGCCATCGTCACCGCCAAGACGAACACCACCGATATCCGTTCCGCCACCATCATCGACTTCATCTACGGCTTCATCCTGCTTTACTTCAAGCAACTCTCGAACCTGCCCATGTCGACGACCTGGGTGTTCCTGGGGCTTCTGGCGGGACGGGAAATCGCCCTGACCCTGATGATCCAGCACCGGCCCTTCACCCAGTCGCTGATGATCGCGGCCAAGGATATGGGCAAGGCCCTGATCGGCCTGGCTGTCAGCGTGGCGCTGGCCTTCGGGCTTCCGGTGCTTGACCGGGTGGTGTTCGGCGGCAGCGGCGGCTCGGACGACAACGCCTCAAGCCGCAAGGACGACCAGCCCGTGGCGGAGAGCCAGGTATCGTCAAGCGGCGGCGGCAGTCCGGGGCAGTAGCGCGCATCTTCCAAACGTCATCCTGGCCTGCGCCAGGATGACTGTTTCTCTAGTGCGGGTGCTCGCAGAACCAGCAGGTATCGCAATGGGCGCCGTGCAGCAATCTATATGCTTCTAAACCGATGGGGCTGCCGGGCGGCGTGCGCGGCATATCCGGCGTGGGCGCATCGTCCATATGCCGGATCTGGGCCAGGGCCGTCCGCAGGCGGATCAGGGTCAGGTCTTCGTCCGGCGGTACGCCGTCGCTTAGATTGTCCAGGCGCTCGATCAGCTCTTCGATCCGGGCCTCGACCCGGGTGGCGATCGCCGGATGGGCCGAACGGCCCAGCAGGGTCATGCGGGCGAGAAACCGGCCGATCACCGCTTCGCGGATCTGGCTATAGCGCGCCGGTTCGCCCCGTTCCGCCCGGAACACCTGTTCCGTAAGCTGATTGAACACATCGTCGAGGCTCGGCAGGCCCGGATCCAAGGCCTTGGCCTGGTAAAGGCGGGTGAGGCGCTGCTCGTCCAGAATGGCGTCGATGGTCAGGCCCGCCGCGACCGAGGCGGCCTGCAGCTCATCGAAGGCCGGGAAGGCGTTGGAACGGAATTCCTCGCGGGAATAGGTGCCGTCGAACCAGCTCCGGTTGCCCGGCTGCAGCAGAGCCGCCGTTTCCTCTGGCAGAGCCAGGAAGCCCGGCTCCAGAGTTCGGAGCAGGGTGGTGAGCGCCAGGCGTTGCTCCGCCCCCGGAACAGGGGCCGTGCCCGCCGTGCCGTCGCCTTCGACGGCGTAGGTGAAGGTCATGCCGCCCAGTACCTTGGCCGCCGCGTCGATCTGATAACGGTGATAGAGATAGACCGGCACGATGATGTCCTTGAGCGCCGCCACGGGCTGGCCGTCCGGCAGATTGGCGAGGCCGAAATCGGCGAGCGCCAGGCTGCGCACCGCCATGGCTTCTTCCAAGGCGGCAACGGGATCGCTGCCATTGTCCCACAGGCTGCCCGCCGGATGGGCGCCGCCCAAGGGCCTGGCATGGGCATCGCTGATGAAGGTGTGTTCGCGGACCGCTTCCCGCGCAATGGCCTCAAGCGCCGCCTCTTCGTCCGTATCCGGTGCGAACTGGGAATAGAGATAGCGCACGGTGAGTTTGTCCCAGGAGCCGATGCCCACATCGTAAGCCTGACTGAAATCGAGGGTGTCGTCATCGCGCACCCGCACCAGCGGCGCCGGATAGTCCATCACCGACGCCCGGCCGTCATAAGTGCTGGCGGCGAAATTGTGCACGAAGCCGAGCCCGTGGCCCACCTCATGGGCAGAAAGCTGGCGCAGGCGGGCGAGCGACAGGGTCAGGGGATCGTCCGGATCCCCCGGTGCGCTCGATGTATCGGTCAGGCCCTCGAAAATGCGCTTGTCCTGGCGCACACGGAGCGAGCCCAAAGTGATCACCGCTTTGATGATTTCGCCCGTGCGCGGATCATAGATCGGATTGCCGTAGGACCAGCCGCGGGTCTGTCGGTGCACCCATTGGATCACATTGTAGCGGGCATCGAGCGGGTGAACGCCCTCGGGCAGTTCCTCCACTTGGTAGGCATCCTTGAAGCCCGCTTCCTCGAAGGCTTCCGCCCACCAGCGCGCGCCGTCGATCAGGGCGGAGCGTACCTGTTCCGGCGCGCCGGGATCCACATAGAAGACAATGGGCTCCTTGACGGGCGAGCGCTCCGCCGACGGATCGGTTTTTTCCAGCCGGTGGCGCAGGGCGAAGCGCTGGTCGATGGGGGCGTCCAGATCCGCCGCGTAATCGGCCACGGGCAGGGCGATCGCGCCTGTGCGCGGATCGGCCTTGCGCGGGGTGTAGCCGTCATCGGGCAGGCGCACGAAGGAATGGTGCAGGGTGAGGGTAACCGCTTCGGGCACCGGCGCGGTGGCCTGGACTTCCCCTCCCGGCTCGTTGGACGCGAAGGTCAGATGGGCTTCCAGCTCCACATTGTCGGGAAAGACCAGGCTGGCGTCCGGGTTGACGGTGCTGCGCATGGGGTCGAGGGAGAAGGCGCCCTGGCCGCGCCGTTGCAGATGCCGCGCTACATTCAGCGTATCGCTGGTCAGAAGATCCGACAGATCGATCAGCACCGAGCCGTCGTCATGGGTGGCTTTGACGGGCGTGGCCCACAGCGTGGAGCGGGCGAAGGATTCCTCCGTCGCCAGACGTTCCTTGGCGTTCTCGCTCTCAGCCGTGAAGCGCGTGTTCTCGGCCACCATGAAGACCGTCTCGCCGCGCACTTCGAAGCGCACCACCACCGGGTTGCCGCCCCAGCCTCGGTCGAGACCCACCGGATTGGAGCCCAACCCTGAGCGTAGATAACTCAGATGGATGGCCCGCGCGCTTACGCGCGTTTCCGCATCGGGTGCGGGCAGGCGCATGAGCACCGCTGCCTTGTCCGCATTGGTATAGACCGTGAAAAAGCCCTCCAGCGCTTCGTGATCGGCGATGGCGGCCGCGAAGGCATCGGGGGCCTCTTCCTGCGCATCGCCGCCCGTGTCCTGGCGGTCCAGAAGCAGCAGACCCAAGGCGGCCAGTGCCGTGCCAAGTGCCAGAATGAACGCGATCACGATCGCAATGCGGTCCGTCGTCATGCCCGAAGCCCTCCACTGGTTTCGTCTATTACCGCACGATCTGGCCTGTCTGTCATGGTTCACCGTCCCTCAGTCGCTACCGGCCCGCTATACGACTTGAGAGTGAACAGAGTTGGACAAAATCTCATATTTATTGATTCCATGATCGTCGAAATATCTGTACAGACTTCTTTCCATCAACTGTCAAAAGGGAGGAGTCCGATGAGGGTTCGGCATTGGATTGTGGCGTTGGGCATGGCGGCCGTGATGGCGGCGGGCAGTGCGCGGGCCGAGGAGCGGTATGACGTGTTCGTACAGGTGACGGGCGTCGAGGCGTTGAGCGAGATGGACGACGGCTCGCCGGCTGATTTTTCATTCCATCTTTATCAAAACGGTGATCGGATTTTCCTATCGCGCCGCATCGATAACACCAACATTCTGTCGGCGGAGGCGGTGGAAAGCTGGCACCGGGGCATCGATCTGCGCTGTCCTTCGAGTGGCAATTGCGCCACGGCGCTCGCCTTCCGGCTGTGCGACCGGGACCCGCGCGGCGTCTCCGGCCAGTGCGATCCGGCCGACCTGTCGGCGGGCAGCGATAGCGACGGAATCGCCCGCGTGACGCTCTATCCCCATGATTGCCGTCTGGAAATCGACGGCGATGCCATGGACGGCGACCGCGACAATGGCCTTGTCTGCAGGTTCGGTGTGAGCCTCGAAGGCGCCGATGGCGGGCCGGCCAACAAGGCCCGGCTGACCGCCGACATCACGGTGACGCCGCGCTGATAAAACCGGGGTCATGGCCTGGAGGCTTACCGCCTCTGGGCCTTTTTTCCGATCAATGTCCAGTCGCCTTTCAAATCGCAGTCTGCTAGACAAGTGGTCTGAAAGGTAGAGGATCATGAATCAGATTGATGCCGTTCTCGGGCTTACCGCTCTGGCGCAGGACACCCGTCTGCGGGTGTTCCGCCTTTTGGTCGAGCATGCCGAGGATGGCCTGCCCGCCGGTGAAATCGCGCGCGCGCTGGACGTGCCGCAGAACACCATGTCGTCCCATCTGAGCATTCTGACCAATGCCGGTCTGACGCGCCTGCGCCGCGATGGCCGGCGCGTGATTTACAAGGTGGATCTGCAGTCCGTGCGGGCGCTTTTGGCCTTCCTGGTTCAGGATTGCTGTAAGGGCCGGCCGGAAGCCTGTTCCGCCTTGCTCGACGAGATCGCCCCGTTATGCTGCGATAAAGAGGAGGACGCGGCGCCCGAAGCCGCCACGGTGCCCTGAGAAATTTTTTGGAAATGCGCCGGGCCGGTGATGCCACTTTCCAAAAGGGCCCTGACTGTGAAAGAGCCATGACTGGGGAGCGGCATGACGGGGTCACCTCTGATCTCCATTGGCGATGAGATCTGGATCGCGGACGGTCCGAAGATCACTTTCATGGGTATGCCTCTTCCGACCCGCATGACGGTCGTGCGCTTGAGCGGCGGGCGCCTGTGGGTGCATTCGCCCGTGGCGCCGGTCTCCGCCTTCGAGCAGCCCTTGGAAGAGCTGGGCCAGGTCGGCGCCATCGTCGCCCCCAACAAATATCATCATTTGTTTCTACCCGAATGGATCGCGCGCTATCCGCAAGCCGCCGTCTACGGAGGGCCGGGCCTGAAGGAAAAGCGCACCGACATCACGTTCCATGCGGATCTGACGGAAGACGCGCCGGAAGAGTGGGCCGATGCGATCGGGCAGACCGTGTTCCCCGACAATCGCCTGTTCGATGAGGTGGTTTTTTTCCATCATGCTTCGTCCACGCTGATCCTGACCGACCTGATCATCAATGTGCGGACGGATGAGTACAATGTGTTCCAGAAGCTCTTCGCTTCGCTGGACCGCATGGCCTGGCCCAAGGGCGGCACGCCCAACAGCTATAAGCTCGCTCAGAAGTCCAAGGTCCGGGCGCGCGAGGCCGTCCGTAAAATGATCGATTGGAACCCCAAAGCGGTCATCATCGCCCATGGGGAGTGGTTTCCGGAAAACGGCACGGCCGTCCTGCGGGAGCGCCTCAAATGGGTGGGGATCTGAAAATCTGAAAATCTAAAATTCTCCTCACCCTATTGACCGATCATTCGTGTTCAGATACATAACCTTATGGTTATTGATAAAGACCAGCTCGATCGCGTCTTCGGCGCGCTGTCCGATGCCACAAGGCGCGGCATGCTCTCCCGGCTGGCGCAAGGCGAGGCCAGCATTACCGAACTCGCCGCGCCCTACGCCATGTCGCAGCCGGCGATCTCCAAACATATGCGGGTTCTGGAAAAGGCGGGCCTGATCACCCGCACCCGCCGGGGACGGGAGCACATCATCCGGGCCAATCCGGGCCCCGCGGAACAGGCGGGCGGCTGGATCGCCTATTACGCCCGGTTCTGGAACCGGCACTTCGATGCCGTGGATGCCTATCTGAAAGAAACACAAGGAGACCAGAAATGAGTGCCCGTACGGAGTACAAGGACGGTACCCTTACCGTGACCCGGTTCTACGACGCCCCGCGCGCCGCCGTGTTCGAGGCCTGGATCGAGACCAGCAAGATTCAGAAATGGTGGGGCTGTGCGCAGACCGTCAGTGTTAAATCGGATGTCGAGGCCCGCAAAGGCGGCAAATATATCCATGAGATGACCCTGGATACCGGCGATCTGCATCCCGTCAATGGCATCATCACGGAGTATGATCCGCCCGCGCTGCTCAGCTACGAGATGACTGGGCCGGGTACGGACGATCCCATGACCGTGCGGGTGGTATTCATGGAAGAGGGATCGGGCACCACCGTGTGCCTGACGCAAGACAATCTGCCCGATGAGATGGGCACGCTCGTCCAGGGCGGCTGGACGTTTGCGTTCGAAAAACTCGGCCGGTTTCTGGCCGAAGAGGCCGACGCCGCGTGAAGCGCATATCAACAGGAGAGCATGCCATGACCATTCAAATATCCGCCTTCAAATGGGTGCCGCCCTTCGCCGAAGGCTATGTGAAGGATCTGCGGATCCGCTGGGCGCTGGAAGAGGCGGGCCTGCCTTACGAAACGGTCCTGCTCGGCGAGGGGGACAGCGACGGGGCTGTGTACCGGGCCTGGCAGCCCTTCGGGCAGGTACCGGCCTATAAGGACGACGAGGTCGAACTGTTTGAGTCCGGATCGATTTTGCTGCACATCGCGTCGAAATCCGAAGCGCTGGCGCCACGGGACACCCAAGGCAAGGCACGGGTCGCCACCTGGGTCATCGCGGCATTGAATTCCATCGAACCCCAGGTTCAGAATCTCGTGTTCCTGGACCTCTTCCACGAAGGAGAGGCGTGGACGGAGGAACGTCGTCCCCAGGCCGAGGCCATGCTGGCGAAGCGGTTGACCTCGCTCGCCACCTGGCTGGGCGATAACAACTATCTGGAAGACCGGTTCACGGCGGGCGATCTGATGATGACCACCGTGCTGCGGGATCTGCGGGAATACGAGATCCTGTCGCGCTTTCCGACACTTCAGGCCTACCGCAAGCGCTGTGAGGCCCGCCCGGCTTTCGCGCGGGCGCTGGACGCGCAGTCTGCGGATTACCGGAAAAACGCGCCCGAGGCGTCCGCGCCTCAGTGAATATAGGCGCAGCGGGCGCTCATATTGACGATGGGCCCGAGGGAGCGCACGCGCATATACCAGCCTTCGGCGTCATGGGTGATCTGGGCATAATTGCCGGGTCCCCCATTGCCGTGGAGGCCGGTGATGAAGCAGAACCCGTCCTTGGGCGTGAAACGCTCGGCCTCGCTTTTGTAGACCTTGACCGTGTTGACTTCGCCTTCTCCGCGGGCGGAGAGATCGAACTCCTCCGACAGGGTGAACGCGCCTTCGGGCGCCTCCGGCTTGGCGATGATCTTCTTCACGGGCTCGCCGAAATTTTCCTTGAAATTGGCCGTGCTGGCGCAGCCGGCGGCAAGAAGCGCTGCGCTGCCCGCGAGAAGGAAACATAAGGAACGCATATACGGTCTCCCGAATCCAAAACTGGTGCGCGCAGCATAGCGCGCGCACCGGCGCCTGCAAGTCCGCGTGGCCTCAAGGGCGTTTCAGATTGTCGTCCGAATTCCGGTCGATCAGCTTGTTGTAAGGATCGACGCCAACCACGGCGGGCCGTTCATCGAGGGTGACCGTCACGGTCTGTTCGCCGCTGACGATCCGGCGCTTTTCGAACAGGAGTACGTGATCGTCCCCTTCATAAACATCGCCCGGATGCTCGGTGAAGGCGCCGATATCGATCTCCATGTCGAGGGGGCGCTCGGTTTCCCGGCCCAGGCCGTCCGCCTCGTATTTGGCGGCCTCGATGGTGAGCGCCACGTCGAACCGGCCGTCGCCGCGCTCTGTCACCTCCGTCTCCGTGACTTTCAAATCCCACAGGGTGATCCGCTCAAAGAGGTCCTGGATCAGCTCTTCGTGTTTGGGATCGGCCTCCTCGCGCAGGATGCGGAGGAAATCGAGGCTGATCGGATAGGGATCGAAGGCATAGGCTTTTTCGTCCAGCAGGCGGGCGAGCACCCGGTTGACCGTGTCCTCGCCCACATAATCCTTCAGCGCATACATGGCCACCGCGCCCTTGCGATAATGGATATAGCCCTGGTTTTCCACCCGGTAGAGGGGCAGTTCCTCGACCTGCTCGCCGCCGCGCGCCCGCAGATAGCTGTCGAGTTCGTATTTCAGGAACTGGCGGATATGGTGGATGCCGAACATCTCTTCCATGACCATCACCGCTGAATACTGCGCGAAGCTCTCGATCAGCATGGTGGAGCCCTGGACCGGCGCTGCCGACATCTGATGCGCCCACCATTGGTGCGCCAGCTCATGGGCGGTCACGAAGGTGACATAGTCAACATCCTCAGGGTCGCGCACATCGGCGATGAATCCGATGCCTTCGGAATAGGGCACCGTATTGGGGAAAGCCTGGGCGAAGCGGGCATAGTCCGGGAACTCCAGAATGCGCATCTGGCTGTACTGATACGGACTGAAATTGGCTGTGAAATAATCGAAGGAGGCCTTCATGGCAGCCATCATGCCGTCGATATTGTAGCTGTGGGGCTCGTGATAATAGATCTCCAGCGCCACGCCGTTCCAGTCGTCCCGCGCCACGGTGTAGTCCGCCGACATGAAGGAATAGAAGTTCTGAATGGGGGCGTTCATCTTGTATTCGAAATAGCGGCGGTCGCCTTCGGTCCACTCCCGCTGGAGATAGCCCGGTGCCACGGCAATCTGGTCCGGCACCGTGCTGACGGTCGTCTCGAACTCCACCCAGTCGGAGTCCAGTCGTAAAAGATTGGTTCTGTAGAACTCGGTTTGTTCGAGCTTGGGCATGCGGTCGATGGGTTCCAGATCGTTCCGCCTGCGGTCGTTCCGGTTCTGGATCATCTTGCCCCGGTTGAAGCCGATCAAGGGCATGATCTCGGTATTGTTGACGAAGGTGCCGTTGTAGACGATGCGCGTGCCGTTGCCGGAATTGCGGAAGCCGTCGTAATCCCAGACCGTGGTGAACCTCAGGGTCCGGCTGTCGCCCGGCGCCATGGGGGTATCGAGCGTATAGATCCGGTAGTTCAGATCCGTATCTTCGGTCTTCAGCGCCGCGCCTTCCAGTTCGATGGCGCTCACGGCCAGGGCAAACGGCATATCCACATGGACGGTGTCGAGAGGGGCATCCGTCCGGTTTTCGAGCCTGTAGGTGCCGCGCGTCTCGACCTTCAGCTCATAGGGATGGATATCCACATCCGCCTTGACGGCCGCGATCTTCGGCAGCGCCATGGTTTCATACTGACGATAGGCCTCTTCATAGGCGATGGCGCGCTTTTCGGTATCGGCCTGGGTCACATAGGCGTTGAGGATATTGGTGTTGTAATAGATCCAGGCGCCGGACCCGACAAAGCCGGCAAGCGCGATGGCGCAAGCCGTGACCGTCACCGGTCCTGTCGCCGTGCCGATGCGTTTGATCCGTGTCCACAGATCCGTCGGCGCGCCCCGGTTCCACAACATGTAAGTGAGCAGGATCAGAAGCGCGGAGAAGAAGCTCCAGTAGAGGTAGAACCAGAACACGGCGGTGAGGTAGTGGCCGCTGCCGTTCATATCCGAGAGCGGCGCGGCCGGCGCGCCGGCGAACTGATAGAGATTATGCTCAAAGCCTGCATTGAACAGCGAAAGCTGGGCCACCAGCACCACGACCATGATCAGCATGCCCATGAACCGGTTCATGGAGACCGATTGCACGAACAGGCTCAAGATAGCGAGGAGCAGGAAGGGCCAGCCGAAGACCACGAGGAACCGGCCCAGATAAAGGTCGAGTTCGATCGCGGTGAAGCCTTGGGCGAGCTGAACGGCGATGGCCGTGACTATCGCCACAAGCTGAAGCGAGATCAGCACCAGCGCCATGGCGGCGAATTTGGAGAACACGAAGACCCAGTTGGGCGTAGGCGTCGCCCCGATCACTTCGTGCACGAAATACATGCGCTCGCGCCAGACCACTTCCGAGGCCCAATAGATCACCACGATGAACGGCACCAGGGCGAAATTGCCTTGTGCGACCTGGATCATCTGGCGCGTGACGGGGTAGATCGGCGTGCCATAGACGAGATCGACGGTCAGCAGGCCGCCCAGGGTGTTGAAAATGCCGAGCGCCAGCAGCACCCAGAAGGCGATGCTTTTCAGTACGGCGAGCATTTCGAAGCGGGTGCGGATCCAGAACTGGCTCGATGCGGTGGCGGCGCCGAAATCGGGCGTCACCCGGGGCAGATCGATGGGGCGCGCCACGAAGCGCTCGCTGTCCGCCGGGCTTTCCGTCTTGGACCGGAAGAGGCGCGGCGTCTGGCGCTTGCGGAAGCTGAAGGTCAACAGATTGAGGATGAGCAGGGCGCCCGAGACCCCGAGCCAGATCAGCCGGTTCTGCAGGAACAGGCCTTCCAGCGGCAGGACGCGTTCATTACGCTCAAACGCCGTCCAATATTGGGTGACTTCTCCGAAGGCCAGAATGCCGAACGGGTCGGCCAGGGCCACGATATTGATCAGCTCCGGCTCGTTCACCACCTGCAGGCCAACGAAATAAACGATCAAGAAGGCCACGAGGGTGGTGTAGGTGGCGATCATGGAGCGGGTGAGATTGGCCACCGTAAAGAAGATCAGTCCCGTGATCAGCAGGTTGGGCACGCCCACCACGAAGAGGGTGTAGAGGTAATGCCAGAGCACGGTCGGGCCCACCCGGTCGGGATTGAGCCAGGGCATGAAGCTGCCGATCAGCACGCCCAAAGGCACGCTGGCAAAGGCGATCATGGTGACCGGAAAAGCGCCAAGGAAGCGGCCCAACAGATATTCCCACGGGCGGATGGGCAGGGTGAAGAAGCTTTCTTCCGTCTTCAATTCCGCGTCGCGCAGCACCACATTCGTCAGCATGGCCGTCGGGATGAACAGCCCGAAAATGCTCATGATGATCGTGACCGTGGTGATGGCGAAGGGGGAATTGATGTTCACGTTCCCCGTGGAACCGATGGTGATGTTGTCCACCGTGGTGGCGCCGAAGGTCAGCAGAAAGAAGATCCCGAAGGTCACGGGCAGGATCATCTGCTTCAACTGAAAACGGAATTCGAAACTGGCGATGGTCCAAAGCATCGGCCGGGCCCCCTTGTTCCCTGGCGTTCCGGTCAGGCGGCGGCGCTTTCGCCGTCGGTGCGTCCCAGTTCGGTGAAATAGACATCTTCCAATGTCGGCTCCACCGGTTCGAAGCCGTCAGGGGCCTCCTCGGCATGGACATGGATCAGGGTGCGCCCCAAGGCGAGCCGTGTGGAAATCACCGTGTGCCGGGCGCGGTAGCTGTCGATCTCGGACTTGTCGATGGTCTTGCGCCAGACCTTGCCCGCAAGCGATGCGATGAGGGCGGAGGGTTCGCCTTCGCGCACGATGCGGCCCTTGTTCATCACCGCCATGCGCTGGCAGAGATTGGCCACGTCCTCGACGATATGGGTGGAGAGGATCACCACCACATTCTCGCCGATCTCGCTCAAAAGATTGAGGAAGCGGTTGCGTTCCTCCGGGTCGAGACCGGCGGTGGGCTCGTCCACGATGATGAGCTTGGGATCGCCAAGCAGCGCCTGGGCGATGCCGAAGCGCTGGCGCATGCCGCCAGAATAGGTGCCGAGGCCCTTGTTGCGGACGTCATAGAGGTTGGTCTGGCGCAGGAGTTCGGCCACCGTCTCCTTGCGCTTGTTTGCCGGAATGCCCTTGAGGGCGGCCATATGCATCAGCATGGCCTGAGCGGAAATCCGGGGGTAGACGCCGAAATCCTGGGGCAGATAGCCCAACACCTGGCGGATCGCTTCCGGCTCTTTCAGAACGTCGATGCCATTGAAAAAGAGGTTGCCGGTGCTCGGCTGCTGCAGCGTGGCGATGGTGCGCATGAGGGTCGACTTGCCCGCGCCATTGGGGCCCAGAAGCCCGAACATGCCTTTCGGGATCTCCAGGGAGACCATGTTCAAGGCGCGCACGCCATTGCCGTAGATCTTGCTTAAGCCTTCGATGCTCAACATCGCCGACACCCCCATATGCCCGGGCGCGGCGGATCCGCGCCTTCAATCTGTCCCCAGCTTCTATTACCGCCCGAAACCGCGCCTTTCGCAAAACAAAAACCGCCAGGGCTTTTGAACGGCATACGGGTCCGTCGAAACCGGCTAAACTGGTGGCAAACACCGCCAAAACAGGAGGAAACGGGCATGAGCGATCTGACAGGGCGCGTCGCGCTGGTGACAGGGGCCGCGCGCGGCATCGGCCGGGCCACAGCGCTCAGACTGGCCGGGGCGGGCGCCGCCGTGGTGGTCACGGATCTCAACGCTGAGGATACGCACGCAGCAGCGGGCGCGATCCTGGCCCAGGGCGGCGATGCCATGGCGCTGGTGCAGGACGTGGTGGACGAGGTCCGCTGGGACGCGGTCATGGAAGCCGTGCGCGAGCGCTACGGCCGGCTCGACGTGCTGGTGAACAATGCGGGCATTGCCATCGGCAAGGATACCGAAGAAATGACCATGGACGAGTTCCGGCTTCAGATGGCGATCAATTGCCAGGGGCCGTTTCTCGGCACCAAGGCCGCCTTGCCGCTGATGAAGGAAACGGCGCAGACGACGCCCCAGGGTGGCTCCATCGTCAATCTGTCCTCCGCCGCCGGACTGATCGGCTTTTCCTTCGATCCCTGCTATTCCATGACCAAAGGCGGCGTCCGTCTGCTGACCAAGGCCCAGGCCATGGAGTTCGCGCGCAAGGGCTACCGGATCCGGGTCAATTCCGTGCACCCGGCTGTGGTCGATACGCCCATGGGCCAGGTGGTCGTGGAACGGACCGGGCAGGCCGCCGGGATCGCCAGCGACAATGAGGCCCGCGCCATGACCGCTTTGGCCCATCCGGTGGGCCGCCTGGGCCTGCCGGAGGAAATCGCCGACGGTATCATGTTCCTGGCCTCCGATGCGTCGGGCTTCATGACCGGAACCGAACTGGTGATGGACGGCGGGCTGACGGCCCAGTGATCGGCTCGAGCTAACGAACATCCGGGTAGTGACGGTCGAGGCCCTTGCGCAGGCCCAGGCCCCAGCGGATCCCGACCCACAGATAGATCAGATTGGCGCGCACTCCGCCCCAGGCGGCGATGCGCCGGTCGGAGGTGAGTACGATACGGTTGACCAGCCGCACCCGGCCGCGCGCGGTCAGGCGGATGCACAGATCGGCATCCTCCATGAGCGGCAAGGTCTCGTCGCAGCCCCCGACGGCCAGGAAATCGCTGCGCCGGAAAAACATGGCGTGGTCGCCGAACAGCAGCCGCCCGCCGTTCAGAAACAGGACCGGGCGGAACAGCAGGGGCGCATACCAGGTCTTCAGCCAGTTGTGAAAACTGGTCCCCCAGCGGACGGTCTCATGGCCGCTCAAGATCGCGGTGAAACCCGCCAGGCTGACCGTGCCGTCGTTCAAGACGCGCCGGATCACCTGGACCGTGTCGTGGGGCGGGGCCGTGTCCGCATGGAGCACGCAGACCAGCGGGCTGTCCACGCTCTCCACGCCCAGATTGATCTGGGCGGCCCGTCCAGCCTGTTTGCCCGTACCGTCCAAAGTGCGCACCGTGAATCCCAGATCCCGCGCCGTTTCCACCGACCGGTCCGTACTGCCACCATCGACCAGCAGAATCTCTGCAGGCGCCGGATCGAGCACCGAAAGCGTGCGTGCAAGGCGGGGCAGTTCGCCTTCCTCGTTCAGCATTGGGATGACGATGGCGACGGCTTCAGCCATCGGCAGGCTCCGCCGGACTCTTGAGCACGTAAAGCGCCTGGAGAAACGCGCCCACATAGGGCTTCGTGCTGGCATGGTCCAGAGTAAAGCCGAGCGCCTCGAATGTGGCGCGCCAGCCCGCATCGTCCCGGTTGGAATGGGGATGACCGAAAAACTCCAGATTGGTCACGCTGTCGGCGGCTTTCGTCAGTTTACGGTGAAACGGCGAGGTGTAGATGTCCTCGATTACGATGACACGGGAGGCGACGCGGGCGGCCTCGCGCAGCACGGCGTCCGGGTCCGGCGTGTGGTGGAGCACCGTCAGCACCAGCGCGGCGCCGAAGGACCGGTCGCTGTAAGGCAATGTCAGGCCGTCGTAAAGCCGGGGCTGGAGGGTATCGTCATAGCTGCTGTCGGCGATATCGATAGCCTCCACATTGAACCGGCGGTCACGTAAAACCCGGACGACGCTGCCGGGCCCGCTGCCGATCTCCAATAGCGGAGCGTCCGCCGGGAGCCAGGGTCTGATCCAGTCGGCTTTCCGCCGCGCGTCGGCGAGCCACAGGGAAAAGACCCACGGGCCGATGACGGGCACTCTCCAAAAGGCGCGCATGGGCTCTCCCGGTTCAAGGCGAAAGGCAGGGACCGTCTGCGGCTTCGCAGGCGACTGGATACCGAACGTTGTAGGACAAACGGAAGCCCGGGACAGGCTGAACCCGGTCATAAATCCGTGACAACGGGACGAGGGTCCGGTACCGAAGACGAGGCAAGATTTGGAGCGGCGGCACCGAAAGGACGCATCACCATGACAGCAGCAACCAGCATCACCATCGCCCGCCAGTTCAACGGTCCGCCGGACTCCGGCAATGGCGGTTATGTGGCGGGGCAGGTTGCGTCCTTTCTGCCCGATGCCAAAGGCGATCTCTGGCCGGAAGTGACCCTGCGCTTGCCGCCGCCCCTCGACACCCCGATGGAGGTGGCCGTGGACGGCGAGACGGTCCGCCTCCTGAAAGACGGCGCGCTTTATGCCGAAGGCGTTCTGAAACACACCGAACTGTCCGTGCCGCCGCCGCCCGGCCCACACGGTGCCGAAGACGCGCGCAGCCGCTTTTCCGGGTTTCGGTTTCATCCGCTGTCCACTTGTTTCGTCTGCGGCACTGACCGGACGGACGGCGACGGCTTGCAGATCTACACAGGGCCGGTGGGGGACGGCGCGGCCGCCTCCGGCACCATGGTCGCCGCCCCCTGGGTGCCTCATGCGCATTTCGCCGATGGGGAAGGTTTCATCCGTCCGGAAATCCTGTGGGGCGCGCTCGACTGTCCCGGCGCGTTCGCCGTGGAGCAGGGGACCGAGTCGTCCTTGAAACTGCTGGGCCGTCTAGCGGTGCGCATCCTGGCGCGGCCCAAGGCCGGGGAGCACTGCGTTGTCACCGGCTGGTATCTGGGCTCGGAAGGGCGCAAACACTATGCGGGCACGGCGGTGTTCGACGATCAGGCCCAGGTGCTGGCCATGGGCCGGGCCACCTGGGTGGAGTTGAAGACGGGGTGAGCGGCCCGTTATTCCAACAGGGTAGGGAGAAAACCATGCGCCTGCGGATGACCATTTCAGCATGTCTTGCCGGTATCGGTCTGGCTTTTAGTGGTGCAGGCCACGCCGCAGCGGGCGGGCCCTGCGGCGCCGGTCATCTGCTCACGGTGGAAGCGGGCGGGGCCGTGTCCGCCGGATCGAAAGAGGCCTTGCGCGCCGCCGTGCGGGACGGCACGCCCATCCGTGTCGGCTGGGGCATCGATTTCAACACCGACGGCAAGCACGATGTGGTCCATTGGGCGGACGCCGTGTTCCTGACGATCTTCGAGGACGAGGTGTTCACCCAGACTCCGGAAATCAATTCCCAGGCGCCGCAATTGGGCCAGGCGGATATCAAGCTGACGCCGCAGCAAAGCTATTGGCAGGGTCTCTTGGGTACCACGGGCCGGATCGAGGGGCGCTCGCGCCGCACCGGCGAGTTGGGCACGACGCCTGTCACAAGCTGGTGGTGTCTCGATCCGCGGATCGACGACTAAGGGGTATACCGATGATCGGAAGAACCGTTCTTGGGTTTGTAGTGTTGCTCGCGCCTGTCCCGGCGATGGCGGACGAACTGGCCTGCGAGACGCCTGCTTGGCGCATGGTCTATCGTCACGATGCGGACGGCAACCCCATGGCGGGCACGAAGCAGGCCCTGTTCGATGCCATCCGCCGGGGCGATGCCATCCGCTTCGCCTGGGGCAGCACTTTCGAGCAGCCCGACGGCACGGTGTTGTCCGTCGAGCATACGGCTGAGCCCGTGTTCCTCACAATCGTCGGCGGCGAGAAGGTTGTCGTTCAGTTGCCTGAACACATCGCTCAGGAAAGCTATCCCCGACCCGAAGGTGACCGGTTCAAGACGGCATCGGTGATGTGGCGGGGGCTGATGACCACGGAAGGCCGGTTCGATGCGGTCTGGGTCGACCGGGCGAGCGGAGAAGAGGTGCTGCGCAAACCTCAACGGGTGGGGCTTTCCTGGTTTGCTTTCGCGCCCGATCCCGCCTGCGATCCGAGGCCCATTCTGGAAATAGCCGTCCCCGGCGGCGTGCGCAGCGATACGCCGGAAGGCTAACCCCTCACGCCACTTGTCTGGCGAGCGCGCACTGGGACCAGATTTCCGACAGCGCG
>CAZTCJ010000058.1:0-15516 GCA_964612085.1 uncultured Alphaproteobacteria bacterium
CGCTCGTCTTCCGGAATGCCAATACGGGCAAGCTGATCAACTACTTCCCCCGGGTCCATTAGGGCGGCGTCCGGCGCGCAGCCGGCCGGACCGGTTCACTCCGGAGAAAGTGTAAACCATGTGACAAGAATGGAACCTATTCTAACACGGGTCCCGGTGACGGGGGGATAACCCACAGGCTGTGGCGCACGTTATCAAGCGGCGGGGGGCAACGGGCGGTCATAGTGTGACCCGGGTGTAAAGCCCGGTTGCACGTAGCACGCGGAATATACACGCTACGAACTTATTGAAGTTGTCATTGAAATGGCGCACCGGGGAGGATTCGAACCCCCGACCCCCAGATTCGTAGTCTGGTGCTCTATCCAACTGAGCTACCGGTGCTTCGGACCGCGAACGAGGCTGAAGAGGCCGCCCGTTCGGGAACAGGCCCGCCGTTAAAGCGCAAAGCGTCTCCAAAGGCAAGAGCACACCGTCAAGTGACCGGAACCGGGCGGGGCCCGAGGCGGCCCGCACCCTGCCCCCTTGCGCCGGGACGGACTTTCCGCCTTCTCTTGGCGCCGCGAGGTTTCACGGGAAACAGAGGACGCCATGGCCGCCGGAACACACCAGCACACGCAGGAGGACGGGGGCGCCAGGCTTTACGGTCCGGTCAAGATTGCCGGTCTGGCCATCGGGGCGGGGCTGCTCCTGATCACCCAGACCGTCAGCCCCCCTGAGGGCCTGTCGCCCGCAGGCTGGACGGTGCTGGGCGTTGCCGGGCTGATGGCCGTGTGGTGGGCGGTGGAGGCGATCCCCGTGCCGGCGACCGCGCTGGTGCCGCTGGCCGCGCTGCCGCTGCTGGGCGCGCGGGACGTGCCCGAGACGGCGGCGCCTTATGCCAACCCTTTGGTGTTCCTCTTTCTCGGCGGCTTTCTGGTGGCGCGCGGGCTCCAACGCTGGGGCCTGCACAAGCGCATCGCGCTCAGCATCGCCGCCGCCTCCGGCGCCCGGCCCGACACGCTCATTCTCGGCTTCATGATGGCGACGGCGTTTTTGAGCATGTGGGTGAGCAACACGGCGACGGCGGTGATGATGGTGCCCATCGCCGCCTCGGTGATCGGCGTCGTCGCCCTGGGGCCGGAGCAAAGCGCCGCGCGGGGCCAGTTCGGCACGGCCATGATGCTGGGCATCGCCTATGCGGCCAGTATCGGCGGGGTCGGCACCCTGATCGGCACGCCGCCCAATGCGTTCCTGGCGGCTTACATGGAGCAGACCTACGGGCAGGACGTGTCCTTCGCCCGCTGGGCGCTGATCGCGCTGCCCGTCGTTGCGGTGCTGCTGCCGGCCGCCTGGCTCCTGCTCACCCGGGTGTTCTATCCGGTCTGCGTCGCGCCCGGACTGCGGACGACGGACGGTTCGGGCCGCGCGGTCCTGCGCGATGCGCTGGCGGGTCTGGGACCCATGGGCATGGCGGAGCGCCGCGTACTGATGGTCTTCGTGGCCGTGGCGCTGGCCTGGGTCACGCGGCCGCTCTTGCAAGGGGTCCCGGGGTTTGGCGGCTTGAGCGATCCGGCCATCGGCATCATCGGCGGTCTGGCGCTGTTCCTGCTGCCCGCCGGGCGCGGCAACGGCGAGCGGGGCCAGGCGCTCCTCACCTGGAAGGATGCGGAAGGCCTGCCCTGGGGCGTGCTGCTGCTGTTCGGCGGCGGCCTGTCGCTCGCGGAAGCGATTAAGGAGACCGATCTGGCGGACTGGCTGGGTTCCGGCCTGACGAGCCTGGAGGGCATGCCCTTGCTCCTCTTTATCGTGATCATCGGCGCGGTGATCAAGCTGTTGACGGAAATGACGAGCAATACAGCGACCACGGCGGCCTTCCTGCCCATCGCCACGGCGATCGCCAGCGCCACGGGCTATGACCCCATGATGCTGGCGGTGCCGGTGGCCATGGGCGCGAGCTGCGCCTTCATGCTGCCGGTGGCGACGCCGCCCAACGCGGTGGTCTTTGCCTCCGGTTATGTGACGATCCCGGAAATGGTCCGGGCGGGGATCGTCATGAATCTGATCTCGCTTGGTGTGGTGTCGCTGGTGGCCTGGCTTCTGGTGCCGGTGATCTTTGGCTGAAGGCCGGTGCCAGCGGGGCGAAACCGCTTGCAGACTCTGGGATTTTGACCGATCCTCCAGCCAGCGGGCATTGGGCCCGCACGACAACTTGGGGGATTTCACCATGCGCAAATTGACAGCGTTCGTTGCCGTGGCGGCCTTGGCCCTGCCGCTTTCGGTTCATGCCAATACGCTCGGCCAGAAAAAGGTCCAGAAGGATCAGGAAGCGCGGATCGTCAGCGAGATCGATTCCGCCGCCAAGGCCTGCGGCAAGAATGTTGCGTTCTCATTCGATTGGCCGAGTTTCCGCGACGAAGATTACGAGGCCAAATACAGCATCCACGGCTACTGCGCCGCGCCGTTCGAGGGCATGCGGTTGGTCTGCAATGACGATCTGGGCAAGGAAGCGGTTCAGACGCGGATTTCCAAGGTCGTGTGCAAGCGCGGCGATGAGCGCGCCGCCGAACTGAGCGAGGACGGAACCCTGACCTACACGGTCGACTTCAAGTCCTCGGACAATTTTACATTCATGAAACAGTTCCTGCTCGATACTCTTTGAGCGAACTGTCCGGAACCGATCTGAAGACAGCCCCTGCGCTTGACCGGCGCGGGGGCCTTTTTCGTGCGCTTAACCGAACGCCCCTCCGTGGGCGGAACGGTAGGAGGTCCATTCGCCCAGATCCTCGGCCTCATAAACACCGCGCGCTACGGCGCGGGCCATGCAGTCGGCGGCGATCAGCCCCAGCCGGGACAAGGAGACGGGCCGGGGATCGGGCAGCGGAGCCCTGCCAGTGGCGAGCGCGAAGAGCACATCGCCGTCGAACGGCGTGTGGATCGGCCGGAGCGCCCGGGCATAGCCGTCCTGGGCCATGATGGCGAGGCGGCGGGCTTCCGCAGGCGTCAGGTCCGCGTTTGTCGCGACGACGCCGATGGTGGTGTTCTGGCGCGCGCCCGGCGTGCCGCCTTTGATGTCAGTAGGTACGTCGAGCACCATGTCGCGCGCCGGTTGAGGCGCATGCTGACGGCCCAGTTCGCCATTCTGTTCGAAGGCCCAGGCCCAGAACGTGCCAGTCCCCGGAATAACCGGCGAGCCCGCGCTGTTGACGGCGGCGAGCGCGCCGATCTGAACGCCGTCGGGCGTGACCGCCGAGGCACTGCCCAGGCCGCCTTTATAGGCACCGGCCCGCGCGCCGAGCCCCGCGCCCGCATTGCCCAGCGCGAACGTCTTCGCCGCCGCCGCAGCAGCGTCGCGTCCCAAACGGTTGTAGGGCGGCTCCTCGCCCCAATCCTTGGTGCCGCCATTGGTCAGATCGAAGAGGATCGCGGCGGGCACCACCGGCGCCACGAGCGCCGCGCCCGGCATCTGAAAGCCCCGGCCCCGCGCCCCCAGCCAGGAGACCACGCCGGAGGCCGCGTCGAGCCCGTAGACCGAGCCGCCCGAGAGCACGATCCCGTGAATGGCGTCCACCAGGCAGGCGGGATCGAGCGCATCGGTCTCCCGCGTGCCGGGGCCGCCGCCGCGCACATCGACGCCCGCATTGGCGGGGCGCTCCGGCAGGATGACGGTGACGCCGGTCCTGGCCGTTTGGTCCTGGGCGTTGCCGACGGTGAGGCCGTCCACATCGGTCAGCAGATTGGCGGGTCCTGGTTTGGTCATAACCGACTCATTGGTGGCAAACGGCGCGCTCTGTGCGACGAGGGATTTGAAGCGGGCGGTTCACCCTTTAAGGTGAGGGCAGGTTTGAAAAAGGGAATAGCACATGATCCGCTTCGCTCGCTGTGTTCGCGCTTTTGTCATTTCGCTTGTGATCGCCGCCGGCTGGATGGCGGGCGCCCAGGCCCAGCCGCAAGGCAGCGGCGGCGGCATGGTGGTCGCGGCCAACCCCCATGCGGTGGAGGCGGGCGTCGCGGTGCTGGAGCGCGGCGGCTCGGCCATCGATGCGGCCGTCGCGGTGCAGGTGGTGCTGGGACTGGTGGAGCCCCAATCCTCCGGGATCGGCGGCGGCGCGGTGGCGCTTTACTGGGATGCGGACGAGAACCGTCTTTATGCCTATGACGGCCGGGAAGTGGCGCCCGCCTCCGCCACACCCGATCTGTTCATCGGCGAGGACGGCAAGCCTTTGGGGTTCCGCGAAGCGGTGCTGGGCGGAAAATCCGTAGGCGTGCCGGGTGTCGTGGCCATGCTCGATATGATGCACAAGGCGCACGGCAAGCTCGCCTGGAAGACCCTGTTCGATTACGGCATTGGCCTGGCCGATGGCGGCTTCGCCGTCAGTCCCCGGCTCCACGGCCTGCTGGCGCGCTTCAAGCCGCTGACATATTCCATGCCCGATACGGCGGGTTATCTTTATACGGATGAGGGTGAGCCGCTGGCCGTCGGATTTTCGCTGGTCAATGCGGAGTATGCGGAAACCCTGCGCCGGATCGCGGCTTATGGCGCGCGCAAGGGCTTCTACGAAGGGCCGGTGGCGGAGGCCATCGTGGCGGCGGTGCAGAACGCGCCGCGCAATCCGACCGAGATGACCCTGGAGGATCTGGCCCGTTATCAGCCGAAAGTGCGCGAGGCCCTGTGCGTGCCCTATCGCGGACGTTCCGTCTGCGGCATGCCGCCGCCGAGCGCGGGCGGCGTCACCGTGGGCCAGGTCCTGAGTTTCCTGGAGCCGTTCAATCTTGCGGCCATGGGCCCCGGCTCGCTCGAGGCCGTTCATCTGATCACGGAAGCCCAGCGGCTCGCTTATGCCGACCGCTATCAGCATCTGGCCGATACGGACTTCGTGGACGTGCCTTTGCAAGGTCTGCTCGATCCGGACTACCTGCGGTCGCGGGGGCAACTGATCGATCCGGCCAAGTCCATGGGCATCGCCAAGCCCGGCACGCCGCCGGCGGAAAGCGACCGGACGGACCGCGCGCCGGACGTCTCGCCCACTTATCCCGGCACCAGCCATTTCAGCATCATCGATGCTGACGGCAATGTGCTCTCCATGACCACCACCATCGAATTCGCTTTCGGCAGCCATCTGATGGCAGGCGGTTTCCTCTTGAACAATCAGTTGACGGATTTCTCCTATGAGCCCACCCGCGACGGCAAGCCCATCGCCAATGCGGTGGCGGCGGGCAAGCGGCCGCTCAGCTCCATGTCGCCAACCATCGTGTTCGACGGCGCGGGCAAGCCGGAAATCGCCATCGGTTCGCCCGGCGGCACGCGCATCCCGCCTTATGTGATCAAGACCCTGATCGGCGTCATGGATTGGGGCTTGAGCATGCAAGAGGCCATCGAGGCGCCCCATTACCTGAACCGCAACGGCGCGACCCAGCTTGAGCAGGGGACGGATGTCGCCGAGCTTCAGGCTGGTCTCGAAGCGCTCGGCCATGAGGTGCGGGTGAGCGGCATCAATAGCGGGCTGCACGGGTTCCGCATCACGGCCCAAGGCTTGGACGGCGGCGCCGATCCGCGCCGGGAAGGCGTTGTCGGCGTGCCCGGACAAACGCCCGCGCGCTGAGTGCTAATGCTCCTGCTGCCAGAGGGCGGCGAGGCCGTGCATGGCCGGTTCGCCGCCGGTGACCAGCGTCACCGGGATCGGCTGCATGTAGCCCCGGAACCGGCCCTTGGCTTCGAAGCCTTCCCGGAACAGTCCGTGGTCGAACAAAGGGCCCCATTTGGGCAGAATGCCGCCGGTCAGATAAACGCCCCCTTGGGCGCCCAGGATCAGGGTCACATCGCCCGCCACCGCGCCCAGCCAGCGGGTAAAGCGCGCCACCGCTTCGACCGCCAGCGGCGATGATCCGGCCCGCGCCCATTTGGCGATGTCGGCGGCATTGACCCGGTCCACCGTGGGCCGGC
Source organism: uncultured Alphaproteobacteria bacterium (assembly GCA_964612085.1). Taxonomy (GTDB): domain Bacteria; phylum Pseudomonadota; class Alphaproteobacteria; order JAJFIK01; family JAJFIK01; genus CAZTCJ01. The sequence goes on from CAZTCJ010000058.1 coordinate 5,921, forward strand.
CGTCCATGCGCGTCAGTGCCATGTGGAGGGATTCCAGTCCGGGTCCGGACAGCACGTCTTCGGCCGAGATGTGCGGATCCTCGTGCATCATCTCCAGAAGGATCGAAATTTCCCGCTCGTTGGACGGGGCCAGATCGATATGGCCGCCTTCGCCCGACAGTGGGATATAGCGCCCCCGCCCGTCCGGGATCAGGCCCGAGACCCCGAGCCCCGTGCCGGGGCCGAGCACCGCGATGGGCCGTCCGTCCTGGGCGGTGCCGCCGCCGACGGCCAGATGATGGGCCTTGCCCACCGCCAGCACGCCCATGGCCATGGCGGTGAAATCGTTGACCACCAGCGGGTCGGCAACGCCCGTCACCTCGGCCAGTGCCCTGGCATCGACGATCCAGGGCGAATTGGTCAGGTCCACACGGCCGTCCTTGACCGGTCCGGCGGCGCACACGGCGATGCCGTCGAGCCGGGAGCGGTCGGGCAGTTCCTGGCGCAGGAACTTGTCCAGGGCGCTGGGCAGGTCGGGATAGTCGAGGGCGAGCCATTTGGTATGGGCGCTTTTGAAGTCGCCCCCGCCATACAGCACGAAACGGGCATGGGTACCGCCGATATCGGCGAGCAGAAGAGTGGCGTCGCGGCTCATGACGGCTCCGGTGCTTGGTCTTAAAGTGATATGGCCTTTCTGATCCCAATCATGAAGAGGCGGCGGAACGGAAACAAGGTCCGACCGTCGGCGCGGGCCGGATAAGCGGCGGTAAGCCCGCTGCGGTAGGCCTCCAGGAAGCCGTCGTGCTCGTTTTCGGGAAGGGCGGCGAGGAAGGGCGTCAGCGCCGTGCCCCGCACCCAATTGAGCACCGGGTCAGGGCCGCTCAGCACCTGGCAGTATTCGGTGGTCCAGATATCGAGCCTTTCCGCGAGCGGGCTCAGCCAGTCAAAATAGGCTTGTGCCGCCGCCACGGGCCGCGCGGGCCTGAGGTTTGCCAGCCATCGGTCCCAAGGAGCGGTGTGTGCCAGCTCCTGGAGCAGGGTATGGGAGGGGGCCGCAAAATTGTCGGGCATCTGCACTGCGAGCGCCGCGCCGGGCTTGAGCGTTTCCAGGAGCGCCGGGAACAGGGTCTCGTGATCCGGCAGCCAGTGCAGGGTGGCATTGGAAAATAAAAGATCGGTTTCCGCAGGCGGACGATAACTGTCCGCATCGGCCTCGATCCAGGCGGCTTTGGGGCCGTCCGCCCGCGCCCGCTCAAGCATCTCCCGGGAGGTATCGACGCCGATCAGATCCGCCTCCGGAAAGCGCGCCGCCAACAGGTCCGTCGAATTGCCGGGCCCGCAGCCCAGATCGACCGCGAGACGGGCCTGTTCCAAGGGTACCCTGGCCAGCAGATCGGCAGCGGCACGGCTGCGCTCGTTCCCGAAGCGCATATAGATGTCCGGGTTCCAGGTCATCGCTCAGCCTTTCTTGCGGGCCGGGCGGCGCTTGGAGCGGGTCTTGCGGGCCTGTTTCGAGGCCGTGCGGCCGCGTCCGCCCTGGGCTGCGTCCCGCTCGTCCGAACCCGGAGGGCAAGGCAGCGCGATACGGAACACCGTGCCGCTCTCATCCGAGCGTTCCAGGGTCAGGTCGCCGCCATGGGCCCGTGCCAGCTCATGGGAAATGGCAAGCCCCAGACCGGAGCCGCCCGCCCGCGCGGAACTGACGAAGGCCTGGAACAGGCGCTCGCGCACGGTTTCGGGAATACCGGGGCCGGTGTCTTCCAGGTCGATCACGCTCATCCGCGTCTCGCCCTGTCCTGTGATGCCGGTGCTGACGGTGACGCTATGGGTCTTGCCGGGCGCGCCGCCCGCCTCGATGGCCTGGATGGCGTTGCGCGCCAGATTGAGCATAATACGGAACAGTTGGTCCGCATCCGCATAGACCTGGTATCGTTCGGGCGTCTGGCAGACAAAGGTGATGCGTCCGTCCGCTGGCAGGTCGAGGCTCGATTGCACATCCGTGCAAATGGTCTTCAGGGTAATCCACTGTTTGTCCGGTTTCGGTTCTTCCGCCTTGCCGTATTTCAAGGTCTGCGTGCACAGCGTGACGGCCCGGTCGATGGATTTCACCAGCTTGGGCGCGAGCCGCCGCACGGTGGGGTCGTCGATGGCCGCCAGCCGGTCGGTCATGAGCTGGCCGCTCGCCAGGATGTTGCGCAGATCGTGATTGATCTTGCTGACCGCCGTGCCCAGCGCCGCCAGGCGGGATTTCTGCTGCAAGGCCGAATGCAGTTCGGTCTGCATGTCGGACAGGGCCTTGCGGGCATCCGCCAGTTCGCCCCGGCCCGCGCCGGGCTCGATAATGCGGCTGGCGTCCTCGGGCTTGTCGCGGAAATGCAGCATGCTGAAAATGATCTGCCGGATCGGCCGCACGAATTCGAAAAAGACGGCGGCATAAACGAGCGCGGCGGTGATCGCGGCGATGATCAGCGACACGAACAGGATGCGCCCGGCAAAGCCCCACATGGCGGCCTTGAGCGGCGCTTCGGAAATCAGGATTTCGATGGCCTCGCCCGTGGGCAGCGGCGCGCCCATGACATAGATGTTGCGGCCCGGCGGCGAGACGAAGGAGCGGAAGGTGCTGTCCAGCAGCCCCCACATGCCGATGGTGGCCAGATCGATCACCATATCCGCAGGCGGCGGGTCCTTCACCATGAACAAGGGCTCGACGGCCCCGCCCCGTTTCAGCACCAGCACCAAAACGCCGGTGCGCTCCAGCACGTTTTCTTCAAGGGTGCTTTCAAAGCCCTGGCCGCGATTGGCCTCGTAGACGAGGGCGGCGATCTGGGCGGCGCTGATCCGGTCGTCGAGCCAGCGGTAATGGTAGGTGCATAAGGACGGGATGAAGACCAGGATCTCGGCGATCAGCACGAACCCGACCGTGAACGCGAACAGCCGGCCCGACAGGCCGGTCGTGAAGTCCACCAGCAACTGTTTCGCTCGTCCTGTAATGCCGTTCCTCACCAGACTGGTCCGCGATCCCTTCGGCCGCGCCTCATGCGGCGGCGCCACATCCTGTCGCGGACCCCGTTATGGCAGACGCAACAGCAGGCGCACCAGGAATTTGACGCGGGGGCCGAACAGGGTGTCCGTGTAGAACTCGCCTGCCGCCCGCTTGTTCAACTCGCCCAGCGTCGGATAAGGCGCGATATAGCCGGTCATATCCGACATTTTCATGCCTTTCGACAGCGCCAGCAGCCAGGGCTGGATCACTTCGCCCGCATGGGCGCCGACAATGGATACGCCCAGGATCTTGCCGTTGTTGCGCGCCACCACCTTGATCTTGCCCACGGTCTCCCGCTCGGCGCGGGCCCGGTCGTTCTCCTCATAGTCCCATCGGGCGATTTTCACGTCGTCGCCGTGTTGTTCGCGGGCCTGGGCCTCGTTCAGGCCCACATGGGCCAGTTCCGGATCCGTATAGGTGACCCAGGGCGTCTGGCTGAGATCGCTCTTGGCGGGCACGCGGAAAAGCGCGTTCCGGATCACGATCCCGGCGTGATAGCCCGCCACATGGGTGAACTGGAGCGAGTTCGCGACACAGTCGCCGATGGCGAAGATCTTTTTGTTGGAGGTGCGCAGGCGGGCATCCACCACGATGCCCTTCGGGCTGTACTCGACGCCCGCCGCTTCGAGATCGAGGGAGGAGACCACGGGCTTGCGGCCCGTTGCGACCAGAAGATGCGAGCCGGTGATAGATGTGGCCTGGCCGTCCTGGCTGTAGGCGACCGTGATCCGGCCTTGGGCGTCGCTGCTGATACCGGAAATCTCGACCTCTTCCAGAAGCGCCACACCGTCCTTGCGCAGAGCATCGAGCACCACGCAGGCCAGTTCCGGATCGTCCTTGGGCATCGCCTTGAACTTCTCCAGCACCGTGACCTGCGAGCCGAGGCGGCGGTGGGCCTGGGCCAGTTCCAGCCCGATGGGTCCGGCGCCGATGACGATCAGATGATCCGGCTGCGTCCGGTTCTCGAAGACGGTCTCGTTGGTCAAATAGGGAACGGTGTCGAGCCCCGTAATGGGCGGGACCATCGGCTCGGAACCCGTGGCCAGCACGAAGCGCTTGGCCCGCACCTGCACCTCGCCCGCATCGACCGTCCGCCCGTCGATAAACCGCGCCGTGGCCTGAAGAACGGTGACGCCCAGCTTCTCGAAGCGCTCGACCGAGTCCGTGGGCGCGATCGCCTGAATGACGTCATGCACGTGATCGTTGACCTTGGCGAAATCCACCTGCGGGACGGCATTGGCGATGCCGAACCGCTCGGCGGCGCCCATGGCAACGGCCTGTTTGCCGGCGGCGAGCATGGCTTTCGACGGCACACAGCCCGTATGCAGACATTCCCCGCCCATATATTCGTCCTGGCGCATGGTCTTTTCGATCAGGACCACCTTGGCGCCCATCTGGGCTGCGCCTGCCGCCACGGACAGTCCCGCCGCGCCCGCGCCGATAATGCACAGGTCGCAGGAGATGCGGTGCGGCGCATTCGATGATGTGGCCATGGTCTGGTCCCCCTTTCGGCCGGTTAGTCCTGGGCCGGTTTTTTCCGGGCGAAACGCCGGTAGAGCACCGGCACCAGCGAGAGCGCGGCGAGCCCCAGGATCGGTCCGAGAATTTCAATGTCGAAGATCAGGCCGAGATCGGGCGTGCCGCCTTCGTCGAACACGGCGCCGAGACCGTTGCCGACGCTGGCGTAAACGAACGAGCCCGGAATAATGCCGATGGCGGTGGCCAGAATGAAGGTGCCCAGCGGCACGCCGAGAAAGGCCGGGACCAGATTAACCGCCCAGAACGGAAAGAGCGGCACCAGGCGCAAGACCAGCAGATAGCTGAAGGCGCCGTCCTGGAAGCCTGCCGCCATGCGGTCGAGAAAGCCGCCGACCAGCTTGCGCATGGGCTCGCGCAAGGCGGTGCGCGCGGCCAGGAAGATCAGGGTGGCGCCGATGGTGGCGGCGGCGACCACATAAACGCCGCCCCATACGGCGCCGAACAGAAAGCCGCCGACAATGGTCAGGATCGAAGCGCCGGGAAAGGAGATCGCCACCAGCCCGGCATAAAGGGCGATGAACGCGACGACCGCGAGCTCCGCGTTCTGATCGACCCATTGGGTCAGGCCCTCCCGGTTCTCGCGCAGCTTTTCGAAGGACAGCCATTCATGCAGCCCCGCCGCGTATGCGCCAATGAAAGCCAGGACGATAATCACAATCGGCAGGAACCGGAGGAAACCGGAGCCGGATGATTTCGATGCGGCCTCCGGCGCGGTGTCCTGGTCCGGTGTTTCGGTCATGCCCCTGCCTTCCCTGACGGCTGTGATCTTTTAAGCGGTGTTAATTCGCCGGTTCGTTGAGCGACCAGTCGTACCGGTAGCCGTCGATGCGTTTGAAGCCCGCCAGAGCCCGGCGCAGATCCGGCTCGGCATACTCCATCAGGTGCTGGATCACCGCCTTATCGGAGCCATCGCCGAAATCCTCGTCGAACCAGCGGTAGATGGTGGAGACATAAAGATCGCCGTCGCGGATTTCCGCGCCGCGCGGATGATTGATATAGGCCCGGGCATTGGCGTTGAGCGCTTCGTCGAGATTGGCGCCGGTGAACGGCTCAGGCAGCAGGTTCGGACAGCCCATGGAGGCGCAGTTGACGGCGTAATGGACGCGCGGGTCGTCCCACACCTCCCGCATGATGTCGTGTTCCACGTTATGCAGAGAGAGCAGAACGCCGTTCACGGTGAAGCGCTTGATCTTCCAGGGGCCGAAGGAAAAGAAGCCGTTGGTGATCTCGCGGATGGAGTCCACCGGGTACTCGTCGAGAATGACGTCGATCGTCACCGCATTGTAGAGATTGGCCCAGAACGCGAATTGCTCATCCCGGTTCAGGGTCGCGGGATCCACCTCGCCCAGCGCCACGATATAGGTTTTCAGGGCCTGGTGGTCGTCCGGCGTGACAGCGCCGTAGCGCACCAGGTTCACGCCGCTGTCGCTGGGCACCAGATAGCTGTCCAGGAATGTCTTGAAAGCGCTGTGATCGACCGCGATGACCGAGGCCGGATCATGGGGCGCGAAGATTTCCTTCGGCTTGTCGGCGCGCGCCGCGCCGGCAAAGACCATGGCGGCGATCAGGACCAGCATGCTGAAGCCGATGATCAGGCCATGGCTCCCGGCGGACCGGGTCTTGGCATGGGCGCGGGGTCGGTGCTTGGACAGGGGACGGGTCATGGAGCCTCTCACGGATCAATCCTTCGCTTATACGACATGGCACTTGGTAGATGGTGCATGGGCGCCTAATGGTTAGCGTCCTCGCGGCTTTTTGAAGACTCGCCGGTCACCGTCAGGCCGAATCGGCGGCGTCTTTCGGGAAAGACAGCCGATCGCGTCGAGAATGATTGACCTTGGCGCCGGAAATGCCTAAACCTCCGCTTTCTTCCGGCCACCATGTTGGATTTTGCCGCGCCGATTGTTTGACCGGCGCAGGTTTGGCCGGGTCGAGGAGGATTGTTTCCCGTGAAACGGACATTTCAGCCAAGCCGCCTTGTGCGCAAGCGCCGCCATGGCTTCCGCAAGCGGTCCGGGACCAAGTCCGGCCGCCAGATCCTGGCGCGCCGCCGGGCCAAGGGGCGTAAGCGGCTTTCCGCTTAAGTCCCTGTGGATGCGCCGCGCATGGTACTGTGAAAGGGCGAGCGACGTCTTTTTGAACGGATCCGTGGCGCCATGCGGCACCTGACATCACCCGATGGGCATGTACCGCTCACCGTGATCAAACGGCGGGCGGGCTTTTTGCGTGCCGCCAAGGGCAAGCGCGCCGCCTCCAAAGGCGTCGTATTGCAATATCTGGCGTCCGGTGCCCCGGAGGATCCGGATGAGGGCGCGCAGGTCGGCTTTACCGCGACCAAGAAAATCGGCTCTGCCGTCATCCGCAACCGGGCGAAGCGGCGCTTGCGCGAGGCTGCCCGCGCGGTGCTGGCGCGCGAGGCCCGGCCTGGCGCGCTTTATGTGCTGATCGCCCGCGCCGAGACCGTGGCCCGGCCTTATGAGCGGCTGCTTGCTGATCTGAGAAGCGCCGTCGCGCGGGTTCATGGCGAGCGGGCTGCCCGAAAGGGCGGGTCATGACAGGGTCTGGAGGCAAAAGGCCGCTGGCGCTGCCGGCGCGGGCCGCGAGTTGGGTGCTGCGTCTGCCGATCCATTTTTACCGGTTCGTTCTGTCGCCGCTCCTGCCGGCCCATTGCCGGTTCGAGCCCACCTGTTCGGCCTATGCCCTGGAAGCGCTGGAACGCCACGGCCCGTTGCGCGGAAGCTGGCTGGCGGTTCGCCGGATCGCCCGCTGTCATCCGGTCCGCTGGCTCGGCGGCGGTTCGGGATACGATCCGGTGCCGCCAAGGGGACAAGACGGAAGAGACTAGGGTCGGGACCCTGGGGCCGAAAACCCTATCGCTCTGCGGCTTGGATGATTATATCTGACGCGGTTTACCCGGTTGTCCTTCAGGATCCGGGCGTGTGGGGTTTTGACCGCATCGTGGGGATCGCTCGGCGCCGCGCCTCAAGGCGCGCGCCGGCCGGACGGTTTTTGGCCGTCCTGGACATCAAGACCGTTTGAGAGAGGCCTGAAGCCAAACCATGTCCGATACGCGCAATTTCATTCTCTTTATCGCTTTGTCCATGGGCATCCTGTTCTTGTGGCAGACCTTTGTCGGCGGTCCGGCCCTGGAGCAGGAACAGGCCCGGCTGGAAGCCGAGCGCGCGGATCAGCCGCAATCGGAAACCGGCGCGGACGGGTTCCATAATGATCAGACCGATGCCTATGACACGGCGATCCCGACGCCCGCTGCCGACAGCGATCTGCCCGTGCCCGATGCCGGCAGCACGGCGACCGTGCCGGTCGGCGGCGGCTTCAACGTGCCGCGCGCGGCGGCGCTGCAAGCGTCGGAGCGGATCGCCATCGATACCCCGTCGGTTCAAGGCTCCATCGCGCTCACGGGTGCGCGCATCGACGATATCGAGCTGAAGCGCTACCAGACCACGACGGATCCGGACAGTCCGATCGTGACCCTGTTCTCGCCGAAACAGGCCGAAAACGCTTATTACGCCCAGTTCGGATGGACGGCTCAGCCGGGCGCGGCCACCAAGCTGCCCGACGGTACGTCGCAATGGACGCCCGTTTCTCCCGGTCCTCTGACGCCGGACAATCCGGTGCAGCTTTATTGGGACAATGGCGAGGGTCTGCGCTTTTCCATCAAATACGAGATCGACGAGAATTACCTGATCACCGCGACCCAGTCGGTGATGAATGGCACGAGCCAGCCGGTCACCCTGTTCCCTTACGGCCTGGTGCAGCTTCACGGCGCGCCGAAGACCCAGGGCTTCTGGATCCTGCACGAAGGCTTTCTCGGCGTCTTCGACGGCACTCTGGAACAGATCGGCTATAACGGGCTTGAGGACGGAGAATTCTCCGCCCAGGCCAGCGGCGGCTGGCATGGCATCACCAGCAAATACTGGATGGCGGCGCTGGCGCCCGGCGGCGGCGAGGCCTATTCGGCGCGGTTCCGCACCCGGCCCGCGCGCGGCGATACCATCTATCAGGCCGATTATCTCCTGGGCGGCCAGACCGCCGCGCCTGGTGCGAGTGTGCAGTCCCAGTCGCGCCTGTTCGCCGGGGCCAAGAAGGCCGAACTGCTTCAGCAGTATCAGGACGAATACAGCATCGAGCGCTTTGATCTGGCGATCGACTGGGGCTGGTTCTTCTTCCTGACGAAGCCGTTCTTCCTGGCGCTGAATTTCCTGGCCAATCTGACCGGCAATTTCGGCGTGGCGATCCTGCTCTTCACCGTGCTTGTGAAACTCGTCTTCTTCCCGCTCGCCAATCAGTCTTATGCGGCGATGACCAAGATGAAGAAGGTCCAGCCGGATATGATCAAGATCCGGGACCGCTACAAGGAAGACAAGATGCGCCAGCAGCAGGAGCTGATGGCGCTTTACAAACGGGAAAAGATCAACCCCATGGCGGGCTGCCTGCCGGTGCTTATTCAGATCCCGGTGTTCTTCTCGCTCTACAAAGTCCTGTTCGTGACCATCGAAATGCGGCATGCGCCGTTTTTCGGCTGGATCCAGGATCTCTCCGCGCCCGACCCGACGACGATCTTCAACCTGTTCGGCCTGATCCCTTGGGATCCCTCGACCGTGCCGATGATCGGGCCGTTCCTGATGATCGGCATCTGGCCTTTGATCATGGGCGCCAGCATGTGGTTCCAGATGCAGATGAACCCGCAGCCCACGGACGAGATCCAGAAAAAGGTCTTCGCCTATATGCCGTTCCTGTTCACGATCCTGCTGGCGAGTTTCTCCGCGGGCCTCGTGATCTACTGGGCCTGGAACAATATCCTCTCCATCGCCCAGCAATATGTCATCATGCGGCGCATGGGCGTGGAGCCCGAGTGGAAGAAGAATCTGAGCTGGGTCGGCGATTTCTTCAAAGGCGGCAAGTCGCAGGCGCTGGAGCCGCTGGGCGAGGCCGGACCGAAGCCCGCCACCCAGGAATTGTCCGCCGGGGATGGATCGGCCGATCGGACGGATCTGCCAGAGCAGACGGCTCAGAC
>CAZTCJ010000058.1:15616-25375 GCA_964612085.1 uncultured Alphaproteobacteria bacterium
GAGCAGACGGCTCAGACGGAGCAGGCCGATCCGCCCAAGAGCGAGAGCAGCGAATCCAAGACCACGGCCGAGGGCGGCAAGAAAGCCCAGGGCGGCAGAAAAGGCCGCGGCGGCAAAAAAAGGCCGGGACGGCAAGGCGCGTGACGACGCAGACCCCGCTGATCGGTCCGGGGGCGGACGGCATGGATCTCGATCTGGAAGCCGGACGCCTTCTCTTCACCCAGGCCTGCGATTTCATGCTGGGTGTCGAAGGACTCGACCATCTGCCCGGTCCGGACACTCCGGAAGTGGCCTTCGCGGGCCGCTCCAATGTGGGCAAGTCGAGCCTGATCAATGCGCTCACCGGCCGCAACACCCTGGCGCGCACCTCCAACACGCCGGGCCGCACCCAACAGCTCAATTTCTTCCGTCTGGGGTCCCCGGCGCGCGGGCATCTGACGCTGGTCGATCTGCCGGGCTACGGTTTCGCGCGGGTCTCCAAGGAAAAAGTGGCGCGTTGGACGGCGCTTCTCAAAGCGTATTTGCGCGGGCGGCCCAATTTACGCCGCGCCCTTGTGCTGATTGACGGACGGCACGGGCTGAAAGAGCCCGATCACGAGATCATGGCCATGATGGACGAGGCGGCGGTCTCCTATCAGATCGTCTTGACCAAGGCCGACAAGGTGCCGGACGCGGACCGGGCGAAGCTCTGGACGGCGGCGGAACGGGATCTGAAGGCCCATGTGGCGGCCCATCCCCGGCTCATCGCCACATCGAGCCGCACGGGCTGGGGCATCGCGGAATTGCGGGCGGAACTGGCGGCCCTGGCCGCGCCGCCCGCGCCGGGCCATGACGGACGGGAGATTTGAGGATATGACGGGCAGGCAGTCATGACCGGGACATCGCGATCGAGATCGGGCTCCAGAAGCCCCGAGGAGCGGGCCGCGGCCGACCGTTTGCGCGAAGAATGGCTGCAAACGGGCCGCACCCTGACCAATGCCCTGCCCTATATTCTGCGCTATGACAAAAAGCCCGTGGTCATCAAATATGGCGGCCATGCCATGGGCAATGCGGCGCTGGCGGAAGGTTTCGCCAAGGATATCGTTTTTCTCAAGCAGATCGGCGTCAATCCGATCGTGGTCCATGGTGGCGGGCCCCAGATCGGGGTCATGCTCGACCGGCTGAAGATCCAGAGTTCGTTCGTACATGGACTGCGTGTCACCGATGCGGAAACCATCGATGTGGTGGAGATGGTGCTCGCGGGCTCCATCAACAAGCAGATCGTCACCGCCATCAATCACGCGGGCGGCAATGCGCTCGGCCTGACGGGCAAGGACGGCAATCTGATCATTGCCAAGAAACTGCACCGCAAGGAGCGCGACCCTTCCTCCAATATTGAACAGGTGCTCGATCTGGGCTTCGTGGGCGAGCCGGACCAGGTCGATCCCAGCGTGCTCGAATCGATCATCCGCTCCGATGTCATTCCGGTGATCGCGCCGATCGGTCTGGGCCGGGGCGGCGAGACCTACAATATCAACGCGGATACGGCGGCGGGCGCTCTCGCGGCCGCCATGAACGCCGTGCGCCTGTTGCTTTTGACCGATGTGGCGGGCGTGCTCGACGCGGACGGTCAGTTGATCGATCACTTGACGCCGGAAGCAGCGCTTGAATTGATCGGCCAAGGCGTGGCATCAGGCGGCATGATCCCGAAGATCGGCACGGCGGTGGACGCGGTGCGGGCCGGGGCGGAAGGCGCGGTCATTCTCGATGGGCGGATGCCCCACGCGCTTCTTCTGGAATTGTTCACGCCGGATGGGGCCGGCACGTTGATTTGCGACCAGAACGGATCCTGAGCCACGGCGCGGGCCGGAGAAGATAACGCGGGAGACGGACGATTGGGCGGGACGGTTTTTTCCATCAGGGGACTTTTCGCGGGCCTCTTATGCGCGGCGGCCATGTTGATCGGCGCTGGCACCGACAAGGCCGAGGCGGCGGCCGGTCTGCAATTCTGCAATCACACCACCTATGTGGTGCGCTCGGCGATCGCGCTGCCGGAGACCGATGGCTGGCTGGTGCGCGGCTGGGTGCAGTTGCGGCCCGGCGAATGCCGCCCCGTTCTTAAGCGTCTGCCGGCCTCGCCCAGCTTTTATGTCTATGCGGAATCGAGCACCGCCCATCAGGGGGAGGTGCAGCGCTGGGTCGGCAGCCGGCCGTTCTGCATCGGCCTTGAGGATTTCGAATTCTCCGGACCCGCCAATTGCGCCGAAGGCGGCGGGCAGATGCGCCTGTTCGCGCGCATGGAAATCACGGCGGATGCCACGGAATGGACCCACCGCTTCCGCGAGCCCTCCTCCAGGCCCTTGACCTTGCGCAAGGCCCGGGTCGGCGGCATTCAGCGGCTCCTGCGTCAGGCGGGCTATTACACCGGCAGCATCGACGGCTATCTGGGCCGGCGCACCAAGCGTTCGATCACCAAGGCCAAGAAGGATCTGCTGGTCGAGGAATCGGGCTTTGAATCGAGCCAGTTGCTGGATTCGCTCCTGTCCACGGTGATCGGCAGCCAGCAGGATCTGGGCTTCCGGCTGTGCAATCAGACCCCGTACGAAGTGTGGTCGGCCGTTGCGTTCGGTCCGGACGATTCCTGGCGCTCGCGCGGCTGGTGGTCGCTCGATCCCCAGGCCTGCGTTCAGGTTCTGAAGGACGAGCTGCCCGATCAGTTCATCTATATCTATGGCGAGGCGGTGTCCCAGGAAGGCTGGCGCATCACCTGGGACGGCGAGCATCCTTTTTGCATTTCCGATGTGAAATTCGAAATCGACGGCAGCGATCAGTGTACCCAGCGGGGCTTTCAGAACGCCCAGTTCCAGCGTGTCGATACGGAAGGCAAAGGCGGCTGGGAACTTTATTTCCGCGAGGAAGACGCCACAATCGCGCCCAAGTCGGAAACGCCTTAAGCGATCTTGAAATACTCCAGATGCCAGCGCATTTCCTCTTCAGGCAGAGGATAATGGACCCCTTCCCGCGCCAGGAGGATCTCGTCGCGCGGCACGAGGGCGACGGTCTGCTGGATGGTCAAGGCCGCGCGCATGGGCAGGCCCGCATGCCAGCAGAGCGCCGTCACCGGCTTGGCGTTGCGGGTCTTGAGGATGCGTGACACGGTCTCGGTGTCGGTCTTGGCCAGATGGGCCAAGGCTTCGATGACGGCGGGCCGGTCGCCGTTTTCCGCCGCTTCCGTAAGAAAGGTCTCGTCCAGTTGACCGGTTCTGGCCGCCGCCTGGACCCGCTCGGCGGCCGTGATCTCGGCGGGCTCCTCCGTCAGGGCCGTGTCCTCAGCAGACAGACGGTCATTGACCCGTTGGCGCAGCCAGCGGGCGGTCTCGTCATCGAGACCTGTGCGGCCCGCCAGTTCCTCGACCAGGCTTGCGGCGGCAAAACCGGCGATCCGGCGCATGGCGCGTACGGACAGATCCGCACGCTGCACCAGCGGTCCGTGCAAGGCCTCGGCCGTCTCCGCCTGGTCGATGATCGTGGCCATGGTCTCTTCGCGGATGCGGGCATTGGGATTGGTCAGCAGATGGGCGATCGCGGGGATCTCCAGAGAGGCGACGATTTCGTCCGTCACCGCCTCGCTGACCTCGCGCCGTTTCGCGATGGCCGACACGGCGCCGTCCACGCGCGCGGCGGCGATCAGTTCGATCAGGTCGCTGTCGTTGAGCAGCGGTGAATACTCGATCACGGGCAGGGCGACGGCGGCGTCCCGGTCGAATGCCAGGGTACGGATGACATCCGGAGGTGCGATGCGGCTTTGGCACAGTTCCTCGGCCATGATCTGGCGCACGCGCACGGCCTGGTCCTGGGCGAGCCGTTGCAGCAAGTCCGTCACCTGGTCGCGGATCTGGCAGGTCTCACCGCCATCCAGGCCGGGCATCAGACGGGCGATCTTGCGCGTGAGCTGGGCGCGCACGCTGTCCTCGCTGTCGATCGCGAGAATGTCATAGGCTTGGGGCGGCGTGTTCGGATTTGCGGCGATCTTGGCGCGAACCGACGTGTCCGGATCACTGGCCAGGTAATAAAGCATTTCCGGCGGCGTGTCGGGCGAGGCGGCTAGGGTCAGGCGCGCCGGTTTGGAGCCCGCGCTCAAGGCGTCCCGGGCTTCCGCATAAGACGGTTGCGTTTTTGTCTTGCGGCTGCGCCAATTGGGCGCGTTGAGAAGCCGCGCGAGCATTGCTTTGAACATGGCTTCGATTTGGGCAGCATAGGAAAGCCTGATTTTAAAGCGGTCGGCCTTACCGTCCGTTTAACCCGCCCGCCCGATGCATGGGCGGCCGCACGACAGCGCCATTACGAGGATGTCATGGCATCAAGCCAAACCAGTCTGGACTTCCGCCGGATCGAAACCTGGGTGTTCGATCTCGACAACACGCTTTACGCCGCCAGCGAGCGCGTGTTCGATCAGGTGGACCGGCGCATGCGCAGTTTCATCGCCGATTTTCTGAAGGTGGACGAGACCGAGGCCCACCGCCTGCAGAAACTCTATTACCATGAGTACGGAACGACTTTGTCCGGCCTGATGGCGATCCACAATCTGGAGCCCAAGGCGTTTCTGGACTACGTCCATGACATCGACGCCTCGGTGATCGCGCCCAATCCGGCGCTCGACAAGGCTCTATGCCGGCTGCCGGGCCGCAAGGTCGTCTATACCAACGGATCTCATTCCCATGCGGAGAATGTGCTGGACCGGATCGGCATCCAGAACCATTTCTCCGACATTTACGACATCGTCGCCGCCGACTATGTGCCCAAGCCCGAGCGCAGGGCCTATGAGCATATTTTCGCCAAGGCGCGGATCGAACCGGGCGCGGCCGTGATGTTCGAGGATATCGTCCGGAATCTGGAAGCGGCCCATGCGCTGGGCATGACGACCGTATGGGTGCGGCCTGTGGGTGCCGATATACCGGATCTGTCGAACGAGACCGGGGATGTCTTGCTGGCGGATCATCCCCATGTTCATCATGTGACGGACGACCTGACCGCGTTCCTGGACCGTTTGAGCGTTGCGTAAGGCGCGCTTGACGCCGATCCTCAAGGCGCTAGGGTCGCCCGCACATTGCCGCTTCGGCACAACCATCAATGAGATAATCAAATGACCGACGCCACGCTGATCGCCACCATTGAAGCCGCCTGGGAGAGCCGGGACGGGATATCCGCCGACACCCAAGGGGATGTGCGCGAGGGTGTGACCCGCGCCCTCGATCTGCTCGACCGGGGCGTCGCGCGCGTGGCCGAGCCCGATAGTAATGGCGGCTGGCGGGTCAATGAGTGGCTGAAGAAAGCGGTCCTCCTGTCGTTCCGGCTCAATCCCATGCAGCCCATCGCGGGGGGGCCAGGGCAGGATGCTCATTGGTATGACAAAGTGCCCTCGAAATTCGTAGGGTGGGGTGCGGAGCAATTTGCCGAGGCCGGATTCCGCGCCGTGCCCAACTGCGTGGTGCGCCACTCGGCCTATGTCGCGCCGGGGGTCGTCCTGATGCCGAGTTTCGTCAATCTGGGCGCTTATGTGGGCGAAGGCACCATGGTCGATACCTGGGCCACCATCGGCTCCTGCGCGCAGGTCGGACGCAATTGCCATATCTCCGGCGGGGCGGGAATCGGCGGCGTTCTGGAACCCTTGCAGGCCGCGCCCGTCATCATCGAGGACGGCGTCTTTTTGGGCGCCCGTTCGGAAGTGGCTGAAGGCGTCATCGTAGGCGAGGGCTCGGTCCTGTCCATGGGCGTTTATCTGGGGGCCTCGACCAAGATCGTGAACCGCGCATCAGGCGAGGTTTCTTATGGCCGTGTGCCGCCTTATTCCGTGGTGGTCTCCGGCACCATGGGCTCGGCCAATGGCGGGCCGCAGCTTTACTGCGCCGTGATCGTCAAGCAGGTGGACGAGCGCACCCGTGCCAAGACCTCGATCAACGAGCTGTTGCGGGGGTAATGGACGACCATGGGACAGGGGCACTGATGTCACGTCTTCTGGCCTGTCTCCTCGCCGGGCTCAGCCTGCTCTTCGTCAGCGGTCCCGGCCCCCTTAAGGCACAGGAATTGGCGCGGGCCCCGCTGCGGCTTGCCTATGGCAACAGTTTTACAATACCGGTTTACGTCAACGGGAACGGGCCGTTCGATTTTATCGTCGATACGGCGTCGACCAATACGGTGCTTTTCGCAAGCCTCGTCGAGACGCTTGACCTTCCTCTGGAGGAAGACGCTTTAGCGAATGTTATTTTCAGTCTCGGCGAACAGCAAATCCCCGTGCGTGAGATTCAGTCGATCCGGATCAACCGGCTGGAGCGCCACGACATCAAGGTGGCCCTGGCACCGGATTGGGATATACCGGACCAAGAGAACCCCGCTGGCCTTCTGGGTGCGGATTTTCTGTCCCGGTACTTCGTTTTGTTCGATGTCGAAGGGGCGGCACTGGAAATCCATGGGCGCCATCCAGGCGATCTGGATGGCAAATGGGCCTCGGAAGACCTGACACCGGTTACGTTGGGGGTACTGAGTTCCCCTGTTTTTCTGACCAAGATGACGTTGAACAGGCGGCGGTTCGACGCTTTGATCGACACCGGTTCTTCCGCAAGTTTTTTGAGCTGGTCCGGCGCGCGGGCCCTCGGCGCCCGCATGCGCAAACCTCGACCCGTTCAAAACGGCATGACCGATGCCTCGGGCATGTTGGGTTCGGTAGGTGTGGTCGAAGTGGCTCACACGGCCTTGGGGCGGAAAAGCTGGCGGGATCGGATTTTCATCGTCAAGGATCTGCGTATTTTCGACTACATGGATCCATACTACGAGAACAAAGCGGTCCTGGGGGCGAATTTGCTCCGTCAGCAGAATACCGCCATCGATTTCCCCGGCCGGAAAATCTGGATCAAACGGCGCTGACTGGGATCAGGTCAGCGTCGCGCCAGCGGTCATCTCGAAGCCGCGCAAGAAAGCATCCGCCGGGCACGGAGATTTGCCCGCCCGCTGCACCCGTTCGAGTTTCAAGGCGCCTTCGCCGCAGGCCACGGTGAAGTCCGTGCCGATCAGGCTGCCGGGCGTGCCGGAGCCGTCCGCTGGCTGAGCGCTCAGGATCTTGATCCGCACGTTCTCGCCGGTGGCACAAGGCATTTCGAACCAGGCGCCGGGAAACGGCGTCAGTCCGCGGATCAACCGGTCGATTTCGTGCGCCGGTTTCGTCCAATCGATGCGCGCTTCGGCCTTGTCGATCTTGTGGGCGTAGGTGACGCCCTCTTCTTCTTGAGGCACGGCCTCGATGGCGCCCCGCTCGAGCGCCGCCAAAGCCCGGCCCATCAGGCTCGCGCCGATCACGGAAAGCGAATCATGCAGCTCGCCCGCCGTCATGCGCGGGCCGATCGCCACTTGCTCGGCCAGCAACACGGGGCCGGTGTCGAGGCCTTCCTCCATCTGCATCACCATGACGCCGGTCTCGGTATCGCCCGCCATGATCGCCCGCTGGATCGGCGCGGCCCCGCGCCAGCGCGGCAGCAGGGAAGCGTGGAGATTGAGACAGCCCAGCCGGGGCGCCTCCAGGATCGGTTTGGGCAGGATCAGCCCGTAAGCCACCACCACGGCCACATCGAGATCGAGCGCGGCGAACGCGGCCTGGGCGTCTTCGCCTTTCAGGCTTTTGGGCGAGCGCACGGTCAGCTCATGGCTTTCCGCGAAGGCTTGAACGGGTGAAGGCCGCTCCGCCTGACCGCGCCCGGCGGGCCGGGGCGGCTGGGTGTAGACGGCGGCAATGTCATGGCCTGCGCTCAACAGTTCGGCCAGAACCGGCACCGAGAAGTCGGGCGTGCCCATGAAAGCGATACGAAGCATATGTTTTCCAATGGCTTGGCCGGTCCACTCCCCCTCCCGACCACCCACAAGGGTACCCTCATTGGGGCGGTCGAGAGGAGGAATGGGCTCGTGTTGCCCCTTATAAAATCAAGCCGAGCCGCGCTGGCGGTCGGCCTTCTGGACCTTGCGCACGATCATGGAGCGCTTGAGCTTCGAGAGGTAGTCGATGAAGAGAATGCCGTTCGTGTGATCGATTTCATGCTGAAGGCAAACAGCCAGCAGCCCGTCGGCTTCGATCTCTTGCTTTTCGCCGTTGTAATCCAAAAAGCGCGCCTTCACCTGGGCGGGCCGTTCGATCGGCTCATAGATGTCCGGGATCGACAGGCAGCCCTCGTCATAGGTCTTCTTTTCCCCGGATTTCCAAGTGATTTCCGGGTTTACAAAGTACTGTGGCCGGGGCTCTTCGTCCTCTCCGGCAAGGTCCATCACCACCACCCGTTTGGGCACGCCGATCTGGATCGCGGCCAGGCCGATGCCCTTTGCCGCATACATGGTTGCCAACATGTCATCCATCAAAGTGCGAATTTCCACATCAACTTGGTCGATTGATGTGGAAACCTGCTTGAGGCGAGGGTCCGGTACGTGGATAATCGAGTGCACGGTCATGAGCGGCGACATAGGCAATTGCCGCTTGGTGGTCAAGGTTGGCGGGAGTACATATAGACCTTGGGGGTGTGCGTGGGCTGGGTTGCCCCTTCTTCACCACGGCACGCTTTCTCGAAATTGACGTTGTTGCACAGGAAAGGATTGCCCAATGGGAGCGTGGGTGTTGGCAGCCGCAATCATTCTTGCGAGCGTGATGGTGGGCGCCGTGGTTCTCCTTCGAATGAGGAGACAGGTGTCCGAACAGGATTTGGAATCGCGGCGCGTTCAGGAGATGCGCGCGGATAACATTGAACAGAGCGTCGCCAATCTGATGACGGCGCAGTCGGATCTGGCGGGCCGTCTGAGCCAGTTGGCCGAAGCGCAGACGCGCAGCCAGGCGGGCATGATGAAGTCCCTGGAAGAGCGGCTCGATGCGGTCAAGCTCTATATGGGCCGCAGCCTGACCGAGCAGACCGACCGCACCTCCCAGACGCTGCACCAGTTGCATTCGCGCCTGTCCATGATCGATGAGGCGCAGAAGAAGATCGGCAATCTGTCCGACGACGTGTCGTCGCTGAGCGACGTGCTGACGAGCCGCAAGGCCCGTGGCCTGTTCGGCGAAATGCAGATGCGCGACATCGTGTCCACGAGCCTGCCGCCGTCGGCTTATTCCTTCGAGAAGGTTCTGGGCAATGGCCGCACGGCCGACTGTCTGGTCGAGCTGCCCAATCCTCCGGGACCGATGGTGATCGACGCGCGCTTCCCGCTCGAATCCTACCACGCCCTGCGCAACGCCTCGGGCGATGCCGAGCGTCAGCAGGCCGAGCGCGGTTTCCGCAATGCGGTGCTGAAGCATGTGGTCGATATCGCCGAGCGCTACATCGTGGCGGGCGACACGGCCGAATCGGCCCTGATGTTCCTGCCCTCCGAGGCGGTCTATGCCGAGCTGCACGCCAACTTCCCCGACGTGGTCGAAAAGAGCTTCCGCGCCCGGGTCTGGATCGTGTCGCCGACCACGCTGATGGCCACCCTGAATACGGTCCGCGCTGTCCTGAAGGATGCGCAGATGCGCGAGCAGGCTCAGGTCATCCACCGCGAGACCGGCCTGATGCTCGACGATGTCAGCCGTCTGCAAAAGCGCGTGCTGAACCTGCAGGCCCATTTCGGTCAGACCGAGAAGGATGTCCGCGAAGTGCTCATCGCCGCCGACAAGATCGCGCGGCGCGCCGAGCGCATCGAGGAAGTCCAGATCGGAGCGCCGCAGGCCGCGCCGGCCATCACCCACGCTCCGGTGACGCCGGTCGAGACGCCGAA
>CAZTCJ010000059.1:0-24957 GCA_964612085.1 uncultured Alphaproteobacteria bacterium
GACCCTAGTCTATACGTTCGCTTCGAGGCCATGGTTGCCGACCGGCGGTCTCCTGGCAACCGTCTTCTCGCGAGAATAACCTGCTGTCTTTTCTCCTAACCCTTGCCGGGTGGGGTGCCGGGACCGGGCGGAGCCGGGCGGCATCGCTCAGCGGTCCGGGAGGCCGTCGGGGACCCTGTGCTCCCATGTCTTGAAAAGACCTATACGGATGATTTTGGGCATCCTTGGGTGCATTCAGCCGGATAACAGCATTTTAAGTCCAGGCCGTTAGACTGTATAAGGATAATATCCGTAAAGGCGCCGGTTTGACGCCCGCGCCACAGTATTGTTATAGTCCAATCAAAGTAACTGGTTGCTATGCGGAGCAAATACTGTTCGTCATGGGTCCGGTTGTTTTCGTGCAATAATCTGTCTTTTTGAAACGGAATAGGCTCAGCATGTGTGGTTTCGCCGGCGAAATTCGGTTTACCGGGCAATATCCCGACACGATTGCCATCAGCCGCGCCGCCGACGCGCTCGCGCCGCGCGGTCCGGATGGCGCCGGGCTCTGGTCGAACGGGCCGGTCGCCCTGGCCCACAGGCGGCTCAAGATCATCGACCTGTCGGAGAAGGCGGCACAGCCTTTCATCGATTCTGAACTGGGGCTCGCCATTGTTTTCAATGGCTGCATTTACAACTACCAGGATCTGCGCCGGGAGTTGTCCGCGCAAGGCTACCGGTTTCATTCCACCGGCGACACGGAAGTCATCCTGAAAGCGTTTCATGCTTGGGGGCCGGACTGCGTCAAGCGGTTCTACGGCATGTTCGCGTTCGCCATCTGGGACCGGGACCACCGTCAGTTGACCCTGGCGCGCGACAGGCTCGGCATCAAACCGCTTTATCTGGCCCAGCAGCCGGGCGTGCTGCGTTTTGCCTCCACCCTGCCGGCACTTCTGGCAGCGGGAGACGTGGATACGGAAATCGATCCGGAAGCGTTGCATTTTTATATGAACTTCCACGCAGTGGTGCCGGCGCCCTGGACCTTGCTCAAGGGCGTGCGCAAACTACCGCCCGCGACCATCGTGCAGATCAATGCCGACGGCACGGGTACAGAGCACTGTTACTGGTCGGTCGCCTACGGAACGCCGCCGAATCTGGCCGGTCTGCCGGACGAGGAATGGCGGGAGCGGGTGCTGGCGAGTTTGCGCGATGCCGTGCGCCGCCGCCTGGTCGCGGATGTGCCGGTGGGCGTTCTGCTGTCCGGCGGCCTCGATTCCAGCCTGATCGTCGGTCTTCTGGCCGAGGAAGGGCAGTCCGGACTGAACACCTTCTCCGTCGGCTTCGAGACGGTCGGCAATGAGCAGGGCGATGAGTTTCAGTACTCGGATATTATCGCCAAGCATTACGGGACGACCCATCACAAGATCCATGTGGACAGCCGGGCGCGGCTTCTGCCCAATCTGGAAGATTGCGTACGGGCCATGTCCGAGCCCATGGTGAGCCACGACGCCATCGGCTTTTTCCTCCTGTCCCAGGAAGTGGCGAAACATCTGAAGGTGGTGCAATCCGGGCAGGGGGCGGATGAAATCTTCGCAGGCTATCACTGGTATCCGCCCATGATGGACAGCCGCGATCCGGCCCGGGATTATGCCCGCGTCTTCCGCGACCGGGATCAGGCGGATTTCGAGCGCGCCATCGATCCCGCTTATCACGGTGCGGATCATGCGCAGGCGTTCATCCAAGGGCATTTCGCCCAAGACGGGGCGGATGCGGCGATCGACAAGGCGCTGCGGATCGATCAGCACATCATGCTGGTGGACGATCCGGTCAAGCGCGTCGATAACATGACCATGGCCTGGGGCCTTGAGGCGCGGGTGCCGTTTCTCGATCACGATGTGGTGGAGTTGGCGGCGCAAGTGCCCGCGCGGCTCAAGCTCGACGATGGCGGCAAGGGCATTCTGAAAGCGGCGGGCCGCACGGTCATCCCGTCGGAAGTGATCGACCGGCCGAAGGGCTATTTCCCCGTGCCCGCGCTGAAATATATCGAAGGCGATGTGCTGGACTTCGTCCGCGATGTTCTGCATGACGGACAGGCCCAGAGCCGTGGTCTGTTTCAGCGGGACTATGTGGACATGCTGCTGCGCGAACCCTCGGCCCATATTACGCCATTAAGGGGATCAAAGCTCTGGCAGATCGCTCTTTTGGAATTGTGGCTGCAGGTCCATGACATCCGGTAAGCCCCCGCAAGATCCTCCGCATGACGCCGAGCAGCCCGATGCCGTGCCTGGGCAGAACGGTCAGTATCAGGAATTAGCCGATGCCCAGGCGGCGCTCCAGGTCGGCTGGGGGCGGCTGATCTTCGGGCAAACCTTCGACCGTGTCGAGGATCTGGTCGAAAGCTTGCGTCAGGAAGCGGACGATGAACGGGATATCGCCATTTATGTGGAGGACCCCCATGTGGCACTTTCCCTGGCGCCCCAGGAGATTTTCCTCGATCCGTCCCATACTTACCGCCTGTGGTTTTCCGATTACCGGCCCGCGACCGAAGGCTTTCCCGGCGTCACCGTGCGCCCTTTGAAATTCCAGGACGATGCCCTCGCCGTCAACCGGATTTATGCGAAACACAGCATGGTGATGATTTCCACCGATTTTCTCATGCGGAACACCGATGCGCAGCGGTTGACTTATCTGGTGGCGGAGGACAGCGAGACCGGTGAAATCATCGGCACGGTGACGGGTGTGGACCACCGGCGGGCGTTCAACGATCCGGCCCATGGGTCGAGCCTGTGGGGGCTGGCCGTCGATCCCCAATGCAGGGTGCCGAAGGTGGGCGAGACCCTTGTGCGGAGCCTGATCGAGATCTACCGGTCGCGGGGCCGGGCCTTTCTGGATCTTTCGGTCATGCATGACAACGAACCGGCGATCGCGCTTTACGAGCGGCTCGGTTTCCGCCGCATCCCGGCATTCACGCTGAAATACAAGAACCCGGTCAACGAGCGGCTTTATATCGCGCCGCAGCCCGATGCGCGGCTTAATCCGTATGCGCAGATTATCATCAACGAAGCCCGCCGTCGGGGTATTGGCGTCGATATCGAAGATGAAATCACCAATATCTTTACGCTTACATTCGGCGGGCGGCGGGTCACGTGCAGGGAGTCCCTGTCGGAGCTGACCAATGCGGTGGCGTTGCAGCGCTGCGATGACAAGGCCTTGACCCACCGTCTGCTGAGGAAAGCGGGCTTGCATGTTCCTGAGCAGTTGGACGCCGGAAACGAAGAGGCCGACAAACGGTTTCTCGCCAGGCACGGACGGATCGTCGTCAAGCCGGTGCGCGGCGAACAGGGGGCCGGAATCAGTGTCGATGTGCAGACGGAGGATCATCTCGCCGAGGCCATCGAGCGAGCGCGCGGCATTTGCGACCGGGTTCTGCTCGAACAGTTCTGCGAAGGGGAGGATCTGCGGATCATCGTGATCGGCGGCGCGGTGGTGGCGGCGGCCATACGCCGGCCCGCCTCTATTGTCGGGGATGGCGAGCGTACGATCCGCGATCTGATCCGGCTGCAGAGCCGCAGGCGCCGGGCGGCCACGGGCGGCGAAAGCACCATTCCCATCGATGACGAGACGGAACGGTGCGTCCAGGGCGCCGGGTATAAGTTCGATGCCATTCTCCCGGCGGGAGAGACACTTGCCGTGCGCAAGACCGCCAATCTGCACACGGGCGGAACGATCCATGATGCGACCGCCGATCTGCACGCGAATCTGGCGCAGGCCGCTGTCATGGCGTCACAGTGCCTTGACATTCCTGTCGTAGGTTTGGACTTTCTGGTACCGGAGGCGGACGGGCCGGACTATGTGATTATCGAAGCGAATGAACGGCCCGGTCTGGCCAACCATGAGCCGCAACCGACGGCGGAACGGTTCATGGATTTTCTCTTCCCTCAGACCATCCGGACTGAGTAATGAATAATTCAGCATACAGGCTATTGGAGACTGACATTGTCCACCCCTTTGATCATAGACAGCGACCGGATCATCGAGCGTCTTCTCGGTCTTCTCGAGGTGCCGAGCCCTGTAGGCTACACGGATAATATCGTTCATCTGATATGCGAATGGCTGTCGGAAATGGGGGCGGAGTATGAGCTGACCCGCCGTGGCGCGATCCGCGTCAATTTGAGCGGCTCCCAGAACAGTCCGGACCGGGCGATCGTCGGCCATGTGGATACGCTGGGCGCCCAGGTGACGCGCCTGAAGCCCAATGGCCGCCTGTCTGTCCGGCCGATCGGTCACTGGTCGTCGCGCTTCGCGGAAGGCGCGCGGGTCACCATCATGGCCGCTGACGATTGTCTGCGCGGCACGATCCTGCCACTCAAGGCCTCCGGCCACACCTATAATGAAGAGGTGGACACCCAGCCGACCCATTGGGATGGCGTCGAGCTGCGCGTCGATGCGCCCGTCTCCAATGAAAACGACCTTATGGCATATGGGATCAATGTGGGCGATATCGTCGCCATCGATCCGACGCCGGATGTCAGTCCGAACGGCTTCATCAACAGCCGCCACCTGGACGACAAGGCGGGCGTTGCGGCCATGCTGGTGGCTCTTGAGGCGATCATAAAGGAGCAGGTCGCCCTGCCGGTCGATTGCCATTTCCTGTTCACGATTTCCGAGGAGGTGGGGGTCGGCGCGTCCGCCGTGCTCCATGGGGATGTGGCGGAAATGGTCGCCGTCGATAACGGTACGGTCGCGCCGGAGCAGAATTCATCCGAATTCGGTGTGACCGTCGCCATGGGGGACCAGACCGGCCCGTTCGACTATCACCTGACCCATATGCTTCTCGATCTGTGTAAAGAGCACCAGATCCCGCATCAGCGGGATGTGTTCCGCTTCTACCGCGCCGATGCCGCATCGGCCTTGGAGGCGGGCAACGATATCCGTACGGCGCTTTTGTGTTTCGGGATCGATGCCAGCCACGGCTACGAGCGCACCAATGTCGATGCCCTGCATCAATTGGCGCGGCTCTTGACGGCCTATGTGCAAATGCCGCCGGCCGTGGCGCGGGACAAGACCGATCTGGGTCCGATTACCGGCTTCCCCGATCTGCCCCAGACAAATCTCTGATTTTTCAGGGATAAGAGAGCTGGGTATCCGGCCGGCCTGCCGCACGGGCCGGCCTTCGCTTGTCATGGAACTGTCATAAAGAGGCGCGGATTTACACTAACAACCGATAGTGGTATTCCGTGCACATCCCAGGATGGCGGAGTGGTCCACGATGAAGTATCTGAGCTTTGCAACTTTCAATCTCTACAATCTGAACGAGCCCGGCGAGGCGATCTATACCGATGCGGATGGCTGGAGCCAGGAGCAGTATGACGCCAAGATCGATTATACGGCCCGGGTGCTGGACCGTCTGGATGCGGATGTCATCGGCTTCCAGGAGCTGTGGCATCATACCTCCCTGAAGCGCTCGTTCGAGCAGTCTGGCCTCGACAACGATTATGATCTTCTGGTTCCGGACGGCCATAGCGGCAAGATCGTCTGTGCCGCCGCCGTCAGGAAGGGTCTGATGATCGAAGAGCCGGCCTGGATCGAAAGCTTCCCGGACTATTACCGGCTTTCCAGTAAGGGCGACGATCCGCAGACGCCTGAAATCAATGTGGATATCGACCGGTTCTCCCGGCCTGTGCTGCATTTCCGTATCAAGCCGCGCGACGATCAGGAGCCGGTCGAGGTTTATGTCTGCCACTTCAAGTCCAAGGGGCCGACCAAGATTTTCCGGGAAGCCTGGTACAACCAGGAAAAGGAAATCTACAAGCATCATACGGAGGCCATCGGCTCGGCGCTGTCGACTATCCGCCGCACCGCCGAAGCGACCGCCTTGCGCCTTATGCTGACCGATAAGACCAAGGGGACGGATCACCCCGTGGTGGTGATGGGCGATCTGAACGACGGCCAGCACAGCAATACGCTGAATATCGTCACGGGCCAGCCCAACTATCTTTTGTCCGGCCTGCAATCCGGCGGCAGCGATGTGGATTTGTATACGGCGCAAACCCTTCAGGAATACCGCAGCCTGCGGGACGTCTATTACACCCATGTGTTCAAGAACAACCGCGATTCGCTCGACCACATCCTGTTCAGCCAGGAGTTCTACGACAACAGCCGCAAGCGGATCTGGGCCTTCGACGGCATGACCGTCGATAACGATCACCTTAACTATGACGATCACAAAGAGACCGGCACCAATGATCACGGCATCGTGAAAGTGACATTCCGCTACCGTCCGGCTTAAGTCTTGGCTTAAGATCGACGCCGTCACCGCATAGGCGGTGGCGGCGGACCGGAGGACAGCGTTATGCCGCACACGCGCGGACACACGATCCATCAGCACCAGCATCATTTTGTCTGGGATAACAAGATCGAGCCGGTGCTGCGCGTTTCTCCCGGAGAAACGATCGCTTTCGAGGTCAATGAAGCCTCCGCGGGCGTCATAACGCCCCACTCCTCAGCCGCTGACATCCTCAAAATCGATACGGGCCGCGTCAATCCGGTGACAGGACCCGTTTATGTGGAAGGGGCGGAACCCGGCGATACGCTGGTCGTCCGTCTGCGGGCCTATGACCCGTCGGGCTGGGGCTGGACGGCGCTTATTCCCGGTTTCGGTCTGTTGGCGGATCAGTTTCCCGACCCGGCCCTGCATATCTGGCACTATGACCGCTCCGGCGCGGAGCCCGCGCTTTTCGGCGAGGCGGCGAAGATCCCCGTGCGGCCTTTTGCCGGGACGGTCGGCGTGGCGCAGGCCGCGCCCGGCGCCCATCCCATGGTCCCGCCGGGCCCCCAAGGCGGCAATCTCGATGCGCGCGATCTGGTAGCGGGCGCGGTGCTTTACTTGCCCGTGGCGGTGCCGGGCGCGCTGTTTTCCATCGGCGATACCCATGCGGCCCAAGGCGACGGCGAGGTCTGCGGCACGGCCATCGAAAGCCCGATGGATGTGGCGCTCGAACTCGATCTGATCAAAGCCACGGCGGGCCGCTTTCCCCATTTCACCACGCCCCACAGCGGGGCGGGGGAAGCGGGCGCCCATGGCTGGGTGGCGACCACGGGCATCGGTCCCGATCTGCACACGGCCGCGCGCGATGCGGTCGCCGGTATGATCGATCTTCTGTGTGCCCAGGAAGGGCTGACGCCGGAAATGGCCTATATGCTGTGCAGCGTCACCGGCGATCTCAAGATTTCCGAGATCGTCAATGCACCGAACATGGTCGTGTCGTTTTATTTCCCGCGCAGTGTTTTTTTGTGAAAGAGGGGACTAAAAATCCATCACCCGGTCGATGTCCTTTGCGATGGGGTGCGGCTTGTCGATCAGTGACAGGCCGATAAAGGCGATCATCGAGACCAGCAGGGCGATAAAGCCCGGACTGACGCCATAAGGCATGCGGATCGAGAACAGCTCGGCCAGCACATTGATCCCCAGGCTGAGGACCACCGCCACGATGGCCGCGCGGGGCGTGGCCCGCTTCCAGTTGAGGCCGATCACCGCTAGAGGCACGATGGCGGCGGCGAAGGTGCCCCAGCCGAAAGCGCCCAGAATGCCGACGAACTGCCCGCCGCCGTAATGGGCGTAAAGGGCGAACAGGGCGGCGAGGATTGAGATCCCCACCGTGGCGATCCGGGCCCAGAACAATTCATCGCCCAGGGGCCGTCCCCGGATGCCGCGCGGAATGTCATGGACAAGGGCTGCCGCGCCGATATTGAGGAAACTGTCCGCCGTCGACATGATCGCGGCGAACAGGCCCGCAAAGACGATCCCCGCGAGCCAGGGCGAGGCGAAGGCGCGCAGGAAGGCCGGCGCCGCCCCGTCGGCATTGTCCAAAGGCGGATGGGCGCCCGCCACCACCAGCGCATGCATGGCGACGCCTACCGACAGCCACAGCAGCGCCGACATGACATATGCGCCCACCGACAGGGGATAGATGGTGCGGGCGTCCGAAACGCGCTTGTTCATCATCATCTTGGTGATGATATGGGGTTGGCCCGCAAGGCCGAGCCCGAACAGGAAGAACCAGGCGGTCGCGCCCATGATGCCGACGGTGCCGAAGGGCATGATGGTCTCCGGATCGTCCGCCAGGATCACCTCTGAGGCTTCGCGGAAACCGCCGTCGAAGGCGCTCGCCGCCACGCCGACCACCAACACGCCCGCCACCGCCATGATGATGCCCTGCACCAGATCCGTATAAACGGAGGCGATGATCCCGCCGGTCACGGAATAAAACACGAGAACGCCGAGGGACAGGACTGCGCAGGTGATCAGCCCGATGCCTTCGAACATGGGGATGGCGTTCAAGAGCGGCTGGAGCACCAGCGCCATGGCCAGGATCTGGGTCGCCAGGTAACCCAGTACGCCGAGCACGATGGTGATGCCGGTCAGCAGGCGGATGGTCTCGCTGCCATAGCGGGCGGCCAGTACGTCGGGCAGGGACAGGGTGTCGCGTATCTCCGCCACCATGCGGATGCGCTTGGCGATGAGAAAGAAGCCGACTGCATAGCCGAAGGTCGAGACCATCACCATCCAGAGCGACGACAGGCCCGTGGCATAGACGAGGCCCGGCCCGCCGACGAAACCGAAACCCGACAGGGTGCTGGAAAAGACGGCGAGGCTCACCACCAGCGGTCCCAGGCTGCGGCCCGCCACGAAAAAGTCGGAGGCCGATTTGGTGCGCCGCATGGCCCAGATGCCGACCCCGATATTGATCGCCATGTAGAAGAGCACGCAGGCGAGAATGATGACGTCGCGGTCGGGAGCCATCACCGCTCCCCCCGCTCGCGGTCGAGGCTGGCCGCGAAGGTGTCGAAGGCGCGTTCGTCCTCATGCGGCAAGATCCAGTGCCTGAAACCGATGACGTAAAGCAGCATAAAAAGCGCGCCCGAGGCCCAGGTGCCGAACAGCATCCAGGCGCTCGCTTCCGGGAAGCCGAGAAAGAACGCGGTCTCGCCGGTGCGCAAGAATTTCAGATAGCTGAAGATCTCGAGGCTCCAGACCGCGAGCGCCGCCACGCCGATCCCGATAAGGCACAAGCGCAGCGTCAGTGTGCGGCGCTTGGGCGCGATGCCCAACAGCACAAGGCTCGTCACGAAGACCAGAACTGTCCCATGCAGAAGAACGGCGGGGATCAGGATCGGTTCGAACCGCGCCAGCCCGTCGCCGCCGATGCGCATGGTGGCGATGTCCGGATGGGGCAGGCCCGCCGCATTGGGCGGTTCCGGCGTCAAGGCCACGGCGGTGAACGCCGCCGCGATGCCCAACAGCAGAATCAGGAGCCAGTGAATAAGCCGCATGATGAAATCCCCGTCTTTTACGCCCGGGTCACAGCCCGTGCGGCGCCTCCCACTCGATCCTCTCCGCACCGATGAACCGGGCGAGCCGCGCCAGCTCCGCATCGAGCTTAGCGCGCCTGTCCTTGCCGAAACGGATGCCCGGTTCCGGCCAGACCGTCCGTACCGTGAGGCTTTTTTGCGCGCGGTCCCCCACCGCGTCGAGCCGCCCGATAAACCGGTCCCCTTCGAGCATCGGAAAAACATAATAGCCGTATTGGCGTTTCGGTGCGGGAACGAAGACCTCGATCCGGTAGGAAAAGCCGAAAATCCGTTCCGTGCGGATCCGGTCATGAATCAGCGGATCGAAGGGATTGAGCAGGCGCAGGCGGCCCTGGGGCGCGGGTGCGGTCTCGAGACGCGCCTCGATATCGGCGGGCGCGAAGGCGGCGATTGGCGCGCCGTCATCGGCCGGGGCGATCTCCACGGGAATGATGTCCCGGGCAGGCGCGGTCTGCGTCCAGCGGCGGACCTCGTCGAGCGCGGTCACGTCCCAGAAATCCCGGATCTGCCGGGGATTGGCGAAGATCAGACGGTCGAGGGCGCTGCTGCAGGCCCAGTCCAGATGCTCTTGCGGGCTTGTTTTCTCCGCGTGCAGCCCATCCGGAATCACCCGGTCGCTCAGATCGTAGATCTTCTGAAACCCCTGGCGTCCGGCGGTGGCCAGGTCGCCTGTGTGCCAGAGATATTCGAGCGCCGCCTTGTGCGGGCTCCAGCCCCACCAACTGCCCGTGCGCTGGCTGTCGCCCGCGAAATCCCGCGTCAAAACCGGGCCGGTTCTCTCGATCCGTTTGCGCACATCCCTCAGGATCTTGCGGTCCCCCAGCCGCTTCTGCCAGCTTTTGCTGGTCTTGATGCGCTCGGCGGCGCGGGAAAACCGATGATGCCAGTGGGGATACCATTCGACCGGCATGACGGCGGCATCCCGCGCCCAATGGTCGAAGGCGGTGCGGTCGTCTTCCAGAAGGCGCGCCAGCATGGGCTCCCGGTAGCCCTGACAGCGCGACCACAGAATATGATGATGGGCGCGCGCCACGGTCTGAATGCTGTCCAATTGCACGAAACCCAGCTTTTTCACGAGCCCATGGAGATCCCCGGGCGACGGACGCCCGGACAGGGGCGCGCTGAGGCCTGTTTCGGCAAGCAAAAGCCGTCTGGCTTGGGCATTGGTGAGTCGCAAAACCATGGGATCCCAGTGTACCCCAGGACCGGTGTCAGCCGAGGGGCGTTTACTTTTGCCCATGGCGGGCGCTAACTGACGGTCAAAGCCCGTGTTCCGTGAGAGCGGGTGCCCAGGATGACAAGGGGGTGTGAAATGCTCAGGGGTTTGGTTGTCATGCTGATCGCGGTGGCCGCGATGGTGCCCGCATCGGCCTATACCGCGACGTTGATCTTCGGCAATTCCGACGCGCAGCGCTGTTACGAGGAAGCACGGTTCGGCAACGGCACGGCGGCGGTCAGGGCCTGTAACAACGCCTTGCGCGACGGCGCCCTGTCCCGCCGGGATACGGCCGCGACCTATGTGAACCGGGGGATTCTGTTCAACCGCGCCAAGCGCTACGCGGACGCGATCGAGGATTTCAATCAGGCGATCGGCATCAATCCGGCGCTCGGGCCGGCCTTTCTGAACCGGGGCAACAGCTACTTTTTCCGGAAGGATTTCCCCGCCGCCATGGCCGACTATGAGCGGGCCATCGATCTGGAGACCGGCGAGCTGCATGCCGCCTACTTCAATCGCGGCTTGGTTCAGGAGATTCGCGGCAATCAGGAAGCGGCTTTGGCCGATTTCCGGGAAGCGTTGCGGATCGCGCCCGATTTTCTCGCGGCGCAAGCCCGGATCGAATATTACGAGGCGCGTCAGGCCGCTCGCCAGGGCAGCGAATAAGGGCGGTTTACCGGTAAGTCTGATCACGTCGGTTCCGTGACGTGCGGAACCGGCACAGCCCTGCCGATCGGCTGGCGGGGGTCGGACGGTTATGCTCTTCTTGAGTATATTGGCGGCGTTTCCCTCTCTGTTTCACGGCCGGACAGGTCATGAGTGTGCATTATGCGCACCTGCAACTGGTTGTTAGCGCTGCGTTCCAGCAATCAGAGTGCGAGCGGCATCGGCGCCATGCCGGACTCATCCGGGTTTGCGGATGCGTTTCCAGGGGGTTCCGGGCCAAAACCGGCGGTTTTCTGATCGCTGTGATTGTTTCGCGTGCGGCACCTCCAGCCGCCACGCCCCGGCGTGCAGACCCGGCGTCTCTTCTCGGCAACAGTCAGCGCTTTCGGTGGGGAAAAATCCCAATTCGGCACGTGCCGTAATCAAACTGTCGCAAAAGTCGTGCAGGGTTTCCGCGGTTGTCGGGGGCTGAGTGCGTCTCCGGCCCAGTGTTCCGTTTCGAGATAAAGGCCGCGCAGTGGCTGATCAGGAACATTGGCCGGACTCTTCCCGAAAGACCACGGACGCGGTTCGTCGCGAGTTTTGTCTCAAGGCGAATTTCGTCCAAGTGGGCATAGGGCCCGCTGCGTGGGCATAGGGCCCTTGAAAAACAGTTTTTTTTTGGAATCCGATGGGGGAGCCAAATGGACCTGAAGTGGAAGAGCATGCTGATTGCTACGGTGGCCGCGATTGCGCTTGCCGGCTGTAGCGATAGCGAAACCGATCTGGCCTCGGCCGGTGATCGTGGACCGAACCCGGGCACCGATGGCGGTGGCACGGACGGCGGTACCGATGGTGGCACGGATGGTGGCACCGATGGCGGTACGGACGGCGGCACCGATGGTGGTACCGGTTCGGCTGGCGACTGCCCCGCGGGCACCAACCCGATCTCCGTTCTGGGCGACACGCATTGCGCCCTGTCCGGCACGATCACCGAAGACATCACTCTGACGTCCGACAATATTTATTTCCTCGACGGCGCTGTGTTCGTCGGTGTGGACACCGGTCCTGACGGCACCCTCGCCGGCGGCGATCCGGCGGTTCTGACTGTTGAGCCGGGCACCTTCATCTACGGTGTGAGCCCGGAAGACGGCAGCCAGGTTTCCTTCATCACCGTGTCTCGCGGTTCGCAAATCATCGCCGACGGTACGCCGACTGAGCCCATCGTGTTCACGTCCGCTGACGATCTGGGCTTCGCCGCCGCGTTCGGCCGCACCCAGCGCAACATCTTCCGCGGCGATGTTGCAGAAGATCCGTTCACGGCCGAATGGGGCGGTGTGGTCCTCAACGGTCAGGCGCCGCTCAATGTGGGCCTGGAAGTTGAAGGCGAAGGCGACTCCGGCCTTTACGGCGGTGAAGACGAGAGCGACGGCAGCGGCACCCTGCGCTTCGTGCAGATCCGGTACGCCGGTAACCGCGTGAACGCCGATGACGAGCTGAACGGTCTGGCCTTCCAGGGCACGGGCTCCAGCACGATCGTCGAGAACGTCCAGGTGCATAACGCCCAGGACGATGGTTTCGAATGGTTCGGCGGCACGACCAACGCCAAAGGCATTGTGGCCACCGGTGCGGGCGATGACTCGCTTGACTGGACGCAAGGCTGGCGCGGTCAGGTCCAGTTCGCGATCGTCATTCAAAACCCGAACAATCCGGAAGGTGCCGACCGCGGCATCGAGGCCGACAACCTTGAGCAGGACAACGACGCTCTGCCCCGCTCTGCGCCGCAAATGGCCAATATGACCTTTGTCGGTGCCGCGCCGGGCGTGGGTGACACAGGTATTGTTCTGCGCCGTGGTACGGCCGGTAACTACTGGAATACAGTCATCTCCAACTTCCCGGATGCCAGCCTCGACATCGACAACAGCGCCACCTATGCGCAGGTCGCCGCCGGCAATCTGACCATCAACAGCTTCCTGATCGGCAATGTGACGCCGGCTGATGGTCCTCTGGCGACGGAAGACGATGACATTGCCAACGATCTGGCCGGTTTCATCGCCAGCGATCCGAATAACGTCATCACGGCTCCGTCGCTCAACGGCTTCATCAATGGTGGTGCCGAGCAGGCGGTGACGGCGGTTGACGTCTCCACGGTCGATGGTTTCTTCGACAGCGTCGATTTCATCGGTGCGGTCAATGACGACGCCACCAACTTCACGCAAGGTTGGAGCTTCCTGCTCAATCCGGCGCCGAGCTGCCCGGATGCCAATGGCGTGACCGACAATGGCGACGGCACCTGCACACTGGAAGGCACCATCTCCGAAGATGTGCGTCTGGTGGCTGGCCTCGACTACTTCCTCGACGGTCCGGTCTTCATCGGCGTTGACGCTGGTGGCGATCCGGCGGCTCCGCGTCCGGGCGCCCAGCCCGCGACCATGCGCATCGACGCCGGTGTGACGGTCACGGGTCTGCAGGGCGGCACGGCCGGCAACACCTCCTTCCTGGTGGTGAGCCGCGGGTCGCAGCTCTTCGTGAACGGCACGGCCACGGCGCCGGTGACTTTCACGGGCGGCACGCCGGATCAGCAGGACCTGGACACGGCGACCCAGCTCTGGGGCGGCATCGTGATGAACGGCCGCGCCGTGCTGAACGTCGGTGCGGAAGCCGAAGGCGAGGGCGACTCCGGCCTTTACGGTGGCGTGGATAACACGGACGACAGCGGCTCTATCCGCTTCGCCCGCATCCTCTTCGCCGGTAACCGGACCACGGCCGATGACGAGCTGAACGGTCTGGCCCTGCAAGGCACCGGTTCGGGCACGGAGCTGGAAAACATCCAGATCCACAACGGCTTCGACGACGGCATCGAGTTCTTCGGTGGCACGACGAATGCCCGCAATCTGGTTGTGACCGGCGCTGGCGACGACAGCATCGACTGGACCCAAGGCTGGACCGGCAAGGTGCAGAACGCGATCGTCGTTCAGAACCCGTTCCATCCGGAAGGCGGTGACCGTGGTATCGAAGCGGACAATCTGGAGCAGGACAACGACGCCCTGCCCCGTGCGGCACCGCAGATGACCAACATGACCTTCCAGGGTGCCGCTCCGGGCATCGGCGACACGGGTATCGTGCTCCGCCGGGGTACGGCCGGTAACTACTGGAACACGGTCATCTCCAACTTCGTGGATGCCAGCTTCGACATCGATGACAGTGCCACCTACGCCCAGGTCGCCGCCGGCGCCCTGACGGTGGACAGCTTCCTGATCGGCAATGTCACGCCGTCGGACGCCATCGAACAGGAAGACGATGACATCGCTAACGATCTGGCGGGTTTCCTGCTCGGCCGCGGCAACGTGGTTGGTGCTCCGTCCCTGACGGCGCGGGCCGGTGCCTCGGCTCAGCGGGCCTACATCAACGGTGCTGCTGAGGCGGCGGTTGCTGCGACCGATCCGTCCGGTGTGGATCCGTTCTTCACCGCGGTGGACTTCATCGGTGCTGTTCCGAATGCGGAGAATGACTTCACTCAGGGCTGGACCGTCTGGCTTGACGAGTAAGACCTAACTCGGTCCCGCGGCGGTCCGTTGGCCGCCGCGGGATCATAGCCTGAGCCATGACATTCCTTTTGGGGGGCAGTTGCCGATGAAACCGATCCGACTGACGCTGACAGGGGCTCTGCTCGCCTCCACAGCGATCATGATGCCCCGTTTCGTCCTCGCCCAAGACGAGGGTCCGACCGCGCAAAGCGACGAGACCATCACGATCCTGGGTCAATTTGTGCCGGACGAAAAACGGGACACTTCTGAAATTTCCAACATTCTTGATGCCGAGGCTCTTGCCCGGACTCAAGACTCCGACATTGCCAACGCTTTGCAGCGTTTGACCGGTCTCAGCCTGGACGAAGGCCGCTTCGTGATCGTCCGGGGCCTGAACGAACGCTACTCGCGTGCCACACTGAACGGATCGCCGCTGCCCAGTAACGAACCGCTGCGCAATGTCGTTCCGCTGGATATCTTCCCGACCAGCATTCTGGAAGGGGTGCTCGTCCAGAAAACCTTCTCGCCCGAATTCGGTCTCGATTTCGGCGGCGGTCTTCTGGAGTTGCGCACCGTCGGCGTGCCGAACGAAGAGTTCTTCGAAATCGGCGCGTCGTTCGGCTACAACACGGTGACCTCCTTCGACCGGGGCTTTACCTATGCCGGCAGCGATTTCGACTGGACCGGTACCAACGATATCGACGATTTCCGCACCTTCCCGAGCGGAACCATCCCCCGGAATCTCAACACTCTGAGTCCTGGGGAGCGGGAAATCGCGGGTGAATCCCTGCCCAATGTCTGGTCGGTCCAGGAAGACGACTCGATCCCGCCGGATCTGTCGTTCAATGCGGCCTACGGCAACCGTTGGGAACTGGGCGGCGAATCGGCTCTCGGCTTCGTCCTCGTGGCCGACTACGGAAACTCTTGGTTCACCAAAGACGGTCTTCGCCGGGATATTCGGACCACGGACCAAGGGTTCGAGATCCAGGACGACTTCTCGTCCACGGGCCAGGGCTGTGACGAAAGCCCCTTCGAATGCGGCTTCTTCGAAACGGTCCAGTCCATCGACCTGAATGCGTTGGCGTCCGTCGGTCTCAACATCGACAACAACAACGAGATCAAGGTCACCTCGCTGATCCTGCGCAAAACCACGAAAGAAGCCCTGCTTCAGACCGGTTTTGAAGAGGACCAGGGCCAGATCCTGCAAGACGGCCGCCTCGACTGGATCGAGCGTCAGACCTGGTCGAACCAGATCACGGGCGATCACTATCTGCCGATCCTCTCCAATGTCTGGGACAATTTCGGCGAGACCAACATCAACTGGCGCGGTTCCTACTCGGAAGCCAAGCGGGACGTTAGAAACCGGAAGGACTTCCTGTACGAGCAGGAGCCGGACGGTGTGTTCCGTCTCGACAGCCGGATCCTGGAATCGAACCAGACCACCTATGCCTCGCTCGAGGACGAGAACTGGCAAGTCGGGATCGATATCAAGCAGCCGGTGTCGATCTGGGATATCGATGTGGAGCTGAAATTCGGTGCCGCTTACGAAGAATCGGAGCGGGCTTCCGAGCTTCGCCGCTTCCTCTTCGCGCCGGCGCCGGGTGTGAGTGCCGTTCAGCTCATCCCGGTCCGCGAACAGATCCCCGAAATCATCTTTGGCCGGATCAATGTGGACCCGAACGGTTATGTGTTGCAGGACAACACGGTGCCGTCGGACGCCTTCCTGGCGGATTTCGAGAACGTTCAGTTCTATGCCGGTTTCGATGCGCAGCTGACGCAAACCCTGCGGATCGCGGCGGGCTTCCGTTATGAAGACTCCGAGCAGAACACCACCAGCTTTGCCCGGACCGACCTGATCTGTGGTGACTTCTTCGGTGGCGGTGCCTTGCCGCCCGTCTGCCGCGGTCCGGACGCGTCCGGCGCCACGGTGGCGTTCGCCAATGGCGATGCGATCCCGGTGACTCTGCGGGGCGAGTTCCTGCTGCCCGCCGTGACCGCCACCTGGGAGTTCCTGCCGAACAACCAGATTCGGGCCGGCTTCAGTCAGACCATCAACCGTCCGACCCTGCGTGAACTGTCCACCTCGCCGTTCCTCGATCCCGACCGGGACGTGGAAATTGAAGGTTTCCCCTTCCTGAATATCGCGGAAGTGGATAACTACGATATCCGGTGGGAATGGTATTTCGCGGCCCGGGAATTCGTGACGGTGGGCGTGTTCTACAAGCAGATCGACAATCCGATCGAGCTGACCTTCACGCCCTTCGGTAACGAGGTGCGCCGCTCCTTCCGGAACGGTACCGAGGCCGAACTCATCGGTGTCGAGGCGGAGATCCAGAAAAACCTGAACTTCCAGGACTGGTTCGGCTTTGACTTCCTCGGCAGCCGCGAGTTCTACATCAACGCCAACTTCACCTACATCGACTCCGAAACCACGATCGCGTTCGACCCCTTGAACATCATCACGAATGAGACCCGTGAGCTTCAAGGTCAGTCGGACATCCTGGCGAACGTTCAGTTCGGCTTCCAGGACTTCGATCGCGGCGAGCGTGGTGCGATCCTGTTCAACTTCACGGGCGAACGGGTCGAAACGGTGGGTGTGCTGGGTCTGCCTGAGACCTTCGAACGGCCGCCGGCGCTCCTCGATGTGGTCTACTCCAAGGAGATCGCGGGCTTCTTCGGCGGCACCTACGAGCTCAGCTTCGAAGCGCGGAACCTCCTGGACGATGACTATGTTCTCGAACAGGGTGGCATCACCATCGAACAGTACGACCTGGGCCGGACCTTCTCGGTCGGCGTCACGGCGCGGTACTGATCGCCCGATACCGCTCAAGCGCGCCTGACCGAAGGGGCGCTTGATGCTAAAGTTTGAGAGCCGTGCGGTGCATAACGACATCGCGCGGCTCTTTTCCGGTCTGGCGGATGGTTTAACCGCTGCGCGGGCCATGGCTCTCGCGGCTGCGCGCGCCGGACCGGCAAGAGCCGAAGCCGCCACAGGGCGGCACGACACCGAAACGAGGCCTGCGGGGGCCGCTGGGGCAATGGACGGATCGTGGTGAAAGCGGCGATTGTGGATGCACAACCTGTCAGGGCAGCCCTGCGCACCCTGTCTCGTCAGCCTGCCGCCCTGTGGACGGGCCTGGCGGAGGCCGCCCTGATCGTGGTCCTGGCCTATGGCTGCGCGCTTCTGATCTGGACATGGGCCACCCCCCTCGATCTGGGACGCGCGGTGCCGTCGGGCCGCGGCCCTGTAACGGCGGCCGGACCAGCCGACTCCATCGCCCGCCTGTCGTTCGATCCCTTTCACAGGGGCGAGGCTGGATCGTCCGCGCCAGCGGCGGCGGTCGCCCAGGCGGCGCCGGAAACCATGCTGGACCTGAAACTCTACGGCATCCGGGACGATGTGGACCCGACCCATGCCAGCGCCATCATCCGCACACCCGATCACAAGCAAGGGGCGTTCTGGGTCGGCCAAGCGGTCCTGCCGGGCGTGACCCTGGCGGCGGTCTATCCGGACCGGGTGGTGCTGGAGCGCAACGGGGCTTACGAAAGCTTGCTGCTGGACGAGGCGCGAAAAGGCGCGGTCCGCAAGGCGGCCGCCGCCCAGGAGACGCCAGCCCTTCAAAAAAACGCCGGCACATCCCCGGCGCAGACAGCGCGCCCAACACAGGCACGCTCAACACCGGCAGGCCAAAACCCGGCGTCAGCCCGTCCGCAAGCGGCCGCTGGACCGCGCGCTTCGGCCTTCGAGGCCGGCGACGCCATGGCGCTGATTCAAAGCTTCAATCTTAAGCCGCGCATTGGCGAAAATGGTGTGAACGGGCTGTATATCCAGGGGGCCGGCGATGCTACACTGGCGCGCAAAGTGGGGGTTGAAACGGGGGATGTCCTCTTGGCGGTCAATGGTATGCGGCTCAACAGCTTGCAGAAGCTGGAGGTGCTGGCCGAACGGCTTGAGGACACAAGCCGCGTGTTTTTGCTGATTGAACGCAAAGGTCAGCAACAGACGCTGACGGTTCAGATGAACGAGCTGATGCCATGACGACGCGCAACGCGATTCGCAACGGGCTGAGGACGACCGCTCTGGCGCTTGTCTTGGGGCTGAGCGCGCTTGCGCCGGTGTCCGGTCCGCATCCGGCCCATGCGGAAGAGCAGTTGCTCAATTACCGCGATGCCGACATCCGCGCCTTCATCGACGATGTTTCCATGCTGACGAGCAAGACCTTCATCGTGGACCCGCGCGTCCAGGGCAAGGTGACGGTCATCTCCAACACGCGGATCAATGGCGACAGCCTGTTCGAGGTGTTTCTGGCAACCTTGCGGGTGAACGGATATTCCGTGGTCTCCATGCCGAGCGGCGCCTACAAGATCCTGCCGAACGAGGCGGCGGTTCAGGATGCGAGTCCCATCGGCGAAAAGCTGAGCGGCGACCGGTTCGTCACGGAAGTCTTCAAGCTCAATTATGTCGATGGGCTGACGATTCAGAACATGCTGAAAGCCGTCGTGAATTCCGACGGACGCGTCGTTTCCCACCGGGCGAGCGATGTCGTGGTGGTGGTCGATTACGCTTCGAACATGAACCGCATCCGCCAGGTGATCGGCGATATCGATAAGGACACGT
The DNA here is from genome assembly GCA_964612085.1 of uncultured Alphaproteobacteria bacterium. Classification (GTDB taxonomy): domain Bacteria; phylum Pseudomonadota; class Alphaproteobacteria; order JAJFIK01; family JAJFIK01; genus CAZTCJ01. The sequence continues at coordinate 19,358 of CAZTCJ010000059.1, forward strand.
CCATTCTGAAAGCGGTGGGCCTCGCCAATACGCCCGCGGTGGAAATGGCGCGGATCATTTCGTCTTTGGCCGAAAAGCAGCCCGGCGAGGACGGTGCGTCCCTCGGGATTTCCGCCGTGGCGATCGAAGGCACCAACACGGTGGTGCTGAAGGGCGAGGCGCCGGCGGTCAAGCGCATGGTGTCTTTCGTCGAGGAACTGGACGCTGGCAATGTCACGCGCAAGCGGGATGTGCGGGTGATCCCGCTGAAATATGCGGAGGCGGAGGATCTGGTGCCGCTGCTTCAGGAAGTCAGCGCCTCCATTGTCAAGGCCAAGGGCGAGGATGCCAAGGCCGCGATCTCGCCGGACGCCAAGGTGCATATCGGCTTCCACAAAGGGACCAACGCGCTGGTCATCAACGCGGATGCGGAGATGCAGGCGATCATGACCTCCGTGGTGTCCCAGCTCGATGTGCGCCGCTCCCAGGTGGTGGTCGAGGCCATCGTGGTCGAAGTGTCCGATGCGGCGGCCAGGGAACTGGGCCTGCAATACATCCTGTCCGGCGGCGACGGCGACAGCAAGATCCCGTTCACGGCGACCAATTTCTCCAACAGCGCGCCGAATATCCTGGCCGCGACCGGCGCCGTGGTGGCGACGAGCGACAGCGACGACGAGGAACTGGTGTCCCAGCTTCAGCAGGCGGCCATCGACTCGCTTCTGGGCGTCTCCGGCTTTCTCGGCGGGGTTGCCGGGCAGACCGGCGACGGCACGATCTTTGGCGTGATCCTCAATGCACTGCAGCAGGACACGGAATCGAATGTTCTGTCCACGCCCCATATCACCACCATCGACAACGAACCGGCATCCATCATGGTGGGTCAGGAGATTCCCATCACCACGGGCGAGGTGATCGGCGACAATTTCCAGAATCCGTTCCGCACGGTGGAACGCCAGGATGTGGGCATCCAGCTCGATGTCACGCCCCAGATCACCCAGGACGGTATCAGGCTCGAGATCCGCCAGGAGGTCTCCAGCATTCTGGGCCCGGTCACGGCGAATTCCTCGGAACTGATTTTGAACAAGCGGGAGCTGAAGACGAGCGCGCTGGCTGACGATGGCGAGATCATCGTTCTGGGCGGCCTTATTCAGCGGGATGAACAGATCCAGGTGGACAAGGTGCCGTTCCTGGGCGATGTGCCGGTACTCGGCAGCCTGTTCCGTTCCAAGGCGCGCTCCAAGTCCAAAACGAATTTGATGGTCTTCCTGCGCCCGACCATCGTGCGCACGCGCGAAGACATGGCTGCCGCAGTACAGCACAGCCAGGGGATCATGCGGGACGCGCAGGCTGAATTCGGTGCGATCGGCGATACCACCATCGACCAGTTCATGGCCGAGACGCTTCACAATTACGAGGCGGGCAACCGCTGACACGCAAGGCGTGGAGCCCGAGGGCAAGCCATGAAGGCCACGTTCGATCCGGTTTTCAACTACAGTTTCGCCAAGGAGCACGGTCTCGTGCTTCTGGACAATGGCGCGGACTCCGTGATCGGCATGCGCGCGGGCGCCAAGCCCTTGTCGCTCTTGGAAGCGCGCCGGGCGGTCGGGCGCGCCTTTACCATCCGGGAACTGAGCGCGTCCGAGTTCGATCAGCACCTGTCGGAGATCTACGCGGTCGATGGGCTGGCCTCGGCCGAGATCGCCGACGATATTCAGTCGGGCGACGACCTGACGAGCCTGATCGAGGACATGCCGAAAACGGCCGATCTTCTCGATACGGATGACGACGCGCCGGTGATCCGCCTGATCAACGGGCTGATCGGCGAAGCGGTGAAATACCGCGCGTCCGATATCCATGTGGAACCCTATGAGACGCGCCTGTCGGTGCGCTTGCGCGTCGATGGCGTGCTTCAGGAGATCCTGTCGCTGCCCTCGAAGCTGTCCAATGTGCTCGTGTCGCGCATCAAGGTGATGGCGCGTCTCGATATCGCCGAGAAGCGCGTGCCCCAGGATGGGCGCATGTCGCTGACCATCGGCGGCAAAAGCCTCGATATCCGGGTCTCCACCCTGCCGTCGCGCCATGGCGAGCGGGTGGTGATGCGTCTGCTCGACAAGGACCAGGCCCATTTCGATCTGGACCAGCTCGGCATGGGGGCGCAGACGCTGGGGCGGTTCCGCAAGGCGCTATCCGAGCCCAACGGCATTATCCTCGTCACCGGCCCGACCGGCTCGGGCAAGACCACCACGCTCTATGCGGGCCTGAAGCAGCTCAACGATCAGACCCGGAATATTCTGACTGTGGAGGATCCGGTCGAATATGCCGTGGAAGGGGTCGGCCAGACCCAGGTTAATTCCAAAGTGGGCATGACCTTCGCCGCTGGCCTGCGCGCGATCCTCCGTCAAGATCCGGATGTTGTGATGGTGGGCGAGATCCGCGATGTGGAAACCGCGCAGATCGCCGTTCAGGCGAGCCTGACCGGCCACTTGGTGCTGTCCACGGTGCACACCAACGATGCGGTGAGCGCCATTACCCGCCTGCGCGACATGGGCGTCGAAGCCTTTCTGCTGGCGTCCACCGTCAAGGCCATCCTGGCCCAGCGCTTGGTGCGCCGTCTGTGTCCGGACTGCAAAGTGCCGGTGGAGGCGAGCGCGGCCGAGCGCGCCCTGCTGGGCGTGGAAGGGGATGCTCCGGTCACGATCTATCGGCCCGGCGGCTGCGAGCGCTGCAAGTACACGGGCTATGGCGGGCGGCTCGGCCTTTATGAGCTGGTGACCGTGGACGACGCCTTGCGCCGCATGATCCATGACGATGCACGCGAAGCCGACATGGTCGAAACAGCGTTCCGCAACGCCGATACCCTGGCCCAGGCCGGCTTCCGCCATGTGCTGAACGGCGTCACGTCCCTGGAGGAAGTGATGGTGGTCTGCCGCCACGACGGAGAGGACCATGGCGGCATATGAATATGAAGCGCTTGACGGGGAAGGCCGGCGCAAGCGCGGTGTGATCTCCGCCGATACGGCCCGGCTCGCCCGCCGGGAGCTGCGCGCCAAACGGCTGGTGCCCATCAAGCTGGAAACGGCCGCCGCCGCCAAGACGGACACCCAAACCAAGAGTTTCCTACCCAAGCTCGGCGGCTCCATGCCGCCCCGCGACGTGGCGCTGGTCACGCGCCAGCTCGCCACCCTGGTGAACGCGGCCGCCCCCATCGAGGAATCGCTCCAGGCCATCGCTCTGCAGGCGGATAAACCGTCCGTGCGCAAGACCCTGTTTTCGGTGCGCTCGGGCGTGACCGAAGGCCTGCGCCTGAGCCAGGCCATGGGCCAGCAGGGCAAGGCGTTCGATCCGCTCTACCGCTCCATGGTGGCGGCGGGGGAAAGTTCGGGCACCCTCGGGCCCGTGCTGGAGCGCCTGGCGGATCATTTGGAACGGTCCCAGAAGATGCGCGGCAAGGTGATGACCGCGCTCACCTATCCGGCCTTTCTGGGCCTGACCGCCATCGGCATCGTCGCGTTGCTGATGGCCTTCGTGGTGCCGAAAGTGGTGGAGCAGTTCGACAGTCTGGGCCGGGAGCTGCCGCTCCTGACACAGATCGTGATCGCGCTGTCCGACGCGGTGCGTAATTACGGCCTGATCGGGTTGGCCGTGGCCCTTGGCGGGATCATCGTGTTCAGCCGGGCCCTGCGCCTGCCGGCCTTCCGGCGCACGGTGGACCGGGTGTTGTTGCGCATCCCCGTGATCGGCAAGCTGATGCGCGAGTTGCAGGCCGCCCGGCTCGCCCGCACCTTGAGCGCGCTCGTCTCCAGCGGCACGCCGATCCTGGAGGGCCTGCAGGCCGCGCGCGGCACGGTGCGCAACACCATCATGCAGGATGCTATCGGCGAGGCCGTGACCCATGTGCGCGAAGGCGCGTCCCTGTCGAGCGCTTTGCGCAATACCAAGGCGTTTCCGCCGCTGGTGATCTATATGGCGGCCATGGGCGAGAAAAGCGGCACCCTCGACAGCATGCTGGAGAAGGCGGCAGATTATCTGGAATCGGAATTCGAGGCCATGACCTCGACCGCTTTGAGCCTGCTCGAGCCGTTGATCATTATCGTGATGGGTGTGGTGGTGGCCACGATCGTGCTGGCCATCTTGCTGCCCATTCTGCAATTCAATACGGCGGCGCTGTCGGGCTGACGCGCCGGAAAGAGGAGTGTAAAGATGAAAACCTATCGGCATCTGGCCGCGCGCAAGAAACAAGAGGGTTTCTCGCTTGTCGAACTGATGGTGGTGATCGTCATTCTGGGCATTCTGGCCACCGTGGTGGCGCTCAACGTGCTGCCGAGCCAGGACCGGGCCATGGCCGAGAAGGCCGTCACCGATATCCGTCTGCTGGAACAGGCGGTCGAGATGTACAAGCTCGATACGCTGAGTTATCCGAGCGTGGAGAACGGGCTTGAGGCGTTGATGACGCCGCCGGGTGATCTGAACCGGCCCGAGCGCTACCGCGACGGCGGCTATATCAAGCGCCTGCCGGACGACCCCTGGGGCAATCCGTATCTCTACATTTACCCCGGCGAGTACGGCACGTTCGATATTTATTCTCTGGGTGCGGATGGCCGTGAAGGCGGCGAGGGTCTCGATGCCGATATCGGCAATTGGAAAGCGGAGTAAAGCCCGGAGGAAATCCTCCGGCTTTTCGCTGGTCGAGCTCATGGTGGTTTTGGTCATCATGGGGCTCGTGGCCTCCGCCGTCATCCTCACGCTGCCGGGATCGGGCGAGGGCCTGCCGGACGAGGCGGACCGGTTCGCGGCGGCGCTCGACCGGGCCAGTCAGGAGACGATCCTATCAGGCCTGGCTTTGGGCGTTCGCGTCGGGCCGGAGGGCTATGAGTTCGTCCGGCTGACGCGCCGGGGCGACTGGGCCGTGATCGAGGGTACGAAGAGTTTGGATGCGTCGCCCTGGTATGACGGCACCCAGATTGTGATCGAGCAGAGCGCCTATCGTCTGGGGGCGGACGGGATCGGGGGCCGGGTCCGGGATCAGGAAAGCCGGGAGGCCAGGGCGCGGGAAGCCGGTCTGCCCGACATCCGTTTCGATCCGACAGGGCTTGTGACGCCGTTCCGGATTGCGTTGGAGCGGGACGGCAGCAGATATGTGGTGTCTGGCGATGCAACGGGAACCATTGCGGTTACGGCCGACAACAGCTTCTGACGGCTTTACGCTCATCGAAGTGCTGGTCGCCCTGGCGGTGTTCTCCATTGCCGTGCTCGCCCATCTCAATCTGCAGACGGAAAACACCCGCACCGCCAGCAGCCTGCAGGACAAGGCCATCGCGCAGATCGTCGCCGAGAACCGGATCGCCGAGCTGCTGCTCCTCGAAATACCGCCCGATCTGGGCACGGAAAGCGGCGAAGAGGCAATGGCCGGACAGAATTGGGTGTGGGAGCAGATCGTCACGCGCACGCCTGGCGCCGATCTCCGCCAGATCGACGTCAGTGTCCGGATCGAAGACGCCGAGCAGGTGCTGGCCTCCGTCACCGCCTTCCGGAGGCCTTGATGTCTTTTCGTTTGATTGCCTGGCCAGCGTTCGGGGTCCCCAATCGATCCACTGGATCGATTGGGGTGGCCCCTCACTCCC
>CAZTCJ010000060.1:0-24302 GCA_964612085.1 uncultured Alphaproteobacteria bacterium
CCTGGAACGAGGCGCTGGGGCTGCCCCGGCCCTGGGACCAGCAATGGTCGCTCCGTATGCAGCAGATCCTCGCCTTCGAGACCGATCTTTTGGAGTATGCCGATATTTTCAACGGCAGCCATGTGGTCGAGAGCAAGACGGAAGCGCTTGCCAATGCGGCGCGTGCGGAGTTTCAGCGCATCGACGAGATGGGCGGCGCCGTGAACGCGGTCGAGACCGCTTACATGAAACGCCAACTCGTGGACTCCAACACCCGCCGGGTGCGCGCCATCGAATCCGGCGACATGACCGTGGTGGGTGTCAACGCGTTTGGCGAAAGCGCGCCTTCGCCTCTGTCGGCAGGCAACCCCGAGGGACAGATCCTCAAGGTCTCCGACGATATCGAAGCAGGGCAGATCGCGCGCCTTCAAGAATGGCGCTCCGCCCGCGACGCCAAAGCCGTGGAGGCGGCTTTGGCCGACTTGCGCCGGGCAGCCCAGGAAGGCGGTAACATCATGCCGCCGTCGATCGCCGCCGCCAAAGCAGGCGTCACCACCGGCGAATGGGCCGGGACCTTACGCGAGATCTTCGGCGAATACCGGGCGCCCACCGGCGTGGCCCGCTCCGGCCCGGTCGATCAGTCAGGCGATATCGCCGCCGTGCGCACGGATGTGGACCGGGTCTCCAAGGCGCTCGGCCGCCGGCTCAAATTCCTGGTGGGCAAGCCCGGCCTCGACGGCCACTCCAGCGGCGCGGAACAGATTGCCGTGCGCGCCCGGGATGTGGGCATGGAAGTGGTCTATGAAGGCATCCGCCTGACGCCCGCCCAGATCGTCAACGCCGCGCTCGAAGAAGGGGTCCATGTGGTGGGCCTGTCGATCCTCTCGGGCTCCCATGTGCCGCTTGTGGAAGACGTGATGGAACGCATGCGCAGCCAGGGTCTGAGCGATGTGCCCGTGGTGGTCGGCGGCATCATCCCGGAAGCGGACGAAGAGCGCCTGAAAAGCTTCGGCGTCGCCCGGATCTATACGCCCAAGGACTATCAGCTCACCGAAATCATGCGCGACATCGTCGATCTGCTGGACGAGCGGGCCTGACGCCCCGTTTTATCCACAGAGCGGACGCGCGTCCCTGTCAAACGGCCGCAGTCATTTTGTAATCGCGGACACTTTAACCGTGTAAACTCCGCCTTCGAATGATTGCGGCCGGTCATGCGCGTTTGACGCTTCTTGAGCCCGGAACGCAACCGTCCGGCGCGTGGTAACGGTGTGTCTTCGGTAACCCTGGTCGTCAGAAACCGGACTGTCACCATGGTTTTGCTTGACAGCCTAAGGGCGAGGATTTGAGATTGACTCGCAGGCTAAGAGATTTGGAGGGCGGTTGGCAGCTCCTTGAGAGATGGGAGCAAAACGAAATCGGGGAACGCGGACCGGCCGGACAGCAAAAACAAGGTATAGTTCGGCTGCATCAAATCTTTTTGCCACCCTCATCAATACAATTCGAGTTGCGAACACCGGTTACAAAGTGAACCGCGTGTTTAACTTATGATGCAAGAGGCAATTATAGTCACGGCAATTGTCGCCCCCGCGCCTTTTCGAACTTTTTTAACCTTAAAAAAGCCCAAATTTGTTGAAATTCTGAAATATCGTCAGTAACGTTAAGATGGCCTAATCGTAATTGATTCGCTGCGTAGGAAGAAGGAGCGCAACCTTCACAAGAGCGAACTGGGCCCTTTGACACAGTCAGGAGAGGGTCGAGGCGATGGTGACACATAATCCGTTCGGCGACGTGTTCGACGAATTCACGGCGCGGAAAATACCATACGGCTTCAATCACACGGCCGCCGAGAAGGGCGGCTCCGACGATCTGGTCAAGATGGCGAACGCCGAAGAGGACGGTCGCTATCTGGGCGGCAGGAAGGTGCCCATCACCACGCCGCTGCTGACCGGCCGTATTGATCGGTGGAATGAATATTTCAATGCCAAGCTGCGCGTGATCGAAGGCGAAATGCGCGACCTGCACCGTCGCGCCCATGATGCCCGTTTTTCTCACAACATCATGCTCATCGTCGCGGCGGTCTTTTCGTTTATCGTATTTGTGGCGGTGCTCGCGGTTGACTATGCCGTGGTCTCGGAATTCTGGTCCCGCGAATATGCCAATGAATTCGGTGAAGTGCCGGAAGCCTTTGTCGGCTCGATCATCATCAAGGCGCTGCAGGTGGTGGTGGCCGCCCTTGCCTTCCATTTCTTCTTTCAGAGTCTGGACCGCAGAGGGCGCCGGATCTTCACCGTCGTCATCTTCATCATCTCGCTGCTGTTCCTGCTGAGCCTGGGGCTGCTGAACGCCTCGCGCAGCGTGCCCACTGATCCGGGCGCCTCGATCCAGGACCGTGCGCTGCTGGAGGAACTGGGCATCGAGGCCGACCAGCCCGCGCAGACCGCCCCAGTGGACGAGGACCGCTCGGGCGCCCTGGCCTGGCTGGAAAGCAACCGCACCCTGCTGTGGTATGCGGCGCTGGGCTTCCTGTTCGTGACCGTGACGGCGGTGGCCGCCATGGTACTCCACATCTTCATGCGGGCCATGGGCGGTCTCTTCGGACGGATGGATAATGAATATTACTACACGAACAGATCCATCATGAACCGCAGGGACATGCTGTTGCGTCTGAAACGGGCCCAGCGCGCGCGCCAGTGGCTGACTTCGGAGAACGCCCGCCAGCACCTACTCAAGGGCAGCCTGGCCGCCTTCGAGACCGGCTATATTTTCGGCCTGCGCGAAGGGCCGGGCACCAGCCGCTTCCGCTTCGGCGGCGGCGGTGGCGAGGCCGGCAGCACCCAGGGTATCGAAGAGCTGGAGCAACAGCTCCACACGGTGATCCCCGAAGCCCAGGCCTATATCGAAAGCCAGCAGGGCATGCTGGTCGCCGAGACCGAAGAAGAGTTCTACGAGGACGACCGGGACGAGGAAAAAGAAGACCGGATCCGCGAGCGTCGCGAAGAACGCCAGATCGAGCGGGAACGCCGCCGGGCCGCGCGGGAAGCGGAAATGGAAGACTACGCGCCTCCGCCCCGGGCCAACGGCCACGATCCGGACGGGACCCGTCCCAACTAAGCGTCGGGCTCTTATCCCCCAAACCGCCGCGGCGCTTAGACTGGCCGCGGCGGTTCATGCGGGGGATGGCGGGACAGATGGGCTGTGGATATACTGCGCCAGGTATTCATGCCTTACGAGAGAAGCAGGTCGCACGCTTCAGACAGGGACGAGGGGGTCATGACGGCGGCAGTGCACGATCAAAACGGACAGCGCAAAGAAGCCGCAGCCGAGCGCGCCGGCTCTTGGACCAACGGCTTCGGGATCAAAGGAGCTGCGGCCCGCTTGAGCGCCATGGTCTTCGGTCTCGTCCTGGGGACGGCGCTGATGCTGGCGCCCATGGGCGTATCCAACGCCACGCCGTTGCCGGATGTGCCGGCCGCGCCCATCGTGGGCCAATCGTCCGGGTCGGGCGGCGGCTGGTTCGACTGGCTGTTCGAGCTGTTCAGCCCGCGCAAGCTGAACCCGACGGACGACATCGAACACGTCATCATCGGGCTCGACCTGTCTAAGAGCAATCCGCTCATCATGGACGACAATTTCGCCACCAAGGTCGCCCGCTTCGTGGGCGACGAGATCGAGACCCTGCCGATCCGCTCGCGCATCACTTTGCGCACTTTCGGGGTCGATCTGGCTGCGGCCAATTCCCTGGGCCGCAACTATGTGATCCGCACCAGCCTGCCGGCCGACCGCGTCGCCGCGTCCCTCGAAACGGCCATCAGCGACACGCCCGGCGCCATCCGGCGCGGCCGCATCCAGGCCCAGGACTTCACCAATATTTTGTCCTTCCTTTACAACATGGCCCAGATCGTCGATTGCGACGACTACAAGACGACGATCATTCTGGCCACGGACGCCATCGAGGATTCCGAACTCGCCAAGCTGAACCGCGCGGACGGCCGCCTGCCGCCGGCGCCCGACGGCCTTTTCGCCGGATGCCATGAACTTCTGATCCTCGGCATCGGCCAGGGGCGCGGCAGTGTCACCACCACATCGCGGCTGCGCCGGGAATGGCAGCGCTGGGCGAACGAAGCGGGCTTCGAACGGTTCCGGGGCCTGAACAACTGGTAGGCGGAGGATCGGCCGCGTCTTGGGATGCATGGTCGCGACCCGGTAATCCTCCGTCGGAACCGCCTTCGGGCGGAGCCACGAGGATAGACGCCTTGCATTTATCAGGGGGGTGACGCGACGTGTCCAAACAAGAAACCACGCCAGCCAAAGCCATTGTGATGACCCCGACCCGCTGGATCCTCGTGATTTTGTCAACCCTCGGCTTTTTGCTGGCCGCACTTATCCTGATCGGCGTCATCTATTACGCGGCGACTTTCGCTTATCAGACGGTCGAAGGGCCGGAAGGCGACGGCACCCACATCATCATCGGCCTCGACATCTCCGACGGCAATCCGCTCGTCAGCGATGCCGGCTTCGCCGACCGCGCCGGCGAACGGCTGCGCAAGCTGGTGTCGTCCTTGGCCATCCGCTCGCGCGTCAGCATCCGCAGCTTCGGCGATTACGGCGAATCCCCCGCCAGCCTGCAGCAGGACCGGGACATTTCCGCCAATGCCTCGCCGGGCCAGGTCGGCGATCTCGTCAACCAGATCGTCGAGAAAATGCCGGAGATCATGGCGGGCGGGAAGATCCAGCCGCACACGGATTCCAACATCGTCGCCTTCCTGGAAGGCATCGCGGGCGCGGTGGATTGCAGCCGCGACACGCGTCTTATTCTCGTCACGGACGGGCTGGAAGATTCCGAATATGTGACGATTACGGACGACACCGGCGTTCTGCCGAATCCGCTGGGGCCCATCTACGAAGGCTGTACCCAGTTGCAGATGGTGGGGCTCGGCCGGGGACAGAACAGCCCGGTGCTGACGCGCCATCTCCAGGCCCAATGGCAGAACTGGGCGCGCCAGGCCGGGTTCAAGGATTTTCTGGGTCTCGTCAACTGGTAAGCCCACAGAAAGAGGAACGGCTCCGGCCGTTAGGAGAGCTTGAGGATGCCGTATCTGCGTAATCTCGACCCCTTCTTGCGCCCCTTTTCCATGCTGGGCCTCGCCATGCTCCTGGCCGCCGCACTTGCGGGAGTCCCGCAATCCGCCCAGGCCCAGAGCACGCCGCCCCCGCCCTTCCATCTGGTGATCGGCATTGATGTCAGCACGGGCAGCCCCTTCGTGACGGATATGTCGTTCTCGGAGAAAGTGGCCAAGCGTATTGCCGAGGCTGTCGAGGCCCTGCCCGTGCGCGCCAAACTGTCGATCCGCAGTTTCTCCGCTCACGGATTGGTGGTGAAGGAGCTTGACGTGGACCGGCAGATCACGGCGCGCCAGTCGGCCGAGCGCACGGCGGTTTTCGTCGAAACCCTCATCTCCAAAGTGCCGCAACTGGCGGAAAATGGCCAGATCACGGTCAATCCGCAAAGCGACATTCTGGGCTTTCTCTACACCATGTCCCGCGCGGTGGATTGCGAGGTGACGGAGACCGTGTTCATTCTGGCGACGGACGGTTTCGAGGAATCGGAATACGCCAAGCTTACCAATGGCGATACGCTGCCCGTCCCCGACGGCGCGCCCTTTGCCAGTTGCGCCCGGCTGGAAATGCTGGGCCTGGGACGGCGTGGCGGCAGCCCAACGCTGACCAATAAGGTGATCGGCGAGTGGACAAGCTGGGCGGAAAAGGCCGGGTTCGAGACCTTTATCGGCCTCGATTCCTGGTAATCGCCGACTGGTCTGGCGGCGTCACGCCAACCTGCCGCCAGACATCCTCCGCAGACAAACCTTGCTCTCTGAGCGTCGCGATCGCGCGCGCCTTGTCCCGCTTGGCGAGCCGTTTGCCCGTTTCGTCCCGGATCAGCCGGTGATGGCGGTAGCGCGGCGCCGGATAGCCCAGCAGGATCTGCAAAAGCCGGTGCACATGGGTGGAGGGGAACAGGTCTTCCCCCCGGGTCACCAGGGTGATGCCCTGATCCGCATCGTCCACGGTCACGCTCAAATGATAGCTGGCGGGCGCGTCCTTCCGATTGAGGACGATATCGCCGAAAGGCGCGGGATCGAGCGGGACGGTACCGGTCTCGCCATCGGGCCCCGCGCCTTCTTCCATGAAATGCCAGGCATTGCCCGCCAAATCCCGGGCCCGGGCGATCGCCTCACCCATCCGGAGACGGAGCGCGTAAGGCTTGCCTGCTGCGCGCAAGGCCCCCGCCTCGCCCTCGGGCAAGGCGCGGCAGGTCCCCGGATAGACCGGCCCGTCCGGTCCATGGGGCGCCGATACCGCGTTCTCGATCTGAGCGGCGATATCCTTCCGGGTACAGAAGCACGGGTAGGTCAGGCCCATGGCCTTGAGCGCGGCAATCGCCTGCGCGTACCGGTCAGCCCGTTTGGACTGATACGGCACCGGCTCGTCCCAGACGAGGCCGAGCCAGGCGAGATCCGCAAAGATACCATCGACGAAGTCCGGCCGCGCCCGGGTCTGGTCGAGATCGTCGATCCGCAGGCAGAACCGGCCGCCCGCCATACGCGCTGCTTCCGCCGCCATATGGGCCGAAAAAGCATGGCCCAGATGGAGCCGTCCCGTGGGCGACGGCGCGAAGCGCGTGATCACCGGGCGGCGGATTGAAGACGGGCTGTCGGTCATATGCGCATCCGGGGCGGCCGGTTTGCTTGGGCCAGAAACACTCTATGATACCAAGCTTGTCCGTCACGCCACAGCTTCGAGGTTTGCCATGTCCCTGCCCCAACTCGACGGCCCCCGCGCCGCCCCCGCAAACGGTCAGAAAGCGGACCGGCTGATCGTCCTCGTCCATGGCTACGGAGCCGACGGTCAGGATCTGATCGGCCTGGGCCAAGCCTGGCAGCAGATCCTGCCCTCCGCCGCTTTCGTCGCGCCCAACGCGCCGGAACGCTGCGCCATGTCGCCCATGGGCTTTCAGTGGTTCGGCATCACCCGCATGGACCCCAACGAAATGTGGAACGGCGTGCAGGCGGCAGGGCCCATCCTCGATGCCTTTATCGACCAGGAGCTGGAACGCCACGGCCTCGACGACAGCCGCCTGGCGCTCGTCGGCTTCAGCCAGGGCACCATGCTGTCGCTCCATGTGGGCCTGCGCCGGGCCAAAGCCCCTGCGGCGATCGTTGGCTATTCAGGCGCCCTATGCGGCGAAGAGCATCTGAAAGAGCAGCTTAAAGCGCGCCCGCCCATCCTGCTCGTTCATGGCGACGCGGATCCCACCGTGCCGGTCGGCGCGCTCCATGTGGCGGTTCAAGCGCTGGGCGCCAACAATCTCACCGTCAAGTGGCATGTGTCCAAGGGCGTCGGCCACGGCATCGCGCCGGATGGTCTCCAGCTCGGCGGACATTTCCTTGTGGATGCTTTCGCGGGCAAGCTGACAGCCTCTCCATGACCCCCAACACCTGGGAATTTCATGGAATTGTCACACAACATCTTGTATAAAAGACAGGGTTAAGCTTGGCGCGGCATTATGAACTGTCCACAGGCTGTTGATTCTGCCGCGCCGGTGGCTTAGTCAGATGCGGGTTCAAGATCGAACCGTCGGCTGACGGATGGATCGGAACAACGGCGGAGGACGAAGCGTGGAAGCCAGCTTACGATCGCCCGAAAGCTGCCCAGCCCTGGTCCTGAATGCGGACCACCGGCCCCTCAGTTATTACCCGCTCTCCCTCTGCTCCTGGCAGGACGCCATCAAGGCGGTGTTCCTGGACCGGGTGAATATTCTCTCCCATTACGATCGGTCGGTGCGCTCGCCCAGTTACGAGATGCGCCTTCCCTCGGTCATATCACTGAAATCCTACATCAAGCCGGCTCGTCAGCCGGCTTTTACACGGTTTAATGTGTTTCTGCGCGACCGCTTCGAATGTCAGTACTGCGGTTATTTCGGCTCCGCCGCCGACCTGACCTTTGATCACGTGATCCCGCGTTGCAAAGGCGGCCAGACCACTTGGCGCAATGTGGTGACGGCCTGTTCGAGCTGTAATCTGCGCAAGGGCGGGCGCATGCCGGTCGATGCCGACATGATCCCGACGAACGAGCCCCGCGCGCCCACCATCGCCCAGCTTCACACCAACGGACGGGCCTTCCCGCCCAACTATCTGCATGAAAGCTGGAACGATTATCTCTACTGGGATACCGAGCTGGAACCGTAAGAGCTTTGGCTCTTACACTTTCTCAGAAATCTTGATCGCCAGGCGGCAGCCCGCCTTGATGGCGCTTGAAAGCAGCGTGTAACCGGGCGTCTGGCGCGAGCCCTCGTCAATGGCCGTGTGCTGATGCTCCGCCTCATCGGCGCGGAACTCGGAAATCATGGCTTTCAGTTCCGGCTCCTTGTCGCCCAGTTCCTTTTCCTGGGCGGTATAGTGATCGACAATCACTTCTTCGACCGCTTCCGTACACGCCATGGCGGCTTTCTCGCCCAGAAGGGCGGTCGCCGCGCCAAGCGCATAGCCCGCCACATGCCAGACCGGCGCGAAAGCCGTGGGGCGTACGCCGCGCTCGTTCATGACCCGGTTGAAGCCGTCCAGATGCTTGTCTTCCTGCTCGGCCATATGGCGGATCATCTCCGCCGTGCGCGCGGTCGCGCGGGACTTGCCGAGCACGGCCAACTGGCCTTCGTAAATCCGCACCGCGCCGTATTCGCCCGCATGATCCACACGGATGATCTCGGCGATGCGCTTCTCGCCCGTATGCGCGCCAGGAAACATCATGGCGCCATGGGTCCGCACCGGGCTGATGTCTTCGTCCGCGGTTTCGGGAGAGGTTGTCACGGTCTCGCTCATGGCGATTCCTCCACACTGTGAAACACACCTGATATGGCCATGGAGCCGTCCGGCCTTCAGTGCGCGTCTTGCCGCGCGACACGGGCGCCCGTGTCCTTGGCCTTCAGGGGATCGGCGAGCCACAGCCAGGCAACGGCGATGCTCAAGCCCAGCGCATAGATGAGGTTCAGCGCCGCCAGGGACAGGCCCATGAACGACCACGGGACCTCGTCGCAGGCCGCCGCCGTGGCGTCTTCGGCGAACAGGCTGTTCAGATCGGTCAACGTATCCGGCAAGGCCGCGCCGCCGCTGCACGCGGTCGGACCGGGCCAGAAGCCCTGTTCCACGCCCACATGATAGGCCGCGACACCGCCGCCGGCGAGCAGCGCGCCCAACGCCAAAGCCACGAAGATCCGCTCCGTGCGCTCCCATTTCTGGGGCGGCAGACCGGACACGGGCACCAGCCCGCCCGCCGACGCCAGACCCAAAGCCAGCCAATAGGCATAGCGCTGGTAATAGCAAAGCTTGCAAGGCGGCAGCGCCACGATCCAGTCGAACAGATGGATGCCCGCCAGGATCCCGGCGGAGCCCAGCACGGCCAGGATCAGCGCCGCGCGCTGGCTCGTCAGCGCGAGGACCGGGATCGACAGGCGGGGATACATGGTTGTCATGAGTGAGACCATACGGTCTTGATGTGGCAGGGCAAGGGCGGATGCTTTGGTGCTGATGGCACCACCGGCCCGCTCCCCCTCCCGACCTCCCATCAGGGTACCCTTGTGGGTGGTCGGGAGGGGGAGTGGGCCGGCCAGGCACCTCAAAAAAATCAGCCGCCCCGGATCATGGACACCAGATCGATGCCGAACACGAGCAGCGCCACGGCGACAGCGATCAGGAAACTAACCCAGAGCACGCCGAGGACGGCGCCCGCGACCATCAAGAGGCCGTCTTCTTCCATGAACGCCACGGACATGATCGCCACGGCGATGCCGGGCGTGGTGTTGGTCATGGGCAGCGGCACCGCGATCGACAGGGAGAAGATCAGCATCAGCAGGCCGAAAAACCGCTCGAACGGCCCGCGTGTCAGCCAGCGCAGGCGCGGCCGGGCGAGCGCCTCAGCCCAGCCCACATAGCGCTTGGCGCGGGCCGCCATGTCGCGGAACGAGTCCCGGCTGAAGGAGCGCGCCCGCACCTTCTCGGGCAGCCACAAGGTATGCCGGCCCATCACGATCTGGGCCGCCACGAAGATCATGGGCACCGAGACCACCTGGGGAATGCCGTAGAGAAAGGGCAGGCAGCAGGGCAGCGCCAAGACCAGCATGAGCATGCCGAAGGCCCGGTCTTTCAGCCCGTCCACCAACTCGCCCACGCTCACCCGCTCGTTCGGGAAACTCTCGGCCAGCTCCAGCAGCACGTCGGACGCCTTGTGGGCGGCTTCGCCGTGATCGGACGCCATGTCATGGGATGTCTCGGTCATGAAAGGGCTATAGCAACAGGGCTTTGCCAAGTCTACGCCAAGCACGCGTCCGCGTTTTAGTTGACGCGGTAAAAGGCTGCGTTATGGTCGCCCTTCTTCCGTTGCGGCTGTGGCGGAACCGGTAGACGCGCCGGATTCAAAATCCGGTTCCTTCGGGAGTGAGAGTTCGAGTCTCTCCAGCCGCACCAGCCTTCGCAGCTTATCGAGGCGACAGCCGAGATTAGCGAGAGGCTGTCCCACTGTAGTTCCGTAGGAACGAAAGCGGACGTGGCGCAGCTTCGGCTGGGCAAGCCTCCCCCTTCCCCCTAAAGCCCGATCTCTCCGATCACCTGTCTCAGCCCTGTCATTTTCAGCGCCCGCCAGTAAGGCTCCGGCACATTGTGGCTGCCGTGGACATCAAGCAGCCGGGCCAGCGCGTGTTCCGCATCGAACTCAGGATGGTCTTGGGCGAGCCGCGCGCCGACGCTCGAGACGATGGCATCGTCCTGCCACAGAGGATCTTCCACCAGGCGCAGGAGAAGCGTCCGGCATTCTTCCACCGTGCCGACGCATTCCCACGGCTTGACGGGTTTGAGACCCACCAGCTCTTCATAGATCGGCGCGAGCGAGGCCTTGTCGAGCAGGTTCGACCGGAAGATATCGACGAGAGCCTCGCGTTCCAAAAACGGCGTGAACAAAAGATAAGTGAACGCGCATTTCGGGCATTCCCCACACCAGGTCAATGGCCCGTCATTCCCGATACGGAAATTCCGGTTACAGCTCATGAAGGTGCGATGGTGCTGGGGCAGCCCCGCCAGATGGCGCGCGATCCACACCTCCGAGACCGGCCGCAATAAGGAGAAATAGGCGGGCAGATCCGGGCTTTTGGCCGAGACCGCGCCATGGATCAGCTTCTCCATCTCAAAGGTCTTGGAGAACTGATGGTTGACCGGCTTGCCGTCCACCAGGGCCGTGCCTTCATCCGCAGACCGCTCATTGGCGAAAATGACCGCTTTCACGTCGAGGGCCTTCGCCGCCAGAAGCGCGATCAGGGAGTTCATGGCCGTGATCGGCACATGGCCGTTGAGCGCGCCTTTCTCGTTCGCGGCGATCAAGGCGGGATCGATAAACCGGTCCACACGGAACATGCCGTCATCGGGCCGCTCGATCACCGTCGGCTCGGTCTTGTGCACGGCCACCCGGAAGAACCGCGGCGTGGCAACCGCCTTTTCCGCGATATCCATGGCGACCAGCGAATCCTTGCCGCCGCCATAGCCCACCAGGGCGTCGGCGCCATGGAACGCGGAGGCTTTCAGTGCTTCAGGCGCGGGTGTTCGCGCCGCCCAGTCGCCGTCGCGCGGATCGGCGGCCTCCACTTGCGCCCCATACGGATAAGGCAGATTGTTGCGCACGAAAAACTCGCCCAAGCCTTCCCCGTAAAGCGCGCGCAGCATGGCAAGGCCGTCCGCATCCAAGGGACCGCTTTCCACACGGATGGTCTTGGCGGCAGCGCATTTGTAATAGCTTGGCCCCAGCGCGCCGTGCAGCAAAGTGACGATCCGGTCCTGCGCCTCGTCGCGGGTATCGGCAAGCGTGCCCGGAAGTCCTGGAAAGATCACCGTTTCACGAAAGGCCCCGAAGACATCGCACTCGAAATGAAACTCGACACCCGCGCAATCCTCCAGATACCGCCACCGGCTCAACCGGAATAGAGTGCCAGTGGCCGGAGATTTCGGTTCGGCGGTCATGCGCAAGCCCTTTCCATTCATAAAGATCTCAAACAATCGCCGCGACCCTGGGTCGCGATCCGGGCAGACTTATGGCGGCGCAGCATGGCCCGGCACGTTACTCAGCGCCGCCTATAAAGATTGATTTGCGGCCCTAATGGAACTACACCGTAATGCTAATTGCGCCTGTTGCGCCAACCCATGGAGAGCGCCATGAGAATCGGTATTCCGAAGGAAGTCAAAGAACACGAATACCGGGTCAGCATGGTCCCGGCGGGTGTCAAGGAACTGGTGCGCCGGGGGCATTCCGTCCTTATCGAGACGAATGCGGGCGCCGCGATCGGCTACACCGACGATCAGTACCAGGAGGCCGGCGCGCGGATCGCTCAAAACGGCGCGGAGGTCTTCCGCAATGCCGACATGGTGGTCAAGGTCAAGGAACCTTCGCTCGCCGAATGCGAACTGCTCACCCGCGATCATATCCTTTTCACTTATCTGCACCTTGCCGCCAACAAGGCGCAGGCGGATAAACTGCTGCGCAGCGGCACCACGGCCATCGCCTACGAGACCGTGACGGACGCCAAGGGCGGCCTGCCCTTGCTCCGTCCCATGAGCGAGATCGCCGGGCGCATGTCGATCCAGGTGGCGGCGGCCTATCTGGAAAACCACCATGGCGGCCCCGGCATCCTGCTCGGCGGCGTGCCGGGCGTGCCGCCCGCGCGCGTCTTCATTCTGGGCGGCGGCACGGCGGGCCTGAATGCGGCGCAGATGGCCGTCGGCCTCAACGCCGATGTGACGATCGTCGATATCTCCGTCGATCGCCTGCGCTATATCGACGAGATTTTCGACGGCCGGGTGAAAACATCCGTGGGCGGTTACAGCTCCCTGTCCCGTGAGATCCGCCAGGCCGATGTGGTGGTGGGCGCGGTGCTCGTGCCCGGGGCCTCCGCGCCCAAGCTCATCTCCCGCGCCGATCTGGCGGATCTGAAGCCGAACTGCATGCTGGTCGATATCTCGATCGACCAGGGCGGCTGTTTCGAAACCTCCCGGCCGACGACCCATGAGAACCCCACCTTCGTGGTGGACGGCATTATCCATTACTGCGTCGCCAATATTCCCGGCGCCGTCTCGCGCACTTCGACCCGGGCGCTCACCAACGCCACCCTGCCCTTCGTGCTCGATCTGGCCGACCGGGGCCGGGACCGCCTGACCCAGTCCTTGAAGGACGGCGTCAACATCATGAACGGCGAGGTGGTGCATCCGGAAGTGGCCCGCTCGCTCTAGGGTCCGATCCACCCCTTTTGACCCGATACCGGCGGTTGCCCTGCACCGCCCGGTTCGCCAAACTGAGGCCTGCCGGTGAAAACAGGGGGGAACCGGCGCGTGGGAAACGAGGGGTGGGCTGGCCGTGTCCGAAGACGACATTCTTGCACGCATTGCACATGGCGCGCGCACCGGAGCCATCGTCAATCTGGCGGTCCCGGCCGGCGGCGATCCGGCGGCAGCCGTCAGCAACGATATCGAGAACCCGGACGACTGGCAGGGCAGGACGGTTCAGGCCGCCGATCTGCAGGCGGTCATCCTGCGCGCCGCCCGCGCCGAGACCCCCCACCCCCGCGGCATCCATATTATCGGCCTGAGGGTCGTCGGACCGCTCGACCTTTATAATGTCACCCTGCCCTTTCCCTTGCGCTTTCAGTCCTGCCGCTTCGAGGACGAGATCCTGATCGGCCATGCCCGCACCGAAACGCTCGAATTCAGCGAATGCTTTTTGAAAGTGCTGATCGGGCGGCGCGTGCGCATCGGCGGTAATTTCAAGATGCAAGGCTCGATCTGCACCGGGCCGGTCGTGCTCGAAGGGGCCGATATCGCGGGCTGGGCGGATTTCTGGGGCTCCCACCTTCTGACCGACGGGCCGGACAGGGTGCGCTACAAGGCGCTGCCCGGCCTGCCCAGCCGCCTGCTTGAGACCTATGCGGACGAATACGCCCATGCGCTTCTGCTGTCGGTCGCGAAAATCGGCAACGATCTGCGCCTGACCAATGTGCGGGCCTGCGGACCGCTTCTGCTCGACGAGATGCAGGTCGGCAAGCGGTTCTACCTGGACGACGCCCATGTCGCCGCCTACCAGCCCAAGAAACGCAGTTACGGGCCCGACGCGGACCGCACCTACGCCGTCAAGGCGGGCGGCCTGCAGGTGCTCGGCAACACCTATTTCAACAACAGCCAGTTCAAGGGCGAGATCCGGCTGACGGGAACCCGCATTGTCGGCTCCATCCGCTTCCTTGGCACGGTGATCGAAAGCCCCAACAACCGGAGCCTGATGCTCGACCGGGCCATTGTCAGCGGCGACCTGCTGTTCGGCGACCGCAAGCCCTATGAGATCGGCGACACCAGCGACGATCCGGCCGGCGGCGACCAGCGGCGGCGCTGTAAAATGCAAGGTGCCGTTCGTATGCGGAAGATCAAGATCGAAGGCGATCTTAATCTGTCCGACACGGAATTGCGGTCTTTGGGTTATCAGAACGGCTTTGCCCTCAGGGCAACCGGCGCGGAAGTCAATGGCGAGATGATCGCGCTCGGCCTCAACGCCTATGGCACCGTCGATTTCGCCAATGCGGTGGTGAAACGGAAGATCCGCTTCGTCAATTCCACCTTCCAGAGGGCGGAGCATACGCGCCGTGAGCTGAACGCCGCTTTTGAAGGCAACCATATCGCCGTCGGCAGCGATTTCGTCCTGACCCGCACCCATTTCGACGGGCCGCTCTATCTGCAGGACGCCAGCCTTCAAGGCAGCCTGATCTGCGAAGCCTGCCGGTTCGCCGGGTTTCATGCGGAGCGCGATGCCGGACAGAACAGTTTCGATCAGGTCGCCCTGGCGGCGGAACGGCTGTCGCTCGGCGCTAATCTGCAGATCACGGATCTGTGGCCGGGCGGGCGCCATACCACGCCGGCGACGGAGCGCAGCCTGTTCCGGGGCGGGTTGTCGCTTGTGGATGCCAGTATCGAGGGCGCACTGCTCATCCATGGCGGCACCTTCGAAGGCTTGAGCCATGAAGCGGTCGAGGCCAGCCGTTACCGCCTGACCTTGAGCCCCGAAGAAGCCATCAACGCCCGCGGCATCACCGTGAACCGGAACATCCGCATTTCCGATCACGCATTCTTCAGCGGGCGCATCAATCTGGAGGAAGCCTCGGTCGAGGACGAGGTGGTCGTCAAACAGGCCGTGTTGATCAGCCCGGCCGTCGGGGAAAGCCTGCGCCTGGCGCTGGCCAATATCGGCGGCAGTGTCTTTATCGGACATTATGCCGCCTGTCTCGACACGGTGTTCCTGGACCGGACCATCGCCGATCACGATATCGACTGGCCATGGAACGGCCGGCCCTTGTCGCTTCTCAGTTGCGGCCAGGTCAATTTAAGCGGCGCCCAGATCGAAGGCTTTCTGCGTCTCCAGTCGGCCCATATCGAGCGTGCGACGCTGGCGCCCCTGCCCGGCGCGACGCTGGACATGAGCCCGTTTGCCTTGAATGCCTCCATGGCGGAGATCGGCAAGGACGTTTTCGTCCATCTGTCCGACCCAGAACAGCGGGAGGCCGACGGGCAACGGCTCAACCAGACGGATCCGCGCGAAGACCGCTATCTGGTGACCGTCCGGGGACCGACATCCTTCGAGCAAACCAAGATCACGGGCAACCTGTCACTCGACCATATCATTCTGCATGCCCACAGCCCCGGCAGTCACCGGGTCATGGCCGGGCCCGGCCGGGGCTTCGAAGGCTCCGCCCTGCTCGGCGGCGGCGCGGTCATCCAAAGAAGCGTGTTTTTCGGCCCCCATTTCCGCTCGCTGGGCGAGGTCAATATGGCCCGCGCGATCATCGCGCAAGGGTTCGTCTCGGAAGGCACCCATGAACGGCTCGCCTCCGCCCACCATCTGACCGGCAGCACCACCGCCAAGGCCTTGGCCTGCCAGGCCATTCATGTGGGCGTCAGTGTCGAATTGCGCCGACCGTTCAAGGCCCATGGGCCCGTCGATTTCACTCTGGCCGTGGTGGACAGCACATTCCGCTGCCTGGGCGCCTTCATCGGCGCGCGCAACGAAGTCGCCTTGGAAATGCCGAGCGCCCATATCGGCCGCAAGCTGATCCTCGACCCTCACGCCCGCATCGACGGCGATGTGGATCTGACCGGTGCGCAGGTCGATCACGATGCGGAGTTCTGGCGGCAGAATTTCGAATGGACGCCTGCTTTGGTGCGGGATGCCTCCGGCGACCTGCGGCCGCGCCGCATGGTCGCGCGCCGCTTGAAGGTCGTCGGCACCCTGTTTTGCGGCGTCACCACCGAGCGCATGCCCAATGGCGCCAATGGCAACGGCGAGACGATCGAAAGCGGCGATCCGGGTCCTTACGAGCTCGATCTGACGGATGCCGATGTGGGCACGCTGCGGGACGATCCGGGCTCCTGGCCGGAGCCTGGCCATCTGATCCTCAACGGCTTCACCTATGACAGGCTGGGCGAAGGCGCGCCGGCCGACGCGGACACCCGTTATGACTGGCTGCTGCGCCAGCCGCCCGCGCAGCTCTCCGACCAGTTCAATCCCCATGCCTTCGACCAATTGGCCCAGGTGCTGCGCGGCCAGGGGCGCTCCGACGAGGCCGAGTCCATTGATGTGCGCAAGCGCGCGCTGCGGCGCAAGCATGAGCGTAATTTGTTCTTCGTCATCATGGACCGGATCCAGGGCATCACCATGCGCTACGGCTATCAGCCCTGGCGCGCCATTATCGGCTCCCTGCTGTTCACGGTTGCGGGCTGGCTGATCTTCGAGTTCGCCCATAATGAGATCCATCCGGAGGATATCAACGGGCCGGATCCGCAAACCTATCGCCGCTGCATGGCGCCGGCCGATCCGGAATATTATTTCACGCGCACCCGCCTCATGCCGCCCGCGCCGAACGGTGAAAGCAGGGCCACTCTGCCCCCTGACTTTCCGCGCTTCGACGCTCTGCACTTCTCGCTCGACCTGATCGTGCCGATCGTCGACTTGCGCCAGGCCCGCTACTGGATCGCCTCGAGCCACGACTATTGCCGGGGCATGGCCGTCTATTTCATCCGCGATCCGGAAACCGAAATGATGGATCCGTACAAGGACAGAGTGCTCTTCAAAGTGCCGCTCTCGGACTATCACGCGGTCTGGGGCCGGAAAGTCGTGTTCTGGTACAAGGTCTATCAGTCCTTGCACATCGTGCTCGGCTGGTTTTTCACCACCCTGTTCGCCGCTCTGATCACCGGCCTAGTCCGTCCCAAATCCAATAATGGCTGGTGAGGCTGGTCCGCGCCCGCTTGACCGGCCGGCGCGGCCACTGTATGTGTAATTGCACTCTTTAAACCGGCAAGACGGTCCGTCCCCATGAGCAGACCCTTGATCACACCAACGCAATTCAACGAACGCGGCCGGTCCCTGTTGCCGGGCACGCTGGGGATCGAGGTCACCCATGCGCAAGCGGACCGGCTCGAAGCGCGCCTGACGGTCGGCGAGCGGCATATGGCGCCCAATGGTTTTCTGCATGGGGGCACGGTCGTCGCCCTGGCCGATACCTGCTGCGGTTATGCGACCGTCAATGCCCTTCCCGAAGGCGCCGTGGGGTTCACCACGATCGAACTGAAAACGAATTATCTGGGTACGGCGCTCGAAGGCGTGGTCCTGTGCGCCGCGACGCCCGTTCACCTGGGCCGCACGACGCAAGTCTGGGACGCGCTCGTCAGCCATGAGGATACGGGCAAGACGCTCGCCACGTTCCGCTGCACCCAGATGGTCCTCTATCCCAAAGCGTAAGGCCCGGGACCTCACCCTCCGGCAGGGGCCGCGGGCTTGCCGGAGGTGGCCTGCCACATCTTCTGCATATAGGTCACGAGCTGGGCATTGCCGAGTACACGGGTCCGAATCTTGTCGTCCGCCGGTCCGTCCGGCGCGAACAGCAGATTGACGATCCGCATGCCGACAGGCGTCGGGCCGCTGACGAACTCCTTCTGCAAGGCGCTCTGCCAGCTTGTGTCCCAGACATCCATATCGATCAGCAGCAGGATCGGATCCAGACACAACACGCTCGGCAGGAACGTGCCTTTGATATTGGCGGTGCGCGCCTGCATGGCGTATTGGAACGCCAGATTGCGGACTTCCTCTTCCTTTAGGCGCATGGGCGGGGCCGCATCGGCGGCGGCCTCCCGGCCCGCGCCGCGCGAGGCCTGCCAGCAGGGCCGCAGCAGGGCCGCCGACAAGTTCCATTCATGGCCCGTGACATAGGCTGCCAGGATCTGGCCGCCATGGAAGCCCGCCGCCGCGTTGGTCCGCCGCGCGAACAGATCCGCCAGCGTGGTCACGACGCTGCTGGCCTCGGTGATAGGCCGGGTCCAATTGGCCTGCCAGGAGCGCAGCACCGGCAGCACGCCGGACCAGAACTCGCCGTCTTCCACCTCCGTGGCCGACAGATAAAGCTCGCTCAGGATACCGAGGAAACGGGCATGATCGCCCTTGGCCACATGGGCCGCGAGCATATCGGCCAGATCGCCCGGCTCCCGCGCCAAGAGAGTGCTGATCGTCTGGCGCAAGGGATCCTCCGCCGGCGGCGCTTTCGCTGCGGGCGGTTGCTGCTGCACCTGAGGCTCAAGAGGCTCCTGCGGTTGAGCTTGCGGCTTGGGCCGTTGACGCTGACCGGCGGGCCGGGCCGTCCGCTGCACCCGGGGGAAAGGTTCCGCAGGCGGTTCGACGGCGGCTTTTTTCGGCGCGGGCGGCTCAGATACAGGGTCTTCGGGTACAGACGGTTCTGGTGCGACTGGCGCAGCGGCCGGCGGTGCGGGCGCGGGTTCGGGCTGTCGCGGAGCAACGGGCTCCTGAAACATCGGGTCCGGCGACAGCATGGGATCTTCCGCGAACGGTCCTGGACCGCCGATGGGCTCGGGGTTTTGCGCGGGCGCCTGGGGCGCGGGTGCCTCTTGCGGAACCGGCACGGGCTCAGGCTCGGATTCCAGGAGTTGCCGCGCGGTCAGTTCCGGATCGTCCTCGCCAGACAGCCGCTGTTCCATCTGCGCCCAATCGGCCATGTCATCGGCCGGACCGGCCTGCTCCATATCCACATGCGGATGGTCCTCCGCGAAAGGATCGTCCGCCAGGACATCGTCCTCCGGCCAATCTTCATAGGTCTCGGCCGTGCCATGGATCCCTTCGCCATGGGCGGACGCGCCGAAGCGCAGAACCGCCATCAGCGGGCGCTCGAAGCAGATCCGGTTCTGGGCGATGGGCGATCCGTCAGGCTCCTGCATTTTCCTGGGAAACAGGAAGTGGAACACGGCCCGCGCGGACGGCGCGGCTTCTTCCAGACTCGAATAATCCGCCTCGCGGGTCTCGCCCGCTTCGGCCACGCCATTGGCGATGGCCAGCGCCGTTTCCCAACTGTCGCCCCGCGCGCCGTCCTGTCCGGCATCGAGCGCATAGTCTTCCGGCCAGGCGCGCACGGCCGCCGCGAGGTCGGGCGCTTTGGTCATCAAGGCGCAGAAAGCGGTGACATCGGTCAGATCGACCTCGCCCGCCAGCATGGGCACCATGGCGCGCACCTGGCCCGCCACCCGTTTCACATCGCGCGGCGTCACCAGAAGGGCGCCGGGCAACAACCCATCCATCAGTTGACGGAACCGGGGATGATCCGGATCGGGCGCCTGATCGCCAAGGGCCGCGAAAATAGGCTCGAATTCAGTCCGGACAATGACGGCCAGTTCCTCGCGCGTGAGCTTCGGCAATGCCGCCTGGAACTGAACGATTTTCTCCAGATAGGCCCGGCCGCGTTCTGTCTCTTGACCCGCAGGCGCAGTGCGGCCCAGCGCTTCGACCATGCGCGCCTCGTCATAGGCGAGCGCATAGGAGATATGATCGAAATCGGCGATCGCCCGGACGATCTGGGTCACCACGCGGATATCCGCATCCTCGAGGCGGTCCACCTCGTCGATCAGCACAATGATCGGCTGGTCGATCTTGGCCAGCGCCTTGGCGAGCGCCCGGCGGCGTTCGTGCAAGGTGCCCCGCAGGCCGCCCCGCGCCCGTGCGCCGAGGCTTTCGCGCACGGCAGGATCTTCCGCCTCAGGACTAAAGCTCCCGCCATGACCGCCGGTCAGATGGGCGAGATAATCCATCACCAGTTCGGTGACCCGGTCGCTTTTCGCGGCAAAAGACAGGCTGGAGAGAAAATCGGTGATGAGCGCGTCCCGCCCCGAGACGAGCCAGGGGTCGAAGCGGATCACGATGGGACGCGGCCGGCGCTCGCGCAGGCGCTCTTCCAGGAGATTGAGGACCGAGCTTTTGCCCCCGCCCCATGGCCCGGTGACGCCGATCACGACGCCGCGGGCCTGCAGGCCATCGGGCGCGATCAGGCCGGTTTCCAGCCAGGCGACGAAATCCTCGCGCCCCAAAAGATCCTGATCCCGTGAGCGGATCGGCCGTTCGGCCGTGTCGGCGCTGAAGGTTTGAAAATCGGGCCCGTTGGTCTCTTCAAAACGCGCTTCGGCATGGGTCCGGGCCTTACGCGGCTCTTGCTGGGTCGGCTGGGAAGAACGCATGACTGCCACCGTGGTCGGAATCGATGGAATACAAGGGTCAGCAGCGCGGGAAACGCTGTTTGGTCCGGACCGTGCGCCTGAACTGTGACGATGCCATGTCACGCGGCGACAGGCGACAGGGACCGGCTCACGGCTGAACTCAAGACGCCAAGCTCAACCGTTTCGCGGGTAAGTGCAAGGGCAAGACCGGAAAAACAGCCCCGCTTAAATCCAGACCTCCCCGGCGCTGCCGGTATCGAGATCCAGGAACCGGGACGGACCGGAAAAGACGTCCAGCTCGCGCTCGACGCCTGCGAACGGCTCCGGGGCCTGGGTGGTCACCGCAGGAGGGGCGATCACCGCAAGGGGCGAGGGCCCGGCATCGAACGCCGTCACAGGCTCGGACGCCGCGACCGCCACGGCAGCGGCTGCCGCTTCCATGGCGATGAACTCATCGGTCCAGACGGTGCCGTCGGCGAAGCGGACCTCCTCGATGGTCAGGAAACCCGACGCTTCGAAGTGGCGTTCCGCTGTCACTTGATCTTCAACCCCTGGCCCGAAGGTCAAGATCAGATCGGTATTCGCGGATCCGCCTTGGGCGATGGTCACGCCATCGGGCGTGATGCCGGCATCGAACACGATGGCATCGATCTCATCTTGCGCGATGGAAAAGTCCCGAATGAAGTTATCACTGTTACCGAACCCGGTGGGATAAAGATCGCCGCCCGAGCCGCCCTGCAGGCGATCCGTACCCGGACCGCCGGTCAACGTATCGGCCCCCGACCCACCGTCGAGAAAATCATTACCGGCGCCACCGAACAGGGCGTCGTCGCCGTTGCCGCTGAACAGCGTGTCTGTGCCGGCACCGCCGAACAGGGCGTCGTCACCGTCGCTGCCCACAAGAAAATCATTACCGGGACCGGTAAAAATCCTGTCGTCGCCGCCGAGCCCGTTTATGAAATCATTGACCTCCGTCCCGGCCAGCACGTCCGGACCATTGGTCGCCGAATCGCTCGTCCCGAACAGTTGCACCGATGCCGTGGCCGTGGCGCTGCCGCCCTGGCCGTCGCTGACCGCATAGGTAAAGCTGTCCGTGGCCGTATCGCCACTTTGGAGATCGTCGAAGGCCGTATCCGGATCATACGAGAACGACCCGTCTTCCTGGACCGTCAGCCGGGCGCCGGAGGGCAGGGTAATGGTGCCGCCGACGGCCCCCGCATTTCCGTTCACCGCCGAGACACTCAAGAAGCCGCCGTCGGGATCGAGATCGGGACCGGAGCCGTTGTTCAACAGCAGATTACCATCCGTCGCAAAATCGGCAACGGCCTCGAACAGATCGTCCTGCACCACCGGCGGCAGATTACCGCCCGACCCCGTGCCCGAGCCCGTCACGATAATGGCGACCGTCGCATCCGTGCTGAGCGCCCCATCGGACACCGTGTAGGTGAAGATCTCCGTGACGCTTTCCCCGTCATTGAGGTCGTCGAACGCGCCGTTCGGATCGTAGCGGAACAGGCCCAGCGACGAGACGCCAAGCTCCGCGCCGGAAGTCAACGTCACCGTACGGTCGATATTGGCGACATCGCCATTGACGGCCGTCACGATCAACGGGTCGCCATCGGGGTCGATATCCTGACCCGCTCCATTGTCCGCATAAAGATCGCCGATGAGTGTCGCACCTTCATCCGTGGAGAAGGCGTCGTCCTGGGCGATGGGAACAGTGTTGTCGCTGGTGCCCGCGTCGAACGAGAAGGCCGCCCAGGCCGTGCCCCAGAGCCCGTTCTCACCGTCCGTCACCGGACTGCCGGGGACTTGCGCATATTCGTTGTAGACCCAGAAGGTGGTGTCATCTTCTGGATCGACCACCGTGCCGGAATAATCGCCCCAGCGATTGCGGTCGCCGCCGAAGGTCCGGATGTAAGGCCCCTCACCTTCCCGCACGATCAGGGACTCGCTGATGGTGCCCGCCGGATCGTCCGCAAACCGGTATGCGAAATACGCGCCGCCGAAGGTGGTGGGCGAAGAGGCGGAAAAGCCGATGCCGATCGTGCCCTCGTCATTGACCGCGATGCTCGGGAAATAGACGAAGGTCCCCGGCGCGATGTCGTCGCCGCCGATCGTGCCCTGGTCGATCAGGGTCGCCGGGCCGGTGATATCGATCGTCGCCCAGTGCGCGGCCGTCTCGCCCGCTTCCGGACCGGTTTCGGGCTGGGAGGTGAACACCGTATACAGAATACCGTCCTGCACCACCGCATTGAGTGCGCGGGTGTCGTTGGTCTCAATGAGATCGGTGGTGCCCGCCTGGGGCGCGTTGGACAGGGCCGGCACGCTGACATCGCCCAGGGAAATGAACTCGGTCTGGAACGCGCCGGTCAAGGTCTCGTCGATCCGGTCGATCTGCAGGAAATCCTCACCTTCGAAAATCAGCGTGCTGACGAGGAAAGTCTCATCGTCGCCCCCCTCATCGAGAACCGTGGCGGGTTGAGTCGTGCCTTGAATGCGGGTGCCGTTGGGATCGAGGGCGTTCGAAACATCGAGGGTTCCGCCGTCATAAAAGCCGTCCGTGCCGATCCCCTTGTCGAGGATCCAGAACCGGGCATCCAGGAAATTGGTCGCTTCCGGATCACCGGTGGATGTCTGCTCGAATTCGAAAATATTGTTGGTGATGAAGACCGAGTCTTCGGTCACGCCGATCCCCGGATAATCCGACCAGCCTTCCGTGCCGCCAATGGTCGCCGCCCCGTCGAAGAACGCATTGAACCAGACGCCATTGGGATCGCCGTCGTCGGACACCGAAACATGCACGCGGCTGGCATTGTCGAGAGACGTATTTGTATCCCGACCCGAGAAGCTCAGGACCACGACGATGAAACGGTCCGCGAACGGATCGTAAATCACTTTGGGGTCGAAGAAATTCCGGCTCTCGGGCCCCGTCAGTTCCTGGCCGGGGAAGAAGCTTTCCAGGCTCTGGGAATTCTGCAGCACGCCATCCTTCGTGTACCACTCGATCGAGCGGTTCACCACATTCACCAGATGGCTGTCGCTGACCGCCCCGATGGGATCGGGCGGGATGCTCAGAAAGCCCGTATTGGACCCGTTCTGATTGAAGTCGATGGCATCAAACGCCACCGTGCGCGTCGCATCCTGGCTGGCCTCGGGGAAGAGGAACTGGGCGGGCGCCGATAGGTCCGGTGCATGGGCATCGCCGATCACCCGCATGGTGACATCGGGCGCACCAAGAAAACCGGAATTGGTCGCCACCGTCAGCCGGTCATCGGCGTGAAACGGCGAGTCATAAAATTTGCGGCCCGTCGAAAAGCCATAAGGCGTAAAGGAAAAACCATTGTCGTACATGAAAGCCCCCACAGGCAAAGCGCCTCCAGCCAGCGCGTTGGGTTTAGGTTACCAACCGCGCCGGGCAACGGGCAAAACAAATTTCCAGGGGTTGAGGCTTTAGGGCCTGTTGACACTTACCGCGCCGGTCTGGCTGGTGTCGCCAAACCGTCAGTTTCAGGAGCGAGGACGCAGGACATGCGAGCATATTCAAGTCCGAGCGACGCCGAAATGGCGGTTTGGCGCCCAGCCCCGTCCGGGGTTCGGCCAAAATCGCCCCTCGCCCAAGGGCGTTCAGACCTCAAAAGGTCCGCCGGACCTTTTGCCGGGCTGCGCCCGGAACGGTCTTCACCGTCGAAAATGCTCGAAAGTGCC
>CAZTCJ010000061.1:0-23883 GCA_964612085.1 uncultured Alphaproteobacteria bacterium
GGTAGCGGTCGGCCGCGAGCCGCGGCATGCCGCACCGCTCGAGCAGCTCCTCCGCCTTGGCCCGGACCTCCTCCTTCGACTGGGCCAGGCCGTGCACCTTGATCGGCTCGCCGATGATCGCCCCGATGCGCATGCGCGGGTTCAGCGACCCGGCGGGATCCTGGAAGATGATCTGCATCCGGCGCCGGAGCGAGTGCAGCTCGGCGCCGCGCGCCCCGAACACATCCACCCCGTCGAACGCGACGCGCCCGCCGGTCGCCGGCGCCAGCCGGAGGATGGTCCGGCCGACCGTCGTCTTGCCGCACCCCGACTCGCCGACCAGCCCGAGCGTCTCACCCCGGTTGATGTGGAAGCTCACGCCGTCCACGGCCTTCACATGCGAGACGGTGCGCTGCAGCACGCCGGCCCGAACGGGGAACCAGGTGCGGAGGTCCTCGACCCTGAGGAGCGGGTCCGCCGCGTCTGTCGCTGGGGGCCTCGTCGTCGGCGTCGTCGTCATGGACGGATGGTAGCGGCGCGGCCGGTACACTGCCGCGGATGCAGGCCCCCGCCGACCCCTTCACCTTCGACGCTGCGTCCGAAACGGTGCTGGACACGCTGCGTGACATCTGGTGGAGCTTCCTGAGCCACCTGCCGCTCCTGGCCGCCGGGATGGTCGTGCTGCTCGTCACGGCCGTCATCGGCGTCGCGGCTCGGATCGCGGCGCGCCGGCTGCTGCGGGGCGTGGGGCTGCGGCAGTCGCTGAAGGACCTGATCGAGCGCGTGGTCGTCGTCGGCGTGTGGATCGCCGGGCTGCTGCTGACGGCGATGGTGGTGTTCCCCGGCGTGTCGCCGGCCGACGCCCTGGCGGCCCTCGGCATCGGCTCCATCGCGATCGGCCTGGCTTTCCGCGACATCTTCGAGAACTTCTTCGCCGGCGTGCTGATCCTGTGGCGCTTCCCGTTCGAGAACGGCGACTTCATCTCCTGCAACGGCCAAACCGGCCGGGTGGTGACGGTGACCGTGCGCAACACGGTGCTGCGCACGGTGGAGGGCGAGCTGGTGGTGCTGCCGAACTCGACGATCTACAAGAACCCGGTCGAGGTGCTGACGCACCAGCCGGTGCGCCGCCTGACCATCATCGCGGGCGTGGCGTACGGCGAGAACGTCGCGCACGCCCGAGACGTGATCCGCCGGTCCGTGGAGGCCTGCCGCACGATCGCCGAGGGCCGCCCGGTGGAGATCTTTGCGCGCGAGTTCGCCGACAGCTCGATCAACTTCGAGGTGACGTGGTGGACGGGCGCCACCCCCCAGGCCCGCCGCGAATCCCGGGATGAGGTGGTTGAAGCCGTGAAGCGCGGGCTGGACGAGGCGGGCATCGAGATCCCATTCCCGCAGCGGTCGCTGTGGTTCCGGGACGGGGTGCGCGTGGAGGCGGAGCGGCGGGACAACGCCCAGGATCACGAGTGATCGCGAGCCGGGGCGCGCCGCCCCGGCGAAGGCGCCCGACGGGGATGCCTGCACGCCGATTCAGCTATCGCAGACGCACCACGACCACCGCAGCGGCGCCTCGAGCTGGTCGAACCACAGCCCCTCCTCCTGCAGCATCCGGCGACGGGCCCGCCGGCGCGGTCCGGGGCGCCTGGAGGGGATCGGCCACGTCTCGCGAACAAGGGTCTGGACCGCCTGGACCTCGGGCTGCGACGTCACGGCCTCCAGGAACTCGCGGTGGGTGCGCGGCCACGGATAGCCCTGCCCGTGGATCGAAAGGGCCATCCACCCGAGCATGCGCGCACGGTCGGCGTCCATGACGGCCGCGCGGATCGGACCGACATCGAACGACCAGCCGTCGGGCCGAGCCGTGAATTGGTTCTGATCCGACGGCTCGTGCAGCCTGCGCTGAAGGTCTGGCGTGAGCTCGCCGAGGCGCACATGAGCACGGTAGATCGACGCCGGTCCGCCGCCCGGCCGCGACAGGCCTTCAAGGGCGGCGGCTGCGCCGACGAAGTCATCGGCTCGAACGTCAAGATCGCAATCGCGTTGTTTCAGACGGGTGAAGATCACTCCGCCTTTCGACTCGTTCACCTCGATGTACATGTCGCGCCGGTCCACGTCAATCCTGTCGCCCAGCATGACCTCCACGCCAACGCCACGCGCCTCGGCCACATCAAGGGCCGCGAATGACCGGAGGAACTGGGCGAGCGTCTGCGTCGTCACGCGAGGCGGCCGGCCCATGGGGTTGTAGAGGTTTACAGACGTCCAGAACGCCATCGGCTAGGCCGCCATCACCCGCGGCTCTACATCCGTCAGGATCTCAGCCTCCGTCTTCGCCTTCACCTCATCCACGCTGACGCCCGGCGCCAGCTCGGTCAGGCGGAAGCGCCGCTTCGCCTCGTCCATCTCCAGCACGCACAGGTCCGTGATGATCATGTCGATGCAGCGCTTGCCCGTCAGCGGCAGCGAGCACGCCTTCAGGATCTTCGGGGCGCCCTTCTTGTTGACGTGCTCCATCGTCACGACGACCTTCTTGACGCCCGACACCAGGTCCATGGCGCCGCCCATGCCCTTGACCATCTTGCCGGGGATCATCCAGTTGGCGATGTCGCCCGCTTCCGAGACTTCCATGGCGCCCAGGATCGACAGGTCGATATGGCCCCCACGGATCATCCCGAAACTGTCGGCGGACGAGAAATAGGACGTGCGGTCCAGTTCCGTCACGGTCTGCTTGCCCGCATTAATCAGATCGGCGTCGATTTCCGCTTCCGTGGGGAAGGGACCCATGCCGAGCATGCCGTTTTCCGATTGCAGCGTCACGTCGATACCGTCCGGGATGTAGTTGGCGACAAGGGTCGGAATGCCGATCCCAAGGTTAACGTAAAAGCCGTCTTTCAGTTCCCGCGCGGCGCGTTGCGCCATGTCTTCGCGTGTCCAGGGCATGATATCCTCCTTGTATGGCTGCCGGTTTCCGGCGCCATCAACAGTTACGCGGCGTCTCGCGTGGTGCGCCGCTCGATGCGTTTTTCGTGGGTCCCCTGAAGAATGCGCTGCACGAAAATGCCGGGCGTGTGGATGAGATCCGGATCGAGGTCGCCAACCGGCACGATCTCTTCCACTTCCGCCACCGTCACCTTGCCGCTTGCGGCGCACATGGGATTGAAGTTCCGCGCGGTCTTCCGGTAGATCAGATTGCCCTGGGCATCGCCCTTCCAGGCCTTGACGATGGCGAGATCGGCGCGGATGCCGCGCTCCATCAGATAGGTCTCGCCGTCGAAATCGCGGGTCTCCTTGCCTTCGGCCACCTGGGTGCCGACACCGGTCTTGGTGAAGAAGGCGGGGATGCCCGCGCCGCCCGCGCGCAGGCGTTCGGCGAGCGTGCCCTGGGGCGTGAACTCCACCTCAAGCTCGCCCGCCAGGAACTGACGTTCGAACTCGCCGTTCTCGCCCACATAAGAAGAGATCATCTTCTTGATCTGGCGGGTCTGGAGCAGCAGGCCCAGGCCGAAATCGTCGACGCCGCAATTGTTCGAGGCGACGGTGAGGTCCTTGGTGCCCGCGTCGCGGATGGCGGCGATGGCGTTTTCCGGAATGCCGCACAGGCCGAAGCCGCCTGCGGCGATGAGCATGCCATCGAACAGCAGGCCGTCGAGGGCCGAAGCGGCGTCCTTGTAGACTTTATTGGCCATGGAAGGTCTCCTTGGCTTGGGAAGGGGGTGGTGAGGGGCGGCCGAAGGGCCGGATGTCGTTGAGGCGGAGTGTGCAACCGGCGGCGGATCGGTTCAAGATCCAGATCGCTAACCGTTCAGCCTTTGGTCATCGTGCCAGGGCGCAGATAGGCGAAAGCATGCTGAACGTAATCCGCTTTACCCAAGTCAACGCCTTTATGACGCAGGATGGCGTAGGCCGTCATGAGGTGAAAGTAGAACTGCGGCAACGCCCAATCCCGCGCATACTGATCGCCGGTCATGTCGAAGATCATGCCGTTCGGCAGGTCGATGGCAATGGATCGATCCGCGCCAGCGTCGAGCGCATTGGGACCGAGGGTTTTCAGAAAGGCTTGGGTCTCGTCGATCCGGGTTTGGGCATCGGCGAGCGATCCGGGATGATCTCCGGCAATCCGGCCTTCGCGCGCAAGCGCGTGCCAGCTTTCGGGAAAAGGTTCGCCCCGAAGACGGTAAGGCGCTTCCTGGGCCTGCAAGCACGAGAACCGGATTTGGGTTGAGAGCGTGAACATGTCCGGGGCAAGGCGCGCGGAAAGAAGCGCCTCCGCATTACCTGTCTGTTCCTGGGCCTTGCCGAGCCAGCCGGACAGCGCTGTTAGCATCTGCCTATATGTTGGCACAAGGAGGGTTGTGAGCGACATGGGATCTCCCGAGAAAAAGGCTGTGTCGGTCTAATTCAGGTCTTTATCTGTATGCGGTGCTTTCCGCCTTCTGCGCCCATTCCAGCGCCTGGTCGAGCCGGTCGAAGCCCCAGAACAGTTCGCCGTCAACGACGAAGCTGGGTGCGCCGAAAATGCCGCGCGCCTTGGCGGCCTCCACCTGGGCGCGCAGATCGTCCTTCACCCGCTTGTCCTGAGTGGCGGCGATGAGCCCCGCCGCGTCGAGCCCCAGGCGCTCCAGGATGTCGCTTAAGACCTCTTTCGAGTCGATA
The DNA here is from genome assembly GCA_964612085.1 of uncultured Alphaproteobacteria bacterium. GTDB lineage: Bacteria > Pseudomonadota > Alphaproteobacteria > JAJFIK01 > JAJFIK01 > CAZTCJ01. The sequence goes on from CAZTCJ010000061.1 coordinate 4,630, forward strand.
TTCTGTCCGTGTACGAAGTTCGCCTCGTAAACCGCGCGGGTGAACGGGCCAATCCAGGGCTCACCCTGGCCCAGGAGGGCAAGGCGTGCCACCCGGATCGTGTTGTGGGGAAAGATGGCGGGCTTGTTGAAAGCGAGGCCTTCGCGGGCGCAGGTCCGCTCCAGGTCCCGCCACATATAGCGGCCCTTCACCGGTACCATGTTGAAGATGGAGTCGGTCCAGCCCTGAAGCTCGTGGCCGATGGGGCCGAGCAGGAAGGGCCGCCAGACGATGGGCACGCCCGCCTCGCGCGCCTTGTCTTCGATGCGCATGGCCGCAGGATAGGAATAGGTGCTGGCGAATTCGTACCAAAATTCCAATGTTGCGGACATAACAGCCTCCTAGAGTTCGCCTTTGATCGCATAAGTCAGCACGCGCACCACCTGTTCCGGCGTCTCGGCGACGGCGAGCGCCGCGGCGTCCACTTCCTTCAGCGCGTGGGTCAGCTCCGGGTCGTGGAGCACGATCAGAGGTTTGCCGGACGCGGCGGCATAGCCCGCATCGAAGGCCGCGTTCCATTGTTTGTATTTGTCGCCGAAGCGCACCACCACCAGATCGGCTCGCTCGATCAGTGTCCGTGTGCGGATGGCATTGACCATGGCGCCTTTGTGGTCGCGCCAATAGGGCTTGTCTTCCTGGCCCAGGGTTTCCACGCCGCACAGGTCGCTGGCTTCGTGATTGGTGACGGGGCTGGAGAACTCGACCGGTAGACCGGCGGCCTTGGCGCCGTTGACGATCCGGTCGCGCCAGTCGGTGTGGATTTCGCCGGAGAGATAAATGTCCCAGACATCGTCGGGCGTGAAGGTCATGGGGAGCCTCTTCAGGTTGGAGTGGGGTGCCTGCTTTTTACGCCACGCCGCCGTCCGCTTCCAGCCGCTTACGGATCATGTTGGAGTCGATCAGAATGGCCGCGACCGTCACGGCGTAAATGCCCGCCACGGCGAAGGGCAGGAGCGTCGTCCGTCCCTCCGGCACGAACAGCCAAATCAGAAAGACGGCAAGCGCCCGCACGATCGCGTGGCCGGTGAAAATATGATTGCGGCCATAGGTCCAGCCAATGGCGGGCCAGTGGATCGACATGCCGATGGCCAGAATGAGGGGCACCAGCTCCTGCTCCGTCCAGAAGGCGGCGATGGCCATGGGCCAGAACAGCAACATGGAGGCAAAGGCCGGAAACAGCAGCGAACCGGTCGCGGCCTTATCCTTCATGAAGTCGTTGCGGAACAATTTGGCGAGCTGAAGGGCCACGGGGAAGATCGTCCCGCTGGTGATGAAGGCGATCAGGCTCCAATTGTGCAGACTGAAGAAATATCCGCAGACGCCAAGGGCAAGCCAGTAGAGCGTGCCGGCGATCGGGATCGGATAGCCGCCGCGCAGGCGCGCATAAGAACTCAAACGATCGTGCCGAAGCGCCTTTTCAAGATCGGTGGTCATAGATCCCCCCTTAAGCATGCGGCGGCAGCAGATATAGGAAGAAGAGCACGACCATAACCGTATCGACAAGGGCGGCAAGATAGGCCTGATGGCCCCGGAAGCGGCTGCCCGCGCCGAAAACAAGAGCGGCGAAGGCCAGCTTGCCGACGGCTGTGAATAACACGATCGGAAAGCGCAGCGGTTCCAGGAACGCCGACAGAACCAGTAGAACGCCGCCCAGGGCGATCAGCGCGCTCCAATTGCGCATGACAAGCACCGTGGCCGGACTGTCCGGCAAGGTCTCGCCAAAGAAGGTCTTGAACTGCGTCGCCGGTGCGATCACGCCCTGGATCATGGTGCAGGTCAGAAGGCCCGACACGATCAGAATCCAGAAGATATGCGCTTCGACAAACCCCGTGATGGCAAGCATGAGCGTCCTCCCCAGTAAATTGATCCGTGTGTCAATGACCTTTACGGCATGGGCTTGAACGCCTCGAAGCTCGGGATGCGTTCGTCCAGCGGATGCCAGGGCGCTTTATCGGCGGTGAAGATCTGCTCATCGACCGGCACACCCGGATCGTCATCAAGGGTGCCGACCGCGAGGCCGAACCCGTCCCGACCTTCCACAAGGAATTGGAGATTGGTGCCGCATGTGCCGCAGAAAGTGCGTGTCACCGTTTCGGAAGACCGGTAGGACCGGACCATGTCCGCCCCTTGGGTGAACCGGAACGACTCAGGCGCCACCCGCCCATAGGCGCCGAAGGCCGAGCCATGGGCTTTCTGGCACATGGTGCAATGGCAATAGCTGATCGCCCCGATCGTGTCGCGAATTTCATACCGCACCGCGCCGCACAGGCACGAGCCCTTCAAAACAGCCATCCTCATGCTTTCCTGCCGTTTAGCCCGGAGCGCATCCTACAAGATGCGGCCGGTCCAGACGAGAGGCGCGGGGGGCGCATGCCTTGACGGGGCCACAATCAAAGAACACGTATAAGTCATCGGGCGTGGGCGCGCTCGGCTTGCGGATGTCGAAACGATGTCCATGGCAGCGCGCCGGGGGCGGGGTCGAAGTTAAGGAGGACCACGTCATGTTCCGGACTTTCTGGCTTGCATGCATCAACGGCGTGGCGCTTGCCTCGCTTGCCGCCATTGCTTTCGGTTTTCAGGCCGGGGCGCTGGGCGCGATCAATGCGTTTGTCGGCGCGCTCTCGGTGCTTGCCATGTTCACCGGTTATCAGCTCATGGTGCGCGAAGGCCTGTCGGTCGGCGCGGCCGTCTATTCCATGCTGTTCGAACCGGGCTCTTATCCGGCGCGCGCGTTCGGCTATCTGTCCTATATCGTGTCCGCCATACTCGGGGTCACGGTCGCCGTTCAAGCCGCCGCCTTCCTGTAAGATAAGAAAAGGCCGTGCAGGAATTGTTTCCGGCACGGCCTTTGTTTCTGTTCAGAGAACCGTCAGCATGCTGGCGACCAGCGGATGACGGACCACATCGGCCTGTTTCATCCGCACCAGCGCCACATCCTCCAGCGTATCCAGGCGGTCGGCCACGTCCGCGAGTCCCGACAGGCCTTGCAGCAGATCCGACTGGTCCGGATCGCCGGTCAGCACCATGGTCGAGTGCCAGCCCAGACGGGTCAGCAGCATCTTGATTTGGGTATAGGTGCAGTTCTGCGCCTCATCGATCACCACGAACGCATTGTTCAGGGTACGGCCCCGCATATAGGCCACGGGCGCGATCTCGATGGAGCCATCGGCAAGCAGCGCTTTCAGGCGTTTGGCCCCGAGCCGGTCGTTCAGGGCATCGTAAAGCGGGCGCAGATAAGGGGCGAGCTTGTCTTCCAGATCGCCGGGCAGAAAGCCCAGGCTTTCGCCCGCTTCCACCGCAGGGCGCGAGAGCACGATACGGCCCACGCGGCCCGCTTCCAGGGCTTCGACGGCCTTGGCGATGGCCAGATAAGTCTTGCCCGTGCCCGCCGGTCCGACGGCCAGAACGAGGGAATGCTTGTCCATGGCCTGCCATAACTGTTTCTGATTTTCTCCCCGGGGACGTACCTTTCGCACATAGCTCTGATCTCGCCGATCTGTACCAAGAGGATCCCAGCCCATGACCTCCGGAAAGAGCGCCTGCACATTCGCGCCCTCCTGGTCCGTGTAGTGATCCTGTTGTTTCATACGCGCAGCCTGGCGGGCACGCTTTCCCATCATGAGCCTCCATTTTGGTGGGGACGGGGGGAGAGTGGGTCTCGGTTTTTACCGTAAACCGGGACCCTTAAGAAAACATCGCCTCGCGCACGATAAGCGGGTGTGCGGATGACCAAGCGCCGCCCGGACAGGCCGGCGGCGTTGAGGCTCACTTTGTTTCGAAATGGATCAGGGACGGGAAGGGAGGCCGCGGCGCAGCGGGAAAAGAAGGGGATATCGCGTGTCCTACACCCCAAAGGCGCGTCTCCGCATGATGACGCGAAGCACCATCAAAGCCCCACGTCGAATCACCCAATAGCTAAGATCACTATACACGCTTTTGGCCGTCAGACCAGAAATAATTCGTATGCTGTGAAACAGTGCCGTGAAACATCAGGCAGGTGTGACCGTTGCACCAAAAGGCGAAACCGGACAAATCGTCAGCGCCGTAAAAGCCGTACGAGACCGAAGCCCCTGCGCCCGAACGCCATGGTGACGAGGCTGCCCAGCCAGGACGCGAACGCCAGGATGTTCCGCAGGATCCATTCGGCCAAGTTCAACGTCACCTTGAACGCCCTGAGCGCCGTCTTGCCCGTCGCGGACATGACGCCGCGAGTTTTGCGCCCCAGGCGCTGGCTCAGTGTCGCCACGTCGGTCAGATCCTCGGTGGTGTCCACATAGCGCATCATGCGCACGGCCTCCGGCGCGCCCGCCGACAGGCGCATGTCGTTCATGCGGTTCATGACCGGAAACAGCTCGGCCCCCCTGATATTGCGCGAATAGGCCTGCATGGCCTCGCGGGTGGCGCGGGTGTTGGTCATGTCCACGGATTGGAGCGTGCGGCGCAAAAGCGGCATGTTCACGGCATCGCCCACGAGCCGTCCCATGGTGCGGGTGAAATCCGCCGTCAAAGTGCCGGCCTTCACCGAGACTTTCATCAGGCTGACGCCGACCCGGCCCGTCAGGGTCGTGCCGCCTGTGGCGATGGTGGTGCCGGTGACCCCGATGCCCACCACGGAGAGGCCCAGCAGCAATTCATTATAAGGTTCACCCGCGACCATCTTGCCGCCTTCCTGGGAGAGATCGCGGATGTCGCCCGCCAGCGTCAGATCGGAGACGACGACGCCGGAGAGCCCCGCCAGACTGTCGGCTTCCCCGGTGACGAAGCTGAAGGCGAAGTCGCGGGTGTTGCGGAACGCGGTCTGGGTGATGCCGCCCGCGCGGCGCAAGGCCGCTTGGGTGTCCTCGGTCAGGTCGAAGCCCGCGAAATCGGCGAGATCGGCGTAGACCAGGGCGGTGTCGTAATCGTCATCGGCCAGGGCTTGGCGGATCTGGCCATTGACCGCGCCCGCGGAAGTGGAGGCCTGCACGTCCGCGCGGATCGCCCGGTCGATGGTGGTCTGGGGCATGGCGGCATCGAGCGGCACTTCCATGGCGGGGTCGAATTGCAGGACCCCATAGCCGATCATGCCCAGCACAATTGGAAGTATCAGAAGCCAGCGCATGATCGTCCCACCCCGCGCGGTTGCCGCCAATGGACCGCGAGCGATTGTGCGGCGCGCCGCCGTCTCTTGTCAAAGCGCAAGCGCGCGGGCCATGCTCCCCGGCAGGCGGTCCGGTCCGGCCGGCCATCGCAACAGCACAGGAGGAACGCGCCATGGCCCTGCATGCCCTGGGAGATGTCTATCCGGATCTGCCGGCCGGCGGCGCTTATTGGGTGGCGGAGAACGCCATGGTGCTGGGCCGGGTGCGGCTGCTCAGCAATGCCAGCGTCTGGTTCAACGCGGTGCTGCGCGGCGACAATGAATGGATCACCGTGGGCGAGAATTCCAACATCCAGGACGGCTCGGTGCTCCATACGGATATGGGCTGTCCCCTGACCATCGGGCGCGACGTAACGGTGGGCCATATGGCCATGCTCCATGGCTGCACCGTCGGTGACCAGTCGCTCATCGGCATCGGCGCGGTGGTGCTGAACAATGCCCGGATCGGCAAGAACTGCCTGATCGGCGCCCGCGCCCTCATCACCGAGGGCAAGGAGATCCCCGACGGTTCCATGGTCATGGGATCGCCGGGCAAGGTGGTCCGCCAACTGACGGATGAGGAGATTTTCGGGCTGAAGCTGTCCGCCGATCACTATGTCCAGAACTGGCAGCGCTACGCCCGCGAGTTTCGAGGGTGAGGGCTCACCGTTCCTGTCCGGCGGCGACTTCGATCAGTTCCACCTCATAGACCAGATCGCGGCCCGCGAGCGGATGATTGGCATCGAGCGTGACGCTTTGGGGCGTGACCTCGACGATCCGCAGCTCCACATCCTGACCGTCCTCGGTCTGGGTGATCAGATGACGGCCGGCCCTCAGATCGATCTCTTCGGGCATGTCGCGCCGGGGCAGGGTGCGCACCAGCTCCGCCCGCCGCCAGCCATAGGCCTCGCGCGCCGGGATCGTCACGGTCCGCCGCTGACCCGTCCGCATGCCGATCACCGCATGCTCGAACGCGGGCAGAAGCGTGCCGTCGCCGATCACGAAACGAACCGGCCCGGCCCCATCGCTGGTGTCGAACTGTGTGCCGTCCGAAAACAATCCCGTGTAGTGCACACGGACCAGATCGCCCAATCGTGCCTGCATCATGCGCGCCTCCCTCGCGGGCCCAACTCCATACCGGCCCGGATCCTGGGGCAAATTAACTTGCGTCCAGTTAAGGCCAAGCGCCGCCGGCTGGGCCCAATACCATGTGCCTGGCCTGCCCGCTCCCCCTCCCGACCACCCAATGAGGGTACCCTTGTGGGTAGTCGGGAGGGGGAGGGGCTGGTGGTGCCAATTCCCAAAAAGACCTTAAGCCCTTGAATTAGGGGCCGTCGCGCGGTCCTGCTATGCTGCGGGCCAGAAGATCCTTCGAGTGGAGACCGTATTCATGACGAACGCTCAGCCGCAGCCGGCGTCAGGCCGGCGCAACGCCTTTACCCGTTTTCTCGACACCGTCGAATGGCTGGGCAATCTGTTGCCCCATCCGGTGACGCTGTTCGCGGTTCTGGCGGTGGGCATTGTTCTTCTGTCCGGCTTTTTCGGCTGGATCGGTCTTGCCGTCGAGGACCCCCGGCCCGCAGGCGCGCGCGGCGTGGCGGAGGACGGCATGATCCGCGCCGTCAGCCTGATGAACGGCGACGGCGTGCGGCGCATCTTCACCAATCTCGTGACCAATTTCACCAGCTTCGCGCCGCTCGGCGTGGTGCTCGTGGCCATGCTCGGCGTGGGCGTCGCCGAGCGCTCCGGCCTGCTGTCGGCGGCGGTGCGCGCCATGGTGCTGTCGGCGCCGCGCCATGTGGTGACCGTGGCCATCGTCTTTGCCGGTATCGTCTCGAACACCGCGTCGGAGGTCGGCTATGTGGTGCTGATCCCGCTGGCGGGAGCGGTTTTCTACGCCCTCGGCCGTCACCCGCTCGCGGGCATGGCGGCGGCCTTCGCGGGCGTGTCCGGCGGCTACAGCGCCAATCTTCTGATCGGCACCATCGATCCGCTGCTTGCCGGCATCACCGAAGAGGCCGCGCGCCTCATCGACCCGGATTACGTGGTGGTGGCCACCGCCAACTGGTATTTCATGGTCGCCTCCACCTTCCTCATTACGCTTGTCGGCTCGCTTGTCAGCATCTTCATCGTCGAGCCCAAGCTCGGGACTTACGATTCATCCCGGGCCGACCCGTCGATCCTCGACAAGCGCATGATGGAAAGACTCACCGGCGACGAAAAGAAAGGCCTCCTTTGGGCCGGGCTCGCCGTTCTGGGCGTTCTCGCCTTTATGGCGTTGACGCTCCTGCCGGAATGGGGCGTGCTGCGCAATCCGGAAACGGGGGACCGGATCAATTCCCCCTTCTTCCGCGGCTTCGTCGTCTGGATCCTGATTTTCTTTGTGGTCACCGGTTACGCCTATGGCCGGGCGGTCGGCACCATGAAAACCGACCGCGACATCATCGACGCCATGGCGGCGGCGCTCGCCTCGCTCGGTCTTTACATCGTGCTGGTGTTTTTCGCGGCCCAGTTCGTCGCCTTTTTCGGCTGGACCAATCTGGGCGCGATCAGTGCCGTCACCGGCGCCCAGTTCCTCAAGGATACCGGCATGACGGGCCCGAGCGTTTTTATCTTCTTTATCCTGATGTGCGCGATCATCAATCTTTCTCTGGGGTCGGCATCGGCGCAATGGGCCGTCACCGCGCCGATCTTCGTGCCGATGCTGATGCTGATCGGCTATGCGCCGGAAGCGATCCAGGCGGCGTACCGGATCGGCGATTCCACCACCAACATCATTACACCGATGATGAGCTATTTCGGCCTGATCCTCGCCTGGGCCACGCGCTACGACAAGAATCTGGGCGTGGGCACCCTGATCGCGATGATGTTGCCTTATACGATCTTCTTCATACTGACCTGGTCGTCCTTCTTCATCCTGTGGACGTTCGGTCTGGGCCTGCCCGTCGGTCCGGGATCGCCGACCTATTACACGCCGTGACCGGGAAGGCCGGGCGGTTCGTTTGACCGACTGAAAGCTTTTCACCCTGAGCGCCTGCGGGGCCTCGTCCGCCGGGCCTTGTCCTGAGGCCCGCTCAGGCCCGTGCTTCCAGGATTTCGCGGATCTTGGCGTCGCATTCCGGCGCCAGATTGAACCAGGCGGAGCGGCTCGTCTTGGCGTCGATGACGAAGACCTGTTCCTGGTCCTGAGCGTACTGGATCAGGTGATTGCGCACCGTGCCCGGCGTATGGCGCGCGGCCAGCAGCCAGACCGTCGGCGTGATCCGCACCGTCTCGCCCAGCATGCGGATGGCGTTGTGCATGTCCGCTTCCGGATCATGGGGCGCGCCGGTGACGATCAGGAACGTGGTGAGCGGCGTGGATTCGCGCAGGCCCCGGTCGACCGCCTTGGGCGCGCTCAAGGGTTCGTCTAGAACCGGATCGTTCAGCAGGCCCCGGATCGCGCAGACGGTGATCTGCTCGACGGTCTTGCCGGTCTCGTCGATCTCATGGTCGAGCGGCACCTGGTAGTCGAAGAACTCCTGCTTGGCGGCGGGGGTCACGGGCTGCGTGTCCGCCTCGGCTTGCGGCTCCATTTCCGCGTGCGCTTCCGCCACGGCCTCCATGGCGTGATCCATGTCGTCGCTCAGGTCGATCTCCGACGGCTCGTCGCCGAAGACCATTTCCACATCGATCTTGTCGGTGGCGCGGTGCTCCACGGGCGTTGCGGTCTCCTGTGGTTCCAGAACGGCTTCCGGCACGACGCGCAAGGGCACGGGATCGGGTTTCTGGACGGGGACGGGCGTCACCGGTTGCGCCGCCGGCGGCGTCGGCTGACGCCGGAGGCTCTCGGGGCGCGCCGTGTTCTGACGGTTTTGCGCGGCCCGCGCACGGGCCTCTTGCAGCACGGCTTCCACCGAGACCGGGGCCGCTTGTGCCGGCTCGGGCCGGTCGTCCGGTTCCGGCGTAAACAGGGCGCCGATAAAGGGATCGTCGCTGGCGGGCCGCCAGGCGCCGCCATCGGTGGGCTGCACAATGGAGTAAGGCACGATGCGTCCTTCCTCCACATAGCGGCACATGTTCTGCGCCGTGTAAGGACCATAAATCCGGTCGCCGACTTTGACGCTCCAACGGCGTTCCGGTGCGGACTCGCGCTTGCCCCGCATGGCGGGGGCTTCGGCAGACAATATGGACATGGGCACACCTCGTCATTGGCCGGCGTGTGCGCCCCCTTCTTCCTCGGTAAACAATCGTGCAAGAAGCGTGACACTTTATGTGCACGCCTTGTGCGTCGCGCTTATGCCCCGAAATGGCCGGATCCGGCCATTAGCGCCGGTTCCCTGTCCGAAAGAGGTACGCGGGTGTTTCGTCCCATTCCGGGCAGCCCGTCCCGCTCTGGGTCGCTTGCGGCAAACAGGGCCGCTGGGGCATGCTGCCGGCAACAACGATCTCATCAGGAGGAGGCCCCCATGAGCGAGTACGAATTCTGCACCGTGGAGCGGGACGGACCGCTGACCATAGTCACCCTGAACCGGCCTGACGTGATGAACGCGCTTCATCCGCCCGCCAATTTCGAGCTGGAAGCGGCGTTCAATGCCTTCGCCTCTGATCCGGAGCAATGGGTGGCGATCGTGACGGGAGCGGGCGAGCGGGCGTTCAGCGCGGGCAACGACCTGAAGTACCAGGCTTCCGGCGGCAAGATGGATATGCCGCGCACGGCCTTTGCGGGCCTCACCGCGCGCTACGATCTGGACAAGCCGGTGATCGCGGCGGTCAATGGCGTCGCCATGGGCGGCGGCTTCGAAATCGCGCTGGCCTGCGACATCATCATCGCGTCCGACAAGGCGACCTTCGCCCTGCCCGAGCCGCGCGTGGGCCTCGCCGCGCTGGCGGGCGGGCTGCACCGTCTGCCCCGCGAGATCGGCACCAAGCAGGCGCTGGGCATGATCCTCACCGGACGGCGGGTCTCGGCGGAAGAAGGCATGCGGCTCGGCTTCGTCAACGATGTGGTGCCCGCGGATCAATTGATGGCGACGGCGCGCGCCTGGGCCGGGCAGATCCTGGAATGCTCGCCCATGTCGATCCGCGCCTCCAAGCAAGCGGTCTACAAAGGGCTTGATCACGCCAGCCTGGAAGAGGCCATCATGGCCCATTATCCGGCGGTGCGCGCCATGCTCCACAGCGAGGACATGATCGAAGGCCCGCTCGCCTTCGCCGAAAAGCGCAAGCCTAACTGGAAGGGCAAGTAGGCGATCACGTCTTCGGCGTCACGCCCGCGATATCCTCCGGTTTCGGGATATCGGGCAGGGGGCCGGTGCCGGTGCGCGCCAGCTCAACGAGGGCCAGCGGATCGTCCGTGATGATCCGGTCGGCGCCGCACTTGGCCATGCTCGTCAGCAGGCTGAGCGGTTCGGGCATGGCCATGTCGATGGTCCAGATCACGGCTTCCGCGCCGTCTGCCTTCAGGATCTCGATCGGGTTGACGCCAAACGGCATCCAGGACGTCACCGTGGCATGGTGGAGGTAATAGGCCGCGACGCCGTCGGTCTTCTTGCGGATGTCTTCCAAAAGCTTGGCGAAGGCGGCGGCGGACAGGTCTTCCTTTTCCAACAGCGTCATGAGCGGGTCATGGCCGGTGTGGAGATCCTCAAGCCCCTTCGCCAGATATTTGACCGCGTTGTGATCGCGCCCGCCCAGTTCCAGCCAGCGGGCGATGGGCTTGGCCGCGTCGAGAAAATGCGTGCGGTGATCATTGGCGAGCAGGGTGCGCGTTGCCTTGAGGTCCAGGTGAATGCGCGTGTCGCCCGAGGCCAGATCGTCGATGAGCTGGGCGGCGTCCTCAAACAGCATGGGATGGGTTTCCATCTGCACGCCGTTGGCATCGCGCACCCGGAGTTTGCGGACCTCTTCGGAGGTCAGCGCGGACAAAGGGCCCGAGCCGTTGGTTTCTTCCCCCAGCATGCTGTCATGGAGAATGGCGAACTTACCGTCGGCCAGAGGCTGAAGGTCGATCTCGAGCCGCGCGCCGATGGCCAGACCGCGGCGCATGGTTTGCTCGTCGAACGGGCGGTCCGACGCCTTGAGGCGGCATTTGTGCCATTCAAGCCCCATGGACCGTCCCGCGACGGTCACTTCAAGGGCGCTGTTAAGGGCAAAGTCCGAAGCCATGATGGGGGCCTGCTGCATGTCAATCCGTGAGTCGGCAGTGTAGTGACCCGCCGTCGCAACGCAATGTGCGGCTTTCAACCATTACGCGGAAGCGTCCAGCCACTTATGGTCATCGAGGATTTGCACGCCCACGCCCTTCTCATGATGGCGCACGACCCGCGCCCGCACGCTGCCGACCATAACGATGCTGCCGGCAGGGGGCCGTTCGGCGGTCTCCAGGGACAGGCCGCCCAGCGAGACATCCAGAACGAGACACTCGACGGTGCGCCCGCCGGGCAGCGTGAGGCTGGCGGCCTCATTGGCGATCTGGCGCGCGTTCCGGCGCAGATCCTGGAGGCCTTCCGGATAGGGAGCGGGCTCCTGGCCGGTGGCGAGGGAGAAGGCGACGGCGGTCAGCCGTTCGATCAGGCGGTCGCGCTTGCTGGGGCTCGCGACGAAGCGCACGGCGAAGCCTGGCGGCGCGCCCAGATGCCGGACCACGGTGGCTTCGAGCCGTCCGATGGTTTCCAGATAGAGAATGAGGGGCAGGCCCACCGGCGGCGGCGTGCCGCTTTCGATGGCAGCGCCGCCAGCCGAGATATTGAGCGTTTTGCCGATGCCTTCCGCGCCGCCGGCGCACAGGAAGCGGGCGCCGAGGGCAGCCTCGATCCGCCGGTGCCGGCGCCGGTCCCGCGCGGTCGCGGCCAAAGACCGCCAGACGCTCGGCTGCATGGCCGGATCGGTCTCGTCCGGAGCGGCGGTCAAGGGGCTTGGAATGGGCGGAACGGCCGTCATGAGGGCATGGGCAGGTGCGCGCAATTGCTGGAACACGGGACACCCCAGGGCCTCAGCGCTGCCGCAGGGTCGAACCTCATCATGAGGCGGCGCGCATGAAGAAAGCGTTGCGGGGCGCAGGGTCTTGCGCGCCGCTTGGAAGAGAGGTCACAGGCCGGAGGAGCGGGTGGGTTCGGTGACGTCGGGGGGCGGCTCCGGCAGGTCCTGGGAGACGACCAGCCGCAGATGGGAGCGTTTCGCCGTTGCCGGTTGAGGCGCGGCGGGCTCATGGACCGGCGCGGCAGGGGCCGCGATCACTTCCGGCCGGGCGCCGCCGACCAGCAGGCGGGTTTCCAGAAGCTTCTGGTGCACCAGCGGGCGGTGGCCGAGCCAGGCCGTGCTTTCGGTGGCAAAGGCGCAGCCCAGAAGCTTGTTGACCGTGCCGTTTTGATCCGCGAGCGGCAGCAGCAGGATCTCGCCCGAGACACTGCGCCGGTCGATGGTTTCCGCACGGAACAGAAGGATGCCCGGGGCCGGTTCGCTCCGTACCCGCTCAATCAGATGACGCACGGTCGGGCGGTCGGTCAAAGGCCACATGGCCTGCAGATTGTGATCGCGCAGCTCCCGCCCGTAGCGTTCGCACAGGCCGGTGCCCGCCAGGCGGAAGATGGTGGTTTCCGGATCGATACAATCGGCCAGGAAGATGTAAGGCAGCACGCCTTTCAGGTCGCGGGGATGGATGTCCGCGCGCAACGGCACGGGCCGGCCGGTCTTCAGGGAAATCCAGTAGTCCAGAACGCGTTTGGTCTTGGTGTTGCGCATGCCCCCGCCAGCCCCTGTCTGGTCGATGTCCGATTGAATGCGGCCTTGTCCGTTTGAGAAGGTCCCGCCTATCCCGCAGGTCATGAGTATCGTCCATGAGCGTGGATATCGTGATAACGCCGGGAGGGACGCCTGCAGATGTCATCTCTGCTTCGGCGCGTGCTCCCGCAATCAGATAAAGCATGAAGCATGCCAGGGCTGCGGCGTTGCGCACGCAAGCCTGTGCGATTGGGCTCTATGGCGGCGCGGCGTATCTTGATATGACTGGATCTTCCTGTTCCGCCAGCAGGCCAGCGAGGAAGCCTTGTCCGTGCCAACCCTGGAATTCTATTTCGACTGCTCCAGCCCGTGGACCTATCTGGCGTTCTCGCGCATCGAGGATGTGGCGCGCCGTACCGGTACGGCCGTCGTCTGGAAGCCCATTCTGGTGGGCGGTGTCTTCAATGCGGTCAATCAGGGGGTTTATGAGGCCCGGGCCAATCCCGATCCCCGCAAAGCGCGCTATTACGCCAAGGATTTGCAGGACTGGGCTGGGGCCTGCGGGCTCAAAATCGGCATGCCACCGGTCTTTCCGGTGCGTGCCGTTTCGGTCATGCGCGGCGCCTGTGTTGCTTTGGAAGCGGGCTGTCTCGTGCCTTATGCCCGGGCGGCTTTCGAGGCCTATTGGGGCGATCTGAGGGACATTTCCCAGCCCGAGGTGTTAGCGGAGATATGCGGGCGCGTGGGGCTCGATGCGGATTTCTTCTTCGAGCGGATCGGCGCCCAGGAGATCAAGGACGCCCTGAAGACCAACACCCAGGAGCTGATCGACCGGGGCGGGTTCGGTTCGCCCACCATGTTCGTCGATGGCGACGATATGTATTTCGGCAATGACCGCCTGCCGCTCGTGGAACGCGCTTTGGCGCGGGCAGGCAAAGGATGACCCCATGACCGGTCGCGATTGGCCAAACGGACAGACGGATGAGAGCGCCGCCATGCGCCAGCCCGCCTTCAATGCGCCGTCCGTCGTTTTGTGGACCATCGCCGTTCTGGTCGCCGCCCATCTGTTGCGCCTGCTGTTGCCTTACTCGGCGGAAATCCAGGTGATTTATTCCTTTTCCTTCATTCCGGCGCGCCTGACCGGTCTTGCCTCGACGCTGGACCGGGTGCCGTTTCTCTTAGGCGATCTGGGGCTGTGGCTCAGCTTCGTCACCTATGCCCTGCTGCACGCCAATTTCGTCCATCTGATTTTCAACGGGATCTGGCTGCTGGCCTTCGGTACGCCGGTGGCGCGCCGTCTCGGGGAAACGCGGTTCCTCATCCTGTTCGTGTTGTGTGCGATTGCGGGGGCGCTCGCCCATCTGGCGGTCAATCCAGCGGGCGATATCCCGGTGATCGGAGCCTCGGGCGCGATTTCCGGCCTGATGGGGGCCGCCGCCCGGTTCATTTTCACCCAGGCGCGGGCGGCTGCCTTGGGCTGGCCCCAAGGGATCGCCACGCCCCTGTCGCCTTTGACCGACGGGCGGGTTCTGTCCTTCGTGGCGGTATGGACCGGCATCAACCTGCTGTTCGGCGTGACCGGCATGCAGGTGATGGGCGAGGCGCAACTGATCGCCTGGGAAGCCCATCTCGGGGGCTTTTTCGCAGGGCTCTTGCTGATGCCTTTGGTGGATCCGCACCGCCCGCCCGACGGCATGCTGGACACGCCGCCGCGCCCGTGAGCCGCCGCAGCGCTTCTTGGGTCAAAACGCGAGAGCCGCTTTGAGCTTGACCGGTTCCCGTTCCATGGCCAAATCTGCACAGGCGTATGACGGAAGGGACAAGCCATGACCGATTACGATCCGAAAAAGACCATCGACCATGAGGGCACCGCCGAAGCCGGGGACACGCCCGCTGCGGAGCCGGCAGGCAGCGCGGCGCCCGATCCGTCCGCCCAGTCCGGCACACCGGACGTGCCGGGCGGCGGTTCAGGCGGCAGTGGCGGCGCCGGGTCTGGCGGTTTTGGAACAGGCGGCGGCACCGGCGGATATGGCGGCGGCACGGACCCGCAGGAGACCCACGATCAGGACAATATCTGGATCCGGTTGTTGTTCATGGTCGGCTACGGATTTCTCGCCTGGTTCGTCTTTGGTCTGACGATCTTCCTGGCGATCCTGCAGTTCATCGTCATGATCCTGAACCGGGAACTGAACGAGGACCTGCGCAAGTTCAGCCGGAACGTGGTGCTCTATCTGGCGGACCTGTTATCCTACATCACCTTCCTGAAGGACGACAAACCGTTCCCGCTCGGACCGTTCCCGAAGGACTGACTTACGCTTTGGTTTAGAGCCTGGCCGGCCCGCTCCTCTCCCGACCACCCACAAGGGTACCCTGACTGGGCGGTCGGGAGGGGGAGCGGGCTGGTGATGCCATTTTCAGAGAAGCCTTTAAAACAGCTTCGGCTCGTCCAGCAGATCCGGATAGGCCTCGATGCCGAGTCTGAGGGCGCGGCCCGTGCTGTCGACGACGATGCGGATGCGCGCCGTGCCCGTATCGAGCCAGCTCTGGAAATACTCGGCCGATTCCGCCGAAATCGTGTGGTCCTCGATCCCGTAAAGCACGGTGATGCGTTCCAGCGCGCCGGTGCGCTCATATTCCCCCGGATCGCCCTCGACCTGCTTCACCCGGCCCCTGATCACCAGTTCGCCCGGCGCCGTCTCGGGAAAGCTGGTGTGGATGCTGGCGGCGAACCACAGATCGCCGATCCGCTTCAAGACCACATAGGCCGTGTCCCATTTGCGGAAATCGTTGTCGCCGTCGATATCCGAGAGCAGGATCTCGCCGATATCGTAATAGAAGGTCGTGTGCGCCCCTTCGAAGAGATCGGCGGGGTCGAGCGCTTTCGTCCGCACGGTGATTTCCCGGCCCGTGGACAGTGTCCAGTAATTGATGCCGATCAGCGACAGGATCAAAAACGTATGGGCCATGCCCACAAGAAGAACGCGCATGGAGAAACTCATGATGCCTCTCCTTTCGGGTCTGTCTCAGCCGGCCCCTCCGCCCCGTCCATGGTCTCGGAACGGACGGCCTTGGCGCGCTCCCTGATGACCATGCTGCGCCGGAGCCCTTCCACCATGAAGACGATCAGGATGGCAAGCCCCGCGCCCAGCGACAGGTAAAGCGCCAGATTGTCTCCGAACGTGACAAGGGCCGTGTAGAGATAAAGCAGGTCCGCGCCGATCGCCAGGCAGCCCAGCGAGATCACCCAATTGTCCCGCGACCAGCGGCCGAAGCCGATCAGCCAGACCGCCAGAGCGAGATAGAGAATGCTGCCCGCGATGATCAGCGGCACGTCATTGGGCACGCTCAGATAAAGCTGGCCGTAAGCGATGGGATAGCCCATGGCGAAGAGCGCCAGCACGGCCACGGGCACCGTGTCCTGCACCCGGATGCCCTTGCGCCCAAGCGCCACCAGGCTCAGCAGGATAATCAGGCCGACGCCGACCGAGGCCGCCACCAGCCAGTCATAGCGCAGATCGATACTGGCGATGGAGCGCTTGAGCTGGAACAGGGTGATGAATGCGAGGGCGAGCGACACCCGCTGCCACAGGCGCGCGAACGGATAGGCGGTTCCCTCAAGGGCCCGGAACAGGAGCCAGGCTGCGGTCCAGCCCAGGGCATGCAGGCTGGCGGTCTGGAGCGATTGCCAGAAGATCGCCGCGCCCAGGCTCGTTGTGTTGAGCAGCATCCATAACAGCAGGGAGGCGATGGCCAGGATCATGCCGCCGTGCCAGCGGAACACATGGACCAGGGCGAGACAGGCGATCCACAGCGCCAGGAACGGCCAGTGGAAGACGATGCCGAAATAGACCGTTTCCAGCGTGGTCCAGACGGTCGCCAGCACCAGGGTCAGGCCCAGGGCCGCGCGCGATCGCATGAGAAAGGCGGCGATCAGCACCGCCACGGCCCAGACCATGATCTGATCCGGATAATGGATCGAGACCCGGAAGACGCTGTCGACGATATTGATGGCAAAGCCCAGGACGAGCAGGCCCAGGAACAGCACCGACTGGCCGATGGCGATGCGGCCGCGGCTCAGGAAGATCATGGAGAGCCCGTAAAGCCCCCACATGACGAGCACGGAGACCGCGATCCGGGCCATGGCCGGAATCTCGGCCAGTTGGGCATCGAGAAAGCCGTAGGCGCCGATGCCCAGAATGACCATGACGATCAGGGCGGTCATGGGCACGACCGGCACGGGATCGCCCGATTGCCCCGCCGTCTCCAGAATCGCCGCGCGGTTTTCCTCGTCCACCAAGCCCTTTTCGGCCCAGTGATCCAGGTCCCGCTTTAGCTGATTCATGTAAAATGGTGGTCTCATGCCTGCCCCTGAGTCCGCCTTATCCCAGGACACTTTAGAACCTTTTCGTCTTGCGGGAAATCGCGGGGCGCGAAAGCCGCTTTTCGGCGCAGGCGTGCCCGCAGCTCTTTCTTTACCGGTGCCAGACACGCTGATTGATGGCAAACTGGGAAAACCAATAAAACCGCAGGGAGGATCCCATGACGGCCGCGATGATCCTGAAAGACAAAGGCAGTGCCGTCTATACGGCCCAGGCGGGCCAGAGCCTGACCGATGCGGCGCAGATCCTGCGCGACCACGGGATCGGCGCCGTGGTGATCGTCGATCATCACATCAAACCCATCGGCGTTCTGTCCGAGCGGGATATCGTGCGCGCGCTGGCCGATCTGGGCGCGGGCGTGCTCGATGCGCCCATTCGCGATTTCATGTCGAGCGATGTGATTTCCTGCACGCCGGACACGCCCATCGACCGGCTGATGGAGACTATGACCAACCGGCGCGTGCGCCATATCCCCGTGGTCGAAGGCGGCGTGCTGCAGGGCATCGTGTCGATCGGCGATGTGGTGCGCGTCAAGATCGCAACAGCGGAAGCCGAGGCCGAGGCGCTGAAGGACTATATCAACGCGACTTGATGCGGTCGCAGGACCGTCAGTGTGCGCTTGAAGCCTTACTGCAACACCGCCATGGCGTCCTTGATCGCCGGAATTTCCCGCTCGATGGCTTCTTCGCCTAAGCGGATAAGATCGTCCGCCTTGTGAAAATCGAGCAGGCTCACATGGCCGACCTTGGGGCAGGCCAGGATATCCGGCGGATCGCCCGCCATGCGCGAACGGGACAGGCGGTCCATCACGATATTAAGGGCTCCTAAGAGCACCGTGCCCATGCCGGGCGTGCTTTGTTCCCGTCCGAACAATTGACGCATCATGACCCGCTCCGGATCCATCTCCGCCTGTTTGCCGGCGCGCATGCGCAAGGTCCGTTTCGGTTTGGGGGCCGGTTGTGGGGGCGTCACATCGGGTGCGATCTCGCGTTCGCTGCCCTTGCCGAAGGCGTCCGCGTTCAAGGTGACGGCGATGACCAGATGGGCGCCCTTGGCCCGGCACACGGAAACCGGTACCGGATTGAACAAGGCGCCATCGATCAGCAGCCGGCCGTCCCGGCGCTGGGGGCCGAAAATGCCGGGCAGCGCATAGGACGCTTCCATGGCCTCGACCAGCGGGCCTTTCTCGATCCAGACCTCATGGCCGGTGGCCAGTTCGCCGGAGACCGCGACGAACGGCTTGGGCAGGGACTCGATGGTCACGTCGCTCAAATAGGTGTTCATGAGCTTGGCGAGCTTGCGCCCGCCCAACAGCCCGCCGCTGCCCATCTTCACGTCCAGATAGCTCAGGAGCCGGCGCTTGCTCAAAGAGCGCGCCCAGTCTTCCAGCGTGTCCAGATGGCCCGCCAGATGACAGCCGCCCACCACCGCTCCGATCGAGGTGCCGCAGATAATGTCGGGCTCGATGCCCGCCCGGTTGAGCGCCCGGATCACGCCGATATGAGCCCAGCCGCGGGCGACCCCGCCGCCAAGGGCCAGGCCGATAGTGGGGCGGCGGGAAGGGGCTTCGCTCATGTCTTCATGTCCTCATTCAGTCGGGATGTGACGGGCAAAAGCCTCTTTGCGGTGTGAGTCGAGGCTAAGGCCAGCTCATATATATGGGGATAAACGCGCGCAGGGTCAGCGGCGGGGCGCGGGGCGCTGAAACGGGCGGCGGCTCTGGGGCGCGGGACCCAAGCCAGACGGGCCTTTCACAGCTTTCGCACAACTTCTCCACACCGAATTTGAGTGCCTTTAAGATTTCCTCAAAAAAAATCAAAAGAGGGCTTGCAGGGGAGGAGCACTTGCGTCTATATCTCCGGCCTCCCGAGCGGCGACTGGCGAATTGTCAGTTCGTCTTCTCCGAACCACATGGCGATCATCGCCGGACCGGACGGCCGAAACAGCCGCTTGGGTGAGAGGCTCTTTGACATTGTAGTTTTGATGGGAGCGTGGTGGGCGGTTGTCCTGTGCGTG
>CAZTCJ010000062.1:0-23200 GCA_964612085.1 uncultured Alphaproteobacteria bacterium
TCGGGAGGGGGAGCGGGCCGGCCAGGCACTCGGAAATGCGCCTTACAGCGCATTTTCAAAAAGCCTCTCGGATCACTGGCCGGCGAACACCCGGTCCAGATGAACCTGCGCTGCATCGGCCAGAAGATCCCGATCCAGGCGCATGCGGTCGGCAAAGAAGATCTCCGCCGCCGCGCGATCCTGAATGAGCGTGCCGAGGAGGCTCAAGGCCGGTTCCGGCGCAAACATGCCTTCCGCATAGACGAGCCGGTCGCCGCGGGCCGCATCGCCCATCACGCGGGCAAAATACTCATACTGAAGATTGCCGGCGCGCGGGGTTTTCGGACCCAGCACGACCACATGAACATCATCCCAGGCCGCCGCGCCAAGATCCGATGCCCAGGCGCTGCTGAGCGCATGAAGGCCATCGATCTGGACCTGGGCAGCGACATCGATATTGCGCATCAGCGGCGGCATGATCGCGGCCAGATAATCCGTGAGTAGCGCCTTTTTGGGCGCGTCCGCTGTCAGCATGGCAGCCACCGCATCCTTCGAGCGGGTCACGATAGCCGTCTGCTCGCCAATCAAATCCGACGGAAAGCGCGCCGCCAGAAACTCCGCCGTCAGAGCATCGAGATGGGTTTGCAGCCGGCCCAGCTCGCCGCGCCAGGTGGCGTCGCCCGGCTGTTCGACCGCATTGGCATAGACCACGGCGACCGACAGCGGGATATGGGCGATGGATTTGAGATCATGATAGAGCGGCGGGGTGAACGTCGCCCGCTCCACCTCTTTTCCGTCCCGATACAGAACAAGATCGTCGAACTGCACGATGATGGCCGGCCCGGACCGCGCCAGACGCTCCAGCCGGTTTTCCGCATAAAGCGCCCGAAAGGTCTTGTTGGTCTCGGCCAGCGGATCCGCCGGCGCACCAGCCACCGGGCTGTCCGGCGCGCTGGCGCAGGCCGTCAGAAAAGCGAGCGCGGCCACGCCCGCCAAAGCCATCGGTTTCATCGAGCCCCTCCCCACAAAGATAAACGCCCCGCCGGCGGGGCGGGGCGTTTATAGCTCACTCACCAGCGGGTTGGTAGATCTGGCTGCCCAGCCGCCGGAACTCCGCCGACTTCTCGCGCATGCCGGCCTCGGCCTCGTTATGCGTGAAATTCTGTCCGCGCGCGGCATCGGCCACTTCCTGGCTGATCTTCATGGAACAGAATTTCGGTCCGCACATGGAACAGAAATGCGCAACCTTGGCGCCTTCGGCCGGCAGGGTCTGATCGTGGAACTGTTCGGCGGTTTCCGGATCGAGCGAAAGGTTGAACTGATCGCGCCACCGGAATTCGAACCGGGCCTTGGACAGAGCATTGTCGCGGATCTGCGCCGCCGGATGGCCCTTGGCCAGATCCGCCGCATGGGCCGAGATTTTGTAGGTAATCACGCCCGTCTTCACATCGTCGCGGTCCGGCAAACCCAAATGTTCCTTGGGCGTCACATAACACAGCATGGCGGTCCCGAACCAGCCGATCATGGCCGCGCCAATGCCCGATGTGATGTGATCGTAGCCCGGCGCGATATCGGTCGTGAGCGGACCGAGCGTATAGAACGGCGCCGCGTCGCACGCCTCCAACTGCTTGTCCATGTTTTCTTTGATCTTGTGCATCGGCACATGGCCGGGGCCCTCGATCATCACCTGGACATTGTGGCGGTCGGCGATCCGGCGCAGCTCGCCCAGGGTCTCAAGCTCGGCGAACTGGGCGGCATCATTGGCATCGGCGATGGAGCCCGGACGCAGCCCGTCGCCCAGCGAGAAGCTGACGTCATAAGCCGCCATGATCTCGCAGATCTCCTCGAAATGCTCGTAGAGGAAACTTTCCTTGTGATGGGCCAGGCACCACTTGGCCATGATCGAACCGCCCCGGCTGACGATGCCGGTCACCCGGTCCACCGTGAGCGGAATATAGCCGAGCCGCACGCCCGCATGGACGGTGAAGTAATCGACGCCCTGTTCGCATTGCTCGATCAGCGTGTCGCGGTAGATGTCCCAGGTCAGATCCTCGGCGACACCGCCGACTTTTTCGAGCGCCTGATAGATCGGCACGGTGCCGATGGGCACGGGGCTGTTGCGGATGATCCATTCCCGGATGGTATGGATGTGCCGGCCCGTGGAGAGATCCATCACCGTATCCGCGCCCCAGCGGGTCGCCCAGACGAGCTTGTCCACCTCTTGCGCGACCGAGGAGGTGACAATGGAGTTACCGATATTGGCATTGATCTTAGTCAGGAAATTCCGGCCAATGATCATCGGCTCGATTTCCGGATGATTGATATTGGCGGGAATGATCGCCCGGCCGCGCGCCACTTCGTCGCGCACGAAGTCAGGCGTGACGAAATCGGGCACCGCCGCGCCGAAGCTTTCCCCGTCGCGCGGGCGGCCGCCCCGCTTGACCGCCATCTCCCGCAACAGGTCCTCGCGGCCCAGATTTTCGCGCACGGCGATATATTCCATTTCCGGCGTGACGATCCCGGCGCGGGCATATTCAAGCTGGGTCACCCGCTTGCCCGGCTTGGCGCGCAAGGGCTGGCGGCCCGCCCGGTCGAACACCGGCACGGTCAACTCTTCGCCGGGCTTGAGGCCGTCGTCTTCCGGCTTGCGCGGACGGCCTTCATAAGCCTCCACATCGCCGCGCTCGGTGATCCATTTGGCGCGCAGAACGGGAAGCCCTTCCCTAATATCCACCGTGCAATCGGGATCCGTATACGGACCGGAGGGGTCGTAGACGCGGACCGAAGGTTCGTCCCCGGTCAGATCGATCTCGCGCATGGCCACTTCGACATCGGCGCGATTGTCGCTGCGGACATAAATTTTCCGTGAGGCAGGCAGGGATCCGGTCGTCACGGTATCCGTGGTCAGCGGCGCCTGTTCGGCGTGTGTGTGTTTGACGGCTTCCGACATGGGCTTTCTCTCCCTGCGTGATTTGCGGGCCAGCATCATCTTGCGGATTGGGAGGGACAGGGAGCGCTCCGGATAAGGGCCGTCCGCGCCGTCAGTCCTTCCCTCCGCCGGTCCGAACCGGATCAGGTTCTAAGGGACTGGGCGCTTCCCGCCTGCATCAAGCAGCGGCTTACCCGATCTCAGCCCCTTGCAGGGGCGCCCCTAGGACGAAGATACAGTTTCAGGCTCCGGGACGATTTGTCAATACACGTCAGAAACCCTACCTCGTGTGAGGTTATCCGCGCGGTGAGCATCGGCGCTTTCGGAGCGCGCCCGCGCCAGGGCCGCGGG
Organism: uncultured Alphaproteobacteria bacterium; assembly: GCA_964612085.1. Taxonomy (GTDB): domain Bacteria; phylum Pseudomonadota; class Alphaproteobacteria; order JAJFIK01; family JAJFIK01; genus CAZTCJ01. The sequence continues at coordinate 3,260 of CAZTCJ010000062.1, forward strand.
TATGGCGCCATGCCGCGGTGCAAAAAGCATGGCCAGGGTCTGAATGAGCCCGGCGCCCACCGCGATCATGCCCGCGGCCGAGACGGCTTCGCTCAGTCCGAACACGGCCGGTCCGTAGACGGCGGCACCGTAACCGATCACCGCGCTGGCAATAGCGATGACACCGCTTAAAACGATCTGCGTGGAAAGCCGGTCCGTCAGCATACGGGCGGCGGCGGCCGGACAGATGAACATGGCGATCACCAGGATCGATCCCACCGCCTGAAACGCCGCCACGGCGGCGGCGGCGACCGCCCCCATCAGCCCGATCTCGATGAGGCGGGGCTTGAAGCCCAGCGCCTTGGCCAGGCCCGTATCGAAACTGGCGATCCGCAATTCCTTGAAAAACAGGACGATCAGAACGAGGACCACCAGGGTCATGGCGGCAAGCACATGGATTGCCTGGGGCGCGGTCGCCCAGACACTCAAATCCAACAGGTCGGACCATTGTTCGGGGCCGATCCAGATGGTCGCCTCCAGACTGCCATAGAGCGTATGCTCCACATCCAGATGAACATCGCGGGCCCTGGTCTGTTCCAGCAGGAGAACGCCGCCGGCGAACATCAGAGTAAAGACCACCCCCATGGCAGCTCCGGGCTCGACACGGCCCGCATTGCGCACAAGCGAGATCAGGCCGACGGCGATCAGCGCGGCGCACAGCGCGCCCAAAAAGATCGCTTCGGGATAAAGGCCGCCCGCGACCAAAAAGCCCGCCACGATGCCCGGCAGAACCACATGGGAAATGGCGTCACCCAGAAGCGCCTGGCGGCGCAGGATCAGGAAATTGCCCAAAAGCGCGCAGACCAGACAAGCGAGCGCGCCGGAGAGCAGCGCGGGCAGATCGATCGCCAGGATATCGGCGGTGGTGACGGTCATCGCGCCGCCTCCCCGCTCAAGCCCGACAGGCGCGCCAATTCCGCTTCCGCCCGTGCCGCCAGACGCGCGCCCGTTTCCGTCAGCCGTCCATCCCGGCCGACCGCCCGCCGCAACCGCAGGATCAGGCGCGCCACGCACCCGACCGGCTGCCCGTCCTTTTTCATGGCAAGCACCCGGCATTCCCAGATCCGGTAGCGCCAGTGCAGAATCTTGACGCCTGTCAGCACCACGCCGCGCGCCGGTCCGATCAGCATGCTGACCGCGAAGAACCCGCCTGCAGTCAAAACGATGACGGCGCCGGTCGGCACATTGGGCACGAGCGCGGAGACAGCCACGCCGATCATGGACGAAAGGCCGCCGATCAGCGCCGCGACCCACACCATGACGCCGACCCGGTCCGTCCAGAAGCGCGCCGCCGTCGCCGGAATGATCACGATGGCGATGATCAGCACCATGCCGACGGTCTTGAGGCCGATGGACACGACAGCCAGCAATAAGACCATAAGCAAGAGGTCGAGACGGTGCACTGGCCAGCCGCTCGCCGACGCGAATTGGGAATCGAAGGCCAGCAGAACGAACTCCTTGAACAAGAGGAGCCCGACCGCGATCACGGCCGCCGAGACGCCCGCGATCAGCCAAGCCTCGTCCTGGCGTAAACTGGCGACCGCGCCTAACAGAAAACCGTTGAGCCCGGCCTGACTGCCCACATCGAGCGCCTGAATGATGCTCAGCAGCACGATGCCGATGCCGTAATAAACGCTCAGTACCGTGCCGATGGCCGCATCCTCAGGCAGCCGCGTGTGGTCGCGGATCCACTGCACCGACAAGACGCCAAGGGCGGCGGTAAACGCCGCACCCGCCATCAGCAGACCCAGATCGCGCCCGGTGCCGCCCAGAGCGATGCTCAGCAGGAAGGCAAGACCCACGCCCGGCAGGGTGGAATGGCTGATGGAATCGCTCATGAGCGAGCGCTTGCGCAACAACACCAGCGCGCCAACGAGACCGCAGGCAAGCCCCAGCACCGTCGCACCGATCAGCACCACGCTGGTATTGTACCCGGCCTGGAAGGTCAGAATGCGGACCAGGTCGCCGATGACACCCTCGCCGGTCATGACATCCCCGCTGGACGGTTCACCGCCTCAAGGGTCGCCGCCGCGAGCCGCCCGCCATAGGCCTGGCGCAGAACGTCCGCCGTCATGGCCTCGGCCACGGGACCAGAAGCAATGGCCCGGACATTCAGGATCAGGACGTGGTCGAAATAATCGCGCACGGTCTCCAGATCGTGGTGTACGGAAATCACCGTGCGCCCGGCCTCCTTCATGTCACGGAAGGTCTCGACAATGGCGCTTTCCGTCGCCGCATCGACACCGGCGAACGGCTCATCCATGAAATAAAGAGCCGCCTCCTGCGCCAGCGCGCGGGCCAGAAACACCCGCTGCTGCTGGCCGCCGGAGAGCTGGCCGATCTGGCGGCCCGCGAAATCGGCGAGGCCCATCCGGTCGAGATACTCTAAAGCCCTGGCCTTGGTCTTGCGGCCCACGGGCCGCAGCCAGCCGAGCTTGCGGTAAAGCCCCATGGCCACCACATCGAGCGCGGTCGCCGGAAAATCCCAATCGACGCTGGTGCGCTGGGGCACATAGCCGATGCGTCCGAAAGCCTGGGTGATGGGTTGGCCGAACAGGCGCACCTGGCCGGTCACGCGCGGCACAAGGCCCAGCACCGCCTTGATGAAGGTGGACTTGCCCGCGCCGTTCGGACCGACCACCGCGATGAGGCCGGAAGGCGGCGCTTCATAGCTCACATCCCACAAGGCCGGCTTGTCCTGATATGCGACCGTCAGCCCCGTGACGGACAGCGGCGGCGCGGCCTGGTCCTGGTCCGGCGGCGCGCTCATGGGTCCCCATGGCCGCCAAGCCGGCCGTTCAGGCCGGGTTCGGGCGCCACGCCGCCCAGCGCCCGCGCGATGGTCGTCACGTTATGATCGATCATGCCGATATAGGTGCCTTCATAGGTGCCCGGCGCACCCATGGCATCGGAAAACAGCGACCCGCCGATCCGCACCTCGGCCCCGCGCGCGGCGGCCCCCTCGATCAGGGCACGGACATGGCGGTCGCTCACCGAGGTCTCTACGAAAACCGCAGGCACTTGCTTGTCGACCAGCAGATCGACCAGCCCTTCGATCGCCAGCAGGCCCGCCTCGCTTTCCGTGCTGATACCTTGAATGCCGTGCACCTCGATCCCGAAGCGCTCGCCGAAATAGCTGAAGGCATCATGGGCCGTGACCAGACGGCGCGCGTCTTCCGGAATGCTGGCCATGGCTTGATCCGCATACGCCTCCAGGGCATCGAGGCGGCCGAAATAGGCCGCGGCGTTCCGCCGGTATTGATCCGCATGGGCCGGATCCCGCCCGGCGATCAGCTCGACGGCGGCGCTCAGCGCCTGGCGCCACAGTTTCGGGTCCATCCAGATATGGGGATCGCCGGGACCGTTGTCATAAGGCAGCAGGAGATCGTCCGCCAGCGCCTCGCCGATGGCAAGCGTCGCGGCGCGGCGGCTGAGCTGTTCGATGGGCTGTTCCAACTGGGCCTCAAGGGTCAGCCCGTTAGAGATGATGATATCCGCGCGGCGCAGCTTGCGGATATCCGTCGCCGTCGGCCGGTAGAGATGCGGATCGACCCCTTCGCCCAGCAAGGTCTTCACATCCGCATGCTCGCCGGCGATCACCGATAACGGCTCGCCGATCATGCCGATGGTCGCGACGATGGTGAGCTTTTTGGACGCGGGCGTTTCGGAGTCCTGGGCCGTTGCGGCTCCAGTCAGGCACCACAGCATCGCCCAGACCACCGCGAGCCCTCTCAGGCCAGCACGCCCATGCCTGTTTCTGCGTCTCGATTGCATGAACCGATCCCCTTCACACATCCCCTCCCAATGGCGCAGTGCCGGACCGGCGGTGCGCCCTTCATCAAAAGTTTAGCCTTGGCTAAACTTGTGCCGCAAGACGGACAAATCAACCGAACCGGCACACAAATCTGATGGAGAGCGGCGGTCATGCCCGCAGACAGGATAGGCACAGAATCAAGCTAGGCTGATAACTGCGTAAACAAAGGCGCGGTCATGCGCAGTGACGCAGACCATGTGGGGCTTGTTTTAAGGGTTTGACGTAACGATAGGCGATCTCAGGGGTGCCATCCCGCCTGAATGTCCGGGCGGCGCAGACAGCAGGACCCTTACGATGATACTGCCGCTTTCGAAAGACGCCCTGTTCCGCATTACCATTTCGGCCATCGCGGCGGCCTTGCGCGAGACGCGCGGCCACCGGATCGACACGCCGGACACGGCGCGATGGACGCCCCAGACCGCTTTCGGCCCGGCGGGCCTCGCCCTGACCGCGCCCGATATCAAAGCCGCCTCGGACCGGCTCGCCCAGTTCTTTCATCTCCATGAAGCCGGTGTCGCCGATTGTCTTCTGCCGGACCAGACCATCGGCCAATGGGTCGATACGATCGGGACCGGTCTGCGTTACACGAACAACCGTCTCACCGTGCTGACATCGGGCAGCACGGGCGCGCCCAAAGCCTGCACCCACGAGACCACGGCCTTGATGCAGGAAGTGGACGCCCTGTGTCCGCTGGTGACCGGCCGCAAGCGGATCATCGCTTGTGTTGCGCCGCATCATATCTACGGTCTTCTGTTTACGGCGCTTTTGCCCGGCCATCTCGGTCTTGCCGTGCTGGACGGGCGCTTCTTGACGCCCGAAACCCTGAGCGATTTGCTGGAGCCCGGCGATCTGCTCGTTTGCTCTCCCGCCCATTGGCGCTATCTTACCGATACGCTGCAGGCCTTTCCGGAGGGCTGCCAGGGCGTCACATCCACGGCCCCCATGCCGAGGGAGCTTGCGGACGAGATGCACGGGCGCGGTCTGGACAGGCTGATCGAGGTCTATGGAGCCTCGGAAACCGCGGGCATCGGCTGGCGCGACGATCCGGCCGCCCCTTATCTGCTGTTTGACCATTGGACCCGGCTTGAGGACGGGCGCTTGATGCGCCGTTTGCCGGACAGCAGACCGTTGGGACCGGTCGAGCCCATGGATCTGCTTGTATGGGAGCCGCCTTTGAGACATGACCTTACCGGCCCGCGCCGGTTCCGCCCGGTCAGGCGGCGGGACAACGCCGTTCAGGTCGACGGCGTGACCGTTTTCCCCGAACGCATCGTTCAGGCCATTCGCGGCCACGATCTGGTGGCGGATTGTTCCGTCCGCCTCGCCGACGCGGACGGTATCGAGCGGCTGAAAGCCTGCGTCGTCCTGAAGGACGGCCACGCCCCCTCGCCCGATCTGGTGCGCAGCATCGAACGGGTCTGCCGGGCGAAACTGCACCCGCTGGAACGCCCGCGCATCCTGTCCTTCAGCACGGCCCTGCCGGATGCGGAAGCGCCAACGGCCCAGGCCGTGTGATCCTTATTCCGCCGCCCGCATGTAATGGGCGTCGCTCGCCAGGGCGATGGCCGTCGCGATATTGCCGAGCTTGGCGCTGGCCATCTGCAGGCGCACCAGAGCCTGCTCGGTACGCGCCGCTTCGTCGGGTGCCACCTCACCGGCGGAAGAACCCGCAGGGCTGTGCGCCATATGCCGCGCCAGGGCGGAGGCCCGCGACTCCAGCCGGTCGATCATATCGGTCAGGGTAATGACGTCCTGGGCAGCCTGCAGGACCGTATCCTCATCCGGGCCCGGCAGATCCGATCCGCGCATGGCCTCCGCCAGATCCCGCAAGGAGGCGATGACCGGCGCGCTGTCTTCCTTCAGAGCATCCGCCGGGTCTCCGGCGTCCGCCCCTTGGATACGGTCGAAAAGCGTGCGCGCGGCCAGTTCGATCCGCTCCGACAGATCCCGCAGATTGGTGAGGCCCGCCTCCCGGTCCTCCGGAGACAACGTCCCGTCGCGCAGATTGGACCCCAACTGATCGAACCGTTCCACCATATCGCCGTGCAGCGCCTTGACTTCCTCCGCGAGCGCCTGCGATCCGTCCGTATCCTGTTCTCCAACCGTCATATCGGCCAGACGGTCGGCCATGGCATCGATCCGGCCGGTGATTTCGTCCAGGGCACCGGCAAAATCAGGCCAGGGACGATTGGCCGCCGTCGCCATGGCGGTGACGAGCGGCGCCAAAGCCTCGTCGATGGCGACGCGCAACTCCTCGAGCGACGCCGCAGGCGACAGGCCGCCGGAATCCGTATCGATTGCCGGTCTATCCGCCTGGCGCGCCATGTCTTCCAGCCGGTCCGACAGGGTCTGCAAGGCGGAACGCGTTTCCTCGTGATAGCGGGAAAGCGCGGACTGGCCCATGCCCTGTTCGTCCACGGCGCGCCCGACCTGGCCCGCGATATGGGTCAGACTGTCGGCAATGCCGCTCACCACCCGGTCGAGCTTCTCGCCCGCCGCGGTCACGGCATCGCCATAGGTGGCCGAGCGGTCCAGGCTGTTCTTCACATCGGACCGTATGCTGACGAGTCCTTCGGCGATGGTCTGGATCGTCGCCTCCAGCGTCAACAGATCGGGTGCATGTTCGGCCCGCCCCTCGGCCATGCGCTCCAGGCCTGCGGTCACCTGATCGCGCAGTTTGCCGAACGCTTCCATCAGCGCGCCCTGGGCCGCGCCGCGTTCCGCCAGCGCCTGGTTGTGGCTATCGATGGCCGTGCTGACGGCATCCGTTTTCCGTGCCGCCGCATCCACATGATCGACCGCCGCCGACAGCCGCGTCGTCATTGTGGTACTGGCTTCGTCGAAACTGCGGCAGGTCTGATTGACCGATGCCTCGATTTGACTGATCAGCGTCGCCAGCCCGCCGGCGGTTTCGGTCATCGCGGCGCTTTTGTCGCAGGCGTCCCCGACGGCATCCAGAATCTGGCTTTTGGCGGTCGAGGCCAGTTCGCCCAGGCGTTCATTGGACAGATGAACATCGGTCATGACCGCCGAAATGGCCTCATGGGAGTTCTGCAATCCTTCGACGGCCGAGGACAGACGTTCCGACGCCGTCTTGGTCAGCGTTTCGATATCCGCCGCGCCGTCCGACACCCGGGTGACCAGCCGGTCGGCCGCGTTGCGCAGGGCATCGTCGCTCGCCATCAGGCCCTTGGCGGCGGCATCGATCTGTGTCACCGCCTGACTGGCCTCCCGTTGGGTCTTGGTCATGGACTCGGTGAGGTCCTTGCGCAGATCTCGGACGGAGTCGGCCGCCGTATTCAGGCGCGTGATGCTGTCATTGGCCGCCTCGGCCGTCTCCTCGCGGGTGCGGTCGAGCAGCTTGCCCTGTTCGTCGACGCCCGAAACGGCGGTGCGCAACTGATCCAGAACCTGATCGAGGACCTGGCCGGACGGTCCGCTCAACTCGATCATCAACCGTCCGTCGGGGGAGCGTGCGATGCCCTGCCCGTCGAACGCGGATTGCCGTGCCCGCGCCAATTGCTCGATGACCCGCGCCACGGTTCCGATCTCGTCCTTCCGGTCGGCGCCCCATACGGGCCCTTCGATATCCGCGCCGCCGCCGATGGCGATGGTCAGGTCCTGGGCATCGCGCGCCAGATCCTCCAAAGGCGCATAGATCCGCGCCCGCAGGATGATGGCGCTGGCCAGAACGAAGGCGAAAACGCCCAACACCACCAGGACGATCGCGCCCTGGGCGGTCGCGGCAACGCTGGTCGCAGCCTCGATCCGTGCCATGACCTCTTTGTTGTGCAATGACTGGGTCAAGGCCGTCAGTTCGGCCAGAAGACCGTCCAAACGGCCCTCCAAAAGCTCAGGACGGGTGCCTTTCTTGGCGTCCTCATGGAGCTGCCGGTAGCGGGTCATCAACCCGCGCAGATCCCGCGCGCCCTGCCGGGATTGTTCCGAATTCACCTGATCCGTATAGAGCTGCACCACTTGACCGGCGGCACGCAACTGTTCGCCTACAGGGCGCAACGCCGTCTCGTCCCGGCTGCTGACATACTCCCGGACGGCGCGGCCCGCGCCGCGCGTGCCTAAAAGGCGCTCCAGTTCCCGCACGAAACTGGCCCGCATGGTCGGCGGACTGTCGGAAGACAGCGCCCCGCGCTGAAGCTCCGAAATAAATCCGGACGTATAAAGACTGACTCCACCGGCCAGAATGAGGAAGCAGGCGGCGCAGACAAGCAAGACGCGGGATACCATTCGAATGGACATAGCCAATCCTTTACATGACCAGCCGCGCAGGCCGGCGGTCAGGCCGCATGGGCCTGGCCATCATCGAGACGCAACAGGCGGACGGTATAGAGATCTTCCACGGCGCCTGAGTCGAGCCGGATCGGCTCCGCCTGTTTTTCCGGCTCCGTGACCCGGCGTTTCAATTGCCCGTCTGCGACGCGGGACAGCAGGGCGTAGGCATCGCGGATCCTGTCGATCTCCGCCGCCGGTTTTTGCATGCCGCGCACCGGCAGCAGTGAGCGGATCGCCCTTTGATAGGCGTGCTGAAGGTCGTCCTTCGAGACCGCTTCCTCGACGGAAAGCTGGCGGCGGGCATCGGCCACCGCCCGGTAATCGGTTTCATGCAGTTCGACGGCGGCAAAGCTGCACGGCGGAATGGGACCCAGGCATTGAATTTCCAGATGTCCGCCGGTTTCCCGGTGCAACTGATCCAGGACCGCGTCGAGCGACAACTCATCGGCCCGGCGCAGCAGGACCGTGAACTGGGCGACCACATCGTCCTGACCGGGATGGGTTTCGATGACGTCAAGCGCCACGCCGGCGAGAATCGTTCGGATACGTTCCGTCTGGGCCCGGCGCTGGCCGTCCACCGCCGCCTTGAGCACACGTGCGGCATGATTGCCGCGCGGGCCGCCCGGCGTCATATGCCGGCGGATCAGATCGCCCTGATGCATTTGCGCAATGGCATCCACGACCGACCAGGACACACGCACATCGATTTGCACCAAAGGCCCGTAGTGATCGACCGGATCGCGCAGATCCGGCGCGCACGCTTCCAGAATGGTCCGCAGCCGCGCGCCGTCGCGCACCACCGTGCCTTCCTTGGCCGGTAAAATCGGCATGAAGACCATCAGGGTTTCAAGCACGCGCCGGTGGGATTCGCGCCTGCGCCCCTTGCGGGACAGGCCCATATCGAAGGTCAGCGCGCGCGGCGTCCGCCCGACGACCGCCGCCAGACCGCCCGCGACCACGGGCCGGATCAAGCGCCCCTGGACGCGCGGCCGCACGGCGCTCAACTGGCTTGCGCCTTCCAGCGTGGTGAATCCGTAGACCGTCAGACTGCTCATTGCGCTCCTCCCTGCGGCAGGCCATCGCTCTTTTCACAATCCGGATGACCGGGCGCCGCCGGTCCCAAGGACGCAATGGTGCTGTACAGAACATCAAGCTGGCCCGTGACCTGTTGAAGACGGCGGGACAGGTTCGTTTGGTGCTCCGCCCAGGCCGCCGCATCCCGCTCCAGGCATACGCGGACCTTTTCCAGGCGGACAAGTTCCGCGGAAAGGGCCGCCCGGCGGCTGCGGTAACCGGAAGAAACAGGGGTGCCAGGGCTCTCTGGCCCGTAGTGTGGGAAATCCGAACCGCTCATGATAGTTCTCCGTGAGCTGAGTTAAAGGCCGGAGCGCATACCGTCGCTCAACATGTCATCCGCAGGACAGTAATGTTCGATCACCCGGTCGAGCATGGCTGCAGCGTGTGCGGATTGATCCTGTCTCCCCGTCTCCACCGCGCCGGGCAGCGCGATCTTGGACAAGAGGACGTCGTGACACAGCGCCACGAACCGCTCGTCGCTGGCCGCCGCGCGCCAGCTCTGCCCCTTGACGATGCCGGCGATCATGAGGCTGGCGCGGATCGTCGGGGCCAACGTCTGCAAACGGGCCTTCCGGACATCGCGCACCAGATCCACGATGCGCCCGGCGCTGTCCCTGTCGAGCCCTGTCCGGACCGAGACGATCTCGATTTCCTCGCCCCGCGCGATCTCGCTCAGATCGACGGTCATCAGCCGGTCGAGCAAGGCAGTGGACGGGTTCGCGACGGACGCCCGATCATGGGGGTTGGAGGTCAGGACCATGCGGAAATCGGGATGGACGGAGACAACGGAGCGCTCGCCCTCCGCCGCCGGCAAGACCAGCAGACGCTCTTCCAGAACGCTCAAAAGCACGTCATTGGCGCCAGCGGGTGCGCGCGTGAATTCGTCATAAACAAGCACATGGCCGTGCCTGCAGGCGGCTGTGAGATCATGATCGAACCAGACGAGGGCCGTCTCGGTTTCCGTCTTCGTCAGGGAGGGAACGAGCCGGTCGACAATCTGCTTGGTCCTGACCCCGGCATGACCGCCGAGAACGCCGCCTTGGGCATGGGCTGCCGCGCCGGTGATAAAGGAAACCGGACGGCCGGACGCCGCCGCCACCCGCAAGGCCAGAAGCGTCTTGCCGGTTCCAGCGGCGCCGCGCAGGTGAAGCGCATGATTGGCCTGCAGATAAAGCGCCAGGCGGTCCGTCTGCCGACAGATACGGTCCGTGGCGACGATGGAGACCCTGGGCGTGCCGATCGGCGCGGAGACCGGCGCATTTTCTTCCATGACCGGTTGCTGCATAAGGTCAACCTGAACGATCGGGGAGCAGGTCAGCCGGGATCGGTCGCGCGCGGGCGGCACGATGCGGGCAGGCTCCATAAGATGACGGCGGGGAAGATGCAATCGCGCCAGGACAGCGCAAATCTCTTCACCTCACTCCATTGCGACAGTCCAATTTTGAGAAGGGCGGGTTAATGAATCGTAACCAGTGCCGATTTTGCGCCGCCCCTCCTCCTTTTTCCCGTCAATCGCCGGTGCCGCAGGCGGACCGGGCCGCGTCGATCCAGACGCCCACATCGACGATGCGCGCGGCATCCCCCAGCGCGTCATTGAGCGCTTCGGGAGAAGACGACGCCAGATCCGAAAGCGTCCGGATGCCCAACTGCCTCAAGCGCAAGCGCATGCCCACACCGATCATGGGCAGACCGTCCAGGCTTTGCTCCGTGGCCGGTTTATCGGTCGGTTGTCGCGGCGCCGTCTCATGCCGTTGGGGACCGGCAAGCCGGATGGCGCCCAGGGCCGGTGCCGCCGTCAGAATATCCGTGTCCTGGGAGCCATCGGCCGGTGCGCCGGAGGCGAAGGTCCCGGCATCCGGTTCCGAACCCGTCATGAGGCGGAAAAACAGGGACTCCTGGTCCGCTTCGGCACGATCGTCAGAAACCGGCGGTTCCGCACCCTGAAACAGCTCCCGCAGGAGACTCTGGGGCGGTTCGGGACAAGCCCGAACAGGCTGATCCTGCAGGACATCGGCCAGAACGGACCGGTCCGCGCGCGCGCCCTCGTCCGGCTGACCGCCCTCCGGCTCCTGATCGTCGAGCAAAGGGGAGACGGCGAGAGACGACATATCATGCGTCAGGGTATGGGGGATCATGACACGACCTCACCTTGTGATGACAAACTCACCCACTGCTGGAGCGAGATCGTTAACAACCGGATAATGCGTTCCGGGACGGAGCATCCCGGCAAGCGGTTTATCCGTTGGGCAGGGTCCGGCCGCCGGGAGTGTTGTGGAAGGCATAAGCCGCCTCGATGATGTGCCCGCCACCATCGGCGAACAACCGGCCGATCAAGGGCGTCGTCAGCGGCCACTGATAAGACACCCGCACGATCACCAGGTCGCCCGGCGCGCCGGGCTCAAAAACCGGGCGCAGGTCGATCAATCCGCTCCCGGATGACGCCGCCGGCGCACGTGCCATACCATCGCCCGGCCGGGGCGGGACATCGCCGCTGAAAGCCCGGAAGCGCTGAATATCGAGAACGAGCCGCTCGGAACACTCCACGAGAACAGCGACGCGGGCGCACAATAGGCCGCGCAGGGTATCGGGCTCAAGCGTGCCGGCCCGCACCTGACCGGTCCGCATCTGGCGGCTGACATGGCTCACGCCGTTTTCCAGGGCAATCTGGGCCAAGGCGAGCGCGGCGATTTCCAAAACCGCAAAGCAGGCCACAAGCACGGCGACGCCCCACGGCGCGAGCCCGGCGGTCTGGTGAAAAACCGTATACGGATAACCGTTTGGACTGCCCCGGCCCGCCCGCTGCATGATCATCGCCGCCGCCCCTCATGTCTCTTCAGCATGGAGAACAAGGGCATAGGCTGCCTGCACTTTCCGTTCGGTAAAATCCAAACGATCGGCGAAAGCAAAAAGACATGCGGGGATGCACACCCCCTTATCTCTTTTGAAAGGCTGTCCGGGTACGCTCATCAAAGGGTTCGCGATGCCGGAGCCATGAGCGACGGTCCGTGGCTGGCCTTGTTTCTCCTATTGGGAGCAATCCGGAATGAAGCGCTTTTTAGGACAGTTTTGCGCGGACACGTCTGGAGCAACCGCTATCGAGTATGCCCTGATCGCCGCCGGTCTCGCGGTTGCCATTCTGGGCGGCGTGACGGCGTTCAGCACCGAAATCGAATGGGTTTTCCAGCGGATCGTTGAGATATTCGAAAGCTCCGGCGCTTAAAGCAGCACGGCACATAAAGGGGCCAGGGATATAAGCGGCGGCGCGGACCGGGCAGCATGATCCGGTTCCGGCGTCCAGCCGGTTTTCATCTTGCGGGGAGATGCGCGGGTGGCCTGGGGGCCCGGCGCTGCCAGCGGCAGGACCGAGAGGTCTTTCGCATTGGCAGGCCGGGCCGGCAGGCGCTTTCAGGCCGGACGGCACACGGCATTTGATCCGTATCGCAATGGAACCCTGGCCGGAACACAGCGCCCGGTTCGCGGCCCGCCCCGGACCCGGGGCCGAAAACCGACCGGCACGCAGCGTAAAGCCTTGGAAAATTCCGCCTAAGGTATATAGTTGAGACATTGATTGCGATACAGCACCCATGGGAGCACGTCCAGTCTTGGCGTGTGACGCGGAACCGTTTTGATGCGGCCCCTACCAAGCGCCAAAAGGCCAAGTGTCATAGGGCCCAAGCGTCAAAGGGCCAAGCATCAGAGGGCCCAAGCCCCACGCCACCAAGACTTGATCCAGACAGGTGCTGCCTTTTGAGACTGGCCCGGGTTGGAAACCAAGTCTGTCCTTCTCCTGGGGGAAAGGCGACGAAACGGTGTGGAGCGCTTTCCGTATAAAGCCAGCGCGGCAGGACGGCTTTTGCTCCGCCGGCCGTGAGGATCCGTCTGCCCGCCGCTTCCCGAACCGCCGCTCCAACATCCGAACCGCCGCCCGGCCCATCGTCCGCACCCTTGTCACCCTCGCGCTTCTGAGCGCGCTGCCCTCTTCGGCGATCAAAGCCCAGGACCCGCAACCCGACAGCCGGGACGGCACCTTCTTCACCATCGGCACCGGCTCCATCGCGGGCGCCTATTTCCGCATCGGCGACATCATCGCCGGGATCATCAGCCACCCGCGCGGCTCGGTCCGCTGTCAGACGCCGGAACGGTGCGGGCCCGAAGGGCTGATCGCCGTGGCCCAGGCCAGCGAAGGCTCCGTGCGCAATGTGGTGGAAGTCAATGGCGGCATCATGCAAACGGCCCTGGCCCAGGCCGATATCGTCCATTGGGCCTCGCAAGGGCGCGAAATGTTCGCCGAGCTGGGCGGACAGCCCAATCTGAGGGTCATCGCCAATCTTTATCCGGAAACGATCCATCTGGTGGCCCGCAGTGGCGCCGGGATCGAGTCCCTTGCGGATCTCGTCGGCAAGACCGTTTCCATCGACCGGCGCGGCTCCGGCACCTATGCCGACGCCCATCTCATTCTCAAAGCGATTGGCCTTGCCGAACCGGCGCTCACGCTCACCTATCTCGATCCGGACATGGCGGCGACGCAGATAGAAACCGGCGAGATCGACGCGTTTTTCTATACCGCCGGGGCGCCCATCGACATCATCGCCAGTCTGATCGAAGACGGGCACGCCACGCTGGTGCCCGTCGCCGGACCGGCCATGGACGCCCTGCGGGCCGATCATACGTTTTTGCTGCTGACGAGCTTGCCGGCCGGCACCTATCCCGAGCAGGAGGCCCTGACGACACTGGGCGTGGGCGCCTTGTGGATCGTGCACAAAAACGCCGACGCCAATCTGGTCTATCAGATCACCAGGGCCTTATGGCACGAGGAGAACCGGCGCCTGCTCACGGAAGGCCATCCCCTCGGCCTGCTGATGAAACCCGAACAGGCCACCGTCGGCGTGCCGGTGCCGCTCCATCCCGGCGCGAAACGGTTCTACCGCGAGTACGGCAGCCTCACGGCCCAGGCCGCCGGGCCGGAGCCCCATCCGGCAACCCTGCTTTTGCTCCCGGACCACGGCCCCATTCCCGATCCGCGCCGGCTTTAACGCGGCGTTTCGAAAGAACCGCCCCCGTGTTCACGGCTGCCCGGCGCATTCCGCTTGCGCGCCTTCCAGCCAGTTCTGCATGGCCGGCAGCGCCCAGATCCGCTCCATATAGCCGGCCAGCAGGGGCGGCATGGCGACCCCATAGGTCGTGAAGCGCGAGACCACGGGCGCGTACATGGCGTCGGCCGCCGAAAACCGGCCGAACAGAAACGGCCCTTCGGCTTGGTGCGCGCTCAACGCCTCGGACCACAGATGGTGAATGCGGGCGATATCGCGCGCCGCCGCATCGCTGGGCGCGCCGCCAGGCTTGCGCTCGGCGAAAAACACCGGCAACTCGGCGCGCAGGGCGGCGAAGCCCGCATGCATTTCAGCGCTGACCGAGCGGGCCCAGGCGCGGGCAATGGGATCCTCGGGCCAGAGCCGGGCCTCGGGGAAGCGCTCGTGAACATATTCCAGGATGCTCAAGGACTCCCAGATGGTGATCGAAGGCGTTTTCAACACGGGCACCAGACCCGTCGGCGAATGCTGGCGAATCGCGTCCGCCGTCTCGGGCCGGTCGAGCCGGATCTGCACTTCCTGAAACGGAATGCCCGGCACCGCCATGGCGAGCCACGGCCTGAGCGACCATGACGACAGATTCTTGTCTCCAATAACCAAAGTCAGCGGCTCACCGGACATGAAACGCCCTCCAATGAGAGAGGAACCCTCTCGGATTAGGGTCAGGACCCTAGGGTCAGGACCCTAAGAACGCGGTTATCCTAACGCTCCCCGCCGCACGCACGAAAGAGGCCTGGGCGCTTTCGCCACCCACCCCGGATTTGCCCGGATCCGCGGCACTGACTAGAGTGGAGACACATGCCTGACGCCCTTCCGACACGAGGATATGAACGTGCTCGACTGCTTCTCTACCGAGCGTACCCCTGACACGACGCCTATCGATCTCATCCCGTCACAGGCTTTCGATGCCTGGCTCGCCCGCCAGGACGGTTTCACCGCCAACTGGGCGCGCGCCAACGACTTTCGCGGGCAGGCCGGACGCCTGCTGATGATCCCCGCCGCCGACACGGGCACATGCACCCGTATCGTGTTCGGTCTTGGTGCGGATGACGATCCCATGCTGCCCGCTGAGCTGCCCGAGCACCTGCGCGACGGCGACTATACGGTCGAAGGCGGCATGGACGGGCGCAATCCCGACACCCTGGCGCTCGCCTGGGCGCTCGGTACTTATCAGTTCACGGCCTATCGCAAGAATGCGAAACGGCGGCCCCGCCTCGTCTTGCCGCAAGGGGTGACCCAGACGGTGCTCACCAGAATGGTCGAAGGCCTGTTCCTGACCCGCGACCTGATCAATACCCCGGCCAACGATCTCGGGCCCGCCGAACTCGAGCGCGCCGCCCGGGATCTCGCCGAACGGCACAATGGCACCTTGCGCGTGGTCTCCGGGGATCAATTGCTGGAGGAAAATTTCCCGCTCATTCATGCGGTCGGCCGAGCTTCGTCGCGCCCGCCCCGCCTGCTCGATATCACCTGGGGCCAGCCGGACGCGCCAAAACTCACCCTGGTCGGCAAGGGCGTCTCGTTCGACACCGGCGGCCTTAATATCAAGCCGAGTTCGGGCCTGGAGCTGATGAAAAAGGATATGGGCGGGGCGGCCCATGTCATGGGACTCGGCCATATGATCATGGGTGCCAATCTGCCGGTGCGCCTGCGCATCCTGGTGCCCGCTGTCGAGAACGCCATCTCGGGCGACGCCTTCCGGCCCGGCGACGTTTATCGGAGCCGCAAGGGCCTGACCGTGGAAATCGGCAATACGGATGCGGAAGGCCGCCTGATCCTGGCCGACGCCCTGACCCTGGCGGAAGAAGACGCGCCCGATCTCATGCTGGTCATGGCGACCCTGACGGGAGCCGCCCGCGTTGCGCTGGGTCCGGACGTTATTCCATTCTATACGGACGATGCCCCCTTGGCCGAGGCCATGACCGGGGAATGCGCGGCCGCCGGGGAGTTCCTGTGGCGCATGCCGCTCCACAAGCCGTACAACACCCTTCTGGAAAGCCGCACCGCCGACATCAACCATATCTCCCCCGGCCGGTTCGCGGGCTCCATCACGGCGGCCCTGTTCCTGGCTCGCTTCGCAGGAGGTGTCAAAAGTTGGGCGCATTTCGATATCTATGCTTGGAATGGGCAGGCACGGCCCGGGCGGCCGATCGGCGGCGAGGCCCAGGCCCTGAAAGGCCTGTTCCGCATGCTGCAAAAACGCTACGGCGCCGCCGCGCCACCGGCAAACGGATGATCATACGGGCAAGCCATGGCCAAGACGCTGAACACATTGGACGCGCTTTCGCTGTGGCACCGGGTTCTGCTCGATGTGGTGGGCCAGGACCGTCCGGACCTGTCCCATCGCCAGCTTGCCATTCTGCTGACCGTCTATCTGACCCCGCCGCCCCATACGGTGCGCGGGCTGGCGGCATCGCTCGGCGTGCAAAAACCCGTGGTGACGCGCGCGCTCACTACCATGGGCATATTGGGCCTTGTGCGCCGCAAGCGCGATCCGGACGACCGGCGCAACGTGCTCGTTCAGCGTACGGTCAAAGGCTCTGTCTTTCTCAATGATTTCGCCGAAACCATCACAAAGGCCGCAAGCGAAGAAGCGGACCCGCGGCGGGCCGCGTCATGACTGGTTTCGCGTTGCCCAACGGCATGGATGCGCGCCTGACCCCGGCCCGCGCCGATCTGGCGGCCCGGTATCTGGAAGGGCGCGTTCCCTCCATCCGGTTCGTGGACGGAACGAAAATGCAAGTCCGGCCCGGCATCGTGCCCTTGCGCATGACGCCCGACCCGGACGCGCATCTGGCGACGCAACTGATCAAGGGCGAGCCTTTTACCGTTTACGAGAGCAAGGACGGCTGGGCCTGGGGCCAGGCGGACAAGGACAACTATGTGGGATACGTCCCGAGCAACAGCCTTACCCAGCAGCTTGAGACGCCGACGGCGCGCATTTCGGCGGTACGCAGTCATATTTATGCCGAGCCGAGCCACAGGGCGTTGCCGCTGTCGCCGCTGACCATGAACGCCACCGTCGCCGCTGGCGAAATCGACAACGGGTTCGCGCGGCTGGCCGATGGCGGGTTCGTCTCCAAACATCATATCGCGCCGCTCGATGACACCGCGTCCGATTTCACCGCCACGGCTTTGGTGTTTCTCGGTACGCCCTATCTCTGGGGCGGGCGCAGCGGCATCGGCATCGATTGTTCCGGGCTCGTGCAGATGGTCCTGGAGCGGGCGGGCATTGCATCGCCGCGCGACGCGGACATGCAGGAACAGGCGCTCGGGCAAAGCGTGCCCGTGAAAGACCTACAACGCGGCGATCTGATTTTCTGGAAGGGTCATGTGGCCATCGCCCTCGACGCGGCCCAAGTGGTGCATGCCAACGGCACTTATATGACGACCATGACCGAAGCGCTCGAGGCGGTCTGCGCGCGCGCGGGCACGATCACTAGCGTCAAGCGCGTAACGTCTTAACCGTGTAGATCGTACGCGGCGGCGATCAGTTCCCGCGTATAATCCGTCTGCGGCGCTTCGAAGATCTGCTCGACAGGCCCCTGCTCCACGGCGCGCCCGGCGCGCATGACCAGTACGTCATCGGCGAGCGCCCGCACCACTTTCAGATCATGGCTGATAAAGACATAGGCAAGGCCGTAGCGGTCTTGCAGATCAAGCAGCAGATCGATGATCTGTCCCTGGATCGACCGGTCGAGCGCGCTTGTGGGCTCATCCAGGATCAGAAAACGGGGCTTCAGGATGATCGCGCGGGCAATGGCGATGCGCTGGCGCTGGCCGCCGGAAAACTCGTGCGGGTACCGATCCATGGCTTCTTCCGGCAACCCCACTTCGCTGAGTGCATGGGCGATCAGGGGGCGGCGCTCAGCATCTGAGGGGGCCAGCCCGTGCACATCGAGCCCTTCGGCAATAATGCCGCCCACGGACAAGCGCGGACTGAGCGAGCCGAACGGGTCCTGAAACACCACCTGCATTTCCTTGCGCAAGGGCCGCATGGCTTTCGATGTGAGCCCGTCGATCGGTTTGCCGCCGAACAGGATCGCGCCGTCCGACGGCGCAAGGCGCAAGAGCGCCATGGCGAGCGTGGTCTTTCCGGACCCGGATTCGCCCACCACCGCCAGCGTTCTGGCCTCGCGCACATCGAGCGATACGCCATCGACCGCCTTCGTATGATCGACCGCCCGGCGGAAGATCCCCTTACGGATCGGGAACCAGACTTTCACGTCCCGGGCGGCCAGGACCACCTGGCCTTCATTCTCCGCCTGGCGCGGCTTGGGCTTGGGTTCCGCATCGATCAGCAGACGGGTGTACTCATGGGCCGGCTCACCGAAAATCCGCTGCACGGGCCCCTGCTCGACGATCCGCCCATCCTTCATGACACAGACCGTATCGGCCATGTGGCGCACGACCCCCAGATCATGGGTGATGAGCAGCAGCGCCATGCCCAGATCGCGTTGCAGATCCTTCAGAAGCGCCAGGATCTGCGCCTGCACCGTGACATCGAGCGCCGTGGTCGGCTCGTCCGCAATCAGAAGATCCGGCTTGTTGGCAAGCGCCATGGCGATCATCACCCGCTGGCGCTGGCCGCCGGAGAGCTGATGGGGATAGGCGTTCAACCGGCTCGTGACATCGGGCAGACCGACCCGCTCCAGCAACTCGATGATGCGCGGGCGCGCCCGCTCCCGGCTCAAGCCCTGATGCATCATCAGGATCTCGCCCACCTGTTTTTCCACCGTATGCAGTGGATTGAGCGAGGTCATGGGCTCCTGGAAGATCATGGAAATACGGTTGCCGCGCACCTTGCGCAAGGCGCTTTCGTCCGCATTGAGAAGATCCTGGCCGTCGAAGCGGATGGCGCCGCCCGGATGGGAGGCGGCCGGATAGGGCAAAAGCTTCAGAACCGACAAGGCGGTCGTCGATTTGCCGGAACCGGACTCGCCCACAAGCGCCACGGTCTCGCCTTTCGAGACAGTGAAGGAGACGCCATCCACGGCCCGCGTCTCGGCTTTCCCGGCCCGGAACGCCACGGACAGATCGTCCACGGTCAGCAAAGGGGTCTGCGCGCCGGTCACCGGGATCCTCCGCTCAAGGATTTCCGGGGATCGAAGGCATCCCGCGCCGCCTCGCCGATAAAGACCAGCAGGCTCAGCATGGAGGCGAGCACGAAAAAGGCCGTCAGCCCCAGCCAGGGGGCCTGCAGATTGCTCTTGCCCTGGCGCGCCAACTCACCGAGCGACGCCGAGCCCGGCGGCAGGCCGAAGCCCAGATAATCGAGCGACGACAAGGTGGTGATCGCGGCCGACAGCAGGAATGGCAGGAAGGTGATCGTGGCCACCATGGCGTTGGGCAGGATGTGCCGGCGCATGATCGTGCTGTGCCCGACGCCGAGCGCACGCGCCGCTTTGACATATTCGAAATTCCGTCCGCGCAGAAATTCCGCCCGCACCACGCCCACAAGCGCCACCCAGCTGAACAGCAAAAGCGCGCCCAAAAGCACCCAGAAGCCCGGTTGGATCACCGCCGCCAGGATGATCAGCACATAGAGCGCCGGGATATTGCTCCAGATCTCGATGAAACGCTGGGCCACCAGGTCGATCCAGCCGCCGAAATAGCCCTGAACCGCGCCCG
>CAZTCJ010000063.1:0-22814 GCA_964612085.1 uncultured Alphaproteobacteria bacterium
GGGTCCGAAACGCTTATTCCACGTCCGTTTATTGCCATAGTCGGCAAGCCGACACGTTTAATATAAGCGCTGTTCGGTAAAACAAAAAGATAAGAGCGGGCGCGGCGCTCAAATCCTCACTTTTGCAGCATGGAGCGGGCCATTTTCACGGTCTCGTCGCCCTTGTCGCCGCCGTCCCGGGGATGGGGCACTTGCAGGCCCCGCTGGATCGCCGGACGGGTCTCAACCGCTTGCAACCATCGCGTGAGGTTCGGCAGATCGTCGATGGCGACCCCTGCCCAGTCATGGCTGCGCACCCAGGACCAGTTGGCGATATCGGCGATGGAATAGTCGTCCGCGAGGTATTCGCTGTCCGCCAGGCGCGTATCGAGCACCGTGTAGAGCCGCTTGGTCTCGTTTTGGTAGCGGTCGATGGCCGGCTGGATCTTCTGGTCGAAATAGCGATAGAACACATGGGCTTGGCCCTGCATGGGGCCGACGCCACCCATCTGGAACATGAGCCACTGAATGACGCGGGACCGGCCCTTGACGTCCCGAGGCAACAGCTTGCCAGCCTTTTCCGCCAGATAGATCATGATCGCGCCGGACTCGAAGACCGCGAAATCGCCTTCGTCCCGGTCGACGATGGCGGGGATCCGGCCATTCGGGTTGATCTTGAGATAGTCCGGGCTTTTCTGGATGCCCGTGCCGATATCGATGGGGTGCACCTCGTAAGGCAGCTCCAGCTCTTCGAGCGTGCAGGAGGCTTTGTAGCCGTTGGGCGTCGTCCAGGTGTAAAGGTCGATCATGGCGGGCCTCATGGGTTGAAAGGGGTCTGACGGGCCAAGTGGGATGCTTTAACGAAGCATCAAGATATTGCCACTCGCACGCCTGAACCGAATCGCAGATTGTCGGATCACGTCCTGGTGAAAGAGGTGAGACCATGCGCCAATATCACGATCTGATGCGCCGTATTCTGGAGACCGGCGTGACCAAGCCCGACCGCACCGGCACGGGGATCGTTAGCGTGTTCGGTCACCAGATGCGCTTCGATCTGTCGGACGGCTTCCCGCTGGTCACCACCAAGAAATTGTTCGTGACCGGCATTATCCACGAGCTGCTGTGGTTCCTGCGGGGCGAGACCAATATCCGCTCGCTGAATGATGCCGGTGTTCACATCTGGGATGCCTGGGCGGATAAGGACGGTGAGTTGGGACCCGTTTACGGGCGGCAATGGCGCTCCTGGCCCGATGGGCAAGGCGGCACCATCGATCAGATCGCGGATGTGGTGGCCGAGATCAAAGGCAATCCCTATTCCCGCCGCCTGGTGGTGAGCGCCTGGAACCCGGCCGATATCGACGACATGGCGCTGCCGCCGTGCCATTGCCTGTTCCAGTTCTATGTGGCGGACGGCAAGCTGTCCTGCCAGCTTTATCAGCGCAGCGCGGATGTCTTTATCGGCGTGCCGTTCAATATCGCGTCCTATGCGCTGCTCACCATGATGATGGCGCAGGTGACGGGCTACGAGCCCGGCGCGTTCGTCCATACGCTGGGCGATGCCCATCTGTATGCGAACCATCTGGAGCAGGCGCGCGAGCAATTGACGCGGGAGCCGCTGCCACTGCCGGTAATGCGTCTCAATCCGGAGATCGACGACCTCTTCGCGTTCCGGTTCGAGGATTTCACCTTGGAAAATTATGAGGCGCACCCGCATATCAAGGCGCCGGTCGCCGCCTGATGGCCTATGACGGCATGCGGGTGAGCATGGTCGTGGCCATGGCGCGGGGCCGCGTCATCGGCAAGGACAACGCCATGCCCTGGTACATCCCCGCCGATTTCAAGCATTTCAAAGCCGTGACCATGGGCAAGCCGATGGTCATGGGGCGGAAGACCTTCGAGAGCATCGGCAAGCCGCTGCCGGGCCGGACCTCCATCGTGGTGACGCGCCAGGCGGACTGGGCCGTGCCGGAGGTCCATAGGGTGCCCTCCATCGAGGCGGGGCTGGCGCGGGCCGCCGAGACCGCGCGGGCGCAAGGGGGCGATGAGATCATCGTGGCGGGCGGTGCGGAGATCTATGCCTTGGCCCTGCCGGTCACCGACCGGATCTATCTGACCGAGATTGACGCGGACGTTAAGGGCGATACCCTGTTCCCTGAGCTTGACCGAAACGCGTGGCGAGAGGTGCGGCGCGAGCCGTTCCCGGAGGACGAAAGAGCCACGGCGCCGGCGGTCTTGAGCGTGTTGGAACGGAGGGACGGGACGGCCCATGACCAAACTGGTTCTGCGTGAGATCGCCTCGGGCCTTCAGTTCCCGGAAGGCCCCATCGCCATGGCCGATGGCAGCATCATCCTTGTGGAGATCAAGCGCGGCACTTTGAGCCGGGTGACGCCGGACGGGTGCGTCTCCGTCATCGCCGATCTGGGCGGCGGGCCCAATGGCGCGGCGGTCGGTCCTGACGGCGCGGTCTATGTCTGCAACAATGGCGGCTTCCGCTGGCATGAGCGGGACGGGCTGACCATTCCCGGTGACCGGGCCAAGGACTACGAGACCGGCCGGATCGAGCGGGTGGACCTCAAAACCGGCAAGGCGGACCGTCTTTATGCGGAATGCGACGGCCACCGCCTGAGCGGGCCTAACGATATCGTGTTCGACCGGGCGGGCGGGTTTTATTTCACGGATCTGGGCAAATCCTACGGGCGGGTGCGGGACCGGGGCGCGGTGTTCTACGCCAAGCCCGACGGCTCCTTTATCAAACAGGTGCTGTTTCCGGTGGACACGCCCAACGGTATTGGTCTGAGCCCGGACGAAGAGTATCTCTATG
Organism: uncultured Alphaproteobacteria bacterium; assembly: GCA_964612085.1. Taxonomy (GTDB): domain Bacteria; phylum Pseudomonadota; class Alphaproteobacteria; order JAJFIK01; family JAJFIK01; genus CAZTCJ01. Next base: position 2,802 of record CAZTCJ010000063.1, read on the forward strand.
TGGCCGAGACCATCACGCGGACCTTATGGAAATACAGGATCAAAGCGCCGGGCGAGGTGGACAAAGGCCCTGGCATGATGCGGGGGCAGCCCATCGCCGCGCCGGCGGGCGTGCAGTATTTCGACTCCCTCGCCGTGGAAGCGGACGGCACGGTGGCGGTCGCCACGATTTTGAACAGCGGGATTACCCGGGCCGCGCCCGATGGCTCGCAGGTCGAGCATCTGGCGACGGACGATCCGTTCACGACGAATATCTGCTTCGGCGGCACGGGGCTCCGGACCGCCTATCTGACGCTCTCAGGCACGGGACGGCTGGTGGCCGCCGACTGGCCCGCCCCAGGTCTGCCGCTCAATTTTTTGAATACGTAGAAAACGTTATCCCGGAAGCCAAGTTGCCCTAAATCGTCGATTTGGTTGGCAAGCTGAGCTATCCGGGATTCAGGGCTCCGGGTACGGAACAAGCCGCCCTGGATCCTGGATCGAACGCTCGCCGCCAAAAACAAAAATGTTTTTGGGCTCGCGTACCGTCCAGGATGACGCTTGAAGGATTACACCGCCCCCGGCACGGCGAGGGCGTTGAGCCGCTCGGGGTTGTGCTTGTCGAGCCAGCGGGTGACGGCGGGCACCATCCAGGCGCGCACGCTGTCCAGAAAGATCAGAATGCTTTCCGGATCGTCCGAGGACCGGCAGGCGAGCGACAGGGCCCGGTTGAGATCGGTCTGGCGTTCCGGGTAATGCAGAAGGAACAGATCCCGGCTCAAGTCCAGATCGCGGGTATAGACGTCTTCCTCCAGCATCACGAGGGCGCCGCAGGCGTGGATGATCGCCTCCGCCAGATAGCGGCCCAGTTCCCGCGTCGTCACCGGCGAGGGATTGCGGGTCAGCGCATCGCGGGCATCGCTCAGGATACTGCCGATACCGACGAGATCGGCGTTGGCGATGGCCGCGCAGGGCGGATAGGACGGCAGGTCGTGCAGCACCGAATGGCCCCAGACGCAGACGCCGGTGGTCGCCAGATCGAAGGCCTGGGCGGAAAACCGGTCCGTCACCGGAAAGACGGCGCTGTGCCGGTAGATTTTCATGTCCACCCGCCGGGCCGCCGACTGGGCGGCGTGGGTGACCCCTTCGGCCATGATCAGCCAGCCCGCCTCATCGGCCCGCGCGCCCTGGCCCGATTTCAGCACCGCCGCGGTCTGCAGATCGGACAGGCCCTTATGGGCGCGGCCCCGGGCCACGTCTCCGGTCACATAGACCGAATGGAGCGCGGTGCGCAGATTGCGCTGATAGGCGTTGATGGTCTGGGCGATGCCTTGATGGAAGACCGGATCGATTTTTTCTTCCGCGCCGTCGTTCAGGATCAGCCCGTCATCGCTCATGGGCCAGAACCGTCCGGGCATGGCCGGGTGATCCGGTAACGGCGAGGGGCGGCTCTGCTTCGGGTCTCCCATGGCGCGGTCCTGTTCGGTCATCCCGACAAGATCTCATGCTACACCATGACGATCCGGGGTGCCTGCCGTTTCAGACCTGACAGTTTATCTTTCACGTTTTGGGCTAAAAGATGAAACGGGGCCGCTTCCACACTTTCCGGGTGCACGCCGACCACAGGCCGGCTGTCGTCGCCGCCTTCCCGGATCGAAGGATGAAGCGGAATTTCACCAAGGAAATCACAGTCTAAGGCCTCGGCCGTGCGTTTCGCGCCGCCCTGGCCGAACAGATAGGTCTTGCTGCCGTCGGGCAGCTCGAACCAGGCCATGTTCTCCACGATGCCGAGCACCGGCACATGGGTCTTCTGGAACATGGCGAGCCCTTTGCGCGCGTCGATCAGGGCGATTTCCTGGGGCGTCGAGACGATCACCGCGCCTGAGAGCGGTACTTTCTGGGCCATGGTGAGCTGGGCGTCGCCGGTGCCCGGCGGCATATCGACCACCAGCACGTCGAGGGTGCCCCAGTCCACATCGTTCAGCATCTGCGTCAAGGCGCTCATGACCATGGGGCCGCGCCAGATCATCGGCGTGTCGGTATCGACCAGGAGGCCGATGGACATGACCTTGAGGCCCCAGGCGTCGGCCGGTTTGAGCTTCTTCTCGCCGTCGCTGAGCGGAGCGCTATCGACGCCCAGCATGCGCGGCACCGAAGGCCCGTAAATGTCCGCGTCGAGCAGCCCGACTTTCTGGTCCTGTTGGCTCAAAGCCAGAGCCAGATTGACCGCGACCGTGGACTTGCCGACGCCGCCCTTGCCGCTGGCCACCGCGATGATGTCGGTGACGCCGGGCAGATCGATCTTGGCTGTGGCGCTGCGGCCTGCCGCCGGACGGTTCGTTTGAGGCTGGCTGACGCGCACGCCGCGGGGCGTCTCGGGCTGAGGCGGCGCGGTGCGTTCGGCCGTCGCGATGACGCGGGCCTGATCGATGCCATCGGCCGCGCGCGCTGCGTCTTCCGCCGCCCGGCACAAGGCGCCCGCCGTCTGGGGATCCACCGGTCCGCTTTGGGCGAAGTCCAGGATGATCCGGGCGGCGCCGTCTTCGATCTCCACCGACTGCACCAGCCCGGCGCTGACGATGTCCGCGCCCTGAGGCGTCTTTACGGTTTTGAGTGCCGCGAGAACCGTGTCTTGTGCTGCATCCGCCATGGAAAGAGCCTTAATGTTCGTTTGATCCTTGATTGATGTGACCGGTCGTGGGCGGAGCGTCAAGGTGGCAGCCTGGGATCCTGACCCTAGTCCGGCCGCTTGACGGCGATGATCTCGAGGATCTCCGCATCGACCCGGGTCGTGCCGTCCGGCCCCGTGTTATGGGCCTCCCACAGGTTTTCCAGATCGTCGATCAAGGCGGCCCTGGCGGCGGGATCGAGGGCGGCGGCGGCCTGTTTGGTCGGGCCGAAATAGTGGGCGTAATGGCGCGCCACGGCGTCCGGCGGCATGGGATAATCGAATGTGAGGATCTGCCGGTTCATCACCAGGCTCGAGACGTGGTCCTGGAGGCGGGCGCTGACAATGGCCGTATCGCCCCAATCGAGAGGGGATGGAACAGTCTCGGGCGGCGGCGCCGTGTATTTGCCGGCAGTGGCGAAAAACTTGGCCACGAAGCCATCGGGCGTCCAATTGCCCAGCACGATCCGTCCGCCCGGGCGGCAGACCCGCAGCATCTCGGCGGTCGCCACCTCGGGCCGGGGCGCGAACATCACGCCGATCAGGCTCATGACGGTATCGAAGGCCCCTGGTCCGTAGGGAAGATCTTCCGCGTCCCCCACATCGAAGCGGGCGGACAGGCCTTCCGTCTGCGCCCGGGCGCGGGCCTGGCGGATCCACGCCTCGGCCAGGTCGATGCCGGTCACTTCGGCGCCTGCGCGGGCGGCGGGAATGGCGAGCTGGCCGGTGCCGCAGGCAATATCGAGAATGCGCTCGCCCGGCCTGATGCCCATGCGGTGGACGAAAACTTCGGCGCTTGCTTCATAGCTTTTGGCGATCAGCCCGTAATCGCCCTCGCTCCACATGGCGGCAAGGCCTGTCTTGAGGCTCTCGATATCGGGATCGGTGGGCATGGGTCTCTCCCGCAAAAGGGGACGGGCCGCGCGTGGCTGTCATGCATTGGTTTACCGGTCTACAAGTCCTACATGTTTATGCACCGGATGGGCTGTGTCCAAGATCGCACATCAGCGCGAAGATGCATGCGCGCCCTTGCGTTGCGCCGCATCAGGCGCTGCCTTATAGGTTAGTGTATGACTCAGTTACTGAGGGACGGCGCGGACGGGGGCTTGCCGGCGCGCGATTGACAGCCCGGTCTGGCGCACCCATTTCCGGGAAAATCAAAACGTTATGAATTCTCCCTGACAGGGGGACCACGCGAGTCTAGCGGCGAGAGAGGATTAATAAGCATGCCCTGGAACAATCAAGGCGGCGGCAACTGGCAAAGCGGGGGCGGCGGCAACGGCCGCGGGCCTTGGGGACAAGGTCCCCAGGGAGGGCCTCCGGGCGGCTCCGGCGGCGGCCAGACCCCGGATCTGGAAGAGCTGATCCGGCGCGGTCAGGACCGGTTCAAGACTGTCTTTCCGGGCGGCAAGGGCGGCGCCAGCCCGGCCCTGATCCTGTTGTTCCTGGTGATCATCGTTCTGGGCTGGATGGCCAGCGGCCTTTACCGGGTCAGCGTTGACGAGCAGGGCGTGGTGACGCGCTTCGGCGCCTTCGACCGGCTTGAGACGCCCGGCCTGCGCTATCACCTGCCGTGGCCGATCGAAGCGGTGCAAACCCCGAAGGTCACCCAGCAGCGCAGCATCAATGTGGGCTTCCAGGAGCTTGGCGCGGGGCGCCGCCGGGACGCCCAGGAAGAAAGCCTGATGCTCACGGGCGATGAGAACATCGTCGATATCGATTTCACCGTTCTGTGGGTGATCAACAACGCTGCCGACTTCCTGTTCAACGTGCAGAACACGGAAACCACCGTGAAGGCCGTTGCCGAGAGTGTCATGCGCGAAGTGGTCGGCCGCACGAACCTTCAGGACATCCTCACCCAGTCCCGCGCCCAGGTGCAGGTCGAGGTGAAGGAGCTGATGCAATCGACCCTCGACGATTACGGCGCAGGGGTGACCATCACGGAAGTCCAGCTTCAGCAGGTGGATCCGCCGGATGCTGTGATCGAAGCCTTCCGCGACGTGCAAGCTGCCCGGCAGGACTTGGAGCGCCAGCGGAACGAGGCGGAAGCCTATGCCAACCAGATCATTCCGGAAGCGCGCGGTCAGGCGGAACAGATCATTCAGCAGGCGGAAGCCTATAAGCAGAATGCGGTCGCCGAAGCCCAGGGCCGGGCCCAGCGCTTCTTGTCGATCTACAATGAATACCGTCAGGCTCCGGACGTCACGCGCCGCCGCCTGTTCCTGGAGACCATGGAAAAAGTGCTCCGCGATATGGACAAGGTCGTGATCGACAGCGACGGCAACAGCCAGGGGGTTCTGCCCTATCTGCCGCTGCCGGAGCTGCAACAGCGCCGTGGCGCCGCCACCCCGCAGAATGGAGGTCAATGATGGGCCGTTGGCTTGCAATCGCCGTTGGGATTATCGCCGTCATCGGCATTTTTGTCGGAACCGGCACGTTCTTCACGGTTCACCAGACACAGCAGGCCCTGATCCTGCAGTTTGGCGAACCCAAACGGGTCATTCAGGAGCCGGGGCTTAACATCAAGCTGCCGGTGGTCCAGGACGCGATCTTCTTCGACAACCGCATTCTCGATCTCGACACCCAGCCTGAGGAAGTGCTGACCTCGGATCAAAAGCGGCTGATCGTGGACGCCTTCGCGCGCTTCCGTATCACCGATCCGCTGCTGTTCTATCAGACGGTCAACAACGAACTGATCGCCCGGCGCCGGCTATCGACGATCTTCAATACCTCCGTGCGCACCGTGCTCGCGGAAGAGGAGTTCTCGAGGCTGCTGTCTGGCGAGCGTGCCGATCTCATGCTGACCATCCGCACCGACGTGAACAACAAGGCCAAGCCCTTGGGCATTGAAGTGGTGGATGTGCGCATCCGCCGTGCCGATCTGCCCCAGGCCAACAGTCAGGCCGTGTTCCGCCGCATGCAGACGGAACGGGAGCGGGAAGCCCGCGAGGCCCGGGCGCAAGGTCAGGAAATCGCCCAGCGGATCCGTTCGCGCGCCGACAAGGAGGCCGCGGTGCTTCTGGCCGAAGCGCGCCGGGATTCGGAAATCCTGCGTGGTGAAGGTGACGCGGAACGCAACCGCATTTTCGCCGATGCCTTCGGCCAGGATCCGGATTTCTTCGCCTTCTACCGGGCCATGCAGTCTTACGAACAGGCTCTGGTCGGCAGCAACACAACCATGGTGCTGTCTCCGGATAGCGAGTTCTTCCGGTATTTCGGCAGTATCGAAGGCCGGTTGGGCAATCCGCGCCGGTAACGGTCCTTTGATGGCTGCCGGTTACGGCCTTTGACCGCATCGCGTTTGCGGTTGGCGGAGGCAGCCCAAAATGTGCCCTAATGGCATGGGTGACTAGCCGTCTTGGGTGAGGGGGACCCCCTTAGGAAAGGCGCATGGTCTTGGCGGGCCGTGTGCGGACCCTCGATGGAAGACGGGACAAGCGAGGAGGATGAAGGCGTGACAACTCGGATGGTAGCTTGGCAGGTTTTGACTGCCCGGATAACGGTCTTTACGGCCCTGTTTGCGTTCCTAGTTGCCAGTCTTTGGACGGACGACCGGGCTTACGCCCGGCCGGCGCCCGACAGCTTCGCCGATCTGGTGGAAAAGCTGTCGCCGGCGGTGGTGAACATTTCCACGACCACGAAAGTGGACGGCCCGCGCGGCCGCGGCCCGCGCCAGGGCATGCCGAATTCTCCGTTTGAGGAATTTTTCCGCGATTTCTTCGGTCAAGGCCCGAACGGCGGGCGCGGCCTGACCCAGCCGCGCGAAGTGCGCTCGCTGGGCTCCGGCTTCGTGATCGACGCCAAAGGCCATATCGTCACCAATAATCACGTTGTGGGCGAGGCGACGGAAATCGTCGTGACCTTCGACTCCGGCCTGTCGCTCGACGCCAAGCTGGTGGCCACGGACGATGCGACCGATCTGGCCGTTCTCAAGGTCGAGCACGACAAGCCGCTACCCTTCGTCAAGTTCGGCAATTCCGACGGCGCCCGGGTGGGCGATTGGGTGCTGGCGATCGGCAATCCCTTCAATATCGGCCGCTCCGTGACGGCGGGCATTATTTCCGCTCGCAACCGCGACATTCAAGCTGGCCGGTACGATGACTTCATCCAGACCGACGCTGCCATCAACCGGGGCAATTCGGGCGGTCCGCTGTTCGACATCAATGGCGAGGTGATCGGCGTCAATACGGTGATCATTTCGCCCACCGGCGGCTCCATCGGCATCGGCTTCGCGATTTCCTCCGCCCTGGCGGAAGGGGTCGTGCAGCAGCTCATCGAGCACGGCGAGGCCCGGCGCGGCTGGCTCGGTGTCCGTATCCAGAACGTTTCCGACGACATCGCCGAGAGCTTCGGCCTGAAGGAAGCGCGCGGCGCGCTCGTCGCCGGTGTGAACAACGACAGCCCGGCGCAAAAGGCCAAGATCGCCGTGGGTGACGTGATCCTGAGCTTCGATGGCAAGGACGTGGACAGTTCCCGCGACCTGTCGCGCATCGTCGCGGCGACGCCCATCGGCAAGAGCGTGCCCGTCGAGGTCTGGCGCGAAGGCCGCAAACGCCGGGTCAGCGTCAAGGTCGGTCAGCTTGATGAGGAAAGACTGGCGGGTGCCACCGGTACTGGCGGCGGCGATGTCGAGACCGAGGAAAGACAGCTTTCCAGCTTGGGCATGACCCTGGGCGAGTTGACGCCGACCGTGCGCAGCCGGTACGACGTCGAAAAAGACCTGAAAGGCGTCATCGTGCTCGACGTTGAGCCGGGCAGCCCGGCGGCGGGCCGTGTGCGGGTCGGCGACGTGATCGTCGAGATGGATCAAAAGCCCGTCTCCGAACCGTCCACGGTCGAACGCAAGATCGAAGACAAGCTCAAGGGCAAGAAGAACCTGGTGCTCTTCCAGGTCAGCCGGCAAGGCATGCTGGTTTTCGTGCCCGTGCGCTTTGAGGAAGAAGACAAAGAGTAAAGCGATTGCCGAACACGGTGAAAGAACGGGCGTCCTGCTGAACAGCTGGGCGCCCGTTTTGGTTTGGCGCGGTGCTTTTGTCCTGGCCCGGTTTTTAGGGATCGTCAGCGCACGCCGATCACGTCCGCGCCCTTGTAGCCTTGCAGATAAAGCAGGGCGGTCAGGTCCTCGTGGGTGATGCGGATATCGGCTTGCGTTGCCACCGCCGGTTTGGCGCGGAACGCGACGCCGAGACCGGCGGCCTCCAGCATGGCCAGATCGTTGGCCCCATCGCCCACAGCGAGCACGGCGCTCGCCGGAAGGCTATGCTCCGTACACAGGGCATCGAGTGCGGCCCGTTTGGCGTCCCGCCCCAGGACCGGTTCGGCGACCGTGCCGGTCAACAGCCCATCAGGCGTCACTTCCAGGATGTTGGCCTGGTGCCAATGAAAGCCCAGGGCTTTCGAGACGCGCTCGGTGAAGAACGTGAACCCGCCGGAGACCAGGGCCGTAAAGGCGCCATGGGCCCGCATGGTGTGAACGAGCGCCGATGCGCCGGGGGTGAAGGTGATCCGTTCCCGGTACACCTCTTCCAGCCGCGCCGCGTCGAGCCCTTTGAGCAGGGCCACCCGTTCCTTCAAGGCGGCCTCGAAAGCGATCTCGCCGCGCATGGCCCGCTCGGTGATGGCGGCGACCGCGTCCTTGATCCCGAGCAGGGCCGCCATTTCGTCGATGCATTCCACCTGGATCATGGTGGAGTCCATATCGGCGATGAGCAGGCGCTTGCGCCGGTCTGCGGCGGGCTGGATCGCGATGTCGATGGGCCGCGCGCTGAGGGCCGCGTGCAAGGCTGTCTCCGCATTGGGCGGAGGCGCCGCACACGGAAGATCGCAGGCCACACCGTCTTGGAGCCAGACCGGCGTGCCCGGCTCAAGACCCATGGCGCGCAAGGCAGTCTGCGCGTCCGAGACGGCATCGCCGTCCAGGATGGGCATTGCGGGATTGGCGATCAGGGTCACGACATGCGACATAAGGGATCCTGAAACGGAATTGGATGAACCAGGGATTGGACCGGTGACCGGCGGAACCGCGAAACCAGCCGTCATTCTTATCGCAGGGCCGACGGCCAGCGGCAAGTCGGCGCTGGCGCTGGCCCTGGCCGAGCGTCTTGAGGCTGCCATCGTCAATGCGGACAGCATGCAGGTCTATCGCGATCTCCGCCTTCTGACGGCCCGGCCGAGTGCGGGGGAGGAAGCCCGCGCGCCCCATCATCTTTATGGCGTGCTGGACGGTGCCCAGGCCTGTTCGGCAGGGCTTTATGCGCGGATGGCGTCGGACACGCTGGATGCTCTGGCCCGCGAGGGGCGGCCCGCGCTCATCGTCGGCGGCACAGGGCTTTATTTCCGGACACTGACGGAGGGCCTGTCGGAGATCCCGCCCGTGTCGGATGCCGGGCGCGAAGCGGCCCAGGACAAGCTCGACCGTCTCGGGCCCGCTGGTCTCCATGCAGAGCTGAGCCAGCGGGATCCGGCGACCGCCCGGATGCTGCGCCCGAGCGATCCCCAACGGCTCATGCGAGCCTTGGCGCTTCTGGAGGAGACGGGCGAGGGCCTGGCCACCTGGCAGGCGCGGCCGCTCAAACCCGTCCTTCGTCAGCCTGCGGCCAAATATGTGCTCGATGGCGATCGCGCCTGGCTTTACGCCCGCGCCGACGCGCGCTTCGAGACAATGCTCCGTATGGGCGCTTTAGAGGAAGTGCGGGCCTTGCGGGCCCGCGCCCTCGATCCGGCGCTGCCGATCATGAAAGCGGTGGGCGTCAGCGAACTGGGCGCGGTCATCGATGGGAGACTGGATCTGGAGGCCGCCAAGGCCGCCGCCCAGCAGGCGACCCGGCGCTATATCAAGCGGCAGCTCACCTGGTTCCGCAACCAGATGGCGGACTGGCGCCGGATTGACGCGCAAGATGATGCGAAAAATCTGCCCGGTTTGCTCAACGAAATTTCAAAGTCTTGTTGACATAACGGATATGCGTCCACATTGTGGATGGATCGGTGGACGGTTCGCGCGGTCGCGGGCCGTCTTGGCAGGAAAGGTCACCAGGGTTCATGACCCAACTCGCGACCATAGTCGGCACTTGGCAAGCGCACTGGCATCGCCCGTGCGGTTCGGCCTTTGCCGCCTGCCGTCAGGGAGCGTATCGGGCCGTAGCCCTTACGCTTCAGGCAGTACGCAAAGGCGCCATTATCGGCGCCAAGCGTCCTGCCCTCTGACAGACACCGGATCGACACACCCCTTTAAAACCTGATCCTGAAGCGTCTGATGGGTAGAGACCATGAGCTCCCATAGCAACGATACGTCTTGTGAACTGTCCTTCGAAATGGCTGACCAGCGGCGGTTTACGCTCTGCGTGCTGGTGGATGACGCCCGTTTCGCGCAGCGCCTTGCCGGGTATCTCGCCTGGCGCGGTTATGCGTTCGACCGTGTGGTGATCAAACCGGCCGAGATCGGACAGGACAGCGCGCGCTTGACCATCGTCACGACGGAAACGAACGCGGCGGTAGACCGACTTCAGGATGTGATCAAGGCCTATGGTCCGGTCAAGGCCGTGCGTCAGCTTTATACCGCGCCGGTGATGGCGCCGCGCAGCGCGCCGCCGCCATCCGTGACGAAACCGTCGCGGCGGGTTGCCAAGGCTCAGGTGGAGCGTTTGCTGGAAGAGGCGGTTTAAACGCCCCCGAACGTAAAAAGCCCGCCCCGGATCATCCGGGACGGGCTTGTCTCGTTTCGCGATGCCTGCGATCAGACGAGCGAGAAGATGAAATTGCCCGCCGTCAGTTCGGCCGCATCAACGTCTTCAAGCGTGATCTGGGTCGTGGCGTCACCGGTGGCGGTGAAGACCAGGTCGCCGTCCGTCGACACGGTCGCCGCCAGGAAGGCCGCCAGATCGACAATGCCAGCGATGCCGGACACATCCAGAATGTCTCCATCGTCGATGTCGAAATCGGTGATGACATCCGAGCCGTCATTGGCGCCGAAGACGAACACATCCATGTCGCGGCCGCCTTCCAGGATGTCGTTGCCGGCACCGCCGATAAGCGTGTCGTTACCGCGACCGCCTTCGATGATGTCGTCGCCTTCATCGCCGGACAGGGTGTCGGCATCTCGGCCGCCGTCGATTTCATCGTTGTCGGCACCGCCATTGATGACGTCGGCTCCGCGATCACCGCGCAGATCGTCTTCGCCCAGACCGCCATTGATCAGGTCGTTGCCGTCATCGCCGCGGATCCGGTCGTTGAAGATGCCGCCATTGATCTCATCGGCACCATCGCCGCCACGGATCCGGTCGGCCCCGTCACCGCCATTGATGATGTCGTTGCCGTCATCGCCACGGATCCGGTCGTCGCCCTCATCGCCATTGATGATGTCGTCGCCGTCGCCGCCGCGGAGACGGTCGTCGCCGAGGCCGCCGATCAGGGTATCGTCGCCCTCGTCACCGCGGATCTTGTCTTCGTCCTCGCTGCCGTCGAGCGTGTCGTTGCCTTCATCGCCCCGCAGATTGTCCCGGCCCTGACCGCCAACGGCGATGTCGTCGCCGGTGCTGCCGCGCAGCTTGTCGTTGCCGCCCAGCATATTGACGAGGATCGGTTCGTCTTCGCCCCGAATCTTGTCCTTGTCGTCGGTCAGGTCCGTGAGCAGAGAGCCTTCACCGTTGATCGTGATGGTCACGGTGGCGGTATCGGCCGCCTGGCCATCGCTGATCGTGTAGGTGAAGACTTCGACGGCGGTTTCGCCATCCAGCAGATCGTCAAAGACGCCATTCGGATTGTAGTTAAAGGTGCCGTCGCCATTGACGGTGAGCAGGGCACCGGACCCGAGCGTGCGTTCCACGCCCACATTGGCGGCATCGCCGTCGACAGCCGTCAGGGTCAGCGGATCGCCTTCCAGATCGGAATCGTCGACGTCACCCGGTGCCGAGGTGGTGATTACATTGTCCGCCAGCGGCGTGCTTTCGGTCGTGACGAAGAAATCGTTCTCCGCAGACGGCGGGTTGTTGGTGTCGTCATTGGTCACCGATACGGTAGCCGTGCCGGTCAGGATATCGACGCCCGTCGTGCCACCCGGATCGATGGTGATGACCAGGGTTTCGTCCGGCTCGACGAAGCTGTCGCCGACCACATTGACGGTCACCGTCTGGGTGGCCTGACCATCCGCGAATGTGACGGAGTTGTTGATCGGCAGTTCCGCGACGATATCGGTCGAGTCCATCGTGCCGGCGAGATTGAACGGCACGATCAGCTCACCGTCGGTATTGCCGCCACGGGTGATCGTGAAGGTCACGGGCGTGTTGACGCCGGTGCCTTCGGGAATGGTTGCCGGGCCGGAAACGGTCAGGAACGGATCCTCAATGCCAACGGTGAAGTTGATCACCTCCGTAGCGAGCACGGCACCGCCGCCGCTGGCTTCCGCAAACGCCGTCAGGGTCAGGGTGTAGTCGCCCGGCACCAGAAAGTCCGTGGTCGGTACGACGCCGCCGCCGACGATGTCGGCCGGGCCGCGAATGTCGGAACCGCCGCCTGCGTCACCGAACAGGGCGTAAGGCGCGCCGCTTTCCGTGCGGCTGAAGTCCCATTCGTCGCCTTCCGGATCGCCGGGGATTGGCGGACCATCGAGGGCAATGCGCACGGACCCGACGGCTTCGCTCGCCTCGGCAACAATAGAGAAGCCGTCTTCGTTGCTGATGATGTCCGGCGCGATAGTCGCACCGTCGGTCAGATCGGCAACGGCGGCATCCGTGGCGGCGTTGAAAAGCTCCGCCGACAGAACGACCGTACCCGGCGGGGGCGGAGGCGGCGGCGGGTCGCCAGGATCGCCGGCATCGTTGGTGCCTTCGGAATTGATGACTTCGACGTCAAATTCGGCGGTTTCGATGACACCGCCCGCGACGGCATTGACGATCACCGTCAGCGTATAGTCACCATTGGCCAGGAAGCCGGTGATTTCAGGAGTGTCGCCCACCGCAATGGCTGCTTCAGCTTCAGTGAAGAAATCGCCGCCGCTATCGCCGAAAAGCGTATAAGGCGAGCCGCTTTCGTTCCGGGCGAAAAAGATGCCTTCCCCTTCCAGTTCGACACGGACGTTGAGGATGTCATCGTCGGGAATGCCCGTGGTCGTCGCGGAGAAGGAAAAGTTCGGATTGCCGGTGGCGCCGAACAAGGCATCGGCATCAATGATTACGCCATCCGTAATCGCCAGGACATCATCGTCCGTATCGGCATTGATTAGATCTAAGATGATCGGCATGGAGGACCCCACTTACTGCGCGGGATCAACCGGGGGGCGCCCATGCTCTCCCCATCCCGCAACTACTAAAACGTCACCTCAACCCGAACCGGTCGTTCTTTATTCCATCATGGACGCTGACCGCGGCACAAAGTCCGGTTCAGGATTTGTCGTCATGTCGGTCGCAACCCGGCTTGGATGAATGACAACAGTATTCCGGCGGCAGCTTCGGGCTAACCCGTGCAAACCAAGTACCATGCTGCTTGACATGTGTCCATGTGGCCGCAACCGTGATTCGGTAAAGTTTATTAACCCTGTATTCCCAAGTGAATACTGGGATTTTTGCGGTTTGGGCGGACCGGGCCCGGTCCCGGCTCACTCAGGCTTGAAGCCGATGTGACAAGGATCCCTGTGGCCTTGCTCTCAAAAGAAGACGCTGGCCCATGTCAAATATAAACAATGCGTAACCTGGCGTGTGCCGTGCCGAAGGCGGCTCAAGGCGCGCTTTCATTAAGCTGTACAAGCGCCTTAAAAATGACCCAAAAGGAGACACGCCCCTCAGGCAGTAGAACGGCCGGCGTCCGGCAAAGGCTGCTTGCGGGCGAATCACCCTGTCCGGAAGAGGGCCGCCATGCTCCCGGCCCATGGGTGACCCCATCGGTAACGGCGTGTCTCCGCGGGGCGCTTGGGCGGACCGTCACGGGGAAGCGATTGCCTCAAAGGCCAGCCTTTGCCTGGGCTTCAGCACACAGGACCCATGCGGAACCTTGTGCGCTGCAGTGCGAAACCGCCCTTATTCCAACAAATTGTTGCCTATCACTGAGCATTGGGATTAAGTCGCCAGATAGTTCGCGGACCGACTGTGTGCGCTTTACCACTCCTTGGGTAAGCCTGTGTATGCTTAACTCAGAGCGGTTAAGGTTGGCACGCTCTCGTTGGCCCGGACTGGTCGGCGAGGGGGCCATAGTTGAGGGGACGGAGGCGGTTCTCGATAGCGATCTCGCTCGGTCGCGACATCGGAACGCGCTTTTCCGACAGACAAGAATTCGGGACGACTGAACGATGCTTTCCGGTCTCTTAGGCATGTTCTCCGCCGATATGGCGATTGACCTCGGCACGGCGAACACGCTCGTTTACGTCAAGGGGCGCGGCATCGTGCTCAATGAGCCCTCGGTCGTGGCGATCATCGCCAAAAGCGGCAAGAAGCAGGTTCTGGCGGTCGGCAACGACGCCAAGATGATGCTGGGCCGCACCCCGGGCAATATCGAAGCGATCCGCCCCATGCGCGACGGCGTGATCGCCGATTTCGAAGTCGCCGAGGAAATGATCAAGCACTTCATCCGGAAAGTGCATAACCGCTCCAGTTTCGCCAATCCGTTGATCGTGGTCTGCGTGCCGTCGGGCTCCACCGCCGTGGAGCGCCGGGCCATTCAGGAATCCGCGCTCTCCGCCGGCGCGCGCCGGGTGTTCCTGATCGAGGAGCCGATGGCGGCCGCGATCGGCGCCGGCCTGCCGGTCACCGAGCCCACCGGCTCCATGGTGGTCGATATCGGCGGCGGCACCACGGAAGTGGCCGTGCTGTCGCTTGGCGGCATCGTTTATTCCCGCTCCGTGCGCGTGGGCGGCGACAAGATGGACGACGCCATCGTCGCCTTCATTCGCCGTCACCATAATCTGCTGATCGGCTAAGCCACGGCCGAGCGCATTAAGAAAGAAGTGGGCTCCGCCATGATCCCGGCGGACGGCCATGGGGAATCGGTGGAGATTAAAGGCCGCGACTTGATGAACGGCGTGCCGAAGGAAATCAACATCACCCAGCAGCAGATCGCCGAAGCCCTGGCCGAGCCCGTAGGCGCCATCGTCGAGGCGGTCAAGGTGGCGCTGGAGGCTACGCCGCCGGAACTGGCGGCCGATATCGTGGACAAGGGCATCGTGCTGACCGGCGGCGGCGCGCTTCTGGCCAATCTGGACCAGGTGCTGCGCGACGAGACCGGCCTGCCGGTGAGCCTGGCCGACGAACCGCTGTCCTGTGTCGCTCTGGGCACCGGCAAGGCGCTTGAGCAGCACAAGAAGATGCGCCACGTGCTGTCGACCGTTTATTGAGGCTTCGCCGCCTCCTGGCGGACACGAAGGGTCGGACGGTTAAGTCTTTCGGGGTATGCTGGGAGGAAAAGGGTTGCTCCGGTGAACGCATCAGGCGGTCGCCGCGCTGTTTGGGGAAACGTCCGGGCGGGCTGTACGGCGAGGTGTACGGAACCTTAGGGCGTTCCTGACGATTTGGGGGCCGGTATCGGTGCTTTACAACGGGTCTTCATCCGATCGCTTTCAGACAACGGTGCGGTTCGTTTCCCACCGGGTTTTTCTCCTGGTCCTGATCTTTCTGGCCATTCTGATCCTGCTGTTGGGCCGGGCCGACAGCAAGGCGCTCAATTCCCTGCGCAATCAGACGGCGGAAGCCTTCACGGGGCTTTTCGAGGCCTTCAGCGTGCCGGTGGCCTCGGCCATCAACTGGATCGACGGGGTCAACCATTTCTGGCTCGTCTACGAGGAAAACGAACGGCTGCGGGCGGAAAACAAGCGCCTGATGCAGTGGAAGGCCCTGGCGGAAAAACTTCAGGGCACGGTCTCGCGCTATAACGCGCTGCTCAATGTCAATCTGGATCCGGCGGTGACCTTCGCCACGGGCAGGGCGGTCGCCGATGGCGGCAGTCCGTTCGTGCGCACGCTGATCGTCAATGTGGGTCAGGAGCAGGGGGTGGCCAAAGGTCAGGCCGTGATCAATGAGCGCGGCCTTGTGGGCTGGGTCGTGGGCGCCAGCGCCCATGCTGCGCGGGTTCTGCTGGTCACGGACCTCAACAGCCGGATCCCGGTGAAGATCGGCGAGGAAGGCCAGCGGGCCATTCTGATCGGCGACAATAGCGGCCAGCCCAGAATCGAATTCCTGATGGCCACCGGGACCGTCGAGCCGGGCGAGCCGGTGATGACTTCCGGGGACGACGGCGTCTTGCCGCCGGGCCTGCCGGTGGGCACGGTGGCCGGGCGCGACGGCAAGGGCGCTTATCGTGTGCGCTGGCATGCGGGCGAGGGGCCGATTGATTTCATCCGGGTGCTTCAGTTCGGCTTTCCGCGCGATGTGGATGCGGTTCAGCAGCCGGTGCCTCTCCTGGAAGAGGATGAGGCGGAGCCTGCGGTGCCGGAAGACCCGGTGGGTTTGAGCGCCGAGGATGAGGCCGTATCGGCTGCAGCGGCGGATGGGGAGGGCTGACCGGCGCTATGGCGGCTGCATCCTCTCCCCAGTTCGTGCGGTTGCTGCTGACGGTCGTCATGACCGGTCTGGCGCTGGTCGCCGTCGTGGTCAACGCGCTGCCGGTGGTGCATGTGGCGGGCGTGCGGCTGATGCCGTCGGTGCCGCTGATCCTGCTGTTCTATTGGGCGGTCTACCGGCCGGAGATTTTTCCGCGCTGGCTCGCCTTTTTGATGGGGCTGGGCCAGGACGTGCTGTCGGGCGGGCCGATCGGGCTGTGGGCGCTTGTCTATGTTTGCGTTTATGAGGGCGTTTACGCCAACCGGGTGTTTTTCACCGGCCGCGCGGCCTATTCCTCGCTGATCGGCTTTGCCTTCGCGGCCGCGGCGGCGGGCGCCCTCGCCTGGATCGTGGTGAGCCTTTATCATTGGCAACTGATGACGCCCATGCCGGTGATCGGGCAGACGGCGGTGACCATCGTGCTCTACCCCGTTTTGGCCCGGATCCTGAGTATTCTGGACGGGGTCGCCGGGGTAGAGACTTGAGAGTAGTGTGAGGCGGCGTTGCAGCCGCCTGAAGTGAGTGGGTTAGGACATGGACGGTCGGGAACAGGTCCGGTTTCGGTCTTTCACGCGTCGCACGGCGGTGTTGTCGCTGGGCGCGTTTTCCGGCTTTGCGCTACTCTTCGGCCGCCTCTATCAGCTTCAGGTGCTGCATTCCGACCAGTACCGCATGAAGTCGGACGAAAACCGGCTGAAAGTGCGCCTGCTGCCGCCCTTGCGCGGGCGCATCGTGGACCGCTTCGGCATGGAGCTTGCGTCCAACACCCAGAATCTCCGCGTGCTGCTGGTGCCGGAAGATACCGGCGATCTCAAGGTGGAAGACGTGCTCGACAAGCTCGGCCGCATCGTGGAGATCGACGAGAGCCAGCGCAAAAAGATCATCCGCAATGCGCGCCGTCAGGCCTCTTTCGTGCCGGTGACGGTGGCGGAGAACCTGACCTGGCAGGATTTCGCCCAGATCAATCTGTTGAGCCCGGATATGCCCGGCGTACAGCCGGAAGTGGGCGACACCCGCTTTTATCAGTTTGGGGAAGATCTCTCCCATGTGCTGGGCTATGTGGCGGCGGTCTCCGAAGAGGAAATCGACGAGGATCCGCTGCTGCGTCTGCCGGGCTTCCGTATCGGCAAGAACGGGGTCGAGAAAAAGCTCGACACCCAGCTCCGGGGCAAGGCGGGAACGCGCCAGGTGGAAGTGAACGCGCGGGGCCGGATCATCCGTGAGATCGGCCGCGTGGAAGGCACCCCGGGCGATGATTCCGTGCTGACGCTCGATATGGAGGTTCAGCGGGCCGCGACCGAGGCCTTGCGCGGCGAAAGCGGCGCGGCGGTGGTCATGGACGTGCACACGGGCGAGATTATTTCGCTCGTTTCGACCCCGGGCTTCGATCCGTCGGCCTTTAACCGGGGCCTGCGCCAGACCGAATGGGACGCGCTCGTCAACAACGAATACAAGCCCCTGATCAACAAGGCCGTGGCCGGACAATATCCGCCCGGCTCCACCGTCAAGATGATCGTCGCGCTCTCCGCCCTCGAACACGGGGTGATCTCCCCGAACGAAACGGTCTTCTGCAACGGTACATACAAGCTTGGCCGACGCACTTTCCGGTGCTGGCACAAGGACGGTGGCCACGGCCACATGGATATGCATGGCGGGATCAAGCATTCCTGCGATGTGTATTTCTACGAAGTCGCCAAGCGCCTGGGCGTCGACCGCATGGCGGAAACCTACAACCATTTCGGCCTTGGCCAGAAATACGATTTCGAACTGCCGGGCGAGAAAGACGGTCTGGTGCCCACGGCGGGCTGGAAACTGGCGGTGACGGGCCAGCCCTGGGTGGGCGGCGAGTCGCTTAATACCGGCATCGGCCAGGGCTATATGCTGGCGACGCCCTTGCAGCTTGCGGTCATGATCTCGCGCATCGCCAATGGCGGCATCGCGGTCAGGCCGCGGATTATCCGCTCCGTGGGCGAACGGATGCGCATCCGCCCCGAGGAGTTTGAGAACCTGCCGGTCTCGGCCGCCAATATGGGCGTCATCCGCCGGGCCTTGAACGCGGTGACCAATACGCTGGGCGGCACCGGCTTCGCCTCTCAATTGAAAGGCGAGGGCATGTCCATGGCGGGCAAGACCGGCACCGCCCAAGTGCGCCATATCTCCAAGGCCGAGCACTTGGCGGGTGTGATCAAGAACGAAGATCTGCCCTGGCATTTGCGCGACCACGCGCTGTTTGTGGGCTATGGACCGGTCGAGAATCCAAAATATGCCGTGTCCGTCCTGGTCGAGCACGGCGGCAGCGGTTCCAAGGCGGCAGCACCCCGCGCGCGCGATATCATGAGGGCCGTGCTCCTGCGCGATCCGGCCTCAAGACCGGCCGTCAGTCCCGCCATGCTGATCGGCGGCCGGGCTCCCTCTGAAGAGGAGAAGGCCTGATGATGTCGCTCTTTTTCTATAACGGCACCACCGAACGCCGGCCAGGCATCCACGAGAAAGGGCAGCGCCCATGATGTTCGATATGGGAGCCCATGCCGGCGGCTGGCGGTCTAACAACGGATTGCGCCGCAAGCTGCTCGAATTCAACTGGGCCTTTTTGTTCCTGCTCTGCGTCATCGCCTGTTACGGCTTTCTGATGCTCTACTCCGTGGCCAAAGGGTTACATCCCTGGGCCATGCCGCAAATGATCCGCTTCGGGATCGGCGCGGGCCTGATGATCGTTGTGGCGCTGATCGATGTGCGGGTATGGATGGGGCTGGCCTATCCGGCCTATGCGGTCGCGCTTATTCTGCTCATCGGTGTGGAGCTGTTCGGCACCGTGGGCATGGGGGCCCAGCGCTGGATCGATCTGGGCATCATCCAGCTTCAGCCCTCGGAGATCATGAAAGTGGCGCTGGTGCTGGCCCTGGCGCGCTATTTTCACAATCTGACCCTCGATGAGGTGTCCCATCCGCTGGCGATCTTGCCGCCCATCGCCATGATCCTGGCGCCCGTCGGGCTAACGTTGATCCAGCCCGATCTGGGGACGGCGGTTCTGCTCGCGGCGGGCGGCGCGTCCATCCTGTTCCTGGCGGGGATTCACTGGGCCTATATCGTGGGTTCGGTGGCCGCCGTGATGGCGGCGATTCCGATCGGCTGGCAGTTCCTGCATGACTATCAGCGGGAACGGGTGTTCACCTTTCTCGATCCGGAACGCGATCCGTTAGGGGCGGGCTATCACATTCTCCAGTCGAAAATCGCGCTGGGCTCGGGCGGCCTGTTCGGCAAGGGCTTTCAGGCCGGCACCCAATCCCAATTGAACTTCCTGCCGGAAAAACAGACCGACTTCATCTTCACGTCGCTCGCCGAGGAGCTGGGCCTTGTGGGCGCGGGCAGCCTGCTGGTGCTCTATATGCTGGTCACGGCCTATATCATCAGCGTCGCCATGCGCTCGCGCAACCATTTCGGCCGGCTCGTGGCCATGGGCGTGGTCGTCACCTTCCTGCTTTACATCTTCATCAACACGGCCATGGTGATGGGCCTGTTGCCGGTGGTGGGCGTGCCCTTGCCGCTCGTCTCCTATGGCGGCACCTCCATGCTGACATTGATGATCAGCTTCGGCCTGGTGATGAGCGTCTATATCCACCGTCAGGAAGAAATGGTGCGCAAGCCCTTGTCGCTCTGGTGAGCGCTTGCTGCACGGCTTGTTTTCTCCCGGCAAAAGCCTATGTCGTGACTTTCGCGGATTGTTCTAGACGGACAAAGCAGGGTTTGCTACATCCCGGATCCCGCAAGCGGGCGCATAGCTCAGGTGGTAGAGCAGCTGACTCTTAATCAGCGGGTCCTAGGTTCGAATCCTAGTGCGCCCACCAAATTT
>CAZTCJ010000064.1:0-22667 GCA_964612085.1 uncultured Alphaproteobacteria bacterium
CGCGATGGAGGTGGCCGAGAACGGCGATCTCGCGAACTGGATGATCCCCGGCAAGATGGTCAAGGGCATGGGCGGCGCCATGGATCTCGTGGCGGGTGTGAAACGCGTCGTTGTCATCATGGATCACACCAATAAGGCGGGCGAGCCGAAGCTCCTCAAAGTGTGCAGCCTGCCGCTCACGGGCAAGGCCTGCGTCCACCGGATCATCACCAATCTGGGCGTTTTCGACGTTGTGGATGGCGGTTTGGCCGTCGTGGAACTTGCACCGGGCGTCGAGATGGACGAGGTTAATGCCAAGACCGAAGCCAAAATTGTCAGCGTCAAGAAGGGGGATGCGGCATGACCGACGATACGATTTCTGTTTCCACCGAGCGTTATGTGACGTTGAGCCGGCGTCAGCTCGTCTCCGGGCTCGCCGCGGGCACGGTCGTGGCCTTGAGCGGCTGCGTGGAAAATCCGGAGCTTGGCCGGCGGCAATTGCTGCTGGTGTCCGACGACCAGCTTTCCCAGTTGGCGGTCGGCGCGTGGCAACAGATGCGCCAGCAGGAACGGGTCTCGCGCGATCCCGCCCTGAACCGCCGTCTCGCCACCATTGGCGACCGCATCGTCAACGCTTCGGGACTGACCAATTACAATTGGGAATACACGGTTTTCGAGAACGACCAGGTGAACGCCTTCGTCATGCCGGGCGGCAAGGTCGGCTTTTACACTGGCATTCTGGATATCATGGCCAATGACTCGCAAGTCGCCACGGTCATGGGCCATGAGGTCGGTCATGTGGCCGGACGGCACGCGGCGGAGCGCTACAGCCAGTCGGCCGTGGCCAATCTGGGCGTACAGGCGGTCTCCGCCGGGCTCCAGGCCGGGGATGTGAGCTATGCGCGGGAAATCGCCGGGGTGCTTGGCGCGGGCGTGACCTTCGGGATCATCTTGCCCTATTCCCGTCAGCACGAATTCGAGGCGGACCGTCTGGGCGTGCGCTACATGGATGCGGCGCGTTACGATCCGCGCGAAGCCCTGACCTTCTGGCAGGGCATGTCCGCGCGCCATCAGTCCAATCGGCTGGCCTTCATGTCGACGCACCCCTCTGACGAGAACAGAATTGCCGCCATGCAGCAACAGATTGCGCGCTTGGTGTAATATCGGCAGACTGCTGAAACGGAGCCGGTTTTGCCCCGAAACCGCCCGGATCGCGCGATTCGATTCGGGCGATGTCGAAAGACGTGGGGCATAACCCTTTTGCCGGACTGGATCGGCCTCTTCGCTCTTGCGTAAGATGCCGCTTCTTTTTTGTCCGGGGATGAAGCCGTTTCGAGCACGAGAGAACACGTATGCAGTCTTATGACCGGGCGTCGGGTGGCGGCGATTTCGAGGAAATCAAGGAACGGCCAAGCTGGCTGTTTCCGCTTGTGCTGTTCGTCATCACGCTGGTTTTCGGCTTTCTGATCTGGTGGATCTATCTGGGCTGGTCGCTCGACGATCTGTTCGGCAACACCGTGTCCGGCACCGAGCGCGGGCGGAAGCTCCATGTGAGCATCGGCGGCCACGATCTGGAAATCCCGGAAAACTACACGGTCTATCCCCGCGACCGCCATGACGGGGCGCGGCCCAAGATCGAACTGTTCACCGTACTGCCGGATTTCGCGCCTTACATGAAAAGCCGCCACGAAGATTTCATGAGCACGGCACAGGATTCCCCCCTCATTCATTTCGAGATCGCCAGCTATTCCATCGCGCGCACAGAAAGCCACCGGGCGGAAATGTACATGGAGCATGTGACCGATCCGGCGGGCAAGCAGACGCGCAATGGCCTGCAGAAATTCGAATTCGAGGATGTGCGCGGGTTCCGGGACCAGGACATGTTCCTGTTCAAGACCAAGACGGGTCTTACCGGCATGTTGCGCTGTCACCGCAAGACCGACCTGATGAAAGCGCCCTTCTGCATGCGCGATACGGAACTGGGCAACGGCCTGTCCTTGCGCTACCGCTTCAAGCGCGCCCATTTGAGCAAATGGAACGAGATCGACCGGGGCATTCTGAATCTGGTCGAGGAGTTCGTCCGCGTCCCCCAGACCAGGACCGGCACGGCCCAGTAAGCCGGGGACGAAGACAGCTTTGTCAAGGGCCGATGCGGCGCCAGCCCATCACAAGACTGACCAGCAGGAACCAGCCCACACCCCACAGGATGAACGCCGCGCCATTGGCGAGCGTTCGTCCGGACCCGCCATAAAGGTCCGGAAACCAGGTAATGGCGATGCCGTCGAGGAACGTCGCGATGATGACCATGATCACCATGGGCGCCAGCATGGCTGACGGCTCGGTGCCCGTCGCCCGGGCGATCCCCCAGGTCAGCCCAAGGGTCACGGGGGCGCAGGCGGCATAGGTGATCATGTGGATCCCATCGCCCGTCAAAAGCCCGTCGCCGAAGACCCGCACAAACAGAGCCGCGAGGAACCAGGCCACGGCCCCGATCACCGCAAACAGACCCACTCTCGAAGCGCTCATGCCTGCCCCTCCCGGTCTTCGCGTTTATCGTCCGAGCACGCCCGTTCTCCAGACCGGCAACAGATAACCGGCGAGAAGCACCGTGTTCGGAATCGTGTTACGCCAGAAGCCCGTAGCGACGGACAGGCTGCTGTCGATGATGTACCAGACAAGAGCGCTAATGGTGATGAGCCACCAGATCGGCCGACCGGCTTCCGGACCGAGCGCATTGGCGGCCCGTATGGCGGCCAGAAGCGTGATGCTCCAGCCCACGGTAATCGGGCCCATGATCGCCAGGCTGAACCGCAGATGGGGCGTGAAGTCGACGCCGGAGGTGCCGGGACCGTCCAGAAAATCGAACAGGATCCGGATCGGCGCGTCGGCCGCCGGCAAAGCCCCCAGCGCCAGAAGGATACCGAACGCGCCGACGCCGAAACACCACACCGTCATCCAATGCCGCCAGAAACCTGTCATGACGCCCTCCTTCACCCAGTTTATGTAGCACGCACTACATTTGTATCCTGATGTAGCAGTTATTACAAGACCAGAATGACCAAGCGGGAAATCCAACGCGAACAGGCGCTTAAAAAAATCGCTACGCATATTCTGCGCACGGGCCTCGCCCAGACGAGCGTGCGCCAGCTTGCCGATGCGGCAGGCGTCAGCGACCGCATGCTGCTTTATTACTTCACCGATAAGACGGATCTTCTGGCAGCGGCGCTGGAGCGGATCGCGGTCGATCTCAGCGGTCACTTGGCCAAGGCCTTACCGGAGAATGACAAGCTCGCCCCCGGCGATTTCGCTGAAAAGGCAACGGCGCTCATCCGCACCAAACCGGTGCGGCGCTTCTTGCGGCTGTGGATCGACATCGCCGCCGCGTCAGGGCGCGGCGAAGAGCCGTATGCGGCAGTCGCGAAACAGATCGCCCTCGGCTTTCACCTGTGGATCGAAACCCGCCTCGATATCAAGGATGCGGCCAGGCGCCGTTCCACCGCCGCCATGATCCTGGTTCTGATCGACGGCATGGCGCTGCTTGAGGCCTGTTCAGGAGAAGAGATCCCCCACATGGCGGCGGACGCCATGATCAGGACGCTGAGCGGCAAGGACCGCAAAGGACCCAAGCGCGGGCGTTAGCGTCAGGCTTTTTCCGGCAGGTCGAAATCCAGAATGCACATCTGGAACTGATAGTTCACTTCGCCGTCCTCGTCATCGCGGTAGATGACGCCGATGAATTCGTCGCCGATCGCCACTTCGGCCGAATCTTCCGCTTTCGGACGGGCTTCGAGCTGGATGGTATCCAGACGGAACTTGGCGCGCAGATACTGCTGAAGGCGGTCGATTTCGTCTTTCGTCAAAGGAACAGCTCCATGAAATGGCAGTGTCAGTGAATCGGTAGCCGCAGGCGTAAGATGTACCCTGTCTACCGCATGGGATGCAAACCGGGCGCGGGCCTCACGGTGCCACGACGGTCCATTGGCGGTCTTCCCGGCGCTCCCGGTCGAAATCGACGATCTCGATGAAACGCGCCTGGGCATCCGGGCCCGGGCCGGTCAAGCGTGCGATCCGGTCGTCGATATATGGGGCGTTGGTGGAAAACGAAAACCGGAAATCGCAGAAAAAGCCGGGTTTGCCCTGGGCCTTGGCACAGGCGATTTTGTCGAACCGCCGGACGATGACCCGTACGGCCTCAACCCCGCCTTGCGGGCGTTCGGTCTGACGGCAAGCCCGTTCAAGGACGGTGTTGTCGCTTGTCGGCTCTTGTGCACACCGCGCCTTGAGATCGGCGAAATCCTGCACGATCCGGAGCAGCCGGTCGTTGACGGCCCGGCACATCTCCCGCTCCGTGGGGCCGAGCTGATCGGGACGGCGGCGCTCCTGCTTTTCCCTGTTGCCGAACCGCTCTTCCTCGCAGGTGATGGGCCGCAGCCGGTCGTCGTCCTCCTCGGCCCAGACGGGTGCTGCCCATGGCACCAGCAAGACCGCCGCCACCATCCATGAATAAGCTTTCATAACGCGCTCCCGTCGGCTCGGTTGAAGACTTGCGCGAGTGTGGCGAAGGCCAGCCTTGCGCGCAAGGCGAGGCGAGACACATTTTCAGCTTGTGACGGACGGCGGGGAAGGCTACCCAAAGACACGAAAAACGTAATAACCGTACGGGTCTTCCCCATGCAGGATTCCGATCGTCTCGCCATCACCGCCAGTATCGCCACGGCTTTCCTCGTTCTCGTCTTCGGCATCGCCCTGTCCATGGGCGCGGGCCCCCGCAGCGCTGAGCACGGCAGCGGCGAAATCACCGTTGTCGGCGCCTGGGCCGCCGAAACCATCGGCCAGAGCACGACCAGCGTCGCGTATCTCTCCATCGCCAACGGCAGCGACGGTCCGGACCGGCTGATCGCCGCCCGCACCACCGCCGCCCAAGTGGCCGAGCTGCACAACACCGTGTTCGACGGCGGCCTCATGCGCATGACCCATGTCAATGCAATCGAGGTCCCATCCCAGGAGACTGTTTCCCTTGAGCCCGGCGGCTATCACGTCATGCTGATCGGCGTGGCCGAACCTCTGGTCGCTGGCCAGACGGTCCGGCTTGAGCTGGAGTTCGAACAGGCGGGCACCGTGATCGTGGATGCGCCCGTGCGGACCCGCGGCCAAGGGGCGCCGGCCGAGGATCATATGGGTCATGGAGACCATGGCGATCATGGCGGCGCAGACGGGGCCGCGCCGGATCAGACCCCAGATCAGACCGGTGAGACCCAAACGGACGGGACCGGCCAGGACGGGCTCTAAGCTGCTCGGGACGGTCTAGGGAGCGCCATGCTCAAGGCACTGCGACAGGAGAGAGCCAGGCCCCGCCTCATCGCGGGCCAACTATCCCTTGTGGCCATGCTGTTCCATCTGGCCCTGGCGCTGGTCCACACCCAGACCATGGCCTATGCCGCCGGCGCGGCGGCCGATGCCGACGATCTCCAAGGGGCGCTGCGCTATCTGTGCGCCGGAGTCGGTCTCAGCACCGATGGCGAACCGGGCAGCGATACGGACCCTACGCCGTCGGCCGGATCCTGCACCGCCTGCCACCGGCAAGGCCATTGCGATACCGCCTGGCTGATCGATCTGCCCGCCATGGCAACACCGGACGCCGTGGCCGTGGCGGCGGGCCTGCCCCTTGCGGGCGCCCCGCCCCTGCGGCGCCTGTTTCTCGTCCGGACCCAGCCCCGCGCCCCACCCGCCCCTTTCTCAGCCTGACAACCGGACCGGCAAGAGCCTTGCGTGAGCGCGCGGGCCTGCCGGCATGTCTACTCAGGATTGTGAGAAAGGGGAAAAGATCCCATGCGGATGACAATACCGTGCGCGGCGCTGACCGCGTGTCTGATCGCGGCTGCTCCGGCGTCGGCCGATCATGAAGGCGACGACAGCTTGCGCGCCGACTCCCATGCGCCCATCGGCGTCATGGGCGACCACATGCATGACAAGGGGGAGATCATGGTCTCCTACCGCTTCATGCGGATGCGTATGGACGGCAACCGGGACGGCACCGATAGCTTGAGCCCGGAAGAGATCGCCACCACCGTGCCCAACCGCTTTTTCGGCCTGCCCATGCAGCCGCCGACCTTGCGGGTGGTGCCGGTCGATATGACCATGGACATGCATATGCTGGGGGCCATGTACGCGCCCACCGACTGGCTGACCCTGATGGTCATGGGCACTTATATCGAAAAGACCATGGACCATGTGACCTTCCAGGGGCCCGCGGGCACCACGAGACTCGGCGCGTTCACCACCGAGTCCGACGGCTTCGGCGACACCTCCGTTTCCGGCCTGGTCCGTCTTTATGAAGACGATATCCACCATGTGCATCTGAATGCGGGGCTCAGCCTGCCGACCGGCTCCATCGACGAGGAGGACCGGATCCTCACGCCCATGGGCGGCCAGCCCACGGTGCGCCTGCCTTATCCGATGCAGATCGGCTCGGGCACCTTCGACCTCTTGCCGGGGATCACCTATATGGGCCTCGGGCAGCGCTTCGGCTGGGGCGCCCAATATATGGGCACGGTGCGCTTGGGCGAGAACGACGAGGGCTATACCTTCGGCGACAAACACATGGCCACGGCCTGGGCCAGCTATCTGTGGGCGCCCTGGGTCAGCACCTCGGTCCGGGTGATCGGCACGACGCTCGGGACCATCGACGGCATCGACCCGCGTATTGTCGGGCCGGTGCAGACCGCCGATCCGGATAATCAGGGCGGTGACGTGATCGAACTGGGCTTCGGCGTCAATCTGTTGGGCACCGAAGGTCTGGTCCGGGGCCACCGGATCGCGGTCGAAGGCACGGTGCCGATCTACCGCGACCTGAACGGTCCGCAACTCGAGACCGACTGGACCCTGACGATCGGCTGGCAATACGCGTTTTGAGGATGATATGAACACGACTCCGGGTGGATACGGATCAACGGCACAGACCGATGCTCTGTTCCATCCGGAGGAACCAGCGGACGGCTCAGGCCATGCCCGCTCCTGGTATGCGGCAACCGCCGCGCCGGTCCCGGACCGGTCTCCGCTTCAAGAGGGCAGGCGCGCGGATGTCTGCGTCATCGGCGGCGGGCTGACCGGCCTGTCGGCTGCCCTCCATCTGGCGGAAAAAGGCCTCGATACGGTGCTTCTGGAAGCCAACCGCATCGGCTGGGGCGCGTCGGGCCGCAATGGCGGGCAGCTTTTGACGGGCCAGCGGCTCGATCAGGAAACGCTCGAAGCCATGGCGGGCAAGCGCGCCGCCCGCCTGCTCTGGGATCTGGCGGAAGAGGCCAAGGCGCTCGTCCGGGGACTGATCGCCCGGCACGGCATCGACTGCGACCTGCGCCCCGGTGCGCTGCTCGCCGCCGCCACGCGAGCCCATTTCCGTGACCTGACGGCCCATGCGGCCCATCTGGAACAAGCCTATGGCTATGGCGGGCTGACGATCGTGCCGCCCGGGGAGATGGACGCTTATGTGGCAAGCCGCCGCTATCACGGGGGCCTGTGGGATCAGGGCTCGAGCCATCTTCACCCGCTGAAATTCGTCATCGGCCTGGCGCAGGCGGCGGAAGCGGCAGGCGCCCGGCTTTATGAACGCTCGCTCGTGCGCGGGATTGAAGGCGGCAAGACGCTCCGGATCGGGACGGATTGCGGGACCGTGACGGCGGACACGGTGGTGCTTGCCTGCAATGGGTATCACAACGGCCTCATGCCGGAGATTGAAACTACGGTGCTGCCCATTACCAGCTTTGTGGGTGTCACCGAACCGCTTGGGCCCGAGAGCGCAGGCGCGCTGATCCCGTGCGGCGGCTGCGTCGCCGATACCCGCATGGTGCTCGACTATTACCGTCTGACGGCGGACAACCGGCTGCTCATGGGCGGCGGCGAAGCCTATGGCACGCGCCTGCCCGGCGACGTGGCCTCCATCATCGGCAAACGGATCGCCTGGGTGTTTCCGCAAATGAAGGGCGTGCCGGTCGACTATGCCTGGGGCGGACGGATCGCCATCACCATGAGCCGTTTGCCCCATCTGGGACGAACGGCTCCGAACCGCTATTTCGCCCAAGGGTTTTCCGGTCAGGGGCTCGCCATCGCGCCGCTGGCGGGCAAGCTCTTGGCCGAAGCCGTGGCGGGGCAGGCGGAGCGTTTTGATGTCTATGCAAAGATCCGCCCCCGCCCCTTTCCCGGCGGCAAGGCGTTCCGTATGCCGCTTCTGGTCCTGGCGCTGATGTGGGCGGGCCTGCGCGACCGGCTTGGGCTTTAAGTGTTTGGATCGTCATCCTGGCGAAGGCCAGCAGCTCCCGTGCATTTCGCGTTCGCTCAATGCACCCTACAGATCTTCACAAAGCTGAGGATCAGAGAAACGACTGCTAATTTGTAGGGTGCATTGAGCGCCAGCGAAATGCACGCTACCTACAGCTCCTCTTTACAAGGATTAAATGCCTTCGCCGTCGCCGTTCATCTTGCCGTCGAAGCACTGGTTCATGGCGCGGGACGGCGCGGGATCGCCGGCGCAGCCGATGACCTTGGCGGGCACGCCCGCAACGGTGCAGCCCGCGGGCACCGGTTTCGTCACCACGCTGCCGGCCGCGACGCGGGCGTTCTCGCCCACTTCGATATTGCCGAGCACCTTGGCGCCCGCGCCGATCAGCACGCCGCGCCGGATTTTGGGGTGCCGGTCGCCCGTCTCCTTGCCGGTGCCGCCCAGCGTCACCTCATGCAGCATGGAGACATCGTCTTCCACCACCGCCGTCTCGCCGATCACGATGCTGGTCGCGTGGTCCATCATGATGCCGCGCCCGATCCGGGCGGCCGGGTGGATGTCGACCCCGAAGGCCTCGGTGACCCGGCTCTGGAAGAAATAGGCCATGGGCTTGCGGTCCTGGTGCCACAGCCAGTGGGCGACCCGGTAGGTCTGAAGGGCATGGAAGCCCTTGGAATAGAGCAGCGCCTGAAGATAGGAGCAGCAGGCCGGGTCGCGCTCATGGATCGCCACCAGATCGGCCCGCACGGCGCCGCCGATGGCGGCATCGGCATCGTAGGCCTGATCGATCACCTGCCGGAGCAGCATGGCGGGCGCGTCGTCCTTACGGATTTTCTGGGCCAGGTGATAGCTGAGCGCGCTCTCGAGACAGTCGTGATTGAGCACCGTGGCGTGCACATAGCTGGCGAGCATCGGCTCCTGATCGGCCACGCCGCGCGCTTCCTGGCGCAGGCGCGCCCAGACCGGATCGACCATGGCGAGCGGCGTGTCTTCCGTTTCGACCCCGTAGAGATTGGACGTCATCACCCGCCTCCCCTTTCGGTGCGCGCTCTCGCCGCAGATGAGAACAGAGTTGGGCGCATCTGCACCCATGCACAAGCGATTTTTTCGCCGCCAGGATCACACCTGCCATCAACCGCGGCCGCGATAGGGCTGAACGCCCTGATCGGGCAGCCACACACCCTCCGGACACGTGCCGATCTGGAAGAAGACATCGATGGGGATGCCGCCGCGCGGATACCAGTAGCCGCCGATCCGCAGATATTTCGGCTCGATCAGATCGGCGATGCGTAGGGCAATGGTGACAGTGCACTCTTCATGGAAGCCGCCATGATTGCGGAAGCTGAACAGGAACATTTTCAAGGATTTGCTCTCAACCAGCCAGTCGCCCGGCACGATATCGATGACCAGATGGGCGAAGTCGGGCTGGCCGGTCACCGGGCACAGGGCGGTGAATTCCGGACAGGTGAACCGGGCGGCATAGTCCACGTCCTTGTGCGGGTTGGGCACCCGCTCCAGATGGGCCTCGCCGGGTGAGCCGGGGATCGGAGTCTCGCGGCCCAGGACACCCGAGCCCCCAGCCCCGGACGGATCGCGTGTTGTCATGCGCTCTCAACCTTTTATCCAGATGGGTTTGCATCACAATTTGGTACGGAACGAAGATTTAGGGTACCGTTTTTGCGTGTCACCAGTGCAGCGCAAGATCAGGGCCCGCACGGCACACAGGCGGGTTGGGAGGACGGAAACCAAATGCCAGGCACCGTACGGACGATGATCGACGGGTCGGTCGGGTGGATCATTTTCGATAACCAGGACCGGCACAACGCTCTGACCCTCGGCATGTGGGAAGCTTTGCCCGAACGGATCCGGGAGTTCGAGGCGGACGACACGGTGCGTGTGGTGGCCATGGTCGGCGCCGGCGAACGGGCCTTCGTCTCCGGCGCCGATGTCTCGGAGTTCGAGACCGTGCGCGCCACCGCCGAAGGCAGCGCCAATTACGAACGGGCCGTGGGCGTGGCGCTCGATGCGCTCAGGGCCTGCAACCGGCCCACCGTCGCTTCGATCCGGGGCTTCTGCATGGGCGGAGGCTTGAGCATCGCGCTCGCCTGCGACCTGCGCTTTGCTCGGGAAGACGCCCGCTTCGCCATTCCCGCCGCCCGGCTCGGCGTCGGCTACCCGTTCAGCGCCACGCGCGATCTGGTGCTGGCGGTGGGTCCGGCCAATGCCCGGGAAATCCTCTATACCGCCCGCACCTATGACGCCCATGAAGCCCAGCGCATCGGCCTGGTGAATCGGGTTTATCCTGCGGGCCGGTTGGGACCTGCCATGCATGAGCTGTGCACCTTCCTGGCCACCAATGCGCCTTTGAGCCTGCGCGCCGCCAAGCGGGCGGTGGCTGAAGCGGTGGCCAACCCGTCGGCGGCCCAGGAGAATGCGGTGGACGAGCTGGTGGCGACCTGTTTCGCCAGCGAGGATTACGTGGAAGGCCGCCGGGCCTTCATGGACAAACGCCGGCCGGTGTTTAAAGGCAAGTAAGAAAGCCGTGGGTAAAGCTGGGGTCGAGACGAGTGGAGCGAGCGAGGTCTGGAAACCATCGATGAGACGCAGTGTCGTAAGGCTTTTGGGGTCCCGTCCCATTCCCGCCCTGGCGGTTTTGACGGGGCTCTTTTTTCTGGTTGTTGAGACGGCCTCGGCCAATCGCGTGCCGGTGAGCGAGTTGTCCCTTAAGGTCACGCGTCAGTTGGCGCCGCGGCTGAGCACGGAACTGGCGGAAAAGGATCTGGTGCTGGGCGCGCCGATCTTCATCCGGGTGTTCAAGCTCAGCCGGACGCTGGAGGTCTGGGTCGAAGGCCATGACGGCCTCTACAAGCTCTTCAAGACCTATGGCGTCTGCGCCTTTTCCGGCACGCTCGGGCCCAAGGAGCGCGAGGGCGACGGTCAGTCCCCGGAAGGGTTCTACCGGGTCACGGCGGATGCGCTCAATCCCAACAGCAAGTTTCATCTGTCCTTCGATCTGGGCTTTCCCAATGCCTTCGACCGGCGCCATGGGCGTTCCGGCAGTCATCTGATGATCCACGGATCCTGCATTTCGGAGGGCTGTTTCGCCATGACCGACGGCCGCATGGAAGAGATCTATACGCTCGCCCATGCCGCCTTCCTGAACGGCCAGCCGGATATCTCCGTACACGCCTTTCCGTTCCATATGACCGACGGCGCCATGGCGGGGCTGACGGACACGCGCTGGCTGGGGTTCTGGCTCAATCTGAAGGAAGGCTACGACCTGTTCGAGAGGAACAGAGTACCGCCCATGGTCTGGGCCTCCAAGCGCCGCTACGCCTTTTATCCGCGCGCGCCGAGGGTCGGGCCGTTCCATGCCAGTGCCACGCTTGCGCCGCCGATCGCGGGCGTGCCGGAAGCCTTGCTGAGCGCCGCCCGGCGATAAGGCTTGGGCGCCGCCGCCCTCGGGCGATAGGCTGAAGGCACAGCTTCCGCAACACAGGGAGAGACTGGCGCCATGCCCTTGCCCCCTCAGTTCGACGGTGTCCTGCGCCTGCCCGCCATCGCCGCGCCCATGTTCCTGGTGTCGGGTCCGGATCTGGTGATCCATGCCTGCCAGGCTGGGGTCATCGGCACCTTCCCCGCCCTCAATCAGCGGGATACGGACGGTTACGAGTTGTGGCTCGATGCCATCGAGGCCGCGCTCGAAGAGCACAACGCCATCAATCCGCCGGAGATGGCGGCAGCGCCCTTCGGCGTCAATCTGATCGTGCATCCCACCAATCCGCGCCTTGCGGCGGATCTGGAAATCACCGTGCGCCACAAGGTGCCGCTGGTCATCACCTCGCTGGGCGCGATCTCCGATGTGGTGGACGCGGTACATTCCTATGGCGGCCTGGTGTTCCACGATGTGATCAGCATGCGGCATGCGGAAAAAGCCGTTGCCGCCGGTGTCGATGGCCTGGTGGCGGTGACGGCGGGCGCGGGCGGCCATGCGGGCACGCTCAACCCCTTCGCCTTTCTCGGCGAATTGCGCACGCTCTTCGACGGCACGCTGATCTTGTCCGGCGCCATCAATACGGGCCGCCAGATCGCCGCCGCCCGCGTCATGGGCGCGGATCTCGCCTATCTGGGCACGCGCTTCATCAACACCGCCGAGAGCCTGGCCAGCGGTCCGTATAAGGACATGATCGCCGCCTCCCACGCCAAGGATATCGTCTATACCGATCAGGTCTCCGGCGTCTTTGCTAATTTCCTGGTCCAGTCTCTACGTCAGGCGGGCTACGATCCGGACAACCAGGCGGACCGCCCGGAGATCGATTTCGACGACAGCCATTACGACCGCAAGCCCTGGAAAGATATCTGGGCAGCGGGACAAGGGGTCGGGCTGATCGACGACGCTCCGCCCATCGCCGAACTGGTGGCGCGCCTCAGCCACGATTACAATGAGGCCCTGACGGAGGCCGCCGCCCTGCCCCATGCCACGGCACGGTGAAACTGCCTCGGGGAAGGAAGACCGGTTCCATGGAAAACGACACGCCCCCTGACGCGGCTGCCCATTCCGGTCTCCTGCGGACATCGGATTTCATCGCCCTGGTGGGGATCGCGATTGGCACGGCGCTGCATGTGATCGCGCCCCTGCCTTTTCCGCGTTTCGCTGAAGGGTTTTGGGCAAGCCTACCGCGCCTGGCCCTGGGGCTCGCAGTGGCCACCTGGGGCGTTTCCTGGATCGTCCGCGCCCAGCAGGCTTTAAGAGCATCCGGCCAGACGAGCAAGCCGGGCACGCCCACCACCCATCTGATCACGGACAGGCCGTTCGCCCGCAGCCGCAATCCGATCTACCTGGGCGTGGTTCTGATCTATGCCGGGCTCGGTTTCATCTTCGACACCGTCTGGTTCCTGATCCTGACGCCTGTCCTGATCATAGCCCTGACCATTGTGCTGATCCGCCCGGAGGAACGCTATCTGGAGATCACCTTCGGGCAGGCCTATCGCGACTGGGCGGCCCGGGTCCGGCGCTGGCTTTGAACATCCATATCATCCGTTAAGGGAGAATGATAATGAGCGAGAGAAAAACCGCGATCATCACTGGATCGTCAGCAGGCATCGGTGCGGCTACCGCCGAGACCTTGGCCCGG
Source organism: uncultured Alphaproteobacteria bacterium (assembly GCA_964612085.1). Lineage (GTDB taxonomy): Bacteria > Pseudomonadota > Alphaproteobacteria > JAJFIK01 > JAJFIK01 > CAZTCJ01. The sequence goes on from CAZTCJ010000064.1 coordinate 13,390, forward strand.
CGCGGCATCCATGTGGTGGTGAACTATTCCAAAAGCGAACAGGAAGCCCATGAGGTGGCCGGACGCTGCCGCGCCCATGGCGTCGATGTGCTGACCGTTCAGGCGGACGTCACCGACGATGCGGCCTGCCGCGCCATGGCGCAGGCCACACTCGATGCCTGGGGCCGGATCGATATTCTGGTGAACAATGCGGGCGGCACGAAATTCGTCGATCACGGCGATCTGGACGGTCTGTCGGCGGAGGATTTCCAGTGGATCTATACGGTCAATGTCATCGCACCGTTCCAGATGATCCGGGCCGTGGCCCCTGCCATGAAAGCGCAAGGGCGCGGCTCGGTGGTCAATGTCTCCTCGATCGCGGGTGTTAAAGGGATTGGTTCATCGGTCGCTTATGCGGCATCCAAAGGCGCGCTCAACACCATGACGCTCTCGCTTGCCCGGGCGCTCGCCCCGGAAATCCGCATGAACGCCGTCTGTCCAGGGTTCGTCGGCACACGGTGGTTCCGCGACCGCTTCGGCGAAGAAGGCTTCCAGGGCATTGTCGAGCATGTGGAGCGCACCACCCCGCTTAAAGCCGCCGGCACGCCGGAAGGCATCGCCGACGCCATCGCCTTTTTCGCCTTGGAAGGCTCCGACTGGATCACCGGCGAGACCCTCTTGTCGGATGCGGGCCTGCATTTGAATTGATGCGTCGCGAACGATCCGTAAAAAGACCGTCCGGACCTCGACCATCGCCTTGCCGTTTTCATCGAACCGGAAGGTCTCGATGCCCGCATAGTTCCGATCGCCGGGCCCTTTTATCCGGAATGGTCAAAACCGGAGCACCCTGTTTCTCTTTATGGCGCACCCTCCCACGAAGACATGGTCCCATCGGATTTACGCCGGTCGTGTGATGCAAAGCGGTCACACTGACCATCAAACAATACAGGTTCCAGAGGTTTGTTGACGTTCCGTCATAGCTTTGAAGATGAGGGTCCTGTAATCATGGACAGACCATGAGCGATTGGTAAGGTCATTGCCGTCTATCGCGGATGGGGGGAGCCGACAACAAGGGACGTCCAGCGTGTTTCGGGAGCGTTGGATGTGAACCAGTGCTGGCGCGTATTCGAGTCTTTTCTTCCGGCCGTTCGGCCGCATCTTCTCCAAGCCGCAAACGGGCCGCCGTTTTCTTCGATGGCCGGAATGTGCGCTATGCCGCGTGCAAGGCGTTCGATGCCCGCTGTTTCGCCGATTTCCATCCCCTGGCCCTGGCGCGCAGACTGACCCAGGCGCGCGGCTGGGATCTGAGCGGCGTGCACTACTATATCGGCGTGCCGAAAGCCGGACGCGTGGTCGGCGGCGAGACCCAGCAGGACTGGGCGTCCCGGATCAGCCGCTGGCAGGCCCAGGGGGTGCGCACCTACACCACGCCGCTGGCCGGCAACAATCGCGAAAAAGGCATCGATCTGCGCATGGCCCTCGACATGGTGCGCCTGTTCGAGCAGGGCGCGTTCGACGTGGCCGTTGTGTGCAGCGCCGATCAGGATTTTCAGGAAGCGGCTCAAGAGCTGCGGCTTTTGGCGCGGCGTTCAGGCCGTAGCATCCACGTGGCCACGGCCTTTCCCGCCAAGGATCAGGGGAGCGGCCGGGGCATCGACAACGCGGATGAAGCGATCCGTCTGAGCCGGGCGGATTTCGCCGCCTCGCTCGATTATCACGAGCGCCCGGTGGTGCCGCTCGATGGCGCGAAACCGCGCCGTCCGCTGTGGACGCAAGCCGCCGCCGCCGTCACCAGTCTTTATCTGTGTGCCGCCGCCGCGACATTCGCCCACGCGACCTTGTCCCAGACAGGCCGCATCGCCGCCGCTCCCCTGCCCTTGTCCAAAGTGCTCGACGACAGCGCCCGCTCTCTGCTGTGGCCCGTCTATTGGATGACGGGCACGGCCGCGCATGCCGAACGGGCCGGTGCGGCGCCTCTTTAATCTTCCTTGAGCGGATAAATAGACGATGCTCAGGAGAGCACGTTCGCTTCCTCGTCATCGGAGCGGCGCACCGGCGGCTTGCCGTTGCGGCCATTGCCATTGGCGTTGGCGTTTTCCAGCCGCTCGTAATTGCGGTCCCGCAGCATGATCGCGAAAGCGTGGCTGCCCACCACAACACCGGCAACGATCAGCAAATTGACGATGCTGGTGAGGAACAGGCCGAAGGGCGGCGCCTTCGACGGCTCGCGCACTTCCGACAGGAAGATCAGAATAAAGGTGGGGATCAGGATCAGGCCGATGCCGCCATAAAGCAGGAAGATGCCCCGGCTCATTTCGATGAACTTTTCGCGGATCACGTCCTTGACCGGCTGGTCTTCGCCATCGGCGGCCACATCCGCGCGCGCCGACAGGGCAAAGAAGCGCATGGTCGGATGTTCCATGAAATCGTTGATCACATTGGCAACCACATGGCTCACAAGCCAAGCGATGAACGGCCCCCCGATCACCCAGATCCCGGCCAGAACCAGGAAAATGGTCAGAGGGTGAAAAATCAGCAGCTGTTCTGTGCCCATACCGCCATGTGCTCCCTCTGGCGGGAGCCACTCCCCTCATTCCGGACCGGCGCGGCTCAGCGACCGTCTTGCGCCTGCGCCCCGCCGTCCATGACCTCGACCCAACGGCCTTACGCAAAACACCGCGAAAGCCTTGAGGCATCGCGGACCGGCCCTTCTGATTTGTCAACAGGGTAAATGCGCGTCGGGATTTGAGCAAGCGCGATGGCGCGTCATGGCACAGCGTCAAGCCTTCGGCGTGGCCGCCCAGAATGACGATCAAAGCGGCAGCTTGTCATATCCGGATATGCTTCCTCATCCTAAAGAGGTATTGCCGTCACAAAAAGATCGCGCCCGTTGCAATCAGGGCGATTAACCTAAAAATTGTACAAATCTCCGGTGGCCCTTTTCTTGCTGGCCCATTAAGGTACCTTGCGGTTCGGTAAGGTGATTCACACCAAACCGGAGACCAACGCGCAACCTCTTGATCGAACTAACCTTTTCGGGGTGACACATGAAAAAGCTTCTTCTCGGCCTGGTGGCCGCCGTGATGTTCGCGTCGCCGGCCTGGGCGCTCAAACTGGTCAACCACAGCCCGACGCCGACTTCGCACTACAACATTACAGGCGGTGACTTCGCCGGTGAGTTCGGAATCGGCATCGGTTTCACGAACTTCACGGGACCGTTGAATGTCAGCGGTGGCGATATCTTCAGTGAGTTCACGAGCGGTCAATCCAATATTCTCGCCCTGTATGCCAATACCGGTGTCGGCGGTGCTGACGATGCTCTCGGAGCCCTGCTCTGGACGAAGACTGACGGAAATCTCGCGAGCATTGAAATTACCAACGATTTCAATGGCCGTTTCCGCCGGGTGATCGGTATCGTCGACAACAGCTTCAGCGGCAACATCGTCTCTGAAGGCAGCACCACTTGGGGCGGCGTTGGTCTGAACACGTCCACCTACACGAACATCGCGCCGATCCCCGAGCCCTCCACTTGGATCATGATGATCCTGGGCTTCGGTTTCGTGGCCATGCGTCTTCAAAAGCGCCGCACGGTTGCGGCTGCTGCCTGAAGACCTAAGATTTATTCGTAGACGGAAAACGGCCGCGGAAACGCGGCCGTTTTTTCATGGGCACACGGCGCTCTCCAGAGCGGCCTTAACCTTAATACCCCTTAAGTGGCACCCCCTTTGCTCCTGACAGGTCAAAGCCCGGCCCCTTTCCCAGTTTCGCCGGGCGGATTGTCAGGAGTGTAGAAATGAACCTCTGTATTGTTGCCCTTGCCGTCTGCATGGCTTTTTTCGGCACGAGCGGTGCCGCTCAGGCGAAAACCAACCGGCTGGTCAATGACGGCACGAACATCGTCTGGGACATCCAGAACGGTCCGTTCCAAAACGATCTGGCCTTCGCCATCGGCTTCCGGAACAACCGGGACTTCGATACAGGGCTTGAACTGCTCGGCCTGTTCACGAACACCAGCCGGTCCCGCATCAAGGCGATCTATGTTAACGGCGCGGCCTTTCCGGGAACGGACGATAGCCTCGGGTCCTTGCTGTGGAGCCAGGACACGGGCGAGACAGACGCTACGGCGCTCCATGACTACCGGGGCTATTTCGGGGTGATCGACAGGGATTTCATCGGCAATCTGGTGGCCCGCGACCCCAGCGGCGGTACCGACACCTGGGGCTTCAAAACCACCAATGAGCTGCGCCAGATCGCGGCGATCCCTGAACCCTCCACCTGGGTCATGATGCTCTTGGGTTTCGGCTTCGTCGCCATGCGCCTGCAGCGCAAAACGAGAATGGTCATTGCAACGGCTTGAACGATCCTAATAATCCTTACACAGATAACGGCTGCTCCTTGAGCGGCCGTTTGTCATTTCAGTTCACCCGCCATCTGCCCGCAAAGTACCCTTGCCCTCCACAAGTCAGGCGAATAAAAATCAATACCTTCTGAAACACCGGGGGGATCACTTACAAAGGACCATCATCACCATGTTCAGACTTCTCCTCCCCCTGCCGCTGACCATCGTATTGGCTTTCTTTTCTGTCGGTGGCCATGCCGGTGTCCCTTTTGCGGGCGGCGACCCGATTGACGTTGAGAATGCAGCCGACATTCAAGAGATGATCCGGATTGCCGATGCGGTCGATGCGGCGGTGGACGCCAAAGCCTGGGACGAGGCGCGGGGTTACTTTACCGACCAGATCGATGTGGACTTCACCTCCCTCACGGGCGGAGATCCGGCGACCATCCCCGCGGACACGCTGATCGCAGGCTGGTCGGCCAATCTCAAACCGTCGAAGACGAGTTTTCATCTGCGTGGTAACCACCGGGTCACTTTCGAAGGATCAGACCGGGCCACCATGTTGAGCCATGGCTATGCCTGGAACCGCATGGAAACAGGCGCACGGCCTGAAAACGGCGGTGATCCGCTCTGGGAAGTTTGGGGCGTCTATACCCATAGTTTTACGCGTACGAAAGACGGCTGGCGTGTCAGCGGCATGATCTTTCAGATGACAGCGGAACGTGGAAATCTCTATGTGCGTGATACGATTCCAGAAGAGTGACGCCGGTCCGGCGCACGTCCTGAAAATCACCGCGCGCCGCACGGCCCTTTTAGTTGGTTGAAGGACTGAAGAACGCCTTCCCGGTTCTCGCGGCTGATATCCCAGGCATCGATGTCCAGACCGATCACTTCCACGATGTTGCTGCCGCTGCGGTAGCGGTCGATATCGGACCGGATCCGAAATCCGCCTCACGACTGGACGGCTTTGATACCGCCAGCGATACTTCGGGCATGGACGTGTAGGAAGAAGAGCGCCGTGACTGCACCAGACCTAGGCTCAGAGCAGCAGGACTTTCGGGACTATGCCCGCCGCTGGCTGGCGGAGAACGCGCCGCCGCCCGAGCGCCTGCCGATCACCCCCGATCAAGTATAGGTTCTAGTGAAATGATGAAAGTTCTGAGATTTGGGTTGATAGGTGTTTTCGCGCTGGCCTTGCTTACCTGGTTTGGCTTGCCGTTACTGCTGAATGCTGTTGGGCTTCATCCGCACTACACTGTCCCGGAACTCGACTTAACGGGAAAACGCGCCCTGATTATCACAACCAGTCATGACACCCTTGACGCAACGGGCGAGCCAACCGGTGTCTTCGCATCGGAAATGACCGCCCCTTACTATGCTTTTCTTGATTCAGGAATGCAGGTTGATCTTGCAAGCATAAGGGGTGGTCAGATACCGATTGAGCCTATTTCCCTGCGTTGGCCGGTGGCTTCGGATCACGACAAGCGTTACCTGAAAGATCAAGTCTTCCAATCTAAGGTGGCCCAGTCTTATGACGTCGGACTCGTCGATATCGAAGATTACGACATCGTGTTTCTCGCCGGCGGTTGGGGCGCTGCCTATGATTTCGCGCAATCGCCGGAACTCGGAGAGACGATCACGGCCGCCTATGCCGGTGGCGCGATCATAGGCGGTGTTTGTCACGGACCGTTGGGCCTCTTGCAGGCCAAGAAGCCGGATGGGTCGGCTTTGGTCCTGGGGCGCCGGATAACAGCAGTCACGGATAAGCAAATCAGAGAGCTCGGCATAACTCACACGCCCAAGCATCCGGAGCGCGATTTGCGCGCCGCCGGCGCGATCTTCGAAAGCGCTACCGCCTTTCGCGACTTTTTTGCAACTCACGTGGTTGTCGACGGAAGAATTGTGACGGGACAAAATCAAAACAGTGGTACCGAGACTGCGGTGAAAATGATGCAAACACTGATTAATTTGTCCTATCGCGATACCTCTCCATGATTCGTCAGATGCTCGGCCACGCATTCTTCGGTATGCGGTGGAGCTAGATATTGAGACCAACTCAATTAAGCTTAAACGCGCCGGTTACCCCACTTGTATGAGAAGTGTATAGCCCCTTGATCATGAGGACGGGCACATGCCGACGAAAGCAGCGCGCTTTTGAACGACGCACGGTTTTTAACAAAATGAACCAAGTCCACCTGGAGTGGTTTTGCGTCATTGTTCCAACGCGCGACTTGAGCTATGAAACCTCCAAGACGATTGCCGCAAAAGGGATCGACCGTCTGAGCAACCAAATTACAACTGAAATGTGACGGTGGGCCTGTCGCATGCCGTTGTCCCAACGCGTTGCAAAAGGGTAGCAGCATGATGAGCACTGTGAAATTTATCGCCCCCTGGATGGCTTTGTTTGCTCTGACCACTACAAGCGCAACAGCCGAAGAAACCTCAGCGGCAGAGGGGCGAATTCTCTCAGCGTTTTTCGGCCTCGACAGTTCACTGCCGTTACGGGCCATGCGGCTGTGCCTAGGGGCTGCCGGCAAGGACGGCATGCCGGTGATTTTCTCCCATGAGGTCGATGACAGCACACTTGATGCTGACGATTTTCGCGTCACGACAAGAACGGGAGAAATCGGCCGCATAGTTTGTGTCACGCTCAAGCCGGCAGACGAGCTAGGTGAAAAGCGAACAGCTCTTTTGATCGGTGACTATGGGTCTGCGGACGATCAACCGGTGATGGTCGAGATTGTTGGTGATTTGATGTCCCTGGATGGCGGCATGAATTTTAAGGGCGCGCAAACGGATGTGATCCCTTTGGAAGCCGGACCGACCATGATCCTGGCCGAAACGCTACCGCAGGACAATTGGAGCCTTGGCGGGCGCGGCAATTGTCCTCGCGATGGGATCAAGAGCGTTGTACGGGCGACCTGGACGGGTGGCATCACCAAGCCAGGGGGCGCTGAAATCGACGACCAGGAGAGGCAGCTCTACCGCGTCACTGTCAAGCAGGCGGACGGCACCGTTGCGACGGTAACGCCGATAGCAATCGGAGACCTGAACGACAATGACAACAATCACGAGCTTTGTCTTGACGTGGACGGAGAGCCCTTGCGTGTCTTTTTCCCGGCCGGTGCCCTCACAGATCCGAACGAGGACTTAAATCCTGACACGGAGATTACAGTTTCACCGGCTTCCAGTGCGAACTGAGATCAACGCAACTTTATACCCAACCGCCAACAGCGGTCACGAAATGCCGACCGGAGCGGTCCGTGTCAATCCTCAGGCTATGCTTTGTCATGTGGCCCCCTGGAGGAACCCGGAGAGCGAAGCGGCGGCTTCACGAACCGCTTTTTCGACCGGCGGAGCGGTGCCCGCATCGATCAACCGGGCATAGTCAGCCGCCAGAATGATTGTAATCGTAAATATCTGCCGCAAGCGTGCCAGGAGAATGTCGTCCGGCACGGTCTCAAGGCTCGTCAGTACACGGTCTTTGATTGTTAAAGCGCAACGCGGCGAAAGATCATTGATGAGTTCGGATAAATTGAAGCGAGGATCTGTTACAAGCTGGACGAGAAAGTAGACGTAAAGCCGACCTTTCTCTTCTGAGCAGGCTTCAAACAAAGGCCCAACGGCCGCTTCCATGAGCGCTCCGACATCGCCGCCTTTTTCGCTGGCATCGAGTTCGGCGATGCGGGCAAGGCGGTTGGTTTCTATGGCGTGATACCTGTGCGCGAACACTTCCCTGATCAGTGTTTCAATGTCACCGAAATGGTAGTGGAGCGCGCTCTCATTGCGCGCGCCTGCCGCGCGCGTGATGTCTCGAACAGAAACTGAGCCGAGTCCCTTCTCCGCGAAAAGGCGCTCAGCGGCCCGGATCAGAGCGGATTTCGTATTTTGGCGCATTTTGTGTTGTGTCGCTACGCATCTAATGATAGTCATTAACTTAAGTCGTCTTACGAACAAATTATAAAACGACCCCCTGCGATGCAATAGAGCGAATGGTTTAAGTATGGGGTAGGCAGAAGATATCCATATAAACCATCTTCATGGCACACGCCCTGTCATTTTCATTAGTTGAATATGCCATTTCTGAAGCACTGAATACGCAAAGTATCCGCGTTCTTGAGAACGTCCAGAATGCCTCATACACCTTCTAAACACGGAGAGAGTGATGACCCTCAAAAGAACGATCCTGGCTGCCGGCGCTCTGGCTACGTCGGTTCTGTGGTTGAACGGCGCAATGGCCCAACCGACCGAAGAGCAGCAGAAACTTGTTCAGGAAAATTTCAGGCAGGCCGATGCCAATGAGGACAAAGCTCTCGACCGTGACGAGCTTGAGGCTTTTATCCGGGCCAATGCCGATGACGAGATCGGCAATGCCAAACGGGTCGTCAGGATGGGTATGTTTGACCGCGCTTTTAAGAGACTCGACAAAGATAAGAATGGCCTGGTCACCATCGAAGAGATTCGAGAGGAGAATAAATAAGAGCTAAAATATCTTATAACGTGCACTGAAGTAAAGCCAGGGATGCGGATATCCGCATCCCTCTTTTTTGGGTATGAAGGGTTGCGAGGGCGTGGTGAAACGCGGCGTATCTTATTCAGTGCCTTTCGTATCAGGCGGGCAGCGTTTTGGCAGCCGTCACTGGTATGCGGCCAGCGTAAAGCTCATGTTCGCCTGTGCCCTGTCCGCCTGCACCCTGACACCGGACGCTGAGCCGCCGGAAATCATTGCAAAGATCCAAACCCTGCCGACCTATCCCACGGCCCGGCAAGATCAAGGCAAATCTGTTTCCTTGTTCGATCACCCGGCCGGTTGGTGGCAGCGCGTGGGGAGCGGCGAACTCGACGAACTTATCCGTCTCCTGACGGAACGCAATTTTGAAATCGCGGAAGCCAAGGCGCGCTATCAACAGGCTCTCGCGCGGACACGTCAAGTTCGCGCAGGCCGCCTGCCAGCGGTCTC
>CAZTCJ010000065.1:0-22543 GCA_964612085.1 uncultured Alphaproteobacteria bacterium
TGGTGCGCACCGTCTGGATCGTGCTCTCCGCCAAAAACGCCTACTGAGGCGGAGCAGGGTCAACGGGACGCGGCTCCGTGCGCCACGCCCATGAGAAAAGCGGCCCGGCCCGGCGTTAAGCCGGTTTCCATCTTTGGCCGTTCCTGTTAGGAGAAAGCCGCGCTGCCGCCTCGCGCCGGCGGCGGCGATCGGAACGGACACGGTCATGGCACGTTGGCCCTGAGTGAACGCCCCCGAGGATGCGGGCGCCTCATCAATCCGGGCGGCGTGTTTAAGCGAAAGAAGGGAACGGCATGCGGGTCATCGTCACCGGAGGGGCGGGATTTATCGGCTCCGCGCTTGTGCGTCATCTGATCCAGGCGGGCGATTGCGCGGTCTTGAACCTGGACAGTCTGACCTATGCGGGCAATCTGGACAATGTGGCGGCCGTCGCCGAAAGCGATGCCTACAGTTTCGCGAAAGCGGACATCAGGGACCGGAGCGCGCTTGAGGATCTGTTCCGCAGCTTCCGGCCCGACGCGATCATGCATCTGGCGGCGGAGTCCCATGTGGACCGGTCGATCGATCAGCCGGGCGATTTCATCAGTACCAATATCGACGGTACTTATAACCTGCTGGAAACGGCCCGGCGCTATCTGGCGACCGACGGCGCCGATCTGGCCCAGACCTTCCGCTTCCTGCATGTCTCGACGGATGAGGTCTTCGGCTCTTTGGGTGAGACGGGGCATTTCAACGAAGAGACCCCTTACCGTCCGAACTCGCCTTATTCCGCCAGCAAGGCGGCCTCCGACCACTTGGTGCGGGCCTGGCACGAGACCTTCGGCCTGCCGGTCCTGATCACCAATTGTTCGAACAATTACGGGCCTTATCAGTTTCCCGAAAAGCTCATTCCGCTGATGATCGCCAAGGGCCTCAATGGCGAGCCGATGCCGGTCTACGGCACGGGCGAGAATGTGCGCGACTGGCTCTTCGTCGAAGACCATGCCGGCGCGCTCGCGACCGTGCTGCGCAAGGGCCGGCCGGGTGAGACCTATGCCATCGGCGGCGATGCGGAAAAGCGCAATATCGATCTGGTGCGCACGCTGTGCAAACTGCTCGACGAGGCCCGGCCCGACGCGCCCCATGGCTCTCACGAGAAGCTCATCACGTTCGTCGATGACCGTCCGGGCCATGATCACCGCTATGCGATCGATGCCTCGAAGATCAAGAGGGAACTGGGTTGGGCGCCCACGGTCGATTTCGAGACGGGCCTGAAAAAGACCGTCGCGTGGTATCTGGAAAACCAGGACTGGTGCGATCGCGTCGCGCAGCAGAAATACCAGGGCCAGCGGCTCGGTCAGGCTTCACCCAAAAGCGGATTGTGAGACCCATGGAACGCAAAGGCATTATCCTCGCCGGCGGCGCCGGAACGCGGCTTCATCCTGTGACGCGGGCCGTCTGCAAGCAATTGCTGCCGGTCTACGACAAGCCGATGATCTATTATCCGCTCAGTACCCTGATGCTTTCAGGCATCAAGGATATCCTGATCATCTCCACGCCCCATGATATCGGCCTGTTCGAGCGCTTGCTGGGCGACGGCTCCCGCTGGGGCCTGTCGCTTCATTATGCGGTGCAGGACAAGCCCGAAGGCATCGCCCAAGCCTTCCTGATCGCCGAGGATTTCTTAGGCGGCGCACCGGCCTGCCTGGTGCTGGGCGACAATATCTTTTTCGGCCCCGGCATCGCGAAAAAGCTCCAGGCCGTGGCCGCCCAGGAGACCGGCGCGACGGTCTTCGCCTATCATGTGAGCGACCCGGAGCGCTTCGGCGTCGTTACCTTCGAGGCGGACGGCACCGCGACCTCGATCGTGGAGAAACCAGCTAAGCCCCAATCCAATTGGGCCGTCACCGGACTTTATTTCTACGACGCCGAGGTCGTGCAGATGGCGCGCGACCTCAAACCCTCGGCCCGGGGCGAGTTGGAGATCACCGACATCAATTCGATCTATCTGGAGCGCGGCACGTTGCAGGTGGAAACCCTCGGCCGGGGCAATGCCTGGCTCGACACGGGCACGTTCCAATCCCTGATGCAGGCCTCGAATTTCGTGGAAACCCTGGAGCAGCGCCAGGGCTTGAAGATCGCCTGTATCGAGGAAGTGGCCTGGCGCATGGGCTTTATCGACGATGCGGCCTTGCGGGTCTTGGGCAACGATCTCAAGAAATCCGGATACGGCGAATATATTCTGGCATTGCTGAAAGAGCACACGGATGAAAATTCAGGCATTAAAACTGCCCGGCGTTCTGCTGGTTGAGCCCCGGGTCTTCGGCGATACGCGCGGCCAGTTCCTGGAGACCTATCGCCGGGAACGCTATGCCGAGGCCGGGATTCCTTGCGATTTCGTTCAGGACAATCTGTCGGTCTCCGCCAGGGATGTCTTAAGGGGCCTGCATCTGCAAAATCCCTGCGGCCAGGACAAGCTCGTTTCCGTCGCCGCCGGGGCGGTGTTCGATGTGGCCGTCGATGTGCGCGCGGGCTCGCCCCATTTCGGTCAATGGGTCGGCGCGACCCTGACCGAGGAAAACCGGCATCAGCTTTTCATTCCCAAAGGCTTTGCCCATGGTTTCGCCGTGCTCTCGGACACGGCGATCTTCACGTATAAATGCAGCGACCGCTACGAGCCCACGGCTGAGCTGACCATCCTGTGGGACGATCCCGATATCGGCATCGACTGGCCCGTCGAGACGCCGCAGATTTCCGACAAGGATGCCGCTGGCCTGCGCCTTGGCGATGTGGACCAGGCCAGGCTGCCTTCTTATGAAAGCGCCGCGTCATGATGGCCAAACCCATTCTCGTTCTGGGCGCGACCGGCCAGGTCGGTTGGGAATTGGCCCGTACACTGCCGATTTTAGGCCCGGTGATCGCCTTGCCGCGGGCCAAGGCCGATCTGGCACAGCCGGAGACGCTGGCCGATATCATCGCCAAGGCGGACCCTTGCGCCATCGTCAACGCGGCGGCCTATACCCAGGTGGATCAGGCCGAGGACGAACCGGAGCTGGCCCATAAGGTGAACGGCGAGGCGGTCGGCGTGCTGGCCGGGGAGGCCGCGCGCCACGGCATTCCCCTGGTTCATTATTCGACGGATTATGTCTTCAGCGGCGCGGCGCCCACGACGCCGTACACGGAAGAGGACGAGACCGGGCCGCTCGGCGTTTACGGCCAGAGCAAGCTGGCGGGCGAGGAGGCCATCCGGGCGTCCGGGGCCGCCCATCTGATTCTGCGCACCGCCTGGGTCTATGCGCCGCGCGGCAAGAACTTCCTGCGCACCATGGCCCGTCTGGCGGTTCAGCGCCCTGAGCTGACGGTCGTGGGCGATCAGCACGGCACGCCCACAAGCGCCCGGCTGCTCGCTCAGGTCACCACCCGGGCGCTGGCCCGGGCCTGGGACATGGCCGGCCGGGAAAACTGGCCGGACGATCTGAACGGCACCTATCATGTCACCGCATCGGGCCAGACCACATGGCACGGCTTTGCCAGCCTGATCGTCGAGCGTCTGGCGGCCCGGATTTCCGGGCGCTCATGGCCGACGGTCAAGGCCATCACCACGGCCGAGTTCCCCACCAAGGCCCCCCGGCCGAGCTGGTCCGTTCTCGACACTGCCAGGATCCAGCAGACCTTCCGTTTGGCCTTGCCCCCTTGGGAGCGGGAAGTGGCGGCCTGCGTGGATGAGCTGTGCGATGTGGGGGCGGCGTCCCGCGAGGTGGGTTTGGGCTGAAGACCGTTGATCCAGCGGCTTGTTTTACAAAACGGTAAGGCTGCGGGGCGGTTGGCGTATCCGGCTTGGCGACCCTTAAAGCGCGCGGCTGTGCCGGTGATGCAAGGTTCACTTGTCCGTTGCATGACGAAATGGACATGTCCGCCCCTTCCTCACGGCCCTTGTGATTGTTGTCACTGGCGATTTTCCGTCAGTCCCTGTCTCCTGCGATGGGGACCTTGAACAACAAGATCCGGCAGGGGCGAGGGGTTTCCGTGGGGTTTTCCAATCCGTTTATTGGTGTTTTTCGCCAAGGCTTTAACGGCGTAGACGGATGACCGGCCGGTGGCTTTCAGGCCTTCAACCGGCACGCGAGCGGTCAAACTCCATTGCTGCGACTCAACTTTAAATTTGTGTAAGCGCCTTGTGCGCCGATTTGGCGATTTGTAGTGTCTGTCGCGGATTAGGTCTGATGCCTGACAAGGGGAATGTGGACGTGTCTCCGTATACGGAATGTCGATCTTCGAGCCATCTGAAATTTGCCGTCTTCGCGTTTGCGGTGGCGGCGATGTGTTGGACATGGATTGCCGCGCTGCCGGCCATGGCGCAAAGCGCCACGGTGACGGTGACAGTCGAGGGCGGATCCGGCTCGGGCACTTACATGCCCGGCGAAATGATCACGATCGGCGCGGACGCCGGTCCTCCGGGCCAGACCTTCATCCGCTGGACGGGTGATGTCGTTGCCCTGACGAATCAATATGCGCCCAACACCATCCTGACGGTGCCGTCCGCGGATGCGACGGTTTCGGCCCTGTATGGTGTCGTGACCGGCACGGGCGCCGTCACCTTCACGTCCCATGAGAATGGCGATGTGGTGGATGAAAAAGGCTTCACCGTGTTCGGCATCGCCCAGGCGGAAGCCGGGATTACGGCGATTTCCGCCTCGGTGCAGATCGAAGACCAGGGCCCTGTGCCCGGCCTGACCGATGTGCCGCTGGCCGTCGGGCCCTTGACCGGGCAATTCGCCATCCGCGTTTTTGACGAGGATGTGCCGCCGGACTCCACGGTTCTGGTGACGGTGGAAGCCCAAAATTCGGCGAGCGAAACGACGATCTCGACGCTGCGCCTGTCGGCGGGCAGCGCCTCCCATGAGATGCATCAGTTGTTCGCGCGTACCTCCTTCGGCGCGACGCCGGAGATGATCGAGGAATACCAGAAGCTCGGCTACGAGAAATATGTCGACGACCAGATCAAAGCGGCAAAGAAGATGCCGAAAAAGGTCAATACCGACGAGGACTTCATCAAGAAGGTCAAGTCACAGAAATTCTGGTCGAAATTCCGGGACAACGAGAGCGAAAAGATCCGCCAGCTGATGCGTGAGCGGATTTCGTATCTGCTTTGGTCGGAAAATCAGCTCTGCGAGATGCTGGGCTTGTTCTGGGACAACCATTTCAGCACCACCGCCGTTTCCAACGACGATTTCTACGGCGAGCTGATGGAAATGCGGGCCTTCCGCGACAATTGCCTTGGCTATTTCCGGGATCTTCTGGAAATCAGCGCCAAGAGCACCGTGATGATGAATTACCTCAACAACAACCGCAGCTCCGTGGGCAATATCAACGAGAACTACGCCCGGGAAGTGATGGAGCTGCATACGGTTGGCGTGGATGCCGGCTACACGGCTCAGGACATCATCGAAGTGGCGCGCGTCTTCACCGGCTGGAGCGAGTCGCGTACGGCCAAGACGCAGAAGATGCGCATGAAGGACAAGAAGAAACCGAAGCATGACGAGCGGGAGTTCATCTTCGAAGGCGAGGATCACGACGGTGAATTCAAGTTCGTTCCGTTCCTCGGTACCACGATCCAGGGCTCTGGCACCTTCGACATGGAGACGGGCGAGTTCCCCGTGCGGGACGGCATGGAAGAGGGCGAGGAGGTCCTCGACATGCTGGCGCTCAATCCGAACACGGCGCAGTTCATCTGCTGGAAGCTGGTGCAGTATTTCGTGAACGATGTGCCGCCGACGAGCCTGGTGGATAGCTGTGCCGTCGATTACACCAAGAGCAAGGGTCATATCGGCACGATCGTGAAGACGATCCTCATGTCCGACGAGTTCCGCAACGATCCGGCGAATTTCCGCTCCAAGCTGAAAACGCCGACGGAATACATCGTCAGCCTGATCCGCAATTTCGGCTTCCGTCCGCCCGAGGACCGGAAGAAGAAGGAAGAGATCGTCCGTCAGCTCGACCGGATTCGCTCGTCCCTCGGATCGGCCGGCATGAGCTGGTTCCGCTATCCCACCCCTGACGGGTTCCCCGAGGAGGCCGAGGAATGGGCCAGCTCCGTGTCGCTGCTGGAGCGCTTCCAGTATGGCATCCGCGCGCCCATGGGCAATTACGAGAAAATCGCGGAAATGGGCCTCGAGACGCCTGAAGCGATCGCGGCGGGCCTGATGGATCTTGCCATGGGCGGACGCTACTCCCGCGCGGAATACGATGCGGTGGTCTCGGAGCTTTACGGCAATGACGGGTTTTTCGACATCACTTCCGAGAATGGGGAAGAGGGAGCGATTTACCGGGCGCTTCAGTTGATCGCTGTGTCGCCCAGCTTCCAGGTCCATTAAGGGCCGATCGGTTCGGACAGGTATTATTGAACGGCGGAGTAATCGGATGCTCGTAACGAGACGGAATGCTCTTCGGCTGGCGGCTGGCGGTCTTGGCCTGACGACGGCCGTTGCCTCAGGGTTTCCCGAGGCGCTGACGATCAAATCGTCAAGCGCGCAGGAGCTTGGCGTCCCCGGCAAGACGCTCATCAAGATCTTCATGCGCGGCGGCATCGACGGCCTTTACTGGGTCGCGCCGTACGGCGACCCGGCCTATCGGGACCGGCGCCCGACCGTCGCGGTCGACGCCCCGGATGACACCAATCCCAATTCGGCCATCGATCTGGACGGCTATTTCGGGTTCAACCCGAACCTCCTGCCGCTGATGGATATCTGGGATGCGGGCGATCTGGCGATCTTCCCGGCGGCCCATTATCAGGATGCCAGCCGGTCCCATTTCGACAGCCAGCAATGGATCGAACAGGGCGTGATCGGCTCTTCGAGCATCGGCGGCTATCTCAACCGCTTCGTGTTCGAGACGCCGGGCTCCTCGCCGTTCCGGGCGCTGGGTGCGGGCGGCTCCGACGTGCCCTTCTCGCTGCAGGGGGCCGCGACGGTGCCCAGCATTCGGGACGTGGATGATTTCAGCCTGGAAGACTGGCGCTGGTGTTCGGGCGACGGCTGCGCGGACAACCGTCTCACCAACACGATGCTGGAACTTTACAGCCAGTCCAACGAGACGCCGATCCAGCAACTGATGAGCGCCCAGGGCGTCAAGCTTCTCGGCATTCTCGATCAGATCAAGGAGATCGACGAGGAATACGAGACCGACGCGGGCGGCCTGGACTATTCCAACAGTTCGCTGGGGCGGGGCCTGCGGCTTCTGGCCCAGGCCATCAAGGCCGATCTCGGCGTCCAGGTGGCCGCCATCGACTGGGGCGGGCCGTGGGACAGCCATTCGAACCAGGTGAATTTCGGTTACCACAATTCCATGCGTCAGGGGGCGGAAGACCTGCTCACCTTCTACACGGATATGGGCAACCGGATGGACGACATCATTATCGCCATCGGCTCCGAATTCGGCCGCACGACCCAGCAGAACGGCAGCGCCGGCACCGACCACGGCAACGGCACCACCTGGTACACCATCGGCAAGAAGGTCCAGGGCGGCATCTATGGCGAGTGGCCGGGCGTGGCGATCGAGCAGCTCTATGGCGGCCGCTTCCTGGAAATGTCCACCAATTACAAGGACATTCTGGCGGAAGTGATGTTCAAGCATCTGGGCATGGACTCAAGCACGCTGGCTGCGGTGTTTCCTGATCATAGTTTCACCGATCCAGGGTCGGTCAGCGCTTGACGAAGCCGTGCATGTGTCCATGATCTGGGGCCATGCAGTTTTCGTTTCCGGATTGGACATCCCCGTCCGCTGACCGTTTCGGGTCCTTCAAACAGGCGCTTGCCGGCGGTGTGCGCCGCTGGCAGCGCGACGTGGCCGAAGCCTTGTCGGCCGCCTGGGCCTGGATATCCGGCAGTCACCGTCAACAGATTATCGTCGCGCCCGCCAATGGTGGCTTCACCATTTCTCTGCGTGCGGACGGTGCCGTGTCGCCTCTCGGTGTCGTGCATGCGGGGGCCGGCGATCCGGCGGCGCGGGCGGCGGTGCAGCGGGTCAAGCGGCTGCGCCGGAAAGGCTGCCGCGTGATCGCCGTTCTGGGCACCCGCGAAGGGGCGGCATTGGTCCGCACGGTGACATTGCCCCAGGCCACCGAACGCCATCTATCCCAAGTACTGCGGCATCAGTTGAGTCGCCTGACGCCGTTTCCGGCGGACCGCGCCGTTTTCGATTATGACGTCAGCGGACGGCGGATCGAGGACGGTCAGATCGCCGTGCGGCTTGCGGTGGCGCCGCGTTCCAGCGTCGAGGATCTGCTCACCCGCCTCAGCGCCCTGGGCCTCGACCCGGACAGGATCGTGCCGGAGGACGATGCCGAATCCGCGGACTTCAACCTTCTGCCAACGGACTACCGCCAGTCCCGCCAGGGGGAGGCCGCGAACCGCGCGGCGCGGCGCACGGTTCTGGCATTCGCCTCTGCGTTCGCCGCTTTCGTTCTCATCAATCTGGGCGGCAAGGCGGCCCAATGGGCTTACCTGACAACGAGCATCGGCCCGGTGCGCGAACGCGCCGAAGAAGCATCGCGCCTGCGGTTACAGGTGGATGCCTTGTCCGGATCCTCCCGCTATCTGGAAGACCGCAAGGCGGCGAGCCAGCCCATGATCGTGCTGGTCGATGAAGTCTCGCGCCTGCTGCCGAAAGGCACCTGGTTGATTTCCATGCGGATCGCCGAGGATGCCGTCGATCTGCAGGGGGTGTCGAGCGACGCGGCCGCCTTGCTGCCGCTTCTGGAGACCGGTGAGGCGTTCCGCGACCCGGTCTTCGCCGGGGCGGTGAACCGCAACGGCAGCGGCGGCGAACGGTTTCAGATCAGGGCGCAACTGGCGGGCCGCTCGGTGGGAGAAACGCCATGAGCCTGTCCATGGACACCATGCGCCGGGCGGGCTCTCTCGCCCTGTTCGCGGTGCTGATCGCTGCCGGGGCGGCGGCGCTGATCGGCGCGGCCGGGGCGTTGGACGGCGAGGTGACCCGGCTTACCGATTTGAAGGCGCGCTACGAGCGGCTTGCCGCCGAGACGCCGGAATTGCGTCAGACCCTGGAGGCCTTGGCCACGGCCCGCCGCACCCAGGCGAGCGATCTGCTGCCCGGCGGCAGCATGGCGCGGGCGGCGGCGGCGTTTCAGGACTATCTGAAGGAACAGGTCAGCGCAGCGGGTGGCGATATCGCCAGCATGCAGGTGATCGAGCCGGAAGCCGAGGGCGGCCTGGAGCGGGTGGGCCTGCGGCTGACCGCCAAGCTCAGCCATAACGGGCTCAAGCGCGTGCTGCACGGGCTGGAGACCGGACGGCCCGCGGTGTTCGTGGACAGCCTGGATCTGCGCCCCGATATGCGCCGCTCGGCCTTCCGGCGGGCCGCCAATCCGGGCGAACAGGTGGATCTGAACGTGATCCTGACCCTCATGGCGTTCAAGGAGCCCGATGGCGATGAATCGGGATGACGCGGAGATGGCCTCAGGGACCGAGAAGCGCAGCCGGCTCGTGATCCTGGCCTTCATGGCCTGGGTGGCGGTGTTGAGCTTTCTCACCACGCTCTGGTGGGCGCAGCCCTTCGGCAGGGCCTCGGCCGATGAGCGCCGGACGGCAGGCCAGGACGTGGCGGCCCTCGATCTGGGGCCGGTCGGTCAATATGACGCCATTTCCGAGCGGCCCTTATTCGTGGCCTCGCGCGAGCCGGAACCGGAGCCGGTCGCGGCGCCCAAGCCCCAGGCCCGGCGCGGGCCGCCCGATCCCAGCCGGACCCATGAGCTGAAAGGCACGGTCGTGGACAGCGACGGCGGCATCGCTATCTTCATGGATAAGCGCACCTCCGACATCGTCCGTGTGCGCGCGGGCAACAGGCTGGGGGCCTGGACATTGCAAGAGGTGGAAGCGACCCAAGTCGTTCTGGAGGCGGATGGCCGCCGCCGTGTCTTGCGGCTGCCCCGGAAATAAGCGGGTGAAGGCCCAAGGATTAACTCTTAAGATCCGGAAGGCATTTGCCAAGTTTTAATCCCGTTTAAGAGGCGCGATCACTAGAATTAGACTTGAAGACTTATTGTCCGGCTGCATCATGGCGGATGCGAATGCGCGAAGGGGGCGCATGGTGGCCGGAAGAACCGGGAACCGGGTTTGAAACGCATGAAAACCGTAGCGGCCATGGTCGGCGCCATGTCCCTGCTTGTCGTGTTAACCGGCTGCGCGAGCAACCGGGACGACGCGGCATCCAGAGATGCGCTCGGCAGCGATCTGCCGGGCGTGCCCAATGGCGTGCGCACCACTGCCCCTTCCGCGCCTTTGCCCATCTCCACCGATCTGGCCACGGCCTCAAGCGAACACATGGCGGGTCTTGAGCCTGTGATCGTGCGCGGCCGGGGACGCACCCGCGCGCGCGGCCGTATCAATCTGGCACAGGCCGATCCGGGCCGGACCATCGTGCTCAATTTCGACAATGTCGAAATCACGGAAGTGGCGGCCGTGGTGCTGGGCGAATTGCTGGACGTCAACTACTCGGTCGATCCGGCGGTCAAGGGCAAGGCGAATATCAAAAGCACCAAGCCGGTGCCGGTCGGGGCCGCTTTGGGCGTGCTGGAGACCATCCTGAAGCAGAACGATGCGGCGCTCGTCATCGACAACGGGCTCTACCGGGTGGTGCCCGCCGCCCAGGCGCCGGCTTACGCCTCCGCGCTCGGATCCGATGGCCGCTCCATCCCGCCCGGATATTCCGTGCGCGTCGTGCCGCTGAATTATATCGCCGCGAGCGAGATGGCCGAAATCCTGGAGCCGTTCACCGAGGATAGCGGCGTGCTCAGGATCGACCAGGAGCGCAATCTGATCATTCTGGCAGGCATGAGCCGGGATCTGGCGTTGTGGCTGGAAACGGTCGAGACCTTCGATGTGGACTGGTTCGCGGGCAAGTCGGTGGGCATCTTTCCGCTGACGGAGGTTTCCGCCGAACAGATCATTGTCGAGCTGCGTGCCATTTTCGACCGCACGGAGGACGATGAAACCGGCGTGATCGAATTCCTGCCCATCGAACGGCTCAACGCGGTGATGGCGATTTCCCAGAACCCGGCGCTGATCGACCGGGTGCAGGAATGGCTCGACCGGCTCGACCGGGGCTCGCCCTCGGGGCGGCGCCTGTTCGTCTACCGCATGAAAAACGGCAAGGCGGACGAGCTTGCGCCGATCCTGCAAAACATGTTCGCCAGCGGCGATGTCTTGCAGGTCGATGGAGATTACTTCGCGGGCTCGTCCGGGCTGGCCCCGGGCATGGCCCCCAGCACCGTCTCGACCATGGCGGCGTCCGGCGGGTCGCCCAGCATGACGCGCGGCGAGCAGCTTGCCACCAACACGCGGCTCGCCGGAACCAATACACGGCTGGCCGGGCAGGGCCGCCTGGCGCGCCAGCAGGCCCAAGGCATCCGGATCGTCGCGAATGAAAGCATGAATTCCCTGCTGATTCTGGCGACGCCTGCGGAATATCGCGGGATCGAGGCCGCCTTGCGTCAGCTCGACATCCAGCCGCTCCAGGTGCTGGTCGAGGCGACCATCGCGGAAGTGACGATCACGAACGATCTGCGCTTCGGTGTGCAGTATTTCCTTGAGGGGACGATTTTCCAGGAGGAGTTTACGGCCACCCTGTCGAACACGACCACGGGCGCGCTGGCCTCCACCTTTCCCGGGTTTTCCTTCGTGACCGGCGCGCCGGTGCGCGGCATTCTGGACGCGCTGGAAGGGATCACCAAGGTCAATGTGATTTCCTCGCCCAATCTGATGGTCAAGGACAATCAGACCGCGAGCCTGGTGGTCGGCGATGAGATCCCCGTCACCGTGCGTCAGCAGCAGGGCACGGTGGATGAAAGCAACATCATCAATACGATCGAGTTCCGGGATACGGGCGTGATCTTCGAGGTGACCCCCCATGTGGGCCATGACGGCACCATCAGCATGGATATCACCCAGGAAGCCAGTTCCGTCGCGCCCAGCGCCACGCCGACCCTGACGCCGACCATTTCCCAGCGCCGGATCACCAGTTCCGTCGTGGTGGGCTCCGGTGAGACGATCATTCTCGGCGGTCTGTTCTCGGAGAATGTGAACAAGACGCGTTCCGGCCTGCCGTTCCTGTCGCGCATCCCGATCCTGGGCTGGCTTTTCGGGCAGACCAACAACACCACGACCCGGACCGAACTCGTCGTGCTGATCTCGCCCCGGATCATGCGCAACCAGGTGGATGGCCGTCAGCTAACGGATGAATTCCGCGCCCGCCTGCGGCAGCTCGATGCCTTCTCCGCGCGGGGCCGGGAGCAGATCGGTATTCGGTAAAACTTGCTATTCGTCCCGCTCGATCCAGCTACCGGGCCTGCGTTCCACGATATAGGGGATCGGCGTGCCCACCCCATAGCCTTCGATCCAGACCAGCACGCGCCGCTGATAGCGCGCGCCGGACGGCAGTTCCGCCGTGCCCTCGATCAGAAAACCCGGCCCCTGGCGCTGGGTGATCCATAAGCCCACATTGGACAGGCGCGGCAAAGAGGCATTGGCCTCGCGCGCGGCGATCACCTGATCCATTTCCGTACGGACGGCACCGGGCAGGGCATAAAGCACTTCAAGCGGCGCCGCGGCGGGATTGACCTTCCGACTGGCGCCGATCGTGGTGACATAGGGCGCGATCTGATCGTAGAGCGCGGGCGTCATGCCCCTGATGCTGCCCAGTTCCAGAATGCTGGGCAGCGGTCCGTTGCGGGGCAGTTGCGGCGCGCCAAGATCCTGATAGACGGGCGTTTCGGCGCCCAGCGGGCGCGCTTCCTGATTACGGTCCCGCCAGTCCAGGATGGCCGCCGAGAGCGCCGCCGCGTCGATGGGAAAGCCCGCTTCGTCTTCAAGCTCCAGGCTTCGGAACAAGGGCGTCAGAAGCTCCGCAGGCGCCACATTCAGATCGAGTTTGCCGGTCTCGTCCCAGATCCGGATGGTGAGGCGCGTTTCTTCTAACTGCAGGAAGACGGGCCGGCCGTCCCGGGGCACGGTTTGGCCCTCAGCGGGCGCCAGCAGGTCCAGCAGGCCCCGTTCCACGGCCGCATCCGCCAGCCAGCGGGCTTTCGCCGTTTCCTGGGCCGCGATGGTATCGGTCGTGCGCAGACGCATGGAAACCGCGAACGATGCCGCGATCAGTCCCAGGAGCACCAGGATCCACAGAACGCTGATCAACGCCATGCCATGCTCGGAGCGCCTGGTCACAGACAATCCTCCCGGATCAGCGACTGGCTGAATTCGCTCACCGTGTTCATCAGGCAATCGGTGGGCAGGGTGGCGTGGGGCGCGGCCAGGATTTCGACAGGTGCGTCCGTCGAGCCGTCCGCAGGCAGCAGGCGCAGCGCCATGAGCGGCGGCGGACGTCTGGAGCGCCATTCGGTCACCCAGGTGCGGATAATCTGATCGTCCTCGATCTCTTCGTCGAGAAACGCGAATTGGATATCGCCCGCCCATGTAATGAGCGTGGACTGGGCCTGGGTCCCGTCCCAATACGGAGACTGGGTGTTGATATTGGTCAGCATCCGGCGCATGACGAGTTGGCGCACGCCGTCCTGGTTCTCGACGCGGAATGCCATGCGATAAGTCCCGCCGAGAGTGGGGTAGGGCGGCATCACCGCCGTGAAGGATAGTTCCTGCTCGGAACCGATGAAATCGTCCTGGCCCAGCACGATCTGGCCCACGGACTCCCGCAAGATGCGCGCGGTCAATTGCAGATCGCCCGTGCGCACCGCCTGGGATTCCCCGCCCTGCCAGGCGCGCTGAGCCAGCCACAGACTGCTGACGCTGACCGTCACCACGACGCCGATCACCGCCAGCGCCAGCATCACCTCGATCAGGGTGAAGCCTGCCGCCCGGTTGCGGGAGGTGCGGTCATTCGTCATCCGCGTCCTCCTCATCGTCGTCATCCTGATCCCGCTCGACGATGTCTTCATCTTCTTCCGCGAAATTGGCCGTTTTGAAGGTCTCCAGGATAAGCGGCGGCGCGTCGGGGGCGGCCTCGGCCCTGATCTCGACACGGATCAAAAAGAGGATGAACTCGGCCGGTTCGGGCACCGGATCGATGCGGCCGTCGGTCCAGCGGTCCTGTTCCTGGGGCACGATATCCACCTGCCACAGATAAGGGCCGGGGCCGCGCCCTGTGTTTTGACCCGGCAGCAGGGCGCGCTCGGTGACTGCGCGGGTCAGGATATTCTCCGCCAGGATGGTCATGTGGGCCCGGTCTTGCGTCAGGTTGGCGGAGCGTAACCCGCCCGAGATGGCCGTCAGGGCCGCGGCCAGGCTCAGGCCCAGCACGGCCAGGGTGACGATCACCTCGATCAGGCTGAAGCCCTGATTATGCGCCGTTTTGCGGGTCATCGGCAGGGATGTCTTCCAATTGATCCGTGGCCGGCGCCATATCGGTCATGACACGGCCCGACAGCCAGTCCACGGAGACGAGGCGGCGCCATTGTCCCATCTCGATCACGATCCGTCCGCCCGTGGAGGAGCCGTCAGGAAAGAAGCGGATCCGTCCGCTCTCGGGGCCCGTGCGCTCGCGCTGCGCGGTCGTCAGGGTCAGGCGCATTCCGCTATCGAACTGTCCGTTGGCGTCTTCCGGGCCGCTATAGCGCAGGCTCTCCACATTGATGTCGACGGCGGCACTGGTTTGCCGCACCAGGGCATAGCCGCGCGCGGCATTCAAGGCGGCGGCCAGTTCGTTCGCCGCCGCACGGGTTCGGGTCGAGGCGCCGCCGCTGCCCAGCGTGCCCGCCACAAGGGTCAGCATCAGCCCGACAATGGTGAGCACCATGATGGTCTCGATCAGGGTGAAGCCGTCCGCGCGCGCCGCCATGGGCCCTTACCCCGCAATGCTCTGCAGATTGATGATCGCGGCGAAGAGCGACAGCACGATGCCGCCCACGACCAGCCCCAGGGTCAGAATGATGATCGGTTCCAGGGCCGCAAGCACGCGCTTGAAGCCTTCCTGCACCTCGTTGTCGTAAAGATCGGCGATTTCGATCAGCATGGGGCCTAAGCGGCCGGTTTCCTCGCCGACGCGGATCATCTGGGCGGCCGTATCGGGCAGGGCTCCCGTCGCGATCAAGGGATCGGCGAGGCCCTGGCCGGCGCGCAAGGGCTCGACCACGCTGGAGAGATCCCGGGCCAGCTTGGCGTTCGTCACCGTAGCGAGCGCATGGCCGACGGCATTGAGCATGCCGACGCCGCTGTCGAGCATGAGCCCCAGGGAACGCGTGAACCGGGCGATTTCCGCGCGCCGCAGAACCGGTCCCAGAATGGGCAGGCCCAACAACAGGCCATGGGCGCGGGCGCGCAGGGCGCCGCCGCTCAAGGCGCGCCTCAAGACCAGGACCAGGGCCAGCAGCGCGATCAGCAAGATCAAACCGTAGTTCCGCAGACCGTGGGAGACGGCAATCACGGCTTGCGTCGCCGCCGGAATATTCGCGCCCGACCGGCTGAACAGATTTTCGAAACTGGGCACGACGGCGACCATCAGCACCGTGACGGAGAGGACGGTGGCGGCCAGCAGGATCGCCGGATAGATCAGCGCCACGGTGATCGCGGAGCGCAGTTCCTTGGTGCGTTTCAGATAGGTGGTCAGCCGGTCCAGCACCGTGGGCAGCGCGCCCGCCGTCTCGCCCGCCCGCACCAGGGATACGTAAAGCGCATCGAAGGGTTTGCCGTGGCGTTCCAGCGCCGTGGACAGATTGGCGCCCGCCCGCAGTTCCGCGCTCAAGGTCTGAACCGTGCTGCGAATGCGATCATCCGCCGTCCCCCGCTCCATGATCCGGAGCGCCTGGTCGATGGTCAGGCCCGCCCGGGTCATATGCGACAATTCACGGGTCAAAGGCAGGAGGCCGCGCCCGCGAATATGGTCCCGCGCGCTGTCCTTGCCGTCCGAGGATGCGGCGCGGCGCAGGGATTTGATCGACGGGAAAGCGGTTTTGGTTTCGCCCGCCGCAGGGGCCGCCGTCTTGGAGGCGGCTTTGACCGTGATCGGATAATGTCCCTTGCGCGTCAGCCGCTCGACCGCATCGGACTGGCTCGGCGCGGCGATCCGCCCAGTGATGGTCTCGCCTTCGGCCGTCACGGCCTTGTAGCTGAACTCCGCCATCGGCGCGATCGACCTCTAGACTTGATCCCAAGCGACCCGGCGCACTTCCTCGACCGTGGTCAGGCCCTGGCCGCATTTCATCAGCCCGTCAAGGAACAGGGATTTCATGCCTTGCGCTTTGGCGTGGGCGCGCAGGGCGCTGACATCCGCCTGATCGAGCACGAGGCGCCGGGCGCCGTCATCCATCTCGAAGATCTCGAAAATGCCCATGCGGCCCTTGAAGCCGCGCCCGCCGCATTGGGGGCAGCCCACGGCTTCATGGAACTGGGGCGGGGGCGCGCTCGACGGCCAATGTTCCGTCACCAGATCGTGGATATCGTCGGGAATGGGAGCGGGGCGCTTGCAGGCCGGACACAGAATGCGCACCAGGCGCTGGGCCACGGCGAGATTGACGGTGGCGGTGATCAGATAGCCGTCGAGCCCCATATCGAGCAGACGGGTGACGGCGGAGACCGCATCGTTCGTGTGCAGCGTGGAAAGCACCAGATGGCCTGTCAGGGCGCTCTGGGCGGCGATGCGCGCGGTCTCCACATCCCGGATCTCGCCGATCATCAGAATGTCCGGGTCCTGACGCAGAACGGCGCGCAGGATACGCGCGAAATCGTGCCCGATATCGGCCCGCGCCTGGGTCTGGATCACCCGGTCGATCTGAAATTCCACCGGGTCTTCCACGGTGATGATCTTGCGTTCCGTATCGTTCAGCCGGTCGAGCGCGGCGTAAAGCGTGGTGGTCTTGCCCGAACCGGTCGGGCCCGTGACGATCACCAGGCCGTGCCGGTGGGTCAGATGGCGCGCGAGAACGTCCTCAGATCCTTCGCCCAGACCCAATGCTTCAAGGGCCGGCGGCGGACCGCTTTGCTCCAGCACACGGATCACCACGCTTTCCCCGTGGAGCGAGGGGACGGTCGAGACCCGGAGATCCACTTCCTGACCTTCCGTCCGGTGACGGATCCGCCCGTCCTGGGCCAGGCGCCGTTCGGCGATGTCGAGATTGGCGAGGATCTTGATGCGCGAAACGATGGCGGAGGCCAGATGGCGCTGGGGGCGGTCCACTTCGCTCAAGATCCCGTCGATCCGGAAGCGGATGCTCAAAAACCGTTCGAACGGTTCGATATGAATGTCCGAGGCGCCGCTTTCCAGCGCCCGCTGCACCAAAGTGTTCACCAGCCGGACGATGGGCGCTTCACTGGCGAGCCCGCGCAGGCGTTCGATATCGTCGATATCCGCGCTGGCAAGGGCGTCTTCCGTGTCCGGCGTTTCCGTACTGTCCTGGTTTTCCGCGTCTTCCGTGCCGTAAAGCCGGTCGAGCGTGGCATCGATGTCCCGGGCCAGCGCGACGCAGACGGGCAGGGCCGTACCCAGCGCCACCTGGATGGCATCGCGCGCATAGGCGTCGGCGGGATCGGCCATGGCGATGTGGGAGGGCGCCTCGCCGCCGCGATAGGCATCGCGCAGCAGGACGGCGGTCCGGTCCCGAAGAAATTCCGCCGCGATATCGGTCGTGGCCAGGGCGCTGCGCTCAAGCTCCGCCAGGCTCACAAGCGGCATGGCGCAGACTTCGGCCGCCGTCCGGGCCCAGATGTCCTGGGCGACGAGGCCGAGCTTGTCGAGGATCTGGCGCAGGCCTTCCCCGAACCGGCCCTGGGCGCGCAGAGCCCGGTCCAGATCGGCCTGGTCCAGGACGCCGTCGGCCACCAGGCGTTCGGCAATGGTGCGCGCCGTCACCGGCTCGGCGGCGTCCCGTAACGGCGGATAGGAAGGCGGCGGGGTGTTGATCGTCATCGGTCCGCTGCTGATTTCTTAACCATTCACAAGGTTTTACCATGGGGCGGTGAAGAAGAGACTGTCGAGACGAATATGGCGGAATGACGGATCACCGGTGCCGTCTGTGACGGCTGTCTTGTCCGCTGTGGTAAGCATCCCATGTGAAGCCAAAGGATCAAGCGAGGAGGCGGCATGACGGCGGCGGATAAGGCAGCGCGTTACCAAACGGTAACCAAGGAAATCCTGGCGGTGGTGGAGGGCGAACCGGACCGGGTGGCGCGCATGGCGACGGTCTCGTCCATGCTGGCCCAGGCTTTCGAGCATTTCTTCTGGACCGGCTTTTACGTGGTCGACCCAGCCAAACACGCCGAGTTGGTGGTGGGCCCTTATCAGGGCACGCCGGGCTGCCTGAGGATCGCCTTCGGGCGCGGCGTGTGCGGCACGGCGGCCGCGACCCGTGAGACCCAGGTGGTGGACGACGTCCATGCCTTCCCGGGCCATATCGCCTGCGACAACCGCAGCGAGTCCGAGATCGTGGTGCCGGTATTCGACGGCTCAGGCGATCTCATCGCCGTGCTCGATGTGGACGCGGCGCAAAAGGCCCAGTTCGACGAGACCGACAAGGTTCATCTGGAATCGTTGATGAAACAAGTGTTCGCGGCGTGAAGGGAGGATTTGGGCGGGCCGGAAACCCGCCCAAACAACCTTATTGCTTCACCACCGGTTCGAAGCCGTCCAAAGCGTCTTCCAGGCCCGGAATAAAGTCCGCGCCGACCGGCACTTGCGTGCTGGAGCCCGCCAGGGCATCGCCGATGGGTTCCGCCGCCCCGCCCAGGCATTGCGAGAGGAAGCCTTCCATCATGGCATAGAACGCCAGCCGGTTTTCCGGCCGGGCGAAGCCGTGGCCTTCGTCCGGGAACAGCACATAGGTAACCGGCAGGCCGTTGTCGGTCATGGCCTGGACGATCTGATCCGACTCCGCCTGTTTCACGCGCGGATCGTTCGCCCCCTGACCGATCAGCAAGGGCTTGGTGATCTGGTCGGCCTTGTGGAGCGGCGAGCGGTCGATCAGGAGTTGGCGGCCTTCCTCCGTGCGCAGATCGCCGATGCGCTGAGCGAAGGTCTCGGCGACCGACGCCCAATAGGGCGGGATGCTCTCAAGCAGGGTCACCAGATTGGACGGCCCCACGATATCGACGCCGCAGGCGAAGGTCTCCGGCGTATAGGTGAGGCCAACAAGCGTGGCATAGCCGCCATAACTGCCGCCCGCGATCGCCACCTTGTCTTCCCGCGCGATGCCCTGATCCACGGCCCAGGCGACCGCGTCGATCAGATCGTCATGCATGGCGCCGGCCCATTCCTTGTCGCCCGCATTGGTGAAGCCCTTGCCGAAGCCCGTGGAACCCCGGAAATTGACCTCCAGCACCGCATAGCCCCGGTTGGACAGCCACTGGCGCCAGGCGCCGTAGCCATAGGAATCCCGGGCCCAGGGACCGCCATGGACATCGAGCACCATGGGCAAGGGCTGATCGGGCCGCCCGTCGCCGTCCGGATCCGTGCCTTGGGGCAGGGTGATGTAGGAGACGAGATCGAGACCGTCCCGGGACGGAATGATATCGGCGGCGGTCTCGTTCAAGGGCGCGTCTTCAAGTTCCGGCCGGGTGGAGAAGAGCCGCGTCAAGGTGCCGGCCTCCCGGTCGAGCCAATAATAGGTGTACGGCGCGGAGGCCCGGTCCTCGCCGATGATCCAGTGCTGATTGTCCTCGGTCTGAGAAACCACTTCGAAATCGCCCGTCAGGCGCTCGGTCATCAGCGCGAAGGCCGGTTCCACGCTCTCATCGAGCACGGTCCATTCGGTCCGCGTGTAATTGACCGCATAGGCCAGCGGCGTGTTCTCCGTGGGGTGGAACAGCACGTCGGTGATGTCGGCCCGATCGTCCTCGGCCAGCACGGTCTGTTCGCCGGTCTCGTAATTGACGATGACGAGGGCGGCGGTGTCCCGGTCCGTGCTGTCGATGGCGTAGAAGTCCGCGCCGTCCTTGGTGAAGGTGAGCCAGCCCCAGGTCAGATTGTCTTCCTTGGCCACCGTGAAGAACGGCGTCCAGGCGCCGTCCGCGTCTTTCTTGTGGACCTGGATCGAGCCGTCGTCGAGACTTTCGCTGGCAAGCCGCAGGCTCAACGTATCGTCGGCCAGATAGCCGCCGAATGTCTCGTTTTCTTCAACCAGCGTGCGCTCGCCCGTCACCACATTGATGCGGTAGACATCGTGCCAGCGCGGATCGCGATTGTTCAGTCCAATGAGAAATTCGTCCGGGTGGTCGTAAGAGCCTTCCAGGATGCGCGCCTGGACATTCTCGAACGGCGTCAGATCGATGGCGTCGCCGCTCTCCAGATCGATGCTGTAGATCCGGTAGTTCTCGTCCCCGCCCTGGTCCTGGCTGTAAATCACATGGGTTGCATTGTAAGCCCAGAACTGGCTGAGGATGCCCCGGCCCGTATCGTCGGTGATGGCCTGAGCCCCATCCATGTCCTCGGCCGAGCCGACCCAGACATTGAGCACGCCGTCCTTGGGCGCGACCATGCTGAGGCGCGTGCCGTCCGGGCTCACCCGCACGCCGGCGCGGGTGGGGTTGCCGAAAAACAGCTCGCGCGGCACAAGCTCGGCGCTGTCCGTTTCGGACGCGGGTTCCGCATCGGAGGCCGTCTCCCCGGCAGCGGTTTCCAGGTCGTCCCCGCTCTCGTCCGTAGTCATGTCGGCATCGGCCATGGTCTGATCCTGGCTCTCCTCTGCGGCGTCCTGAGGCGCCGGTCCGCAGCCTGCTGCGAGAAGGGCGATCAAGGCAGCGCCGGTGAGCGCCTGTCCGATCTTGGTCATGCTCAGGTCCCCTTTATGTTTGCTGCTCGCCTCGTCTTGGCGCATCGGCTGACTAGACTAAAGAGTGTCGCGGAAGGCGTCGAGGGCAGTGCGCACACTCAGCCTCCATTCCTTGCGTGACGGTGCGCCCGGATTGCGGAAACCTGCGGTTCCCATGGGCGCGGCGGGGCAGTCCCAGGTTGTGCGTTGCACAGGCCCTGGTCCTTCGCTAAAACCCCCGCTTAATCGATTTCCCCAAAAGCCCCCGTCCGGAGTGTCAGCCCATGGCGTCTTACCAGTACATCTACTCAACAGAGCGCTTGTCGAAGACCTATACGGGCGGCAAGCAGGTCCTGAAGGACATCAGCCTGAAATTCTTCCCCGACGCCAAGATCGGCATCGTGGGCGCCAACGGCGCGGGTAAGTCCACGCTGCTGCGGATCATGGCGGGGGTCGATACCGAGTTCAACGGCGAGGCCTGGGCGGCGGAAGGCGCGAAGATCGGCTATCTGCGCCAGGAACCCGAACTTGATCCGGACAAGGACGTGCTGGGCAATGTGATGGAAGGCGTGGCCGAGACCAAGGCGCTGCTCGACCGCTTCGAGGCGGTTTCCGCCAAATTCGCCGAAGAGCTTGACGAAGACGAGATGAACGCGGCGATCGCCGAACAGGCGGAGCTTCAGGAAAAGATCGAGGCGGTCGATGCCTGGGATCTGGACAGCCGGGTCGAGATGGCCATGGATGCCTTGCGCTGTCCGCCGGGCGATGCGGATGTGACCAAATTGTCAGGGGGCGAACGCCGCCGGGTGGCGCTCTGCCGTCTGCTCTTGTCGAAGCCCGATCTGCTGCTGCTCGATGAGCCCACGAACCATCTGGATGCGGAATCGGTCGCCTGGCTCGAAGCCTTCCTGCGGGATTATGCGGGCGCGGTCATTCTGGTGACCCACGACCGCTACTTTCTCGACAATGTGACGGGCTGGATCCTCGAACTCGACAGGGGCGAGGGCATTCCCTATCAGGGCAATTATTCCTCCTGGCTCGATCAGAAGGGCAAACGTCTGGCGGCGGAAGGCCAGAAGGAAGTGGCCCGCCAGCGCACGCTCGCCCGCGAGCTTGAGTGGATCCAAGCCTCGCCCAAGGCGCGGCAAGCCAAGAACAAGGCGCGGATCAAGGCCTATAATGATCTGGTCAACCAGGCCTCCGAACGCTCGGGCGACACCGCCCAGATCATCATTCCCGCCGCCCAGCGCCTGGGTGATGTGGTGATCGAGGCCGACGGTCTCACCAAGGGCTTCGGCGAAGATCTCCTGATCGAGGATCTGTCCTTCAAGCTGCCGCCCGGCGGCATTGTCGGCGTGATCGGCCCCAATGGCGCGGGCAAGACCACGCTCTTCCGCATGCTGACCGGCGACGAGACGCCCGATGAAGGCACCCTGCGCGTGGGCGAGACGGTGACGCTCGGTTATGTGGACCAGAGCCGCGACGCCCTCGATCCCGACAAGACCGTGTGGGAAGAAATTTCCGGCGGTAACGACGTGATCGAACTGGGCAAGCGGGAAATGCCGAGCCGGGCTTATGTGGGCGCGTTCAATTTCAAGGGCGGCGATCAGCAGAAGAAGGTCGGGCTTTTGTCCGGGGGCGAACGCAACCGGGTGCATCTGGCGAAGATGCTGAAATCCGGCGCCAATCTGCTGCTGCTCGACGAACCGACCAACGATCTCGACGTGGATACCCTGCGCGCGCTCGAAGACGCGCTGGTGGAATTCGCCGGCTGCGCCGTGGTCATCAGCCACGACCGCT
>CAZTCJ010000066.1:0-22434 GCA_964612085.1 uncultured Alphaproteobacteria bacterium
GATCGAGGCCGACCGGCGCTTGATCCAGGAGCGGATCACCAAGATCCGCCGCCAGTTGGAGACGGTCACCCGCACCCGCCAGCTTCACCGGGAAAACCGCAAGAAAGTGCCGTATCCCATTGTCGCGCTGGTGGGCTACACCAATGCGGGCAAGTCCACACTGTTCAACAGGCTGACGGATTCCAAGGTGCTCGCGAAGGACATGCTGTTCGCCACCCTCGACCCGAGCATGCGTGCCGTGACCTTGCCGAGCGGGCGGACCGTGATCCTGTCCGACACGGTGGGCTTCATCTCCGATCTGCCGACGCCGCTGGTCGCTGCCTTCCGCGCCACCCTCGAAGAAGTGCTGGAAGCGGACATTCTGCTCCATGTGCGCGACGCGGCAAGCGAGGACTGTGAGGCCCAGAGTGCCGATGTGGCCGCCGTGCTGGCCGATCTCGGCATCGGCGAGGACGATCCGCGCCCGCGCATCGATGTCTTCAACAAGGCCGATCTGCTCGATGAAGACGCCCACCGGGCACTGACCAATCTGTGCGCGCGGGGTCCTGGGCCGTTGGAGCAAACCCGTACCGTCCTGGTTTCGGCGCAGACCGGCGAGGGGGTCGATGTCCTGCTCGATCAGTTGGATGAGGCCCTGTCCCAGGGCCGGGCGATCCTCGATCTCGACGTGGACGGATCGGACGGCGCGCTGATCGCCTGGCTCCATGCCCATGGGGACATTCTCACCCGGTCCGATGACACCCGGGGCAGAGTGCATCTGCGCATCGCCATCGAGGAACCCCATCTGGGCCGCCTGCGCAAACGGCTGAACGAGGGAGGGGCTGCGCGCATCGCCAGCCTTGCGGCTGACTGATGGACCAACGCATACCCGATCCGCGCGCCACCGATCCGCGCACCATCGACATGGAGGCCGTGGCCGCGCTCATCCGCGAGACGGCCATGGCGGAGGTCATGCCGCGCTGGCGCAATCTGGCCGACCATGAGATCCGCGAAAAGAATCCCGGCGATCTGGTCACCGATGCCGATCTGGCGACGGAACGTCTGCTGACGGCGGGTCTGAGCGCGGCTCTTCCGGGCTCCGTCGTGGTCGGCGAGGAAGCGGTTTCCGAGAATGACAGCGTGCTGGCCCGCCTCGACGGCGAGGCGCCCGTGTGGATCATCGATCCGGTGGATGGCACGTCGAACTTCACCAAGGGGCTCGAGACCTTCTGCATCATGGTGGCTCTGGCGGTGCGGGGGGAAACGCTGGCGGGCTGGATCTATCTGCCGGTCTCGGACCGGATGATCATGGCGCGCCAAGGGGCGGGCGCCACGCTGAACGGCCAGGCGATCCCGCCCAACACCCAGCGGGCGCCCGGCGCCATGCGCGGCTCGGTGCATCTGCGCTATATGCCCAACGCCGAGTCCCGCCTGATGAAGCCGCGCCTGGAGGCCTTCGCCTCGAACGAAGAGATCTACTGCGCGGGCTGCACTTATGTGCGCCTGACCCTGGGCTCCCTCGACCACGCTTTTTTCTGGCGCACCAAGCCCTGGGACCATGCCATGGGCGCCCTGATCCTCAAGGAGGCGGGCGGCCATACGGCGTTTCAGGACGGCACACCTTACAGCCCCACCGTCCGGGGACGGACGGGCCTCATCGCGGTCAGCCATGGGCAAAGCTGGGGACCCGTGCGCGATCTGCTGATGGCGTAAGGGTCCGTTTGGAAACGCGTTTCCAAACGGACTCTAAGCCTTACGCGCCGGCCGCCGGACGCGCTTGCCGTCACATCCCCTTCATTGATCCTGACCTCGCCTCCCGGATGTGCTTAAATCCGGCGAGTGAACCGGGATATTGACGCGCTGGAGTGAGGGCATGCGGGCCGTAGCGATCATCTCTGTCCTTGCCGTGTTGTGCGGCGCGGTGACCGCCGCGCTGTTCCGGCAGACCTATCCGACGGTCGAGATCGACCGGGGCTGGATCCTCTTGTTTGCCTTTGTCGGGATCGTGCTGGGATCGGTCCTTTACGCGCTGTTGCCGGACCGCCTGGCCAAGGGGACGAAATCCGGAGGCAGCCAATGAGTAGCGCGCGCATCTTTATGATCGCCGGTGCCGCGGTGGTGGCCGTCATGGCCCTGGCAACGCAGCAGAATTTGGAAGCACCCGAAACCCAAACCGAAGGGCCGGTGGTGGAACCGCCGACGACCATGCCCGATGCGGAGCCCATCGTGCCGGATCCTCAGCCGACGCCACCGGCGCCGGAACCGGATTCAGGCCGGATCGATAAGAGCACATCAGGCGAGGACGGCGAGGGCGGATCGGATGCGTTGGACGATGTCAGCGATGGTCTTCAGGGAACCGGCAGCGCTCCAGGTGTCAGCGGTGCCGGGGGCGCTGGTGGCAGCGGCGGTCTGAGCGACCTTGCCACAGGCGGCGGCGCAACCGCACGGCCCAGGATCACCGGTTCGGGCTACGGTATTTTCGACAAGACGAGCTGGGAGGATCCCCGCTTCGGCCTTTATTCCTACGTGCTCGCGCCCCATGACAGCGAGGCTTTCGAAACTTTCGTCAGCCGCCTGATGGCCAAGACCCAGCCGGCCTCGGCCCTGGTGCAGGCGGGCGCGCCGCCGCGCCAGTTGAATGTCTTCTACATGCCGGTTCAGGATACCGACGCCTTGCCTGTGCTGTCGGCCATCACGCCCGATCAACTGACGGACCGCTACGACCATATCCTGGCCTCGCGCCTGCTGCTCAAGATCTGCGAGGCGGAAGCGTCCCGCTCGCTCGACCATTGCCGCTCCGGCGTGCTGACCGACGGGCCCTTCGTGGTGAGCTATCTGGCGCCCATCGCCCAGACGGATGTGGTCGCGCCGCCTTATCTCTTTCTCGATCTGACCGGCATCAATCCGAAGGCTTACGGCGAATATATCCGCGCCCTGAAGGCCCAGGTCCTGAGCGACGATTATGCCGGGGGCGAAAAGCTCAACACGGTGCGCCTCGGCATTCTGAACTTCCTGTCCGATGTCAGCGATCTGCTGCCCGCCCTGAAGGAGGAGGTGACCAAGGCGCTGATCGTCAAAGGCGACAAGAAGGGGTGAGGGCGGCACATTCGAAACGTCACCCTGGCGGAGGCCAGGGTCCAGAGCGGCATCGTCCGTATTGCCCTGGATTCCAGCCTTCGCTGGAATGACAGTCATTGGTGTCCGCTGGCCTTTTCCTCCGCCTTCACCTGATCCCAGGCCGCGTCCATCTCCGCGAGCGTGGCGTCCCCGACCGGGCGGCCTTCAGCCGCGAGACGCTCCTCGACGGCGCGGAACCGGCGCTCGAACTTCGCATTGGCATCGCGCAGCACGTCTTCCGGATCGAGATCGAGCTTATAGGCCACGTTGGCGACGGTGAAGAGCAGGTCGCCCAGCTCCTCGCGGATATGCTCCCGGGACTCGCCCGCGCGCAGGGCCTCGCGGAATTCGGTCAGTTCTTCGGCCATCTTGTCGGTGGCGTGGGCGGCATCGTCCCAATCAAAGCCGACGCGCGCGACCCGTTTGACGATCTTGGCCGTGCGCAACAGCGCGGGCAGGGCCAGCGGCACGTCGTCGAGCACGCTCTCGCGCTCCGCCAACCCGCCTTTCTCCGCCCGTTCCGCCGCCTTGATCTCTTCCCAGGTGGCGCGCACTTCGCCCGCGTTGGAGGCATCGCCGTCGGCGAAGACATGGGGGTGCCTGCGGATCATCTTGGTGGAGATAGCCTCGACCACATCGGCGAAACCGAACTCACCGGCTTCCCGAGCCATCTGGGCATGGAACACCACCTGAAGCAGCAGATCGCCCAACTCGTCCTTGAGGCCCGGCATGTCGTTCTGACGGATCGCTTCGGCGACCTCATAGGCCTCTTCGATGGTGTAAGGGGCGATCGATGCGAAATCCTGCTCCAGATCCCACGGGCAGCCGTCTTTTGGGTCGCGCAGGCGCGCCATGATCTCCAGAAGCGCCTCGATGCGGCGCA
This sequence comes from uncultured Alphaproteobacteria bacterium, assembly GCA_964612085.1. GTDB lineage: Bacteria > Pseudomonadota > Alphaproteobacteria > JAJFIK01 > JAJFIK01 > CAZTCJ01. The sequence goes on from CAZTCJ010000066.1 coordinate 3,980, forward strand.
TATCGTCGGGCAGGGTCACGGGGCAAGGCTCCTCGAAAGATGCAAGGGGATCGCGCGCGTGGACCCTAACCGAGAGCGTCATGGGTGCAAAGCCGCTCACAGACGGCCGAACGTCTCCCGGACCTTGGCCGTAAACCGGCGGCTGACGGGAACCGTCTGACCGGTCTTCAGCTCAAGCTGAACGTCGCGGCCCGCGCGGGACAGGCGCGCCACAGCCGATGCCGAGACCCAATAGGAGCGGTGCACCTGCAGGCCCTCGATGCCCCGCAGCTCGTCCAGCGCATCCTTGAAGCGGAAGAGAATGAGATCCTCGCCCCGGTCGGTCACCACCCGCAGATAATGATCCTCCGCTTTTAAAAAAAGCAGCTCGCCCCGGATCCCGTCCGGGATGCGGCGCAGAAAGGGGCTGTTGTCAGGCGCGGGTTTGCCGCTGGCCTGCGCCTTGCGCAGTTTCCAGAACACCAGCGCCAGGATGGGCGTGACCACAACACTCGCGATCAGGAAAAAGGGGATGAAGATCGCCAGGATCTGGGACGCGACGGAACCGGGCGGCAGGCCCATCCCGAAGCCCGTCCGGATCAGAACGGTGAGGCCCGCGCCGCTGAGCGCCATGACCAGATTCGTCGCGAGCACACGGATGACCCAGGACCAGCGCGCCGTCCGGCGATGGCTGGACAGCGCCTTGAACGTGACGCCCCAGATTATGAAAGACGCGAGGATCATGCCGCTCCAATAGACAAGGCGCGCCACGAAAGAGAGCGCCCGGCTGTCGTAAGGACCGACGATCGCGATCCCGACACTGACGAGCCCGGCGGCGATCAGCCCTTCCGGCGGCAGCCCCAGTGCCCTCAGTGCGTTTCGCAGACGGACCACCTGCGATGCGCGGGCCGTCCGCGCCGCCCAGTCACGAAGCCGTTCGTCCGTCCCGCGCAAATCCTCCACATCCGCCTCCGCAAACCCGCACACTTCTAACCTGAGCATAGCAAGGCACGGCTTTCGGCGGCATAAAGGGTTTTAGGCATGGAGTTTTTCGATTTGAACGCGTGGAGCGGCACCCGGGTGGGCCAGGCCCATATGATCGCGGGGCTCATCGCGCTGGTGATCGGGCCGGTCATTTTGTTCAGGCCGAAAGGAACACTCGGCCACCGGACGCTGGGCTATCTCTATGTGATCCTGATGGCGGGCGTGAATATCTCGGCGCTGACCATGTACGACCTGACCGGCGGGCCGAACCTGTTCCACTTCTTCGCGGCGCTGAGCCTGGTGACGATCACGCCCGGAATCTATTTCGCCATCCGCGCACGCACCACCGGCGACGCCACCAAGCTGATCAGCCACTACCACTTCATGACCTGGTCCTATTTCGGCCTGTTCGCCGCCTTCATCAGCCAGATCGCCACGCATCTCGGGCCCAACCCGTTCGGCACGGAGATTCCGATCTTCGCCCTGATCGGCGGCGGCACGGGCCTTGCCGCGATCCTGGCCAGCGTGCTGATCAACTGGAACGCCAAAAGGATCCTGAGCCGCTACGGCGCCATGTGACGCCCGATCAAGCGGCCGTGTCGAAGGCCTTCTGCAACGCGGTCATGTCGAATTTCGTCATCTGCATCATGGCGCCCATGACGGCCTGGGATTGTTGCGGCGTGCCCTTGGCCATCAGCTCCGGGAACAGTTTGGGGACGATCTGCCAAGAGAGGCCATAGCGGTCCTTGAGCCAGCCGCAGCGGCCCGGCTCCCCGCCGTCTTTCGTCAGCGCCTGCCACAGCCGGTCGATTTCGTCCTGGCTGTCGCAGGCCACATAGATGGAAAACGCTTCGCTGTGTTTGTGATGCGGCCCGCCATTGAGCGCGATGTAAGGACGCCCATCGAGTTCGAAGGTCACCAGAAAAGCCGGGCCGTCCGGGCCCTGACGTTGGACGTCCGTCACCCGCGAATCGGGCAATAGCGATACATAATAAGTAGCAGCGTCTTCCGCCTGGGTATCGAACCAAAGGAAAGGGGTGGCTTTACCGGTTTGGGTCATGATCGTTCCTTTTCAATCTCGAGCAGTGCGGCAAGTTTTTTCGGTGCGATCGACAGATAAGCGCGGGCGAGCAGGCCTTCGACCTGATGCCAGTCCGGATCATTGTCGAGCCGGATGCCGATCCAGCCTTTCGGTCCCATGTAAGGGGGCACGAAGAAACGGTCCGGGTCCAGCTCGATCAGCGTCTCGCGGGATTCCGGGTCGGACTTCGCCCAGACGGAAACGCGGCCGTCGCCGTCAGCTTCCATGGCGAACATCCTGTCCCGGACCCGATAGGTGGGATGGCCCCAGGCCTCTTTCTCCGTCGCCTCGGGCAGGGCAAGGCAGGCCTTCCGCAGACGGTTTTTCACGGCCTTGGTCATGGTTCCTCGACCCGGCGCAGGATATAGATCGCCTCGTCCGAGCGGTCCTTGATGCTGTCGGCACCATAGGTGATGCGCAGGTCTTCGTCCGTATAGACCTCGCGCAAGCCCCCGCCGCCGAAAAACAGCCAGACGATGAAGCCCGGCACGATGGAGATCTTGTTCGGAAGCTCGCCTTTCTCGGCCAAAGCGGGAAGCTCCCACAGGGGAATATCGGCGGGCCGTCCCCGGTTGCCGGGAAACCGCGTGAACCGCACCCGGAGCATATCGGGCTGGCCCTCCACCGGCCGGTATTTGCCGCGCAACAGCGCCACGCGCAGCTTGCCCGGATCCCGGCCTTCCTGGAGCGGCGTCACGTTGTAATAATAGCCGCCGGGGAAGACCACCTGGTAGATCTCGTCCACCGCCAGATCCGGATCGATACCCCGGTCGTCGCCGCGATAGTCATACGGTCCCCAGACCTGTTTCCAGGGGCCGTAAAGCAGATCGAGCCGGTCCGTGACGGGCGGCTGGGGCGCGGCATCGAGCAATTCGTCCACCAGCACATCGAGCTGTTTCTGCCTGGAGAAATCCGGATCGGCCTGGCCCTTGAAGGACTCGGCAAGCGCGAAAATCTCGGCCTTGATCTCCGCCACGCTGCGCTCTTGCGTGGCCCCCGGACTTGTCATGAGCACCCATCCAACAATGGCGAAAGCAATAACCGGGTTCAAAACGCGCATGGGACTCTCATCATCCGATTGGTTCGGGTGGACTGAATAGGGCTCACCGTCCGGGCTCAGCCGGTTCCCATAGCTGGATCGGATTGCCTTCCGGATCGTCGAGACCGGCGAAACGGCCGTTCGGATAGATTTTCTCATCGACAGTCACAACGCTGCCTTTGGCCCGCAGATGCGCGACGAGCGCGTCAAGATCCCTGGTGCGGAAGTTCAGCGTGAAGCCTTTATCGACGTCCCCAAAACTGGTGGATGTTTTGGGGAATGGCGCAAACACCGTCGGGCCGGCCTCCTGCTGCCACGGGTCTTCTTCATAAGTGTCCGGGACAGGCTTGATCCCCAAATTCTCCCGGTACCAGGCGGCCAGGGCCTTGGGATCGTCTGCGCGGAAGAAAAAGCCGCCGAAGCCCGTGACTTGCGCATGCTCGGGCGGCTGGGCTGATGCAGGAGCCAATGACAGCGCCACGGCAGCGGCGATCAGCACTCGAAAAGCCAGCATGGTCCGTCTCCTTCGTTTGCTTGACGCTAGCCGAAAGAGACGGGCCGTGTGAAGCGCGAAGGCCGTTACAGGTTCACGAAGAACGCCAGGGACAGATTGTGGTTCACCTGGTGATCGTCCTGGCCGGGCACGTTGAGGATATTGTTGAGATAGCCCGCCTCGAAGCGGCCCCAGTCCGTCACCTGCAGGCCCGCGCCGACGAAAATACGGTTCTGGTCGAAGCCGTCCTGCTGGCCCCAGTCGGCGTCGTTGAGATTGATGAACAGCTCATCCCAGACCACCGCCGACCAGTCTCCGGCAATCGGGCGGCCCCAGCGGACGAATTGGCGCAAGCGCCAGCCGGTTTCCACGCCAGTGTCCCGGAACCGCTGTTCGAGCCGCGTGCGCCCGGCGAAATTGCCGCCGAACAGATCCACTATGGGGTAGGTGGCCTGTTGCCAGACCCGGTTTTCTTCCACATTCGGCGCATCTTCCGAGCGGGACACCACCCGGGCATAGCCGACCCAGAGGTCGAGATTGTCGGTCGCGCGCCATCCCACGGCGGGCCGCAGGATCGAGACGCCGAGATCACTGGCATCGTCGCGGAAACGGGCATGGCCGTCGAACCAGACCAGAAAACGGGAGTCCTCTTGAACGGGCCCAGCGATGGCGATGGCGTTCCAGGCCTGGAAGTCACTTTCGACGTCTTCAGCAGCCGCTGCCGAGATAAAGGCGGCGGTTGCAACAACAGCGGAGAAAAGCGCTCTCATCACAGTGCGATACCTATCGATGGAAGGAATGGTGTGTCCTGAAAAGACAGTAATTTGCGAGTGCTATCGACGGAACGGTTTTGTCTTGCGAGAGGAGAAAGCGTTCTCTATAGACGGCGAAACCTATCGATGCGCTCACCATAAGGGCTATTAAGCTATAAGGCAGAGCGGTTAAAAGCGCGTATCGTATTTGCGCATAATTTATATTATGGAAAATTATGAACGGTATCGGCGAGGGTTTCCGGCGCGTCCAACCAAAGCGTCTAACGTGACGGGTCCTGGCCCCTGATCGCGTTCACGATCTCAGGCTCAGTCCAATAGTCCATGTGGTGACGTGCGGGATTGCCCATGACGAGCGTGTTCTCGGCCGCGGGGACCGGTCCGGCGACGAAATCCGTCGGCCGGTACAGGTTTTCCCAGGCGCCGTTTTCAGCGGCAGCGACCGGAACCGGGATCTTGAGGAAGCGGCCATAAAGACTCTCGATCGGCGATCCCAAGGTGACCATGCGCCCGGTAAAAGCCGCATCGTCCCGCACCATGTCCGCGGCGATGACACTGCCCTGGCTGTAGCCGACCAGCCCGCTCGCCGGGCAGCCCTGTTCGATCAGATAATCGATGAGTTTACGGGCGCGCTCGCGGATCGGCCGGGCGCTCGAGGACGGATAGTCTGGAGGGAGAATATAAAACACGATGTCGCCCGTGACCCGGAGCGCGTAGCGGACCGCCTGGAGCAAGGTCCCCATGAGCAGCAGCACCAAGGTTACCGCGCCAAGGATATAAAGAAAGAGCCACAGGTTCACACGCTCTTGTCCGGTATAGGCTTGCCGTCCGGTCCAAATGGTCATCCGGTCGGCATCGAACAGCAAAGCCAAACCGATCAGGCTAATGACCAAAAGGACAATGGGCGTCAGAACCAGGCTGAACGCAATCCGATCCTGGAACAGCGTGCCCGACGGACGCGGCAATTTCTCCCGCAGCGGCGCCTCATCATCCCCATAGACCTCGATGTCGTCATAAGGCCTCAAGGACAAAAAGAACGGCACAAGCGGCCACGCCAGCAGCACGACCGCGATCACGCTGCCGATCACCTGCAAGGTCATGCGGTCCACATAGCCCGGCAGATGATTGGCCGGATTCTGAAACACCATGACCCATTCCATGAACCGGCTGTCGAGGCCCAACACGTGAACGAAGAGCAGATAATGAAAAAGGAACACCAGGAACGTCAGGGCCAGCATCAAGATCCACGGCAGATACAGGCTCGCCAGACGCACGCTATACGGCAAGACCGTGCGTAATTTATCCCCGCGCGCCAGAAGACCGCTCCAGATCAGCATGCGAAGGAACAGTTCCACGCCCGTCGCCAGGATCAACACGACCCCGACGATCTGATGGACTTCGAAGATCAGTGTGGTGATCTGAACATAGCGCGGCACGGCCTCTGGCTGAACGATCAGATAAGCGCCAAGCGCCCCGTAAAGGACGGCCCAGACGAAGCCGATTCCGCATCGCCGGTCGGCCTGTTGGGAAAAATAAACGGCTCCGAAGGTGATAAAGGCCAAAAGGCCGACCGCCAGCCCTTGAGCCCATGGCGCTTCCAGAACGCTCATGTAGAGACCGATGATCGGCAGGCCGAAGATCCAAAGCCCAAACGTCGCGACATAAAACACGAAGACCTGGGCCGCATAACTCGGCGGCGTCACCTCGGGCGGCGCCGGCCGCCATCCGGATGCGCCGATCTGAATGAGCGACAGAAACAATCGGATGAAAAAGCGGATGGTGCTGCCCAGGCCGGTCGCGGGCTCGCGGATATCCTTCCAATTGACTTCAAACAGGCGCGCGATCGTCGGATGGCCGTCCAAGGTCAGTTTCGCGTAGCGGTCATCGCCAATCGCAATCGTGTCAGCCTGAGGTGTGAAGTCGTCTCGGAGCTTGAGCCCCTCCGCGATCTCCGCCAGCAACTGACCCGGTTCCGGCCCGCCGACGCCATGAACGGCAATGACCGTCTCGCGGCTGTCTTCACTCGGTGCTGTGCTCAAGGCTCCGGTCCCCTGTTCGCATGCCCTTGGTGCTTTGGAGGCGAACTGTGCGGGACTTTAGGGCGTTTGTCATGCGCGCGGACGGTCACTCGACCGGGAAGGTCAGCACCATGCCGTCATGGGCCGGGATCACATGGCCCGGCACATAGGCTTTGAGGGCCTCGTAGTCCAGATAGATGTGGAGATTGGTCAGGACGCCCCGCGCCACGCCCATGCGGTCGAACCAGGAGAGCGTCTGGTTCACATGGGAATGGGTCGGATGGGGATCCCAGCGGATGGCGTCGCAGATCCAGCAGTCGAGCCCTTCGAGCCGCGCGAAACTGTCGTCCGGCACTTTCAGAACATCGGGCGAATAGGCCACCGGTCCGAAGCGGAACCCGAGCGAACGGATGGTGCCGTGGTCCAGATCGAACGGCAGAACCGGCAGCGGTCCGCCGGGCCCGTCGATCGCGAAGGCCGGATAGGGCTCTTCCATGATCCGATGATCGAGGATCGGCGGATAGGCCCGGCGCTCGCCCGTGTCGAAACAGAAAGAGAACCGCGTCATCAGCGTGCCGGCGGTCTGGCGGCTCAGATAGGTCAGGATCGGCTTGCGCATGGCATAAGCAATATGGCGCAGATCGTCGATGCCGTGGGTCTGGTCCGCGTGATCGTGGGTGTAGACCACCGCATCGAGGCGCGTGACATTGGCGCTCAGAAACTGTTCGCGCAGATCGGGCGATGAGTCGATCAGCACCGTGGTCCACGGGCCGTCCTCAGGGCCGATCTCCACCAGGATCGAGGAGCGGCGGCGGCGGTTCAGCGGATTGGCCGGATCGCAGTCGCCCCAATCGTTGCCGATCTTCGGCACGCCGCTCGAAGAGCCGCAGCCCAGAATGGTGACTTTCAGGACCCGGCCCGTCATGAGGGCCGCGCCGCTTTGGTGAACAGGCGGAAGAAATTCTCCGTGGTCGTCTCTGCCGTCCGCTCCTCGGACCAGCCGCGCACTTGCGCCAGTTTCCTGGCCGTATGAGCCACGAAAGCGGGCTCGTTGCGCTTGCCGCGTTTCGGGGCCGGCGCCAGATAGGGCGCGTCGGTCTCCACCAGCAGACGGTCTTCAGGGACTTGGCCTGCGATCTCGCGCAGCTCCTCGGATTTGTTGAAGGTCAGAATGCCGGAAAAGGAAATGTAAAGCCCAAGGTCGATGGCGGCGCGGGCGAGGCCGGGACCGGACGAGAAACAATGGAGCAGGCCGGTAAAGGCGCCCTCCTCCATCTCTTCGCGCAGGATCTTTGCGGTGTCTTCCTCCGCGTCCCGCGTATGGACGATCACCGGCAGACCGGTCTCGCGGGCCGCCTTGATATGGGTGCGGAAGCTCGCCGCCTGAACATCCCTCGGGCTGCGGTCGTAATAATAATCGAGGCCCGTCTCGCCGATGCCGATGACCTTGGGATGGCTTGCCAGCTCGATCAGCCGCTCCGCCGGAACGCGCTCTTCCTCCGCCACATGGTGCGGATGAACGCCTAGCGAACACCAGATGTGATCATGGTCTTCCGCCACGCCGCGCACGGCCTCGAAGGTGGACATCTTGGTGCTGATGGTCACCATGGTGCCGACACCGGCGTCCGCCGCGCGGGCCAGCACGCCGTCCCTATCTTCGGCGAGATCCGGAAAATCCAGATGGCAATGGCTGTCGACGCGCATGTGCGTGATCCGGTGATCAGCCCCGGGCCGCGGCCTGGAGCGTGAAAAAAGCGGTCAGGACGAGCTGTTTGCGGTCCAGATTGAGCGCCGTGCCTTGAGCGAAGGACGCGGCGATCTTGTCCCATGCCCCGGTCCAGGCATCAAGAGGCCGGGACGCCGCAAGGGCGTGGATCTGCGCCCCGTCGCCCTCGATCACATCGGCGGGCGCCCGGTCCGTGGCGCTGGCGCGGATCAAGCGGGCGAACCAGACTTCCATGAGCGCGCTCATGGTCTCGAAGGCAGCTTCGCGCCCGCGCCCGCCCACCTTGTCGGCGAAACCGTGGAGTGCGGGCGCATCGACGGCAGGCAAGCGGCCGAGCAGATGGACCAGGGTGCGGTAGAGCGCGAGCCCGTCGCCTTTCGCCAGGTCGAGCGCCCGGCCCGCGCTGCCGTCGGCGAGCCGCACGATGGCGTTCCGGTCTTCCGGATCCAGACGAACATCTTGCGCCTCGAACACGCGGCCCAAGGCATCTTCACCGAGCGGATTGAGCGTCAGCCTGCGGCAGCGCGACCGGATCGTCGGCAACAGGCGCGCGGGCGCATGGGCCACCAACAGCAAAAGCGCGCGCGGCGGCGGTTCTTCGAGAACCTTGAGAAGCGCGTTGGCGGCATTGCGGTTCATGTCGTCAACGCTGTCGATAATGGCGACGCGCCAGCCGCCATCGCCCGCATGATGGGCGAAACTGTTCTGTAGACGGCGCACTTCGTCCACCGTCAGGACGGTCATCAGCCGTTTCTTGGTGGCGTCGTATGGGCGGCGCAGCACCACCAGATCCGGATGGGCGCCGCTGGCGATGCGCCGGGCCGCCGGATGCTCCGCATCCACCTCAAGGCTCGCAGGCAGACCCGGCCCATTGCCATGGGCCAGCATGGCGCGGGCGAAGCGGTAGGCGAGTGTCGCCTTGCCGATACCCTCGGGCCCGCCGATCAGCCAGGCATGGGGCAGTTTGCCCGTTCGCAGCGTCTCGAGAATGGTCCGTTCGGCGCCGTCATGACCGAACAGGCTCAAGGTCCCGCGCGGATGGGGCAGATCGCCCCGGCGGTCCGCTTCCGGCGTTTCCGGCGCCTCGTCAACGGGTTTGCTGCGGCGGGCCATCGCTGGTCTCCAAGAGGCGTGTTCTGACGGCATCCCAGACGCTGCGCGCCACACTATCCGGGTCCTGAGCGGCATCGATGACCACGCAGCGGCCGGGCTCGGCCCTGGCGATGGTCAGAAAGCCATGCCGCAGACGGTCATGAAAGCTCTTGTTCATGCGCTCGAACCGGTCTTCGCCGCCTGCCCGCCGTTCCGCGCGCGCCAGCCCGGCCTCCGCCGGCAGATCGAAGATCACAGTGAGATCCGGAACGGTGTCACCGACGGCAAGGCGGTTGGCCTGGGCCACCTGATCGAGATCGAGCCCATGGCCGTAACCCTGATAGGCGGTGGTCGAATCCATGAAGCGATCGCAGATCACCCAGGCATTGTCTTTCAGCGCGGGCCGGATGGTGCGCTCCAGATGATCGGCGCGGGCGGCTGCCATGAGCAGGAGTTCTGTCATGGGCGTCCAGCGTTCCGGCGGACCGTTGACGAGCAGCTTGCGGATCTCCTCCGCCCCCGGCGCGCCGCCCGGTTCGCGGGTCTGCACCACGGCGAGATCGAGCGCGCGCAGGCGCTCTGCCAGCAGACGGCCTTGAGTGGACTTGCCCGCCCCCTCGCCGCCTTCCAGCGTGATGAACCGTCCGCGCGCCGCGCCGGTCACTGGGCGCTGCTCTCGGCCGTGGATCCAGCGCCGGATTTCTTGGGATCCTCGGGCACCATGCCCATCAACAGATTGCTCGCGCCCAACAGAAGCTTGCCGAAAAAGCCCAGCTCTTTGACATCGGCGGCGGCCTGCAACGGCACCTCGATCATGTCCTGACCGGGCACGAGAACGCTCAGGGTGCCGATGGTCTGGCCTTTGGTCACCGGCGCCTCGACCGGTTCGTTGTAGGTCAGCTTGATCTCGATATCCTTGCGCGCGGACCGGTGGACGTAAGTGGCCACATCCTGATTGATTACCAGCGGCACGCTTTTCTCTTCGCCCTGGAAGACCTCTGCAGAGCCCACCAGATCGCCCGCCGACAGGACCTGTTCCTTGACGAAGGAGCCGAAGGCCATGCGCATCAGGCGCGCGGTTTCATTGGCCCGTTCTTTCTTCGAGCCAAGCCCGTTCACCACCAGGATGAAGCGCTTGCCCTGGCGGATGGCGGAGCCGGTGAGCCCGTAGCCCGCTTCTTCCGTATGGCCGGTCTTCAAACCGTCTGCGCCCGCGAACATGTAGAGCAGCGGGTTCCGGTTCTCCTGACGGACATTGTTCCAGGTGAATTCCCGTTCGTCGAACAGGGGATAATATTCCGGATAGGTCTCGATCATATGGCGCGACAACTTGGCCAGTTCGCGGGCCGTCATGCGGTGTTCGGGATGGGGCCAGCCGGTCGAGTTGCGGAAGACGGCGGTCTCCAGACCCAGTTCGCGGGCCCGTTCGGTCATCATGGCGGCGAAGTTTTCTTCCGTGCCGCCGATCGCTTCGGCCACGGCGATGCAGGCATCGTTTCCCGACTGAACGATGATCGAAGAGATCAGATCCTTGACAGGCACCTGGCTGTTCACTTCGGCGAACATGGTGGACGAGCCGGACGCCGCGCCGCCTTTCCTCCAGGCGTTGACGCTGATAAGGAACGTGTCGTCCTCGCTGATCTCGCCGGACTTCAGACGGCTGAACAGCATCTCAAGGGTCATCAGCTTGCTCATGGACGCGGGCGCCATGGGCTCGTCGGGATTTTTGCCCCAGAGCGTCATGCCGGTCTCGGCATCCATGATCACGGCATATTTGGCGGGCGTCTCGATCGCAGCCGCCAGGCCAGTGCCGCCCCACAGAGCCGTCAGTGCCACAATCATCCATGCCATGACACCGGACCGCGCCGGACGTCTCGTAAATCCCATGTCTTACTCCCTTGCCACGCCGCCGGCCGCAGGGGCTGGGCGTTCGTAAACCAGTTTGCTGTCGCGATACCCCGAACCGATGAGATCGCGCACCGCCCGTTCCGCCTGATCCGCATCGCTCAGCGGACCGATGCGGACCCGGTGCAGTTCGGAGCCGTTGACGGTCACGGGCGTGACCACCGGCGCGCCCAGATCGCCGAAGCGGGCCGACAGTTCGGCGACCACTTCCTCGGCATTGCGCGCCAGGCGGAAGGCACCGATCTGAATGTAGATAGGCTCCGCTTGCGGCAAGGATGTGGTCGGGTTTGGCGTCTGACCGGCAGGCGCCGACGGTCCCGCCGCGACCGAGCGCGGCATTGTGGGCGGCAAAGGCGGCAGCGCTTTCTTGCGCCGTTTCTCTTCTTCTTTGCGGCGACGCTCCTCGGCCCGGCGGATGACATCTTCCAGGGCGTCAAGATTTTCATCGCCATTGGCGGCCACCAGAACCGGTTCGGCCTGGGCTGCGGCGTCAGCGGGCGGGACATCCGGCAGCATGGCGTCGCGGATCAGATCGGACATGCGCCCAAGCGCGGCGGATGACGGCGTAAATCCGGCGGCGGCCACCTTGGGCATGGGCAGATCGGCGGCGGCGATCTTGGTCTCGCGCTCTTTCCGGCGGATCTTCGCCGGTTTTTTCACAGGCGCGGCGGCCACCCGCACTTCCAAGGGCGCCTGGCCTAGGATCTGAACGCGGACCTGCGTGCGGCCCTGGCGGTAAAAGCCCAGCTCCTTCGCGGCGCGCTTGGAGACATCGATGATGCGGTTATGGGCGAACGGGCCCCGGTCGTTGACCCTGAGATCCACCGATTTGCCGTTTTCGAGATTGGTCACACGCACCATGGAGGGCATGGGCAAGGTGGGATGGGCCGCGCTCATGGCGTGCATGTTGAAGACCTCGCCATTGGCGGTCTTGCGGCCATGGAATTTGTCGCCGTACCAGGAGGCTTCGCCCTTTTCATCATACGCCCAGTCGGCTTCGGGTTTGTACCATTTGCCCCGGATCTTATAGGGCTTGCCGACCTTGAAGGTGCCGCCCTTGAACTCCTGAACGGTGCCGGTCACCGGCGTCGGGGCCGGCAGGCCGCTCTCGGTCACGTCGCCGCGGGTCGAGCCGCAGGCGGCCAGCAGCGCACCGCCCGCCAAGACAGCGCCAAAATGCAGGGTTTTCCTGGAAAGACGCTTCAATGCGCCTCGATCTTGGGTCCGAGCGATGATCTTCACCGCTTTACTCCTACCTGACTCACGGAAAGCTTAGTCTTTCTAACAAAGGTTATGAGGCTGTGGCTATGCCTGCCCTTTGAGCTGACGCGGCTTTGCGCCATGATGCGTCCGGCTATTGGGGCACCATTGGATTACCAAAGGGCGATCATGACGTATGTCTCCTCGACGGCAAGCCTTTCGGAAGCGCTGGCCGTCCTCGCGTTACGCAAACCCATCACCGCATCGGACCGCCGGGCGGCGGCCATTCTGGTGCTGGACGCCGTGGCCAACGCGCTCGCGGGCCGGGTGACCGAACCGGGCCGCCTGGTGCGCGACTGGTATCATGCCGTGAACGCCGGCACCGAACGGGATCCGGGCCGGGAAGCCTTTGTCATGGGGGCGTTCACCCACAGTCTGGAAACGGATGACCTGCACCGGGCCTCCGTGGTGCATCCCGGCTGCGTCGTGGTGCCTGCCGCCTGGGTCGCGGCGCGGGCCGTGGGCGCGGACGGCACGGCATTTCTCGACGCGGTCATTCGCGGCGTCGAGGCGGCCACCCGCGTAGGCATGGCGGTCGGCCCGAGCCATTACAAGATCTGGCACAACACGGCGACCTGCGGACCGTTCGGCGCCGCCGTCGCGGCCGGCTCGCTGCTGGGTCTAGACAGCGCAGCCATGGCCCATGCCCTGGGCAATGCAGGCACCCAAAGCGCGGGGCTTTGGGAGTTCCTGGCCGACGGCGCCATGAGCAAGCATCTCCATGCGGGACGGGCGGCGGAAGCGGGCTGGCTCGCGGCCAGCCTCGCCAAGGCGGGCTTCACCGGCCCCCGGCGGATCCTCGAAGGCGACCGGGGCTTCTTCGCCGCCACCTGCCCGGACGCTCAGCCCGGCAAGGTGCTCGAAGAGCCGGACGCGCCCTGGCAGGTCCACGCCACCTCGATCAAACCCTGGCCGTGCTGCCGCCACACCCATCCGGCGATCGACGCGGCCTTGTCCTTGAGGGCGGCGATCCAGGAACGGGGCCTGGGGCCTGAGACCATCGGCGCGGTTCATGTGCGCACCTATCAGGCGGCGATCGATGTCTGCGACCGGATTTCTCCCCGTTCGGACTATCAGGCCAAATTCTCGCTCCAGCATTGCGTCGGTGCGGCCCTCAACGACGGCAAGGTGGATTTCAGCGCCTTCGGCGAAGAGGCCCGCAAGCGCGTCGGGCCGGTGCGCGCCCGGGTCACCCTGATGCTCGATCCGGCCTACGAAGCGCCGTATCCGGACGCCTGGGGCGCCAGCGTCTCGGCCACCTTGCGCGACGGCACCAGGCTCGACGCGGCGGTCAAGCACGCCAAGGGCGATCCGGAAGCGCCGCTGTCCCTCGCCGAGCTGGTCACCAAGGCGAAAATGCTGCTCACCCATGGCGGCGTCGAGACGCCGGGCCAGTGGATCGAGCTGCTGCTCGCCATCGAGAAGGCGCCCGCTCTGCCCGATTTGTCCCGCTTCTGGGGCCCCAATCCTCTGGCTATCACCAAGAAGTCTTGAGGGACCGACCCATGCCCTTGTGCCGGATTGCGTGTCTCGTCAGCACCCTGATCCTCGCCGCCGCCTGTTCGTCGGGCCCGCGCGGACCGTCCGCCTACGACCGTTGCCTGCAGGCGAACATGGCTGTCGCCATGGACTGGAAAGCGATCAGGGAGATGTGCCGCAGACAGGTGGGTCTGGACGCCCAGCCCGATCCGCGTCCGGGCGATCCGCCTATCAAGCAGTAGCGCCCGGCTTTTTCTTGCGCCCGCCCAGCTTGAAGCGCACAAGGCGGCTCGCTTCCTCGTGTTCGCGCGGGGTGATGTTGAGCAGGTAGTCTTCGATCGGCTTGGCGTCTACCTTGCGCGCGTTTGGAGGCGGCGTCTCGCCGATGGCGCGATAGACATCCTCATACAGACAGTAATAATAGACCGTGGTCTTCTTGACCACGACGCCGTTGAGGCCTGCCGCGCGGATGCTTTCCAGGAAAATCCGGTCGCACATGGAGGCGATGGGCTTGGGCATCTGGATCCAGACCGGGATCAGATGATAGGCCCCGGGCATCAGAAAGAAGCAATTGGTATCGACGAATTCGTTCGCGGGCGGATCGCGGTAATACTGGATGATGGTGCCGTTGGGGCGCACCAGATAGCGCCGGGCGATCACCACATCGATGGGCGGACCGGCATATTTGGCGGCCTCCAGGCAGCGCTCCACATGGTCGGGCTCCAGCCAATTGTCCGCATCGAGAAAACCGATGCCCGCAGCGCCTTCATGGGCCGCCAGCAGCGCGCCGAGCCCGCGCGGCGTGTTGCCGTAATCGGCATGGGCTTTCGAGAGCTTCAGATGGCGCACCGGGCGCGCGTCGATCCAGTCCTGGGGGAAGCCGTCGGCGACGACCACATGATCGCATGGCACGGTCTGGGCGGCGACGGAGTCGAGACAGCGCTCCAGCATCGGCCGGTCTTCTTTGTGATAGGGCGTGACGAGGACGGGCCGCCCGGCCCCGGTGCTTTGTCCACTGACGGTCATCGTTCAGTCCTCCGCGCGCGCCGCCGTCCAAACGCTGAGGAAATCCCGCCCCGTGGACAGGCTCAAGCCCTTCAGCACGCCCCCCTCCAGACGGCCCGAATGGGCGTAGGGCCCGGAACCGTCTTCCGTGACGAAGGCGAAATAGACCGTATCCCAATCGGTGTTGACCCGGCCCTCCGTGAACGGCGTGCCGTAGAATGTGCCTTCGAGCGCGGTGCCGTCCACGCCGGTGATGGTCAGGGTTTGAAAATACGGGGCCGCGCCGGGCGTGGGGCGCAGATCCACGGACCAGGTGCCGATCAGCGCCTGGGCGTCGGGCGCGTCTTCCGCGCGGGCGGGCAGAACGGCGGCCAGCAAAACGAACAGAACGGCAAGGCGCATGGGACACTCTCCGGCGACTGAGACAGACAGTCCTTAAGGGACACCGGTTCGCGCGCGGACGCAAGATCCGGCTGGTCCCCGGCGCCGGCCAAGGGCGATGGCCCGTAGGGTGCACCAGGCGCCAGCGCGGTGCACGGCGCGAGGTTCGGACCGTGCATTTCGCTTGGCGAAAGGCACCCTGCCGCCCGCAACAAACAAAAAAGGCCGGGAGACCCCGGCCTTCTCGCGCCGTCATGGGCTGATGCTCAGCGGGCGCTGACCCGGCGCACGGAGCCGTCCGTGCGGTCCACCGCATAGGTGCCGAGCGGATGATTGAAGCCGCCGATCACCCGGGCCACGTAGTATTTGCCCTTCTTCCAGGAGCGGTCGATCCGGCCCCGGCCCTTGCCGCTCTCGCGCAGATGGCTGCGCAGCGTCTTGCGGGCCTCGCGCACCGGCATAACGTCCAGTTCGACCACATTTTGGCTGCGGACGGTGATGGTTTCCTCACTGTCCTTGCCGTCTTTCTTCGCCTTTTCCTCGGCAATCGCTCCACCGGCCAGCGTCAAGCCCAGAGCCGCCGCAAGCGCAATCACTGTCACGCGCATTTCCGTCTCCATAAGGACTAAATCGATCTGTTGTGCCCGGCCACCCGCCAGGATGCGCGGAGTATGCCTTAAGGCCCGGCCCGATACAAGCGCTGATTGCAGCTCGAACCCCCCGCGCGGATCGGCGGGTCTTAAAACCGGAAGGTGTTGCCGACGCGGATCGAGGCGCCCGACTGGAGGGTTCGATAATCCCGGATATTTGTGATCGCCGCATTGCTGACCGACAGGAACAGTTCCGTCTCGGGCCGGATCTCCCAGAACAGTCGCCCCAGGAAGGAAAAGCCTTGGGAGATATTGTCATATTGCATTTGGGAGGTGAACTGAATATCCGGTGAGATATTGATGTTAAGATCGACCGAACTGACCTGGATGGTCACGGAGCCGGTGGGCAGGATGAACTTGTCGATCAGATGGTTGAACTCGATATTGAAATAGCGCGACGGGCGCAAGGCCAGTTCCATGTCCAGGAAATGGCGGGTGCCGTCATAAAAGCTGCAGCAGACATATTCGATCTCGAAGCGGACGGGCCGGGCGCTTGACGAGCTGAACCAGAAATTCCCCCGGTTCCATTCATAGCGGGCGGCGGGCACCAGAACGTCATTGGGCAGAAAGAACGGCTCCGGAATGACTTCGACCGAATTCCAGAAATTGAGAAACAGCTCATCGCCGATATGATTGCCGCCGCCGAACCAGATGCCGTTGGTGCGGTCCTGCACCGTGTTGTCGAGATCGGTCACCATGTCGAACCAGGTGCCCACATCGAAAAAGCGCAGATAGCTGTCCTCGGGCCGCCAGCGGTAGCGCAGATCACTGTCATGGGTGCGGATGCCGGTCCGGTTCACGAAGCCCAGCGCCGGATTGTAGTCCGCGTCCAGATGCTTGAAGCGGTAGAAGGTCCGGATCCGGTCGTTCGGATAACTGATCTCCAGCCCGTAGGCGTTGCCCTGCTCCTCCGGCCGGTCGGAGCGGCTCGCCAGGAAGAATGCATCGGCCACCAGGCGCTGATCGCCGAACACGGTACTGTCCAGGAACTGAAAATCCGCTCCCACCACTGTATTATCGCTGGTGCCCGTGGGATCGCCATTGGTGGCGATGATGCCGATGCGGGAATCGCCCAGGACACGGGCCGAGGCGCGCAGCACCGACAGGATTTGCGGGTCGAGATCGTCGCCGCCGGAGACCCGCGTGCTGAGCGCGCCTATGGTGAACGGCCCCGCCGAGCCTGAGAATTTCGCGCCCGCCGTGAGTCCCACCGTCTCGCCATCGACGATGCCGATGCGCCGGGAGAAGAACGGCAGTCCGTTCACATTGTTGAAAGGCCTGCCGCCGAATTCGAAAAGCGCCGCGTCCTGAAGAAAGAAATCGCGGGTCTCCGGAAAGAACAGGGAAAAGCGCCCCGTATTGACCTGGCGGGAGTCGAGCGGCGTATCGGAAAAATCCGTATTGATGGTCAGCGTGCCGGTGAGCGAGGGCGTGAACTTGTAGAACACATTGCCGCTGGGAATAAGGCGGATATCGTCTTCCCGTCCGGGCTGCTCCCAATTGCGGATCCACTGTACCGTGCTCAGCGCCTCGATATCGAGACCCAGGCCCTGACTGGCATCGGTGATGCCGGACAGGCGCCCGGCAAGCGTCATATCGATGCGCCCGAAGGACTGATTGATCCCGGCCCAGCGCATTTCCTCATTGCGCCGGGCGATGCGGCGCACCACCTGTAAGCCCCAACTCTCAGCCGCCGGATCGAAGGAAATGCTCTGGAACGGAATGGCCAGTTCCGCCACCCAGCCGGTCTCGGTAATCTGCGCCCTGCCCCGCCAGATGGTGTTCCATTCCGATTTGAAACTGTCGTTGTTCTCAACGAGGCCTTCACGGCGCGCGCCCGCCGGATTGATCTCGAAGCCGAAGGCATCCCGACCGGTATTGTAGGAATCGATCAAGACGCTGATGAAATCGTCCTGGCCGATATTGCCGTCCCGGTTCATCACCGTCGCGGCGATCGCGCCGGGATTCTCATCATGGGCATGAACGCCCACATAAAGCGTGGTGTCGTCATACAGCAGAAAGACTTGCGTGCGCTCGGTGGGCGTTGCCCCTTGGGTGGGAAAGACCTGGCGGAAATCCTCGATCACCGAGGCCCGCTGCCACACGGCATCCGTCAGCACACCATCGATCTCCGGCCCCTCGCCGGCCCCGATGCGCTCGATGGCGATGGACGGCCGTTCAGCGCCGTTGCGAATTTCGCTCGCGGGGCCGGTTTCCTGCGCCCTTAACGAGAGCCCGCCCAGGATAGAGAAAGCCCCAATCAGGGCCACGGCGATTGCTCGCCGACCATGCAGATACACGCTCATCCCCCAATTCTCACCTCACCGGTTCTTGCGCCGGTTCCGTTTTTCGCGCGCCGCTTATGCAGAGCGGCACGGCACATCCGGCAGGCGAAATTCGTTTGAGACTTCGCATTTATGTCATGCTCCTGATGCAGAGCATTCGCGGTTATCTCCACGCCGCCGGACGCAGCGATGAAAAGGCTACAGTCAGGCGCGCAAGGCAACGATCATTTTGCGACGAACGGCAGGGACACTGCGGGCGTTGCGACTTGGCAACGCTTGCCCTTTCTGCCTTGCAAATGCCGTAATCC